>NZ_WOEY01000066.1 GCF_013177695.1 Paraburkholderia solitsugae | reverse complement strand
ACCGTGCCTCGCCAGATACCAAGGTCCGCACCGATCTCTTTGTCCGTCTTGCCCTGCGCTGCGAGCAAAATCATCTTGGCGCGCTCGGCCAGTCGAACCGGAATCGTCCGGCCGGTAGCCCACGTCTTCAACTGTTTGCGCTGTGCTTCGCTCAGCTCAACTTTCGCCGCGATTCTCATGAGTTCTCCCTCCATGTACATGGAGACTCACAAATCGCGATTAAGTTGCATTATTTGTGACGCATCACACTAGCTAGCGATTATGGTGCTTCCCGAGTGGAAGTGCCGCGTCGCCGTCGGGCCAAATCTCGGCACGACGTCGCGCGGCAGTTTGGCTTCGTGCGACCGATGAACAGATCTATAAAAGGGTGCAGGCTTGATCGAATTCGAGGCGGGGCGCGCGCGCAAACAGATTTGACTTGTCGCCGTACCCGAGATTGCAAAGGAAGTTCGACTTAATGTGACCTTCGGGAAAGAATTCTTCGGCGGAATTCGGCTCGCTCTTTCCTGCACCAAAAAATTCCTCGTCGACCTTGGCGTTGTCGAACCCCGACATAGGTCCGCAATCTAGTCCTAACGCACGCGCAGCCAGAATCAGGTAAGCGCCTTGCAAACTGGAGTTGCGTTTCGCCGTAGCGTCGACTAGTTCCGGTGCATTGGCGAAGAGATCGCGCATGCCAGGATCGTGCGGCAATAGCTGCGGCAACTTCTCGTAGAATTTCAGGTCGTGAGCGATGATGGCTGTCACCGGAGCATTCATCGTCTTGTCCACGTTCCCGGGAGCGAGTGCGGGCAACAGCCTCTCCTTTGCCGCCTTGGTGCGCAAAAAAAGGATCCGTGCGGGATTGCCGTTGGCGCTGGTGGGAGCCCATCTCATCAAGTCGTAAACCTGACGCAAGATTTCGTCCGACACCGGCTCGGCCAGCCACGCCCTGTACGAACGTGCCTCACGAAACAGAACATCGAGCGCAACATCGTCTATAGCGTTTCTCATAAATTCTCCAAAAGCGGAAGGCCGCGGCTGACTCGCACGAAGTGCTCGCTCACGCGGCTACGATTAAACATTTGATATCAGCGCGACCCATCCAGACCTCAACCCGTGCATCAACACCTGCGGCGACGGCGCGCTGGACATATTCCCTTCTTGCATTCCCGAAGCTGCGGCCCCTACCATTGCCGGGAAGCATCTACCCTCGATGAGGGCACCCAATGTCACACGACCAAACGCTTGCCTGATAATAGATTGATAGCGAGAGCGTGCATATGTCCTGAATTGCAAAGCAACTTTGCGCGCGGTAGAACGCCAAACATTCAACGCGTCCGCAATGTCTGGTTGCGGACGCAATTATAGCCCTCCTCAGTCACCCGCATCAGGTCGTAGAATCGACACTTATAAGGATTCCTATTTTAATAAGGCACATGCTACCCACCCCTACTCCGTTACGACGTATCAGAACTTCTGCTGCAGACCGATCATGACGCCAAGCTGATCCGCGCCAGTTTCGACAGTGCCGCCAGCCGCAACCGGGTTGGCAGCCAGCGCACTGTTGAACATGTACCCGACCGACGTGTACACCATCGTGCGCTTCGATATCAGGTAGTTCACGCGACCGATCAGCAATGTCGAATTCGCGTCATTTTTCCCCGCCGGCCCCCGTTGCAGGTAACGCACCCCTTCTGCGTCGAAGTAAAGCGAGGGCGTTGCATAGTACGTCGCCCCCGCGAAGAAAATATCTGTCTGCAAATGGGTCGCGGCTGCCACGTTGTTTCTGACCCAGCCGACACCGATCTTGGTTGGGCCCAGAATCACGTAGCCGTCGACGATGTTGTGCGTATCGGTGTACGCGCTGTTGTTCAGCGGCGCCGACGCACCCGTACCACCGCGCATCACGTCGTAGGATGCTGCCGCACCGAAGCTCGCTGAATCATAGGCAAGCAGCGCGGTGTATTGCCGGCACGCAACGAAGTCGCCCGGCACCTGTCCTCCGCAGTTGGTCGCCGCCGGGCCCGCAGGACCGGCGGCGTCGCGGCCAAAGCTGTATGTTCCGCCGAGCGTGACGCCATGGAATTTGCCGAGATAGCCAACCGCGTTGTCGCTGCGCGAGTTCGGCAGATACGGGTCGAAGCTTGCCATCGAGTGAATCGAAGGGCCGATCACATCCGCGTTCGTCAGCGCGTACATCGTCATGTTCATTTGCCGGCCGAGCGTGAGTGAGCCGTAGTCGCTGCTTACCCCGACATTCGCCTGACGGCCGAAGAGGCGCCCGCCATAGTTCAGCGAACCAGTGCCCGGCTGAAAACCGCTCTCCAGGACAAAGAATGTCTTGTAGCCACCGCCGAGGTCCTCGACACCCTTCAAGCCCCAGCGTGACGGTACTTCACCCGTCAAAGTAGGCAGCCCAACCTCCGATCCACCGTGGACTGTTGCGTGGTTGTAGTACGACAGCCCTGTATCGACAATTCCATATAGCGTGACACTGCTTTGGGCATACGTGAACCCTGACGCCGCGACGAGCAACGTCGCGCTCCATTTGATTTTCATGACGATCAAATCTCCATTTTTGTGGCGCAATGCCTGGTTTTAAAAGACTAGGGGAACGCTGATCAATAAGCTCATTAATATTATTAGGATAACTTATCGTATAAATATCAAGTGGATGCGATAATCCGATCTGAACCCGTGTCATTGCGATCGACCACCCACGCCCGTTCGCATCTCTATGTTGTTGTTGTTGTTGCACGGCGCGTGGACGTGCATCTATCGCGACGGTTCGCGGCAATCGCCCAGGCCGTGCCTCAGGGCGCGGCGTTTAGTGCAACCAGTCCTCCAGTCATGAATCCCGGCGCAAGGCGGAAGCCTTCTATCACCAACCTGTTTCATGCGAGACTGGCTCGCTGCCCAGTAGGCAAAGGAGACGGTTGCATAACCCGGGGCCCTTGGACGGCGGGAAGCCGAGGAAACCCTCCTTGCCTCCTCTCTCTCAGCTATCCGCTCTTGTGGCGTCGTCGGTGATGAACGTGCTCTTGAGCGTGCCAATGCCTTCGACCCAGACCTCCATCTCATCGCCGGGCTCGATGAACTGGTTGTGCGGCATACCGACGCCCGCCGGCGTGCCCGACAGGATCACGTCGCCCGGATACAGCGTGACGCGACTGCTCAGGAAGGCGAGTTGTTCGGCAACGCTGAAGATCATCTCGGCGGTACTCGAATCCTGACGCAGCTCGCCGTTACGCCAAAGACGGATTCCAAGTGACTGAACGTCCGGAATGTCTTCTGCTGGCGTGATCCAGGGTCCAAGCGGGCAACTTCCCTCCCAACACTTCTGGGAGATCCAGTCGAAGTGGAACGGTGAATGCACGCCAATGTAGTCGCGTACGAATACATCTCGCAGGGAAAGATCGTTGGCCACGGTGTAGCCAGCAACATACGACAACGCGTCCTCGACTGCGACGTTGCGTGCCGGACGTCCAATGACCACCGCGAGCTCTGCCTCCCAATCGACGCAGCGGCTGTAAGGCGGCAAGGTCACGTGTTCCCCGGTACCCACCACCACCGAGCATGACGGAGCCTTGATAAAATGCCACGGTGCTCCCGAAACCGTGTGAGGATCGGGCGACGGTGGCATATTGAACGCGCGGTCCATCTCCGCGACGTGATCATAGTAATTCGCGCCTGCGCCGTAGATGGTTCCAGGTAGCAGCGGCGCCAGCAGCTTTACCGCATCGAGCGCGAAGCCCGGCAGCGACGTCGTCGATGCGCTAATGCGAGCGGCTGCCTCGCGCAATTGCGGACCCAATCTGTCCCACTGGCCGATAAGTTCAGTGACCGTCAGGTCATGCATGTCAAGCTGCAGCAACTCGCCAAGCTGCGGGCCATATGGATAAACACGCTCGCCAATCAGCAGGCCGGCGCGCGCTCGCCCTTCGTCGTTGAAACTCAGCAGATGGTAACGGTCGTTCATGTCGAATTGTCCTGCCGCTTAGAAGCGATCGCCGAAATCGAAGACGTCCTCGTCCTGGAATCCTTCGTAATACTGAAATTCCCACCAGTTGTAGTCGAGGTCCTGAAGATAGAACGAGTACACGCCATGTTGCAGCGTCACGTCGGTAATCTGGCGAATCTTGTAATGATCCTTGTACTCGTACGCCGAACGATGAGCAGCGTCGACTTCTTCACGAGTGCGCACGTCGAGTCCCCAGTGGGTAAGGAACGAG
The DNA here is from genome assembly GCF_013177695.1 of Paraburkholderia solitsugae. Taxonomy (GTDB): domain Bacteria; phylum Pseudomonadota; class Gammaproteobacteria; order Burkholderiales; family Burkholderiaceae; genus Paraburkholderia; species Paraburkholderia solitsugae. Next base: position 136,192 of record NZ_WOEY01000066.1, on the reverse strand, counting down.
ACGTCGTGAATCTTGTCGCCCACTTCGACGCAGAACACATGGAACTTCAAACCCAGCCGGAACGCGAATGCGGGGGCCGCATGGCGCACGGTTTCAAGACCAAGGAACTCCTCGTAGAAGCGCCGTGTTTCGGCAATGTCGCGGCACTCGAGCGTGCCATGTCCGAGCACGTAGGGCCGATTGATCGCACCGCTGTTTTTCAGCGGGACAACTGCCTCGCCAGGGATTTCAAGCGTCATAAGATGCCTCCATTGTGCTATGTACGGCTGGTGTGTCGATCGGCGATTGTGTGGCCTTACGCCGCGGTCTCGGCCTGCGTCAGGAACGCATCGGCGTGGAAGGCCGCTGCAGGAAGACCGCACATGCTCGTGAAGTCTTCCCGTGCTGCGTTGACCATCGCCGGGGCGCCGCACGCATAAACCTCATACCCAGAAAGGTCCGGAAAATCGTCGGCCACCGCCTGGTGAACCCAGCCCGTGCGCCCGGTCCAGTCGCAATCCATTCCCGGTTCGGACAGCACCGGCACGAAATGGACGTTCGGATGATCCTCCGCCCATTTGCGCGGCAGATCGGCCAGATACAGGTCGCGCCGCTGGCGGCCACCCCAGTAGATGTGAAACTCACGAGCGCTCCCGCGTTGCAGTGCAGACTCGACGATGGCTTTAACAGGCGCGAAGCCGGTTCCGCCTGCGAGCAGAATGGCGGGCTTGTCGGATGATTCGCGAAGGAAGAACGAACCGAACGGGCCTTCGAAGCGAAGCATCTCCCGCGGGGCAAGCTCCGAGAATACGTGCTCGGTGAAGCGGCCGCCCGGGTGATGGCGAATGTGCAACTCGATATGCGTCAGCGACACCGGATCGGGCGGCACAGCGATCGAGTAGCTGCGGCGCACGCCGTCCGGCAACAGTACGTCTATGTACTGACCAGCGCGGAAGAAGAAGTTCTCGTTCAGCGGAAGTCGTAACCTCAGAACGGCAACATCGGGCGCCGGTCTCGCGATGTCAGTCACCCGGCAGGGGTAGGTCGAAGCCTTGACGACATCGAGGCCGGTTAACTCCTCCACCTCGATGGTCAAATCGGAAAGCGGCTTCGCCGAGCATAGCAATGCGTAGCCGTCCTCTCGCTCCTTGGGTGGCAGGGCTCGTTCGAGTACGTGACCATGCTCGACGCGCCCCTCCACGACGCGCCCCTTGCACGCGCTACAAGCGCCCGAGCGGCAGCTATAAGGAACGAAAAGACCGGCCTTCATGGCTGCCGCCAATACCGTTTCGCCCTCTTCGACGACATAGCGATTTCCGCTTGGCTTCAGTAGTATTTCAAAACTCACTCTCGCGTCTCCATTCTTGAGTCCAACCCCCACCCGGCTGCCCTTCACGTTCCGACCCCACCGCTGGCGTAGCGCTACCGGGTCGTCGCGCAGTTGTACGGCGGCATCCACCAGGCCCGCGAATACATCTAAGTCGGGCGATGCGCGCTGCCGCTCGAGGACGCTGAAAGTCGATGTCATCCCCGCCACCGCGACAATTATTGCAAAAGCAACCAAGCCATGATCGAATTAGAGCTCACTAAAGTTGTTTTTGCAACTAATTATGCGGTCTGAAAATACCAGGAGTTACCCTAACGGAAACGGCCCACCAGCCTTCGCAATGCGGATGCATCGACATCCATACTCAGGTAGTTCCGCACGACTTCCCCGCCTACGTGGGACGCTATCCAGACGCGCCTTGGCCTTCGATGTCCGAGGCTAAGCCTTGTCACCGGCACGTCGTCATCTCATCCAAGGTCTATCGAACGGTATCGAATCAGGCATGGGACGTCGACGTTCGACGCGCTGACATGAACCGGCTCGAGGTCGGACGGAAAGTGCCTTCCCCCATGCCGGAACTGTTGTCGTATTGGCTCGACCCTGCAGACGGCGCAGCTTCACAACAAGCGATACCTGAGCGCTATCGATATCGTGGTGAAGGAACGTGAGACCGTGATGCGAGAATTGGCCTTGATGGGCATAACTGCGGGGGCGTTGTTTCCCTGACTTGATGGTAGTTGCGAGGAATTAAGGTGGACGCGCCAGCCGCAGGCCGAACGCGTGGTTGAAAACCTCCTGTCGCGTGACGCCAAATGACAGTACGGTGCGCTGAGGACGCCCACGCTGATGGACGTCACTCCCCCTGCCCCGCGTGGCTCATGCGTCGTCGTGCATGCATACCGCCTCGATGTTGTTCCCGTCCGGATCGATCAGAAAGGCGGCGTAGTACGTCGGGCCGTAGTCGGAGCGCAGCCCGGGCTTGCCGTTGTCCACGCCGCCCCCGCGTATGCCTTCGTTATGGAAGCGCTCCACGGCTGCGCGGCTCGTCGCCTCGAACGCGACGTGCACGCCGCGCGGCGCCGCGGCGACCGCACCCGCCCCATGCAGCCACAACTGTGGCTGCCCCGGTGTGCCGAATCCCGCGAGCTCGCCTTCGTGCATGCACAATTCGAAACCGAGCGGCGCCAGCAGTTGCTGATAGAAGCGCACACTGCGCGGCACGTCTGATACTCTCAAGCCAATGTGATTGAACATATGCGTCTCTCCTGAACGGCAATTGACCGTGCAAACAGCATAGAACGCACACGCGGATCATGCCTGGGGAAAATTGCCCCGGCCGCAGGGAACTGCGACGTGCCCTTCCTTTTCCGCCAGCGTGCCGACGCGTGGAATCGTGGAGCTTTTCCACACATCTGCTCTCTGGAAGCTGACGACGTATAGCGGACTCAACCGATCCGGCGGCGGACCAGCGTCCGCGTTGACACAGCAATGCGTTAGCGGCAGAACAACGCGCCGGCGCATCGCTGTGCAACCGCGAACCGTTACTGTTTAAGAAGCTTCACGATGGTCAGCGTGCCATCCACATTTTCAACGCGAACCTTGACCTTTTCGCCCTCCTTCGCCTGTTTGACCATCGACGCATCCCTGGCCTTATAGGCCATCGTCATCGCCGACATGCCGATGTTCTTCAGTTCGCCGTGCTGGAGCGTCACCATGCCGGTCGACGAGTCCACCTTCTTGACGACCGCATCGGTGAGCGCGGCGTTGTTCGGCACCCCGGCACCCATTGCGCCGCCGTTCATCTTCATGCCCGCCATATCGTCCGCCGCCAGCGCCGCGCCAGCGAGCGTAAGACCGGTACAGAACGTAGCCGTCAGGGTAATCAGTTTCTTCATTGGTTTTCTCCAGAGTGAGTTTGCGGCACAAGCGTGCCATTGGGTACTACATGAGGTTGAAGCGATTCTTGCGTGTTTGCTCTCATGCGCGCCACGCGGCGGCGTTGCAGCAATAGCCAGGCGGCCGGAATGATGAGCATCGACAGGAGCGGCGCGGTCACCATGCCGCCAACCATTGGCGCGGCAATGCGCTGCATGACTTCGGAGCCGGAGCCATGGCCCAGCATGATCGGGATGAGGCCTGCGAGGACAACCGCGACCGTCATCGCCTTGGGTCTCACACGCAGAACCGCGCCTTCGCGGATGGCATCGACAAGCGTCTCTTCGGTAAAGGGCTCCCCTTCCTCAAGTCGACGGTTAAGTGCACCCTTCAGATACAGCAGCATCACGACACCGAATTCGGCCGCCACGCCCGACAACGCGACGAATCCCACCGCCGTGGCAACGGACACCGCGTGCCCCAGGATCCATATCAGCCAGAACCCGCCGACCAGCGCAAATGGCACCGTCGACATAAGCAGGAGCGCGTCGGCCGCCGAGTTGAAGGTCAGGAAGAGCAGCACAAAAATCACGACGAGCGTCACAGGAATCACGGTTCGCAGTTTCGCAGCCGCCCGCTCCAGATACTCGAACTGCCCCGACCACGCGATCGAATAACCCGGTGGGAATACAACGTGCTGCGCAACGGCGATCTGCATTGCCTTCACGGCGGATTGCAAGTCGGTATCGCGAATGTCAACGTAGACATACCCCGACAATCGTGCATTTTCGCTACGGATCATCGGCGGGCCATCGGAGATCTTGATCGTGGCCACGTCTCCCAGCGTGATCTGCGCGCCGCGGTCCGTTACAACCGGCAACTGACGTATGTTGTCGACGGAGTCCCGAATCTCCCGTGAATAGCGAATGTTGATCGGAAAGCGCTCGCGGCCCGCGATAACCTCGCCAACGTTATCGCCCCCCACCGCAGTCGACACGACGGACTGGATGTCGGTCACCGACAGACCATAGCGGGCGGCCGCGAGGCGGTCGATGTCGACGTCGATGTAGTGACCGCCGTTCAGGCGTTCCGCCAATGCCGACGTGACGCCCGGAACGTTCTTCAGGACGGACTCGATCTGCGTAGCGATCCTGTCTATCTGCCCGAGGTCCGCCCCGGAGATCTTCACCCCGACCGGCGTTTTGATGCCGGTAGACAGCATGTCCAGGCGATTGCGAATTGGCGGCACCCAGACGTTCGACAGGCCGGGGATCTTCACCCGTGCGTCGAGTTCATCCACCAGCTTCTCCGGCGTCATGCCCGGGCGCCATTCGCTGCGTGGCTTGAACTGGATGGTGGTCTCGAACATCTCGAACGGCGCGGGATCGGTCGCGGTGTCGGCACGTCCCGATTTGCCGAACACTGTCTTCACTTCGGGAACCGTTTTGATGAGACGATCCGTTTGCTGCAGCAGTTCGGCGGCTTTGTCTGCCGAGATACCCGGTAAGGCGGTCGGCATGTAAAGCAGGTCGCCTTCATCGAGCGGCGGCATAAATTCACCGCCGAGCCGCGACACGGGAATCAACGTGATAGCAAGCGCGACAGCCGCCAGCCCGATCGCAACCCACGGCCGGCGCAGCGTCGCTTCGAGCAATGGACGGTACAGCCGGATCAGCACCCGGTTGATCGGATTGGCGTTCTCATGCGGAATCCGGCCGCGGATCAGATAGCCCATCAGTACCGGCACGAGCGTGACGGACAACCCGGCGGCAGCGGCAATGGTGTAGGTCTTCGTGAACGCCAGTGGCGCAAACAGCTTCCCTTCCTGACCTTCGAGCGAGAACACCGGAATGAACGACAGCGTGATGATCAGAAGCGAAAAGAACAGTGCCGGACCGACCTCGGCCGCGGACTGCGCGATCAGTTCCCATCGCTGGGCGGTTGTGATCGGCGTATCGGGGTGCTTGTGGTCGTACGCTTCCAGATGTTTGTGGGCGTTCTCGATCATTACGATAGCGGCATCGATCATCGCGCCAATCGCGATCGCGATGCCGCCCAACGACATCAGGTTTGCGTTGACGCCCTGATAGCGCATCACGATGAACGCGGCCAGCACCCCGAGCGGCAGCGACAGGATCGCGACGAACGCACTGCGCAGATGGAACAGGAACACCGCGCAGACCAATCCGACGATGATGAACTCCTCGATAAGCTTGTCCTTGAGGTTGTCGACTGCGCGTTCGATGAGCTGCGAACGGTCATAGGTCGTCACGACCTCGACGCCTGGCGGCAGGGATTTCTTCAGGTCGGCGAGCTTCGCCTTGACCGCTTCGATTGTCGTCAGCGCGTTCTTTCCCGAGCGCATCACGATCACTCCACCGGCCACCTCGCCTTCCCCGTTCAGTTCTGCAATGCCGCGGCGCATTTCCGGTCCAATCTGGATGCGGGCGACGTCGCCGAGCAAAACGGGGGTCCCGGTGTCATTCGTGCGCAGCACGATATTGCGGAAGTCATCGAGCGAGTGCAGATACCCCGATGACCTGACCATGTACTCGGACTCGGCCAGCTCGACCACTGAACCACCCGATTCCTGGTTAGCCTTGCCGATCGCATCCACGACCGCACTCTGCGTGATTCCGTAGGCGCGAAGCTTGTCCGGATCCAGAACGACCTGGTATTGCTGCACCATGCCGCCGATGCTGGCCACCTCGGAAACGTCCGGTACCGACTTCAGCTCGAACTTTAGAAACCAGTCGTTCAAGGCCCGGAGCTGCCCTAGGTCGTGTTTGCCCGTGCGGTCGACCAGAGCGTATTCATAGACCCAGCCCACGCCGGTGGCATCAGGCCCGAGTGAGACTGTCGCGCCTGGAGGCAAACGGCTCTGCACCTGATTCAGGTATTCGAGCACGCGCGAGCGGGCCCAATACTGGTCCGTCTTGTCATCGAACAGCACGTAGACGAACGCATCGCCGAACGACGAATAGGCGCGAATGGTGGTGGCGCCCGGTACACCCAGCAGTGTCGTCGTGAGCGGATACGTCACCTGGTCTTCGACGACTTGCGGCGCCTTGCCGGGATACGATGCCTTGATGATGACCTGCGTGTCGGACAGATCCGGCAGCGCGTCGAGCGGCGTCTGGGTCAGCGAATAAACGCCCCACGCGGTGACGAGCACGGTTGCAAGCAGCACAAGGAAGCGGTTGTAAATCGACCAGCGAATGATGCGCGCAATCATTTCGTACCCCCGACCGGTTCGACCTGCGTCAACTGGTAGCCGTCATCGGACGGCTTGAATACGAAATGCACGGACTCGCCTACCTTGACGTCCGGAAATGCCGTTGGAGATGGCTTACCGAAGGTCATGGTCATCGCCCCCCAGCCCAGCGCCGGCACCGGCTGGTGCGAAAACGTGATGTCGCTGGGGGTGACTTTTTCCACCTTGCCGGTCGTCTCGTAGGTCTGCGCAGCGGCAGGCGCGGAGGCAGAAGCAGGCGCCGAGGCCGACGCCCCGGGTGCCGCGCTTCCTTCGAGTTTCGGCAGCACGGAGGTCAGGCTCGCTTCCGAGTCGATCAGGAACTGGCCCGATGCGACGACCTGCTGGCCCTCAGTCAACCCTTTCGTCACCTCGGTGCTGTCGCCGCTATCGTTACCGACCGCGACCTGGACAGGCTGCAGCCGGCCGTCGTTATTCCTGACGATAACGATCGACCGCTTGCCCGTCGTGATAACCGCTTCGGACGGCACAAGCAGTCGCGAGACCGGTTTCGCCCCACTGACACGTGCGCGCATCAGCATCCCCGGGGTCAGCTTCAGGCCGGCGTTATCGATTTCCAGACGCGCCTGCAGCGTCCGGCTGTCCGGAGTGATGCCCGGCAAGATTTCACGGATGTGGCCGCTAAAGTGCTGCGACGCGTCGCCGGCGAACGTCGCGTCGACCATCATGCCGGGCTGCACCTGCAAGGCGAGCGACTCGGGTATCTCAACGATCAACCACAGCTTCGAAAGACCCGCGATCTTGGCAAGCGTTTGCCCGGGTGACACCATCGCACCATCGCGAACATTGAGTTCCGTCAGCACGCCGGTTTGCTGGGCGAATAGCGTGGCGTGGGTCTGCGCCTTGCCGGTTCGGTCGAGGCTCGCAATGAGTCCGTCCGGAATCGACAGCGCCTGCATGCGCGCACGTGCTGCCGCAAGCAGGCCGGCATCCATGCCGCCGCGCTTGAGCGCCAGGTACTCTTCCTGCGGCGCCAACCAGTCGGGAACGAAGAGCGACGCAATCGGCGCGCCCTTTGCGACACGTTGCATCGGAGCACTTGCGTACAGGTGGTCGATATAACCCGTCACCCGCGACTGGACGACATCGGCCATCGACTCATCGAACTGGGTGGTTCCGATCGCATCGAAACCCTCAGCGGTGTCCTGCCGGACCACCGTCGCGTATCGGATGCCAAGATTCTGTTGAAGCGTGGAGTCGACCTTGATGCCGCTTGAACCGCCTTCGTCCGCGAAGACGGGCTGAAGCTCCATGTTCATGAAGGGCGATTTGCCGGGCTTGTCGAAGTGCTGTTTCGGCACCATCGGATCGTGCCAATAGAGCACTTTGCGACCCGTCTTTGGGTCGACCTTGTCGCCGGGTGCGGATGGAGTCGCGGCCGCGGCCGACGCCATGGGTGCATCTGTTGCAGCACGATGGGTGCCGATCACATAGCCGGCGCCTAGCAACACGGCTGCCGTGAACACTGCCGCAACGGCGCGTACGATCAGTTTCTGGTTCATGTTTTTCTCTTTACTGGCCGGAGGTCATGTCGGGCGGCAGAACCTGGTATTCCAGCTGCGCCCAGACGAGGGAAACTTCCCGTTCAAGGTTCAATACCTGAAGGTCCGCTTCGAGCTGCACGTGTCTCGCGTCCAACGCATCAGCAAGCGTGCCGGCACCCGACCGGTAGGCGGCATTGGCCAGCTGCACTTTTTGCTTAGCTGCGGGAAGAACGGTTTGCTTTGCATTGGCCAGACGTTCCCGGCCACCGGCGAGCTTTGCCGTCAGGCTCTGGATATCAGCGACGACCTGGCGCTCGGTGTCTTCGTAAGTGAGCCGTGCCTGCGTACCCATCTCGGACTTTTGCTCGACGTCGCGGTCTTCGACGTTCCGGCGGTGGATCGGCAAAGGGATGGAAACGCCTACGGACACGTAGTCCGGGAACTTCCCGCCGCTCTTGAAGTAGGTCAGCCCCCAGGTCCAGTTCGTGCTCCTGTTGCTTCGGGTAACGTCCGTGTCGGCATCGGCCAGCGAGATGGCTGCGCGGGCCGCGATCAACGAAGGCTGGACCTGAGCGAGTTGCTCGACGCTTAAACGGGACACTTGTGACTCAAGTTCCGGTGGGGTACCGGCGACTTCCAGCACGTTGCCTGCCGCCGTCCAGCGCGACAACGCAATCAACGCGGTCTTCTCGTCCTGCTGCGCATTGATCAGTTCGTCACGCGCATTCCCGAGCGTCAGGCTGGCCTGGGCGACGTCGACCGCCGTCCCTTTTGCGCCACGGTAGGACGCCTGCCTTGCCGTAAGCTCCTCGCTCAGATGGTCCACCAGCGCCTGGCTCAGGGCGACGGCTTTTTTTGCATAGATGGCGTTCAGCCAGGCCATGGCCGCTTGCTGACGGACCTCGGCCACCTTTTCAAGGACCGTCGATTGGTCGCGCTCTACAGCACGATCGGCGAGCGTTGTCTGCAGTCGGCGCTTTTCCGGAGACACCCATTCCTGCTGGATGCCGATGCCGCCCATCGTGAAATTGTCCTGCCCGATGGTGAAGGCATTGGGTCCATTGACAGGGAGGTCCTGGACACTCAGATTCAGGGTGGGATTGGGTAGTTGACCGGCTTTGACAACCACGTCCGCACTTCCCCGAACCGAGGCTTGCGCAGCCTGGATCGAAGACGAGCGGTTGGTGGCTATTTGAAGCGCCGCGTCAAGCGTCAAGCCCGCGTCTTGGGCGTGCGCCGCGTGGCCAGCCAACAGGCCGAACGCGAAAAGGACAGCACATGAGCGAGCCCAGGCGCGCCGGGATGCCGGCGTGCCAATAATGGAAAGCATGTTCTAACCTCGAATGGTCGAGCCGCGTATAGCCGCGCGAGCGGACACACGAACTCACGTCCCGAAACAGGACGACATCACCGCGCAAAAGCGGTGAACCAGAACGATGGAGTTAGAGGGACTGCGGTGGACGCCAGAGGCCATCCGGCGCGCGGATGGAGAGCGACTGTGCGTAGTGGAAGCTGACGGGGACAAACGACCCGGCGGGTCGAGTCACGGTGGGAGAAGAAACGGGGTGATAGAGGCTACCCATCTGACACTGGGCACTCACCTTGCATAGCGATGCCTTCGACTTACCCTGTTCGCTGGACATTGGGCTCATCGAATCGCAGCCGGGCATATCGGCCGACATGGCAGCGATGTCGCTGGTCGTGGCGGATTCCATCGGGCACTGTCCAGTCGTGCCGCTGGCTGCCAGCCCACTCAGGGGCAGCATCACACACAGCAGCAAGACGAGAAGTGTCCGCAGAATTTTCATCGCAGCGAGTATAGCGCAGCCATTTCAATCTGGTTTGCGGCTTTTTAACCAGCGCACCGGCGTGCGCTGTCTACCCCAGCACTACGCGGAGCCTTCGCGCCGATAGCCTTTTGCGCCACCAAACAAGGTGGCGCGCTGCGACCAGTCATGCGTTGTTTCCCACAAGCGCAAGACGTCCATCGCTTCCTTGCGGAATTGTGCGTCCTGCTCCGCCGTGGCAGTTACGGCCGTCAACTCAAGGCGATGCCCGGACGGATCGAAGAAATAGATCGAGTACAGGAAATCATCATGAATAGTCGGCCCTACGACCGGGATGCCCCTTCCCGTCAGCGATTCCTTAGCTCGCTCGACAGTCGCTTTGTCGGCGACGCGAAAAGCAAAATGCTGCACCCAGTCCGGTGTCCCCGCATCTCTGCCTGAAGGCTCTCCCTCATCGGCCGGCAACTCGAAGAATGCAATGCAGGCGCCGTCCTCCATTTCGAAGAAGATGTGGATGTGCGGGCTATATAGGCCCGTCGAAGGCACGTGATCCTCGCCCATCGCGTGAATAAACTTCAGACCGAGCACTTCCGTGTAAAAATCGACCGTCTCACGTGCGTCCCGGCAGCGAAACGCTGCGTGATGCAAGCCCTTGCAAAGCATGATGTTTTCTCCTTTCAGAAACGCTGCCGGCCGCGACTTATCGTGCCGCCGACACGAAGCGCTGGTCGATATAGCCGAAAGTGGACTGACCTTCGCGATCAATGTGCTCAATACGCACGCGATCCCCGAAACTCAGGAACGGCGTGGATGCCTTGCCGTCGCGCAATGTCTCGAGCGCCCGGATCTCGCCAATGCATCCGCACCCGACCGACTCATCCTCGTTCGACACGGTGCCAAGTCCGACGATCGTGCCTGGCTCGAACGCTCGCGTTTGGGCAACGTGGGCGATCAGATCGCCATAGTGAAACGGCGTATCTATACCGGTATCGATACTGCCAACCGTTTCACCGCGCACCGAGCACTGCATCCTCCCTCCCACAAGCCCTTCGTGCCAAAGCGGGCCCAATTCGTCGGGCGTCACGGCAATCGGGCCCAGGCTCGACGCAGGCTTGCCTGTCAGAAAGCCAAAGGTCCGCTTCAGCTCCGCGGGGATCAGCGCGCGCAATGACACGTCATTGAGGAGCACGAACAGACGAATATAAGAACACGCTTCCTGCGGACTGACACCCATGGGAACATCCCCCGTCACCGCGGCGACCTCCGCTTCGAAATCAATTCCAAGGGCTTCTGACGGCAACGGGATGTCGTCTCCCCAGCCGAGAAATCCGTGCGAAATACCTTGGTAGACCAGCGGCTTGTCCATCAAATCATCCGGAAGAGCCTCGCCGCGGGCAGCACGGTTGCGCTTGATATGGCTCACATAGGCAGCGCCATCGAGGTATTGATAGCTCCGCGGCAAAGGCGGCCCCACTTCGCTCCACTCGATAGCAAAGGCGCCTGCTGCCTTCCCCGCATTCAGCGCCGCATAGAGCGCCTCGAGCCCTGGAGCCGTCTCATCCCAATCGTCGAGCGCCGCCTGTAAAGTGCGCGCCACCGAACTCGCGCGTACAACATGCCGCAAGTCTCGACTAACCACCACCAATTCACCGTCCCGTCCGGAACGCAATGACGCCAGCTTCATATCTGTTCAAGCTCCTGATCCCAAGTTTCATCAACGCGATTGAGTGCGTTGGATCATAGGCGCTGCATTGGAGCCGTCGTCGTCAATTTCCACCTGGCGAACACGAACTACCCCTTGGCATGTCCGACGGGCGTCTCCTCGCCATCGACGCAGCGGTTTGCGAAGGATCACTGCGCGGCAGGTTGCGGCATGACGAGTTGCCCGAATTCACCGTTCTGAAAAGCGCTGATCCGATCGTCAAGTTGCTCGCGGGTATTCATGACAAACGGCCCGTGTTTGGCAATCGGTTCATTCAAGGCCGGGCCGGAAAGAATGACAAAATGGCTGCCTTCATCAGAGACGAGCCGAATCGCTACCCCGTCCTCCGTCGCACCCTTGTCTAGAGCCACACCGACCGCCTCTCCAGCCATCAACTGTCGCACCGCGCCCCCCACTTCTACCCGTAACGCTCCCGTGAGTGCGTAAATCAACCCGTTCCAGCCACGCAATAGCTCATGGCTAGCTGCAGATGAACGTGAAAGGAAGCCGTCCAACAACGTGAATGGTTCGGGTAGTTGGTCAGAGTGGGCCGCTCTCACGCCATTGCTGCTGCCCGCAACCACACGCACACGAACGCCGGGCGCTTTGAACTCCGGGATGTCCTGCGGCTCCACGTGAACGGCATAGGGCGCGTCAAACTTCTTGCTGGCCGGCAGATTCACGAAGATTTGCAGCGCGTGAACATGCTGCTCCTCGCCCTCGGGCTGCTCGGTATGCACCGCCCCGCGGCCCGCGGCAAACCAATGCAACGCACCGGGATTGATGGGGCCTTGGTTGCCAAGCGAATCGTAATTGACGTGCGCGCCTGTCGCGTCCTCGAACACATAGGTCACCGCCGAGATTCCGGCATGCGGATGCGGCGCAAAGGTAGGCGCCGTCATGTGAAAATGATCAAGCATGACAACGGGGTCCATCAATCCGCCGAACGCACGCTCTTCAAAATGTTTTGCCTGAAACGCTTCGCCAATGGTCATGTCTTGACCGGCGACGACATGCGACACGTGCAGGAACTTGTTCATGGTGAAACTCCGTCTTATTACAGTGACGTCCAGCTCCGAAACCATCCGGCCATGTCGGCCCGGACGGCTTCGGGGTGGTTCAGACGAGGACGATGACAGTCCTCAGCGAATTGAACCGTTACCTCACTTGCTTGCAGCGTTCTTCAACTGCCACACCAGGTTGGCGAACGGCATATCAAGATCGGCATACACCTGCTGAGCCTTCGGATCGTCGTTGCCATGCAGCATTTCCACACCAGCGGTGGCATAGTCGGTAACCGGGATGCCAGCACCCGCCAGGCGCTGCAGCCCCACAGTGCGCTTGTCATCGCTAAACGTACCCGACGCGTCTAGCACCACACGGGGGTCATAGCCTGCGGCCTTGAGCGACAGCGCAGGGAACGTGGCACACACCTCCAGCGAAACGCCGGCGATCAGAATCTGTTTGCGCCCAGTCTTCTCGATGGCGGCCCGCACATTCGGATCGTCCCAGGCATTGATCGAGGTCCGGCTGATCACCGGGACACCGGGAAGCGCGGCAGTCAGTTCAGGGATGGTGGGGCCCCACATGCCATCGGGCATCGTAGCGGTGACAATGACCGGGATACCGAGCGTCTTCGCGGCTTTCGCCAAGGCCACCACGTTATGCTTGAGCTGACCGACATCGATATCGCGCACGCCGGTGAACAAGCCAACCTGATGGTCAACCAGCACCAGCACCGTGTTGTCTCGCGATAACAAGGAGTACGGAGCACCCGAAGGAGCGACCGCCTTCGTCGCAGGCGCTGCGCTGGCCGCCTGGACCATCGTGGCGGAGGTAGTGACGACAGCCAGGGCGAAAACCGCGGTTTTCAGGAGAGATAGGATTTTCATGATCGTTATTCACAGTTGGCATTTGGATACGGCATCGGCGTATGGACGCTCCCGCCGGACTGTCCGGTGCACATCTGCTCCGGTTGAGATGAATCATATTTGCGCAACGACAAACGATAAATATGGTATTTCTCAACCTATCGTTTCTCACAGGAAACGATCAATAAGCCAACCCAACGACACCTGGACGTCGGATGAAGCCCGTATCTTCTGACCTGAACGACCTCTATCTTTTTGCTCAGGTGATCGAGCATCACGGTTTTACCGCGGCAGGAGAGGCGCTTGGCGTAAGCAAATCCCATATCTCGCGACGGATCACCGATCTGGAAGCCAACCTCGGCGTTCGACTGCTTCAACGAACCTCACGCCGACTTAGCTTGACCGACGCCGGCCAGGCGCTTTACGCGCATTGCCGAGCCATGATTTCCGAAGCGCAGGCCGGTGAAGAGGCGGTTCGGCGTCGGACTGCCGAGCCCACAGGACTGGTGCGGGCCAGCCTGCCCGTCGCGATTACGGACATCGTGCTGGCCAGATTGCTGCCCCGCTTCATGTTGCGCTACCCCAAGGTCCGACTGGTAATCGAGGCCAGCAACCGACAAGTTGACCTCGTCGAGGAGCACGTCGATGTGGTGGTACGTGGTCTGCGTTTCGAAGTGGAGTCTTCCAGTCTGGTCCAGGCCCCGCTGTGCACTGCGCGTTGGGGGTTGGTGGCTAGCCCTGCGTATCTGGCCGGAACCGGGATGATCGGTGAACCGGACGCGCTACCTCACGACGATCTGTTGATCTACGCGTCGATCAATGAGCCGGCGACCGTACTGCGCCTGACCGGCGCAAATGGCGAAGTTGCCACGCGGACTATTCAACCGCGCCTGCAGAGCGACAATATCGCGACGCTGAAGGAAGCCGCGTTGGCAGGAATGGGCATCGCGGGCCTGCCTCTCTATGCATGCACGCGTGAGATCGAAAGTGGGACTTTGTGCGTCGTACTGCCGGAGTGGCGCCCCAGGGAGGGGCGATTGGCCGTGCTGTTCCCGACGCGCCGCGGAATGATGCCTGCGGTACGCGCCCTGGTCGACTTTCTGAAGGACGAACTGCCGCCCCTTTTGAGTTAAAGCCGGCGCGCCACCCTCACCTTCCCTTGCGAGGCGCGGCGGTCGAGCCCCTGACGATCAGTCTGGGTGGCAGCACGACTTTACGCACCGACTGGTCGCGATCGTCAATCGCCTGCTCAAGAAGATCGGCCGCTTGCCGCCCCATTTCTTGATGGCTGATGCGGATGGTCGTCAAAGGCGGTTCGACCATGTCTACCAGTGGCATATCGTTGTGCCCAACCACAGACAGGTAACGAGGGCATTGCAGTCCGCTTTCGCGCAACGCGTCGTACATCCCGAGCGCAAGCAAATCGTTGGCAGCGACGATCGCCGTGACATCCGGGTGGGCACTCAGCAGCCGCCTCATGGCTTCGGCCCCATGTTCCCGTGTATAGGTCGAAGCCACCTCGCAAGGTGCGCCATTGCCGTCCAGACCGTGTGACGCGAGTGCCTGCACGAAGCCTTTACGCCTCAGGAACCCCGTCGAATGATCTGGAGGACCGGCAATATGGCCAATCTTGACATGCCCCAATTCCACCAGGTGGTCGACGGCCAATTGGGCACCAAGCAGTTCATCAGAAACGACCGCCGACAATCTTGCGTCATCTTCCGCCCGGTTGACCAGCACCGTGGGCACGCCTTTTTCGATACAAAATGACGCCAGCGGATCGTGGCGCGTCACCGTGGCGAGAATGAGTCCGTCGACTCGCCGCGCAATGAGGCCGTGCGCAAATTCCAATTGGGTCTCGCAGTCGGAACCGACGTAAGCGACGATTGCGAAGTACCCGTGCGCGGCAAGGCGTTCCGTTGCTCCAGCCAGGATCGGGGTAAATACGCTCGTTGCGATCTGGGGAACCAGAATGCCAATCAGTTTGGAGCGCCCGGTTCGCAGACTTGCCGCCACAGGATCCAGCCGATACCCGAGCTTGCTGGCAGCCCTCATGACTCGCGCCACCGCCTCAGGCACAACAACCGAACGCGTCGCCGGATTCAATGCGCGCGAAACCGTTGAAACGTGGACCCCGGCGAGTTCGGCGACCTGTTTCATGGTGACTGGCCGCCGATTGGCAGGTTGAGTTGTTTTCTCTTTCACGACAAGCCTGCTCTAGTTCAGTCTGTAATATGGCCGGGCCAGCCCGTGAGCGGGCAAGCGACAAAACGGGCCACGCTAACCGGAATGGTCGGTACGCGCACGTAGCTGGGCGTGCAACTACCTTGCAATCGATTGTATCAGTCGTGCCCCAAAAGGCAAACAAACCGAAGGTCGGTCATCCAGGGACGGGCAGAAAGGCACGGTCCGCCCCTAACCTTGCAAAGTCATTAAGGTGAGTTGGCCACGGTCGTCAAACTGTCTCGCGAAGGATCCCAATTTTTGGCTTGCTCTCTGCAATCGATTGCAGTACATTTCACTCGGAAGCCCATCGTGCTGCCGTGCCGTGCGCCATTCGTCCGGCTTTGCCCATAACCCGCTATGGCAGGCACGACAAGGCTCTTCGCAGTGACGACTCAGTTGCACCTACCCAACGTAGTCCCTATGTCACTGCTATTTCATTTTTGCAATCGATTGTAAGGAGATGGCCAAATGGCTGAAGCTACGCTGGACAGATCGAATCTGAATCGCCCGTACTGGGGTGCCATCCTTGGCGGCAAAGTCGTTGAGGCTAACGGTGACCAAGCGTTCTTTGTCGTCGAGGAAGCCGCGACCGCGAACCCACTGGGACGAGTGGTATCCGCAGACGAAACGCTCGTAGGCCAAGTGGTCGCAGATTCCCGACAAGCGTACGAAAATGACTGGTGCCAGCGTTCGCCACGCGAGCGCGCGCAGTTGTTGCATCAAGTTGCAGCGAAGATTCGCGAACACGCCGACGAACTCGCTGAACTCGAGGCCCGTGAAGTCGGGAAGCCAAAACGTGACGCGCTTCGCTTTGACGTCTCTTACTGTCACGCATGCTTCGACTATTTCGCAGGTCTGGCCGATACGCTCCATGGTGAAATCCTTGACCAAGGTGCGATTGAGGCGCGCGTGCTGTTTGAACCGTATGGCGTGGTCGCGGCCATCCTTCCGTTCAACTGGCCGCCGATTCACTTTGCGAAAAAGTCCGCGCCGGCACTGGCCGCCGGAAATACCGTCATCGTGAAACCGGGTGAGCAGGCACCGCTGACCGTCATGCGACTGGTCGAACTGGCCAATCAGATTCTTCCGCCCGGCGTTTTGAACGTCGTTCCAGGCATCAAGGCCGGCCCCGCCCTGGCGTCACATCCCAAGGTCGAACGCATCAGCTTTACTGGCGCAACAGCTACAGGCCGTCGCGTTCTGCAAAGCGCCGCGGAGAACATCACCTACGCGACCATGGAGCTGGGCGGCAAGAACGCCCTTCTCATTCTGGAAGACGCGGACATGGAGGTGGCCGTGAACGTCGCCCTTGAGGGGATGTTCTATAACCAAGGGGAAGCATGCACGTCGACGGCGCGTATTCTCGTCCATGAATCCCGTTACGCCGAGTTCGAAGACAAATTTGCGCGTGCAACCGAGAGGCTCGTTGTCGGCAACGGACTGGATCCGAAAACGGATATCGGTCCGATGGTAGACGGCAAGCAGCGCGACCGCGTGATGGGATACATCGACATCGCCCTGCGTGAAGGCGCAAGGCTCGTGACGCAAGGCAAGTTGCCGACCGACGCGCAATACGAACGTGGATACTGGGTACCACCTACCGTACTTGGCGATGTCGTGCCGACGATGACGGTCGCACAGGAAGAGATCTTTGGGCCTGTCGCTTGCTTGATGCGCTTCAAAACTGAGGACGAAGCGGTCGAGATCGCAAATGGCACGGCCTACGGACTGACCGCGGCAATTGTCACGACAGACGAGAATCGCGCGTGGAAGCTCGCGCCTCGCCTCGAAGTTGGGATGATCTTTGTCAATAACTACATGCGCAGGGCATTCCTCGGCTCGCCGTTTGGTGGAGTGAAAGGCAGCGGATTCGGCCGTGAAAACGCGACTGAAACGCTCAAGGAATTTGTACGTTCGAAGAACGTCCGCTTCCCGTCCGGAAAGGCACCGATTCCAACGTGGCCGCCGAAAGACTGAGCAATGCTCTAGCGGGTTGCTGCTAGCAAGGCATGCGGGTGTCGTCCCAGGAGGCAAACACGGACGACACCGGTGTCCACTTCAAGGCACTAAGGAACAGACAGAATGAAGAAAATTCTCATCAAGAACGGTTACGTCGTCACCGTCAACGCAGAGCGTGAGGTATTCGAGCGCGGCGCAGTCGCGGTCGAAGGCAAGCGCATCACCGGCGTCTACGCGTATGAAAATACGCCGGTCGATGGATTCGACGAAACCATCGATGCCACCGGATGCCTGGTCATTCCTGGCCTGATCAATCTGCATCAACATCCGTGGTACTCGATGTTCAAGGGTATCGCGGACGGGATGCTACTCGAAGACTGGATCGACGATCTGGTTTTTCCTCTGGTTCGTCATCTGTCGAACGACGCGATGCGTCTCAGTGGATATCAATGCGCCCTCGAGATGCTCGCAACCGGCACGACGACATCATTTAATCACTCTGTGTCGGTAAGTGACGAAGCGATCGTGAAGTCGAGCGTCGAGTCCCAGGCGGAAGTGGGTATCCGTCAATTTTTCGGCAAAGAGCTGCGCTGCCGCAACAGCCGATTCCTCGACCACCCGCATTCCCTGGATGAATCACTCGCAGCTGTTGAAGAGGATATCCGTCGCTGGGACGGAAAACAGGACGGCCTGATTCGCATGGGCATGGTCATCGAAGCCAACGCCCATTGGACTTCGTCCGGTATGAGCACGGAAGAGCTCATCATCCGGGGCACGGAACTAGCACGAAAGCTGAATGTTCGCATCAGCAGTCACACCGCGGCAGGTACGTTCTCCACAGAAAAAGGCTTCCTGAAGCATCTGCGGGAAACCGGCCGCACGGATGTGCGGTATCTCATGCAACTCGGGGTCCTTGATGAACAATGGATGTTGATCCACGGCATCCACTGCACTGAACTGGATCTTGAACAAATGGCCGACGTGGGTGCCGGTCTGGTGTACACGCCAACCAGCGAAGCCATGCGCGGCGGCGGCATCGCCCCCGCGGCAAATGCTCTGCGCGCGGGTATTCCAACGGCACTCGGCACCGACGGTGCCATGGTCGACTACACGAACGATATGCTCGAGCAGGTCAAGGCATGCGTGCTCTTCCAACACCAACGCCATCTGGATCCGACACGCATGCCGTTCGAGCGGGCACTGGAAATGGCGACCATCAATGGCGCTCGCGTTCTAGGCTTCGCCGACGAACTCGGTTCACTCGAGGCGGGAAAGCTGGCTGATATCGCGGTCTTCGACATGCGAGGTCCCCACGTCGGTTCACTTCAACGTCCACTGTCCGCATTCCTCGGTGCCGGCAAGGGAACGGATGCGAAATATGTCATGGTCAACGGCGAGATCGTATTCCGCGAAGGAGACTTCACGAAGTTCAAGGACCGCAAGGAAATCCTCAGCAGCGTTGAACGGCTTGCATCTGAAATCATTTCGAAGGCCGGACTTGCCTCCAGGCTCGACATGACCTGGAAAGAGAAGTGTCCCCCGATTTCCAATCCGCGTGCTTTGATTTAGCCCGACACCATCACCTCAACAAATTTAGAACCATGGAATATGTGAACATCATCGTCGTCTGCGCCTTCCTCGCAGCGGCCGTCGTCAACCTGATAGGTCCACAGACTATCCGCGCCGAGTTCGCAAAATGGGGCTACCCGGACTGGCTCAGAATGACAGTCGCAACCGCTGAATTCGTTGGATCGATTTTGTTGTTCATACCCAGAACGCAGTGGCTTGGGGCTTCGATTCTTCTGGTGGTCACGCTGGGAATCCTTGTGTCGTTCACCAGATCGAAAGAATGGATGCGGATGCAATATCCCTTCGTATTACTCTTTCTTCTGGTGGCCATTCTCGAACAAACCCTGGCGCCTGGCCGGATCCTGCCAGGATGAGGCGTCATGAGGCCGCCCAGGAATGCTGCACACGACCCGGTATGAATCGCAGATTTCTCGACCATCCGGGTATTTGAGGGCTCGCGAGGACGGCACCTGAACCGGCTGTCCACTCGCGCCGTACGTGTGCGTGACTCTCAATCCGATTCGTTCCGCAGCCTATCCCGATCTGATCCCTAGAAGATGGACCACCTTGCCGGTGGACGAAACAGTACCACTCAAGCAGGCACCTGAATTCTCCGCGATCGGCAAGCCACTACCTCGTGTGGAGTTGCCGCGGAAAGTTACCGAAAGTCATCCCTACCTGCAGAAGCTTCGGCTATCCGGGCCGGCCCGTGCACGTGTCATTCGCCCGCCAATCAGAGGCTCAACACTAGCCAAGGTGGCACTCAAAACTGTTGCCGAATTGCCCTGCTTCATCGATGTTGTTGTCATGCGCAACTTTGTTGCAGTGGTTAGCTAGCAGGAATTTCAAGCGGATGCCACATCACGCGCCTTGACTAAAAAATGGAAGCCCCCGACCGACGCGTAGTGCCGGGACCCGCTACGCGGGCAAATAACGGGTTTGCCGCCCAGGGCGATCCGGATCTGAGGCGATCACTGTGCGAGGACGCTTTACAACTTCCCGAATGAACAAGTCGTCGTACGTTCGCTATGTGAGCCGTTGTATTTCTTCGAAGCCAAATCTACCAACGATACCGCGTCGGAGCGTCGCGGCCAGCGTCGTCGAATCCGTGTAGATATGCCGCACACAACCACCGCCGATCAGCAAGTAAGTGTGGTTCTCGACGATCTTGCCTTGACGCTGTTTGATCATATGCTCCGTCGTCACGAACAATGGACGCCCTCCTCCGAACTGTTGGCCAGGGCGTCCGCTAAAGCATCAAACATCTTGTCAACCGCAAAGCATCTTCACATCGGGACAGGCCGGGCCATCTGCCGACGAACGACAGTGGCCGCAATATCTAAGAATACTGATGACCTGCCCCGAATTTTCACCACCCAACTGTCTCATCGCGTTGAAAGAACCGTTGCTACCGACACCGGATTCCGTCTCCGATAGAGTGCGAGTCCGTAGACGCTGACGGCTGCGACTGCGATCGGAATAGACACTACTGCGAACATGACCGTAGGTGCCCATTTCGCAGCGAGCATGATGCCACCGATCATCGAACCGACGATCGATCCCACCCGCCCCATCCCCAGTGTCCACGCCACGCCGGTGGCACGCGTCGCCGTCGGATAGAAGCTCGTCGACAAAATACTGGTCCCGGTCATGGCGCCGCCGGTGCCCACACCGGTCAAGAAGAGCGCGACCAGCGCAAGTGCCGGAATTCCTGTGAGATGACCGAACGACGCGAGACAGATTGCTGCGCAAAGGAACGCGCCGGCGACCACGTACTGAGGATTCATCCGATCCATCAGGAAGCCGAGGAAAATCGCGCCGAGGCCGTTGCCAGTCAGATAGAGGGCAGTCATGAGCGATGCACGGCCAAACGGCACGCCGCTCTCCTGGATGAGCATGGTCAACCAGTTACCGAGAAAATAGACGGCCAGCAACGCCATGAATCCCGTAACCCAGAGGAGCAAGGTACCGCCGCGAAGTCCGGAACGCAGCAGATGGCTCACCGGGAATCCACGATCAGCTACTTCATCAAGCGTAAGGCGCGTATTGCCCAGCGGGGTCTGCGGCTCGATGCGCTGAATGATGGCCTGCGCGTCGGACTGGCGACCACGCGTCAACAGATAGCACGCTGACTCCGGTAACCAGACGATCAGGAATACGGACAACAACAAAGGTAGTGCGCCGCCCAGGATCAGCATCGACTGCCAACCGTAGTTGCTTACCAAATGTGGCGCGACGAGACCAGCCAGCACGCCACCTGCAGAGATGCCGCATCCAAGGGGCGCGATAAGCGTCGAGCGCATGCTGTCAGGACTATATTCGGCGGCCAGCGTATAGGCGTTAGGCATTGCGCCGCCCAACCCCAGACCGGTCGCGAGACGCAGTGCGATCAGCGCTTCAATCGACGACGCCTGCGACGAAAGAATGCTGAACAAACCGAACAGGAGTACGGCACAGATCAGCGTGGCCTTACGGCCAAAACGGTCGGCAACAGGCCCGAAGACAAACGAACCAATGGCAAGGCCAAGGAATCCGGCGCCGAACACAGGCGCGAACTGCACCGGGCTGACCCCAAAATGTGATCTGAGTGCTGGGGCGATGAAGCCAACGACGACCGTATCGTAGCCATCCAGAACCAGGATCAGGAAACAGAGAACGAGTGTCCTGATCTGGAATCCTGAAATCTTTCGTTCATTGATGAACGATCTAACCGAGATGGATTGTGTTGCTAGCATCCTATTGCTCCTGTCGCGTACAAAACGCCTGTTCAGCCAAAAAAACTTTCACAGCAAATTTAATGCAATCGATTGCATTAAAGAACTATGGTTTACCAGCGGAGTCGCTTCGAACATGCCCCAAAAAAATCGCTGTAATCAAGACGTTTTGATGCATCAGGTGAGTGTAAACCCGATGACGCGATCTTTTGACAATTCGATCTCCGTTGACTATGCTGCAATCGTTTGCAAAGTCAGGCGGCGATGAGAGTGAGATTCAGGATCGTATCTGCGACTAGGTGACCGGCTCCGATCCTGCCCTGCCTATGACCGCCTCCTGGGCACGTGCGACTGCTGCATCTACCTGCCCATGACGCGCGCTTACGGCCCTGATGCAACACGTTCACGTTCAATTCAACTTAATGAAAGCGAGGTATGTATGGCAAATGATCCGCAGAAGAAACATGTTCGAAGCTATGTCAAACGCGATGCGGCACAAGAGCGGGCGTACTCCCCCGCAGTCATCACGCAGGGTGGCAAGATTGTGTGGTTAGCGGGACAAACCGTGGTCGACGACGAACAGGGCAACTCCCTTGCCGGGGATTTTTCGGGGCAAGCACGAGAGATCTTTTCCCGGATTGCCAAGACACTCGATCAAGCCGGCGGTACGCTCGCGGATATCGTCACGATGACAGTGTCGATTACCGATGCGCGCTTTGGCGATCAACTCACCAAAATCCGCAAGGAAATTTTTGGCGACAACTTTCCCGCGAGCGCGTTGATTACGGTGGCAGGTTTGGCCAAACCGGAAATGCTGCTTGAGGTACAAGCGATTGCCGTAGTCGACTAAGCGCACCTACGGTGCCGAGTTGGCGGGCGGAGATGGAAGGCATCCCCGCCCATTTTGCATTGACGCGACACAGCAGCCTAACGCGCCCAGCGAGTCGAGTTCTGCGCCGTTCGAAGGTATTGCCGATCGATACAATCCTGGCACGATCGGTTCGTCGACACGGGCGCATGGGCATCGCGAATGCGCGAGACTTGCTCCAGTCCTGCGTCCGAAATGCTCATATCGCTAATGAGCCCGCAAATCGGATCCACCAGGTCCCCGAGTACGGCGCGGGCATCATCGTCCGTCAGTTCAACGAACTCTGCTCGCAGTATTTCGACGAGAGCCTCTTTGTTGCTCGCATCGAAAATCCAGTTCAACGCTTCACGGTACGCCAGAATGAATCTGATCAACCGATCCTGATTTCGCGAGGCCCACGAATGCATGACCGCACCAACAGTCCCCAAGTAGTCTGGAAACAGGGATTTGACACGCAACAGTACGTTGAGCCCCTGGCGCTCCGCCAAACGCTCAAAAGGCGTGCGCACCAGCGTCCCATCGTGCTTTCCGGCGACCAACGCGCGATAGCGATTACCCGTGCCTCCAGCTGCCTCAAACTTCACGTCGGTCATCGCAATCTGGTTCGCCACAAGGATTTCCCGCAGCACGAATGCAAAACCGGTTGTCAGTGCATCGACCGAAAGCGTTTTGCCTCGCAACTGCGGCACGGACGTGACCTCCGGTTTCGCCATCAACGACAGGAAGCCATGATCCCCTCCCATGAATGCAACCAGATCGGGAGCACTTCCGTCCGCGGTTTCCCCCTGCCCGCGCCTGTACGCGAGTACGTTGTCCACGCTTGTCAAAGCCACGTGCGCGGAGCCGGCCGTCATGCGATCGATCATGTCGACGGAGCCCTTCACATACTCAAGACCAACTTGCAGTCCGTACTTCCGGAAATACTGCCGCCTTTGACCGACCCATATCGGCAGGTTAAACGCGCCCTCGAAGCCGAGGACTGTAAAAACATTCAGATTCTCTTCCACGTGCCACCCTGTTTGGCTGTTGCAATCGATTGCATGCTACTCGGAGGAGTTGCACGTCGTCAAGGCGCCAACGCAGAAACGACGCTCCGTTATGCTGATTGACTGGAACGCCTTGAGGTCAACCTCAAGGCGGCAGTGCATACGATTTCGCCAGAAGAATCGATCTGGCTCATGTTGAAACTTCGCCTGTTTGTACGGGCGCACGCGGGTGAAATTGCGCCCTTAACTAGCTGGAGTGCGGCGACTGACGCCGCGTTATCGTAAATATGACGCAACGAAAGCGAACAACCCTCGGACATGTGCCGCAAAGAAAGAGGACGACTCTCAGGGAATTAGCGGAATCCGTTGGCGTTCATACGTCCACGGTTTCGCGAGTGATGAACCCCAAGACTCGCCATCTTATCGGCGATGACGTGGTCGACAAGGTCCTCAGTACTGCAATACAACTGAATTTTTCCGCCAACCGGAACGCTGCCACGCTTCGCACTAATTGTTCCTGCATCATTGGCGTCGTGCTGCCGGATATTGCTAACCAGGTATTTCCACCAATTCTGCGCGGCATTGAGGATGAACTCGCCAAAAAGGGATTCATTCCATTGATCGCAAATGCCGAAGGTGGAACGGAACGGCAACGGTTCGTTATCGATCAGATGGTCGGGCGTCAGGTTGACGGCCTGATCCTGGCGACTTCTGGCCGCGACGACCCCATCCTCGAACATTGTCTCGAGGTGGGAATACCGGTAGTAGTAGTCAATCGAAGCGAAGACAGTGGCCGCGCTTCCTGTGTTGTCAGTGACAACCAGTTAGCGATGCTACAGGCGGTCACGCACTTGGTGAAGATTGGTCATACTGCCATTGCTCACGTCGCCGGCCCGAGTGATCTCTCAACTGGGTACGAGCGCCGCCTGGGTTTCCTTGATGCAATCCGAGAGAAGGGTTTAAAAAAAACCCAATGTCCGGTGGCCGAGTCCAAAGCGTTCTCCCGTGACGAAGGTTGTGCCGCATGCGACATGCTGCTTGAACTCCATCCCGGAATCACCTCGATCGTCGCCGCCAACGACCTGCTTGCGCTAGGCTGCTATGACTCCATTCGCGCACGCGGTCTCCGGTGCCCTCAGGACATTTCGGTGGTCGGCCACAACGATATGCCGCTGATGGATTCCGTTGCGCCTCCGATGACTACCGTACGCATCCCTCTTTATGAAATGGGCGTTCGTGCTGCGATCTTGATGCTGGAAAATCTCGATGGCGGTACAAAGGCAAACGTCAACATTGTGCTGAGGCCTGAACTCGTCGTCCGCGAATCCACGATCGCGCGATGACCATAGTGCTTGCGGCCGGAGCACGCGTGAACGTGACCGGCCACACATCAAGCCGTCGAGGAATCAGGATTCCATTTTCTCGATCAACCCCATCTCCCCAGGCCCACCTAGAAGACTAGTGCCTTTGGAATCTCACTTATCAGAAAGTCCAGGTACGCCCGGACCGAAGGCAATACCCCATGCCGGAACGGCAACAGAGCAGTAAGGGTCGACTCACCTGCGGACCATTCCGGAAGTACAGGCTGAAGCCTGCCGGAGATGACATCCTCACGGCAGATATAGGCTGGCAGGGCGACGATTCCCAGGCCCATCTGCGCTGCGGCCTTCAGGCCGACCATGTCGTTGGTCATCACGCGCGGCCGAAGAGGCACCCGATGTTCGATACCGTCAGAACGTCGCAGCAGCCACGTGGGCTGAACGCCGGTGCGCATCATGAAAAGACCATTGTGGTGGGCAAGTTGTTCTGGACTATTCGGCATCCCGAACTCTTTAACGTAACGTTGACCTGCGAACAGACGCCAAGGCGCAAAACCTAGCGTTCGCTTTATAAGGTTTGAGTCCGGTAACGAATTCGAGTGCGCCCTTATAGCAAGGTCAAAATTTTCTGCAACGATATCTACGGAGGCATCTGTTACGTGCTGGATGACATTAATCTTCGGGTATCTACCCAGAAATTCCGGCAATACCTTGGCGGTTGCAAACTCCGCGATTGCAACCGCCGTGGTGACCCGGACGATGCCGCCGGGTTCAACTAGCCGCCCCTTGACGATCGCTTCCGCTGCTTGCGCCTTCTCCAACATCAGCGCTGCGTGCTTGTAGAACTCCAGGCCGGCGTCCGTCACACTGAACTGTCGTGTGGTTCTGTTAATCAAACGTGCCCCCAGCGACGCCTCCAGCTGCTGGATACGATAGCTAATTGTTGATTTGGGCACCGAAAGGCTGCGACTCGCTGCCGTCATCCCGCCACGATCTACAACACTCACGAAGTAATAGAAGTCGTTTAGATCCAGCATAGTCCTTGATTGCTCAACTCCACCAGGGTACGTGGTAGCGTTCAAGCCTTCTGCGCTGCCTTGAACTCCTCAGCGGTAAAAGGCGTTTTTCTGAGTCGAACGCCTGTCGCATGAAATATTGCATTGCCGACGGCAGGTGCGATCGTCAGCGCCGTCGGTTCGCCGGCCCCGACCGGTGATCGGTCGACACGATTCACCAGCGAAATCGTTACCTCTGACGGCAACTCGCTGAAACGCAGGATCGGATAGCTAGCCCAGTCGAGCGACAGCATTTCCTTCCGGTTGAAGCGCACTTCTTCCTTGAGCGAACGGCTGAGGGTCTGAATCACACACCCCTGGATCTGGTTGCGCAGACCATCCGGATTCACAATCAACCCGCAATCATGTGCGACAAATACGCATGTCACTCGGGTCTCGCCGCTATGAACGTCCACCTCCACGCAGCACACCGATGCCACATAGGCGCCACCAGGCTCAAGTTCCGCAAAAGCGACGCCGACGCCTTCGCGAACCGATGCATCCGCTTTGCCTACGTGCGCACGCCGGACGTTCCAGTTCGATGCCGCCTTCACCTCCTGAAGAACTGCGATCGCACGCTCGTCGCTTAGATGCGTGATTCGGAACTCAATCGGATCGCGCCCCGCCAGACTGGCTAGTTCATCGAGAAACGATTCGTTGGCGAACGTATTGGCGACAGCACCCAGTCCGCGCATCGCCGATGGGCGCAGCGGGCCGTCAGGCAGCCAGCGCACCGCGACGCGTTCGTTCGGGAAGTGGTAAAGCGTTCTCGCGCAATGGTCTCCACCGATGCGTATCGGCTTGGGCGGCAGACCCATCAGTCTTCCCGGCAAAAGGTTTCCTGCGCTACCCATCGGCCGGGAAATATGGGTCGGCGTCGACATCGTGTACGACCAGCTTTCCACCTTCCCATCCGCGCTCACACTACCTTTGATTTGCGCTTCTGCGGCTGGACATTTCGGGTCCCAACCATGCTCATCGTTGCGCATCCATTGCACCCGAACCGGGCGACCGAGCGCCTGAGACAGCAGTGCAGCCTCGGCCGATGCGTCATCGGCGCCATTGTGACCATAGCAGCCGGCGCCCTCCGTCCACACGACACGCACCTTGTCCTTTGACATGCCGATCAACACGGCGATGGCATCCCGCAGCGGAAACGAACCCTGCGTCGCGGACCACACGATCGCGAAGTCCGGCTTGACGTCTGCAACACCGCACGATGGCCCGATCGAACCGTGGGTCAGGTACGGCGTCCGGTAAGTCGCGCTCAGACGCTTACTGGATTGTTCGAATGACGCGTCAGCGTCACCATTCTTGCGCAGTTCGGCGTCGAAACCCTGCTCCGCGCGCATCGCATCATACACAGCCGTGCCGTCGATTGCGTTTTTCGGTAGCGTCCATTCGACGGTCAACGCGCGCGATGCGGAGACCGCCTGGTATTCCTGTTCGCAGACGACCGCAACGAAGTTTTGCTTGACGACAACGTCGATCAAACCTGGCATATCAGCGACGCTCTTCCGATCTACCGTCGCCAGCGTAGCGCCGTTGAGCGGCGGATGAATCACGCGTGCGTGTACCATGCCCGGAAGCCGCACATTTTGCAGGTAGGTGTGCGCGCCGGCCACTTTTGCCGGCAGTTCGAGGCGAGGCACCGGCTTGCCGATCACGGCGAACGCGCGGGGCTCTTTCATGACGACCGTTTCATCGACCGGCAACGTCGCCCATTCCTCAGGTATTAAATCGCTATAAGCCATCGTGCGCCCTGAATCGGCGCTCTCATATACATGTGCATCGCGAGTCAACAACTGGTTGACAGGCACGCCCATGACTTTCGACGCCTCAACAACGATATGCGCACGCGCAGTCGCGGCCGCCCGGCGCACCGGTAACGTGCTCACTCGCATCGACAGGCTGCCGATTGTTGGCCCCTGATCAACCGCCACTGAAGTGTCGCCCATACTCACGGTCACACTCTCAATCGGCACATCCAGTTCTTCCGCAACGAGTTGCGCAAGCGCAGTCTGCACACCTGTCCCCAACTCGACCTTACCGGCGTAAAGCGTTACGTTTCCGCGCTTATCAATTGCAAGCCACGCCGACACTTGTGCGGCGTCCTGCGATTTCGCTGAAGCTCTCGCATCGCTAGAGCCGGCCCCGGCTTCGCCGGCAGCCTCCACGTTCAACGCTGGCCAGCTCAGCGACAATGGCAGCGCGAACGAAACGGCGAGTCCGCCGCCAAGCTTAAGAAACCGCCGGCGGCTAGTCACGACTGTTTTCCTCCAGCCGCATCTTCCACAGCCTCGAGAATACGCAGATGCGTGCCGCAGCGACAAAGGTTTCCATCGAGCGCCGCAATGATTTCCGCCCGGGTGGCATGCGGCTTCTGTTTAAGCAATGCAGCGGATGTCATCACCATTCCGCTAATGCAATAACCACATTGCGCCGCCTGATGCTTTACAAAAGAGGCGATCAGCGGGTTCGGCGGATTCTGGGCCGCCAGGCCCTCCACCGTCGTGATGGGCAGAGCCACACCCGACACCGGCAACACGCACGAGCGCACTGCGTCGTCGCCGAGGTGCACGGTGCATGCGCCGCACTGCGCCAGACCACAGCCGAACTTCGGGCCGTTAAGCTGCAGTTCGTTTCGCAGCACATACAGCAACGGCGTATCAGGACTCGAATTCACCGCGTGCGGCTGTCTGTTGACAACGATCGTCAGAGGCACGTTCGCTCCGTCAAAAAAGTGGGGGTCCCATGGATATTCCCTTTCGACTCCGGGGCAGAAAGTGCGGCGTGTCCACCCGGACCCGGGCTGGGCCGCACTCACTCAGGTTCCACGACGAACTCTAAACGCAGATCGTGCCCGCGGACGGCCCATACGTTGGACGCAACATCCGGTCGGCGGGACGAATGACGCTTGTCAGCTCATGTAGCGCAATAGAAATTCCCGCAGCAGCCCATTAACAAATTGTGGATGCGTCAAATTCGGAGCGTGTCCGGCGCCGTCGACCGTCACAAAACCCTTGGTATTCGGCAATCCAAGTGCCAGCGAGCGTCCATGTGCAATGTCGATTGCCGGATCGTTGCTACCGTGAAAAACGATCGCTGGACAGGTGATCTTCTGAAGCCGTAGCGTGATATCGTCGCGGCCGGTCAATGCGTCTACCGGATACTCGAACCCAGCTTTAGGCATTTGATGCCATGCACGCGTCCACCTCGAAGCATCGAAATCACCGCCTATCAATAGCGAGCGAAGATGGTCCGCAACAAGCGCGGCGCCGCTGTCAGCCCACATCTGCTTCAATTGCACGAATGAATCGATCACCGGTTGCACATCAACATCGGCGCGAGTCGAAATCAGCCCGAGCGCACGCACGCGATCTGGCTCGAGCAACGCCGCACGCATAGACAGAAAGCCTCCTTGTGACATCCCGACGAGTGCTGCAGAGCCAATCTCGAGGTGATCGAGGAGCGCGAGCAGGTCGCGTGCAGAATCCCAGAAGGTAAATGGCTTGTCGACGGCACCGGTCTGCCCGAAGCCGCGTTGATCCCACACAATGCAGCGAAAGTCGCTCCTAAGCGCCTCGATGTTCGTTGCGAACATCGATCCGTCCATTAGGAAACCATGAGAGAAGACGACCGCGGGACCGGTAGCGTTGCCCGTATCGACGTACCACAATCTTTGCCCATCGCAATTGAAAAACGGCATGATACCCAGCCTCTTATTGTCAACACACAGCGCCCGACGATGTATATCGTCACTTGACGCCATTTGAGCCTCTGGCTCGCTACTCTACTTACCCAATAATCCGAATTTTCAAGGCGTCTTCAAGGCCGACACATAAGCGGCCACCGCCCTGATTTCGTCGTTCGAAAGCAGCGGTCCTATGGTGGTCATCGCTTTGCCCTTCCCTCCCCGGCGCCCTTCCTTGTAGCTGCGCAGTTCTGTTTCGACATACTCTGGATGCTGGCCTGCAAGACGAGGGAATGCTCCCAGCACACCAGCACCATTGGCACCATGGCATGCAATACAGGCCGGCGCGCCGGCTTCGCTGCCTGCCGTATAAACCTTTTGACCAAGCGCTGGCGTAGCGGCAGCGACGGGCTCGCTATTTTTAGGGACTTGTGCGGAGTAATAGCTCGCTAGCGCGCGGATGTCGTCCTCTGACAGGTCCGCGACCTCCGGCTCCATAGAGGGGCTGTGACGAAGGGGCGGATGTCCATCCGAACCTTTGAACATGTTCAGTTGCTGGAGAAGATATTCCGGATTCTGTCCTGCAAGCCGCGGATAGAAGCCGACGACACTATTGCCATCGACAGCGTGGCACGCTGCGCAGCGTTGCGTCACAAGGTCATGTACACGGGCAGAAGAAACATCCACTGCATGGCTATTCGTCGCTAAGAGGCAGAACAGCGTGCCAGCAACGAAACTCGTTGTGATGCGGGAAATCACTGAATCTCTTTCCATTGACGTGTCCAACTATGCTAGTTACCTTGATAGGAGACTACGGCAATCGATAGTTGTCATCTGGCCATATAGACCGATTGTTTACCAGATGGTCCGTTAGTTAATTCATCTCGCGTTGGTCACGCACTGTTGGCCGTAGGAGGCAAAAATGGGACGCAGGGAGGATCTATCGAAAGATAGCGCCAAACCAAGTCGGATACTGCAAGGGCCATTTGGCCGTGCCAGCGTCAACTTCACCCGTCGTGCGCTGGTCGCCCATGCGCACGCACAATACCAATTTCTCTTCAAGCTGGCGGGCAGTGACAGTTTCTTCCGCATCGGTGAAACGCCATATGTGCTAGAAGATGGTCGAGCACTACTAATTAACCCGTGGGAATCTCACTCCAAGACCGACTCAACTGCGAATCCCTCCGTTATCTTGTCGCTGGTAATCGAGGTTGAATGGCTGCGCTCACTGCTGCAACTTCCCGAAAGTCCTGCGACTCGCATCTTTCCGTCTTCGAGCGTGGTTTGCACGCCCGACGTGAGGCATCATGTCGACCGCCTGGCCGCGGCAATCACGAATTCACTGATCGCAAGCCAAGATGTATCTCAAGCCATTCTTCAGGACCTGGTGCGAGCGGTGGTACGTGATTTTGCCGACCCAGCACTCACGATGAGCTTCCGTTCGTCGGGTAAATCGGCCGATTTCCGGATCCGCAAGGCGCTCGACTATATCAATGCGAACGCTGCGGAAAACCCCTCGGTCGCTACCGTCGCAGCCTATGTCGGGCTTTCGCGATCGCGGTTCTTCGAACAGTTCAAGAACTGTGTTGGCATTCCGCCGCAGCACTACATCGACTGGACGCGGATGACGTTATCTATAAAGTTGCTCACCGGTAGCACTAAACCTTTGATCGACATCGCTCTTGAACTTGGTTTCGAAGAGCACAGTCATTTCACTCGCTTCTTCACAAAGCACATGGCGGTTCCACCCAGTGAGTTTCGTCGAAATTCGATGGTCGTGGAAGCGCAACTGGCGGCCGAGTTGTTGCCCGCTTGAGCGCAATCAGCTTAGTACCACCGCCTTGGATATACGGGGCGGTGACCGCAGAGTCCCCTGTACTTTTGGTACATATTGCGCCCGATTCTGAGGCTTGAGTGCCAGGCTCTCCAGATCAGAACGTGTTCGATTGAATGAACACCGTGCTCCCTCATCGTCCTGAAAATTGAACGGTAAGTCCATGCAATCGGACATACCGGGACGCCCTACCCGTTTTATCCTCATACGATTCGCAGATTCGAAGCCGATGCGGACGCAGCATAGCTGCAAACGATTGCAAAAAGAATGGGAATTCCCCGGTGACGATGCCCACGCGGCCCAGTCCGACGCCGCTCATCTGATACCAAGTCAGCCTAGTCGCAACTCATTGGTGGTTTGCTTGCACGCGGCATGGGCGTATACACCTAGTGTACCTTTGCAATCGATTGCATTAAATTAGGTGGCAGCTGTCGTTGGTCAGCACTTTTGCCACGATGGTTAACCGCCGCACGCCGTCTTCGTGGTGTCCGAAACAGCACGCCCGAAACAGGCCGAGCGCAAGAGACCAATGTCTTACGGCCGCTCGACTGTCCGAGTGTTTTTTTGAAGCTTCATTACATAAATAAGTAGTGCATAGGTTTTTTGGAGAAACAATGAATCGGATCGCAGCTATTTCGATCGTCAGTGCAACCACGTTGGCAGGGGCCTGGTGCAGTTCCGCTAAGGCGCAGAGCGTGACACTCTACGGCATCGTCGATACCGGCGTCGAATACATCCACAATGCGAACGCAACGGGCAATTCGGTCACGCGCATGCCTGGCAATACGGGAGAATTACCGTCGCGCTGGGGCTTGACAGGCTCCGAACCGCTTGGCAACGACTACAAAGCGGTATTTACGCTCGAAAGCGGCTTTACTCCCGGCACCGGCACCCTCGGCCAAGGTGGCCGGTTATTCGGCCGCCAAGCCTTTGTGGGACTCGATGGCCCACTCGGCGCATTGACCTTCGGGCGACAATATTCGATGTTGACGTGGTCATTGCTGCCCGCTGATTTTATCGGACCGGACATATATGGGATCGCGGCCCTGGACCCATGGATCGCCAATGCGCGCAGCGACAACACCGTGGCTTACCGGAAGAGTTTCAATGGCTTGAGCGTCGGTGCAAGTTATTCGTTTGGCCGCGATGCGTCGCCTGCCGGTGGCTCCAATTCGCCGGGCCAAGGCACGTGCGCTGGTAGCATTCCCGGCAATACTGAGGCGTGTGCTGAATGGTCGCTTATGCTGCAGTACAACGCCACAAGCTGGGGCGTTTCTGCAGCATACGATCGCCAGAATGGCGGCCCAGGCGCCGCAGCCAATCTGTTCAATGGCCTCGCCCCGCTAGGTCTGACGGATAGCGGAAATCGCGACTCGCACCTCGCATTGAGCGCTTACGCGAAATTTGACAAGCTTACGTTTGGCGCAGTGTGGCTGAATCGGCGAGTCGACTCCGCTTCCGCGTCGACTCCAGATGTCACGTCGAATCAATTTGCACTGGAGGCGGAGTACAAGCTGTCGCCGGCATTGTTCTTCGATGCTATGGTGCAGCACGTCGTCAATCGCCAGCAGGACACGCGGGCAACCATGGAGATGATGCGAGCAACATATGCGCTATCGGTGCGCACCGCTGTCTATGCCCAGGTGGCCATTTTGCAGAACAGTTCCCATGCGGCCTACTCTGTCAGTAGCGGTGGCGCCTCCACGCCTGGGAAAGGGATGAGCCAGGTAGGCACCATGCTAGGCATCCGGCATTCGTTCTAGGTGCTTGACCGACTGCGCCCAAAGGCGCAAGGAGACAAAGGCAGTCTTTGCAGCTGGTAGCAAACGCGGCTCACGGCCTGGGCCGGCGAGCCGCGTAGCCATGCTTTCGCGCAACGCCGCCCCTGCTCGCCGTAATGGCATCGGCCGGGCTCGACCCATCGCAGGGTCAGGGTCGTATCGGAGCGTTCGAGGATCTCGATATGGACGTGGCTCATGTCTGGGGCCGGAGACTGGCGAGAGTACATCCCCTCTGTAATCAAGCACACGCCACCGGCACAAACTAGCCCGGTGGCGCTTTTGAAGCTATACGCTATCGTGAAACGGGCGTCTTCTTACTTGCCATCAATCACGGCGACGCCTTGAATTTCGATTTTGGATTGGCCCATCAATCCATCGACGGTGATCAGAGCGCTGCCGGGAAACTTGCCATCCGGGAAAAAGTCCTTGCGGATGTCGGCAAAATGCCCACCGTTACGTACGTCGGTAATGAAGACCGTCATTGACACGATGTCGCCCAGGTTCCCGCCAGACTTCTTCAGCGTTTCGCCAAGCTCCGTGAATGCGCGCCTTGCCTGACCATCGAAATCCTCAATAGGCTTCCCATCCGGGCCGAAGCGCCCCGTCTGTCCAGCGAAATAAACTGTCTTTTTCGGATTTTCGCTCGTCACTGCCAGCGAATAGGCACGCGCTTGCGTATCCGGCGTGGTGATGTAATCCTTTGCCTGACTCGACGTCGCGCCGATGCCGGCCAAGAGACCTGCCAAAGCGATAAAAACTGTCTTCTTGCGATTAAGATTTTTCATTTCATGCTCCTGAGAGGGTGATATTGGAATCTTTACGAATTGGCTTACGTTCTGAATCGGGGCAACAGCGCGAGTGCGTTTCCGCGGCCGATTTCCCCCAGGCGTTTGTCGTCGAAAACACCACATTCGGTGAGATTCTTCACGTGCTCGACCACCGTTCTGAACGGGTAATCTGTGCCGAACAGGATCTGCGAGTCGGGCACGACCTTGGTCAGCGCGCCCATCGCCACCGAGTTGGACGTCTGCGCCGTGTCGTAGTAGAAGCGGTCCAACTCGTACTTCAGCCCTTTGGGTAGATTCTTTGAGATCTGCGGACTTCTCGCCCAGCCGATGAACCGTTCGATGAGGAACGGCATCGTTCCGCCTGCATGCGAAAAGATGATCCGCATATCCGGGTAGCGCGAAGCAGTGCCGCTAGCCAGTATCTCGGCCATTGCGCGCGTCGTGTCGGTTTGATACTCGACGACGTTCGGCGACACGGCTGCTTGCAGATTGCGGCAGCAGTCGGCGGTGGTTGGATGCGTGTAGACGAGTGCTTTGCGCCTGTTCAACTCGGCGAATACCGGCTCGAACGCCGGGTCACCGAGCCACTTATTTCCATAGCTCGTGTACAGCCCTATGCCGTCCGCCTTCAGCACGTCGAGCGCGTAGGCAATCTCAAGCAGACTGCCTTCTACGTCCGGTAGCGGTAGCGCGGCAAACATGCCGAAGCGCCCCGGATAGCTCGACACCAGTTTTGCCCCGTACTCGTTAGAGTCGCGCGCCAGTTTGCGTGCTTTCGCGTTGTCGCCAAACCATATGCCGGGATTACTGATCGACAGAATCGAAGTCGCAACGCCCGTCTGATCCATCTGTTCGATCGAATGTGCGACCGTCCAGTTGTCCAGCGCGCGACGCGGTGTGGCCGACGCACCGGGCACGGCATCGTCGGACGGAACCTGACTCATGTATCCCGGGGGTACCAGATGGTGGTGAACATCGATCCAGTCGTGTCCGGGCGCGACGACTGGCGTGCCGGTCTGTGCCTGGACGGACGGTACGCCGACCAGACTGCTCGCGGCCAACGCGGCCAGCCCAGTGAAGAACCTCCGCCGTCCCGGACCGCAAAGCTGGCATTCGTTGGCTGTCATTTCCCCCCCACCACTGCTGTCGCCTGAATTTCGATCAGAGCGCCGGGAATGCCGAGATTGCGGATGGCGATCAGTGCGCTCGCCGGATACTTGCCCGGTGCAAAAAATTCCTTGCGGATGTCGGAGAAGTGTTCGCCGTTGCGCACGTCGGTAATGAACACAGTCATCGATACGATGTCACTCAGCTTGCCACCCGATGCTTCGAGCGTCTTCTGGAT
The DNA here is from genome assembly GCF_013177695.1 of Paraburkholderia solitsugae. GTDB lineage: Bacteria > Pseudomonadota > Gammaproteobacteria > Burkholderiales > Burkholderiaceae > Paraburkholderia > Paraburkholderia solitsugae. The sequence continues at coordinate 100,755 of NZ_WOEY01000066.1, read as the reverse complement.
GCGCTGGAAAGCTGCGCGAGCCTGGCCGTCGAAATCCCCAGGCAACGGCTTGTTGTTGGGGTCTGCGATATTCAGTTGGCCGGCGAGGTAGACGGTCTTGCCGCCTTGAGTCGAAACCGACAGCGAATACGCCCGCTGGTCTGTGGCGGGAGTAGTGAGATATTCGTTCGCCTTCGCAGGCGTCATCGAAGTCATCGTGACGCATGCTGCAGCAGCCGACATGATTGCGACCAGCGATCGCCTGTTAACGTAAAACATGTTGCGTTCCTCTGTTTGCTTGTGTTGAAAATGAAGACGACTTGGATTGAAAGCATCGCCGGGTTGTGCTGGCGAGCGCGGGGAGTTAAACATTGCCAGCCAACCCGCCTGCCCGGGTGCGTGCTGCAATCTGATTGCGCATTTCGGGCGTGAAAACAGCCTTCGGCAGCATGCCGTGGACTGCCTTTGCGGGAATGACGCTATAGGCGCTCGCGACCTGGTCGGCATACTGAGTGATGCGAAAACTGCCGGCCATGCTGTATATCGAATAGGCCTCGACGTCGCTTATTCCAGCGGTTGCAGCGAGCCATTTGATCTGCTCGCGCAGACCGGATTTGAGCGCGTCGGCAATGGTTTCCCCAAATCCAAGACCGATCCAGTGCGTCGGCGTTTCGGCCATCGGCCCCGGCAGAGATGCGCCCTTATGCAGGATGTATTGAATCTGCAAGTCTTCCATGGCGGTTTCGATCGTGGTCTGATCGACTTGTCCATCGCCTTGTGCGGCGTGCGAGTTGCCGGTCCATACCATTGCCCCATCCCGTGAAACCGGGAGAAAGAGCGACGTTCCCGCAACAAGTTCGCTCAAGGCAATATTGCCGCCGTTGGGCCCAGCGAGAATCGCGCTCTTCGTTTCGTCTGACGCAGGCGCCGTTGCCATAAAGCCTTGAATCGGCTTCAAGGGAATACGGATTCCAGGCGCGAAGTTGGCGTATCGCCGGTCGTTGTCGAAACGGAAATACTTCAGGTAAGGCTTGTCGAAGTCTTTTGGCAGTGCACCGACGCCGCGTGGAGCCGCGTTCCAGCCCCACTGGATTGGCCGCAGTTTGATCATCCTGCATTCGATTAGATCACCGGGATGCGCGCCTTTGATCGCCACCGGACCCACCAGCGAATACGGCCCTTGAGGGTACTTGCGTCGTATCGGTTCACGCTCTGCGAAGCTCATACCGTATTTCGCTTCGTTACCCCAGTTGATCCAGGTATTCACATAGCGGACCACATCGCCGGATTCAATCGTCACAACCGCTTCGGCTTTCGGATCGACCACTCCAACCCGCACCGTCCGTTCATTCGACTCGACAATATGCTCCCGACTCGCCGGGACACGGCCGCCCACTTGCGCCGCGATGGTTTCGACCGCGAAGGGCATGGCTACACCGAGGAGGCCGAGCGAGCTGCCGAGCTTTATCGCTCTACGGCGGCTTTGCGAAGGCATTGCGTCTATTTGAGCGTCGTCGGATCGCATCATTGCGGAGCATCCTTTGCACCAATCGCGGCGATACCTGCACGAACAGCCTGCTCGTCCAGTTCTGACGGCGCACCGCTTGCAGCAACGGCGCCTACGAGGCTGCCGTTCAGAAAGATAGGAATACTGCCGCGTGCGGGCAACAGTGGAGCGCCATAGCCCAGAGACGCGACGTTGCCCCACACCATCGGGTTGTCCTCATAGCGCTTTGCGAGAACGTCACCCGGAGTGCCTCCGGTGGCGACAACCGCGAAGGCTTTGCCACGCGCAACTTCGATCGTCACGAAGCCCGCACCGTCCATCCGCGCGGAAGACACCACATGGCCACCCGTATCGAGAACAACGATGCTCAGTTGCAGATTCTTGTTCTGCGCAAAGGCTATAGTGGCTTCAATGACTTTGCTTGCCTGCGCATAGGAAATGGTTGACCGGGTCAGCACTTCCTGCGCCCCGGTGTGATGTGTGTCGGTCATTGCTTTATCTCCAGAGAGCTATTAGAAGTTAAGTCGGTAGATGCATCGTAGACCTGCGATCTCCCAAATCCTTATCGCAGAGTCCGCTTTTTTCAGCCGATTGCTGCCTGCGAGCGAATCGTTTGCCAATCGCACTACGACAACGTGACGAAGTTCATTGCAAGGCAATTTGAATACGTCAAGCCAGAAGATATCCGTGCTTCGAGAGCGGCAACGAATGTATCCGCTCCCCCGTGGCAGTACCGATTGCATTGACGAGCGCCGGGATCAACACGGAAAGAGGTGGCTCTCCGACACCACCCCAGAAACCGCCAGAGGGCATCAATATCGATTCGACTGTCGGCATGTGACGCATCATCATGACGGGGCAATCCGAGAAGTTGCTTTGCACGACTTTGCCGTCCCGGATGTTGATCTCGCCTAAAAACGCTGCACTCATCCCAAAGACCACGCAAGACTCAATCTGTGCGGTCACCGTGTTCGGATTGACGATGTAACCACAGTCGATTGCAACGATTACGCGCTCCACCTTCACCGTTTTGTTCGGCAAAATCGAGACCTCGACAGTGGCCGCGACAAAGGTGTTGTCCATTTCGTTGACCGCAACGCCGACACCTCGCCCCGCATCGCGCGGCTCATTCCATTGCGACGCCTTCGCAACGGCGTCCAGCAACGAGGCGAGTTGCGGGTGGTCGACGAGCAATTTTCGGCGATAGGCGACTGGATCTTGATTCGTAGATGCGCAGACTTCGTCGATAAAACATTCACGCGCAAACGGATTTTGCGAGTGGTACACGGCACGCCAGAAGCCAACTGGAACCGCCGTGTTGCGCATCGCGTACCTGACGTCGAGGTTCGACACCGTGTAAGGCATGTCCCGAAAGCCATCGGTCGGCATCAGGTCAACCCCGTCTTTCAGCGCCGCAGGTCGCAGCACACCGAGCACTGAGGGTGATGCCACGTCGATTTTCCACGCAATCATCTGGCCGCTTTCATCGAGCGCGACACGTTGCCGAACGATTGACGCGGGACGATAGAAGTCGTGTTGCACGTCTTCTTCCCGGCTCCAGACCATCTTGACGGCTCGGCCGGGCATCCGCTTCGCAATTAGCATGGAGAGTCGGACGTAATCCTGGCTGATCCCGCGCCGACCAAAACCGCCGCCGAGATAAAGGCGGTGGACTGTCACGTTCGCCTTGGGCACACCGGCAATATCCGCGGCGATACCAAGCGATATGTCGGGACCTTGGGAAGGCGCCCACAGGTCCACCTTGTCGCCGTCAATGCGAGCAGTGCAATTCTGCGGCTCCATCGTCGTGTGCGCGAGGAATGGCGAAAAGTATTCGCTTGCGAGCGTTTTGGCGGCGCCGCTGAAGACGGCCGTGGCGTCGCCCTGCTGCCGTACCGGCTTCAGACCACTTATAAAACCCTCTTCGAGAAACGCGCGAATGCTTCCGTCGTCGGCTTTATCGTGACCGTTGAAATCCCATGTGATCTTCAGCAACTTTGTTGCTTGCTGTGCCCGCCACCAGTTATCACCGACAACTGCGACGAAATTATCGATTGTCAGCACCTTGACGATGCCCCGCTTGCCATCGACTTCGCTGCTGTCTACTGAAACCGGCTTTCCGCCGAACACCGGACACTGCACAATCGCGGCGTAAAGCATACCCGGCACGTGAACGTCCATGCCGAACTGTGCCGTGCCATTCACTTTTGCCGGCAAGTCGAGGCGTTGATGGGGCTTCCCTAGCAACGTCCACGCGGATTGATCCTTGAGTTTCACGTCTTTGGGAACCGGCAGCGCTCCGGCCGCGGTGGCCAGTTCTCCATAGCTAAGATGACGCCCGCTTTTGGCATGAATCACACGGCTTCTGCTCGCGCTACATTCCTCCAGGCCAACATTCCAGTGCTGTGCTGCAGCCTGTCTGAGCATGAAGCATGCGCTAGCTCCCGCTTGCCGCAGGTACTGCTGTGAATCGCGAACGCTGCGGCTGTCGCCAGTAATCATCGTCACGAATGCGTTGTTACGCGCAATGTTCTCGGCCGGCGATGCGAACACCATCCGCACATCCTTCCAATCGCACTCAAGTTCCTCCGCGATCAACATCGGCAACGCGGTCGCGATGCCCTGTCCCATCTCGACTCGGGCGACCTCAAGTGTGATATCGCCCTCAGGGGCGATGCGAATCCACGCATTGATGTCCACCGGATCGCTGACGGCAGCGGCTGCGCCCGCTTTTCCAGCCATCGCGGCAGGCAGGTGAAAACCGAGCACGAAGCCCGGGACCGCTGCGGCGGAGGCCTTGAGAAAGCGCCGGCGAGACAGTCTGACTGATTCAGGGATGGCCGTCATGCTCTATCCTTCAGTCCTTTTCCTCTGACTCTTCTTGTCGACCGGGGAAGATTCCTTTCCGTTCGCCACCAGATGAATCGCCTCCTTGATTCGGGCATATGTGCCACACCGACAGATGTTGGTCATGGCGGCATCGATCGCCGCATCGTCCGGATGTGGGGTGCGGGTCAGCAGGTCTGTTGCGGCCATCAGCATGCCACTTTGACAATAGCCACACTGCGGCACCTGGACGCTTATCCACGCACGCTGCAATTCCGCGCCCTTTCCCGAGAGCCCTTCGATCGTAGTGACCTTACGGCCCTCGGCGGACGACGCAGGAAGGATGCATGAGCGCACGAGTTGGCCGTCGAGATGAATTGAACACGCGCCGCACATACCGATGCCGCAGCCGAACTTCGTGCCAGTTAGTCCGACTTCATCTCGTATAGCCCAGAGCAGAGGCATTTCCGGCTCAACATCAGCCTCATACGAATCACCGTTTATGGTCAGTTTCATCCGCCGTCCTTACCTGTGCATATTCCGTCCAGCGTTAAAAGAAGTGCCGCACGCCAACCATTAACCCGGTCTGGTTGATACCTGGACTTGAAGGAAATACGCTTGCGATACCCACCGCGCCCTTTGAATGATTGCGTGCGATGCCGCCTTCGGCGTACAAGTCCGTCAGCTTCGACAGGTAGTGATGTATGCCGAGCTTGACATAGCTGCCGTCTCTGTCCGCAACCTTATCTGCGAGAAACGTGTAGTCCGCAACGATATCGTTTGTTGGCGAGAGGTGATATGTGGCTCCAACCGAATAGAAGGTCTGATTCGTGTCGAGCACTGGGTTCTTGAAATTCGCAGCATCGAGACCAATCTTGAAGTGCTCACCGGTATAGACCGCGGCCACGGTAAAAGACCGTGCCACCAGCTTGTCGTCCGAGGTACCTCCTGGATCATTGGCGTCGAGATACGCGCCGTTCAACGCAAAGCCGCCATAGCTGTAGAAAATCGCCGCCGACCTCACGCGCCCAGCCGCAAAATCGCCGGCCACTCCACCCAGGCTCTGCATCAACTCGGCGCTCAGCCCGCCGAACGTCGGCGACAAATACTTGACCGCATTGTTGCTCCACGTGTATTGCGCGCCAGTAATGCCAGTCAGATTTTGATAAATCGTATTGGAAAGCGATGCGAAATTCGCGTAACCACTGGCGTCCGATCGATACAGCACGTCGGCGAAAGGCGTGTAGCTACGGCCCAACTGTACCGAACCGAAACTACCTTTAAGACCGACCCATGCGCCGCGGTCGAAGATGTAGGTACCCGACGAGGCGGGAAGACGGGCATTCGTGAATGCACCGTTGCCGAGCAAGAAGCCGGATGCGAGGTAAAAGTACGTCGAGTATCCAGCACCCAGATCTTCTGTACCACTGAACACGATCTGGCTGGTTTGCACCGCGCCTGACTGAAATGCCCATTGCGTGCTGTTGTTCGAGCTCGCGCCGGTCCGAAATCCGATTCCCCCATCGACAATGCCCGCGAGCGTTACGCTCGACTGCGCATTTGCCGTCCCGATCATTGGAACCAGAATGGCCGATGCTAGCAGACACTTCCTCATTGTGATCTCCGTTGTGTTTTGGTTTTACTTTCATCGATAATGTCGGAACGCAGCAATGCATGCTTCCGATATCGCTCAACCTGTTTGTCACGTATCAAAGTTACGCTATCAAATAAAGCATCATTAGCCCCATTGTCTGTGAACTTACCATCCCGTCCGATAGTTATCCGAAATGTATTCGACAGACAGAAAAACTCCAATGTACGGCGCGGCAAGTTTTTAAGCATCGCATGGAATACACGCTGATGACACTAAACAAGCAACGTGGAAAGCAATGCACGATAAGCACGGAATAGCCAGTGCGACTCAGTGCCGCTCGCCAGAAAAGCGCTGTTTCGACGCGCTGCCGATCTGCGCATGCATTCAGAATTGTCAACCCGTGGAGAACGCGTCGCGACCCGATCCGGAGCGGCTGTTTGCGTTGCGCCGCAGGAGTATGACCAGAACCACCGCACACAAGCATGGGACGCTCAGCGCCAGGTAGATGTCGCGGACGCTCCAGTTGAGTGCAAGCAGGCGCCCCGCAAGCAGCGGGCCAACGATTGAGCCAATGCGACCGACACCGATTGCCCAACCGATACCTGTTGACCGGATTGATACCGGGTACGAGCCCGCGGCAATGGCTATAAGGCCCGCGCAACTCGCCGACAGGAAGAATCCCGCGAGCGTCGAACTGATTACTACGTGGCTGAAAGCGGATGTGAACGTGCCGAGCGCGCCAACTGCCCAGGCAGCTGCGAAGAAACTCAGGGTCAGGACTCTAAAGTTTCCAAAGCGATGCATCAGCGAACCGATTAGAACCGTTCCGACAACCGCGCCGACGTTGTTGAACAGCAGGGTAGCTGCCGCCGCAGATGCCGAAAACCCGACGTTCTGAATCAGTGTCGGAGTCCAGAATGAAACCACGATCAGCGCCATCCAAGCCATGAAACACAATGTCCACAGATACAACGTCGGCACAGTACGGCCATGCGTGAAAAGCGCTTTCAAGGGCGTGCTTTGCAATGTTGGCGTGTCGACGATGAATCGATCCACATGCGCTACCGTACCGCGTGCCACTTTCTCGACAATCGAGCGTACTTTTTCAGGAGAAGCACCTCGCGCTACTAGAAAGCTGATCGATTCTGGAAGAAAGAAAACTAGTGACAGCGCGACAAGAAGCGGGACAATACCGCCAACGTAAAACGATGCCTGCCAGCCCGCGGTCTGGATCAGCGCTGTACTTGCCATCGCGCCCAACATCCCGCCGAGCGGCACCGCGGCCCACAGCATCGTCACAAATTGCGTCCGCCGGCGTAGCGGCAGATACTCTGCTGCGAGCCCAATGAAACTCGGCGAGGCACCACCCAATGCAAGACCTACAAACAGCCTGCAAAGGAGGAGCGAACCAAATGAATGGGCCAGCGCCGTGAACAACGTGAAAGTTGCAAAGACCGACGTCGTCGCAATGAGCAGCCAGCGCCTCCCCCAGCGGTCGGCGGCGGGCCCGAAAGCGAGAGCCCCAATGAAAAATCCAACCTGCGAGGCGCTGAATATGGAACCAAAATCGGCGACCCGGAGATCCAGCGACAGCGCGATCGAGCGGGCAGCCGGACCGAGTAGCTGACTGTCAAAGCCGTCGATCAACGCCACCAGCGCACAGAGACAGAAGACCCTGATCTGGAAAGCGCTCAGCGTGCTCTCTTCGATCAGCTTGATGACATTCAAGCCTTCCAGGTTTGCCGAAGCAGGGGCTCGGTCGGATACGTAGTTCAATGCTAAATCCCTCGATTCTGATCGCGTTGGCCCGGCGATCCCGCACAACCGGCGGGCGCCGGAAGGCAAGATCGACGGGGTGCACTTCATGGCGCCTCTGCGATCAGAGGTGGTCCGCCATCCAGTCCGCGATCAGGCTTACCGCGGGTTCCTGCCGATCCAGTTGAACGTGTGCCGCACCGCCCTCAGCACGCGTAAACACCCGCAGCTCTTTGTTCTTCGAACCGATTTCTTCGTAAAGCTTTTGCGCATCCGACAACGGAGTTTGCTTGTCGTCCTCGCCGTGCACCAGCAGGATGTCGCACGTAATGTTTTGTGCCACTCCCTTTAGCGTGAACGATTCAAACTTCTGCAAAGCCTGATCGAAATCCGTCGCGCCGATGATATTGAGCAGGTGTTTCCCGGTCGTTCCGAGCGCAGCGCGATAGTCGACCGTTGCTTTTACGCCGGGCTTCAGATTGAGTCGACGCAGCCAGACCGCGTGATAGTCATAGATTGCGCCCCACGCAACGCATGCCTTTACGCGCTTTTCGAATGCGACAGCGCGCGGTGCGTAATATCCGCCCATGCTCGCCGCAATCAAGCCGACGCGGCTGGAATCAACGATGTCTGTCCGGCTCGCCAGGTAGTCGTAGGCAGCGCCTGCTGCCACCTCTGAATCGTGGCGAGCCTTAAGCCCCTTTAGGCGCAGCGTCGCGCCCTGCCCCGGGTTGTCCACCGCCAGGCAGGAGATGCCGCGCGCGGCCAGAGCCTGCGCCATCAGCACCATTTCCTCTTTAGTGCCGTCCAGACCGTCTGAAAGGATCACTGCGGGTGCCGGGCCGGACGCGCCTTCTGCCTTGACGAGGTACGCCGAAAGGCTAGTGTCCCCAAATGGAACTTCGACCACTTCGATAGCGTTCGGCAACAAGCCGCCTGCATCGCGGAAGCAGGTCAGATGGCGTTCATACGACTTGGCAGCACGATCGTCGTCCGGCTCGACGAAGGCTTCGGCCCATTGCCAATAGTGCGCCGCACGCATCAGCGCAGAAGCAGCGGTCTGGTGCTTACCCGTTTTCAGTGCGGTGCGGCCAATTTCCTCCACCTGAACCGCGAGCTTTTTCCACGCGGCGTGCCATGCTTCGTTGTCGCCTTGCGGGGCAACGTTGGCAGCATCCTGCAGGTCCTGCAGCGCCCAGTGAATCTCACCAAAGTGACCGCCGCTGGCAAGACAACGCATCACAGAAAGGGACCACATGTAGTTATCGGGGAAATATTTAAACATTTCGAAATCCTTATGTATATCTTGGAGACCATGTACGACAGCCGTTTCTGGGATCTTGGAACGAGAAGTCCAGGCCATCGTACGAGAAGCGGTCCATCGACTGCTTACCCGAATGTCCCGTGATTGCGCCGATTGTCCTTTCGCTTTTTCAGCGCTCAGGTTTCGGTCAATCTCTGAAAGCACTGGGAACGGCGTTCCCAACCCCGTCGTAGTCTCGCTGCAGGCAATCCGCTTCAAACGCCCGCATGGTCGGACGGTAGATGTGGCCGCAGATGTGGTACCTGATGTTTTCCGCTAGATGAACACCAATGTGAAATCACGAAAGGCCCTATTCCAAGGGGTTTCAAGTCAATTTTCATGTCCATCTTTACTCTCGCCCACTTTCAAATCGTTCCATTCAGCACTAGACTTCCACGGCATGGAAGTACTCGAGAATAAACATGGTTGCCACCTCAAGATCGGTAGAGCGCGCACTGCATCTTGTGCGATTGCTGGCCACGCCCGGGCGTCGAGGCATTGCGCTAACGGACTTGGCGCGCTTGACGGGCATGTCCCATTCAACCGTCCATCGCCTGCTGCAGCGCCTGATATCGGAGCGCCTCGCGCGGCAACTGGAAGGTAGCAAACGCTATGCGCTCGGATCGCTGGCATTCGAACTTGGGGTCGCAGCTACAGCACAATTCGACATATGGCAACCCGCCCGCACACTGATGCGTGCGTTCGCCGATGAAGTGGGCGACACCGTGTATCTGGTCGTTCGCAGCGGCACGGAAGCCGTCTGTATTGAACGTGTGGAAGGACCATCGCCAGTGCGCGTCCTGACGCTTGAAGCAGGCAGCCGCCGTCCGCTTGGACTCGGCGCAGGCGGCCTTGCAATTCTCGCGGCATTACCAGACGAGGAGCGAGAAGACACCATAAGCAGCATTGCGCCCGATATTCTCATGCAGGGGAAATTGACCAAAACCAGTTTGTACGCATCGATCGCCGACTATCAGCGCAACGGTTACGCACATGTACGCAACCGGGTAACGCTAGGTACATCGGCGGTTGGGGTTCATATCAGCGATACATTGGGATGTCCGATTGCGGCGATTAGCGTTGCTGCGATCGACTCACGGATGAGCCGTCAGCGCATCGCCACATTGGCAACGCAATTGCAAGGCACGGCGAAGCATATTCAACACACGTTGAAGAGTGACAATGACCCGGCAACTCTGCGCTAACTATACCCTTCAGGAGCGTTCAATTCGCCGGACGATGCGTCCAACGCCTTGTACATCCTGCATTTGAGGAAGCGCGTTTATCATCGAATGCTGCCTTGGTATAGGCATCCATTCGTTCTTAGTCGCAGGTCCCTCCCACAATCACATAGGTATAACCACATGAAGCGTGTAGATTCGCGTCGCCGTAGCTTCTTGCTCATGAACGTAGCCGTAGTTTCGACCGTCCTACTTGCAAAACTCCCTGAGGCTTATGCAGCAGATAGTCCGGTTCAGGACGCTGACCCTATGGCTCAAGCCGTGGGCTATCGCTCCAATGCAGTCAATGTTGACAAGGCCAAGTATCCAAAATTTTCTACCGGCCAGAACTGCGGAAACTGCGCGTTGTATCAGGGACAGCTGGGATCTGTATCAGGCGGATGCCCTATTTTTGCTGGGAAATCTGTTGCAAGCACGGGTTGGTGCAGTGCCTACGCAAAGAAAGGCTGAAGCTCGATGAATTAGCAAACCTGCGCCGGTGCAGGTTTGCAAGGCTCACGAAAAATCGCTGCGGCGATGAGTTCGGAGTTCACCGGCGATCCTGCGAAGTACGAAGTGCTTCCTGCCCAAACGAACCTCCAGCTATTACCTCCACCATCTGACGACGACCTGGCGGCGCAATTCCCGGAGTCGCCCGACCGCGCATAGCGCTGCGTTATAGCTCGAGCATCCATAGATCAGGAGGTTGGGTCGACAGACTTTCCCGACCATTCGCTTGCCGTTTTGGTGATACGGCTGTCGAAAGGCTGTCGGATTATCTCCTGCACCCGCATCGTCTCGTGAAGCGGAAAGCCTGCCTCCGGAAAGACCTAATGCACAAACAAACTTTTTTTATGTAAAAGCAGTGAACACCTGCGACGAAAGACGTGTCGCCACCGACGCTCCGGGCGGCCCACTGCCGTCGCTCACATGAGGACGGTACTTCAATGCTCGATCTCAACGCTATCTATTACTTCGTCCATGTGGTGGATCACAAGGGCATCACGGCGGCGGCACGTGCGCTCTCGGTCCCGAAGTCGACGATCAGCCATCGGATCCAACAGCTTGAGATCGCCCTTGATGCCCGCCTGATCAATCGTACGTCCCGGCAGTTCGCTGTGACTGACGTAGGCGCCGAGTTTTATACTCACGCGGCGCTAATGCTCCAGGACGCGGAGGCCGCAGAAAATGGGGTGCGACGCAGGATGACGGAACCCAGCGGCCTGATCCGTATATCAGTGGCGGTTGCAACGGCGCAGTTTGCAATGCGGGATCTGCTGCCAGTGTTCAGCGAGAGATATCCGAAAGTAAGAATCTTTCAGCAAACGTCTGACGAGGAGGTAGATATCGTTGCTGAGGGTTTCGACCTTGCGATCAGGGCGCACTCATCACCGTTACCGGATTCTCAGCTGGTCCAGCGACCGCTAGCGTTTACCCCATGGATGCTGTTCTGCGGCTCCGGCTATGCCGAACAAGCCGGTCTGCCATCCACTCCCGAGGAGTTGTCGGAGCGTCCCGCACTCTTCATGGTGCGTGAAGGCGTCCCGTATCAATGGACCCTGCAGCATGCGGATCAACGAGCGTATACGGTGCGGCTGGAACCACGGCTTATGACTGACTGCATGGCAAGCCTGAAGCAGGCTGCGAAAACGGGGCTGGGAATTGTGGCGCTGCCGGGATACGTGTGCCGCGATGAGGTTCGCGCAGGCAGCCTCGTCCGCGTCCTTCCGGACTGGACGGCTGCGGAAGCCAGGATAACTGCGCTAGTTCCCTACCGTCAGGGGCTATTGCCATCTATCCGTGCATTGCTGGATTTTCTTGTGGCTGAGATGCCCAGGGCGGTGACGATCTAGCGCGTCCCGGGTGCCCATGTTTACGTGACCACTACGGTGCACTACCCTGAATTCAGCCGCCTGATCGTTTCTTTCGCCCCTCACGGAGTACGACATGACCGGTTCACGTAGCCAACCCGAAAAGCTTACACGCAACAACGCACTCCTGCTTCACGTCGATCACCAGGAAGGTCTGTACACGGGTGTGCGTGACATCAGTACGCTTGAACTGAAGCACAACGTAGTCGGATTGACCAAAGCAATGTTAGCCCTGCAGATTCCGGTCGTGTTCACGACAACCACCGAAAGCATGTGGGGGCCTCTGATTCCCGAATTGATGCCCCTGCTGGGAGAACAGGGAGTCATCGAGCGAACGACTGTTAGTGCGTGGGATGAACCTCGCGTTGTCGAAGCTGTCAGGGCCACGGGGCGCAAACATCTAATCGTGACGGGCATCTCTACAGACGTGTGTCTTGCCCTGCCAGCACTAGCCGCATTGCGTGACGGCTTTACGTCTTACGCGGTAATCGACGCGTCAGGCGCATTCACCCAGACCCAGGGGATGCTCGGTGTACTCCGCATGAGTCAGGCGGGCGTCATACCTGTTTGCTATTCCAATGTCGTGGTCGAGTTGCTTGGTGATAATGCGGCTCCAGAAGCACAGGCAGTGTACGCAGGCCTTGGATTGCCGTTCGCCGATATGGTCTTCGGTCTTAAACGATATTGGGAAAAACCTGCCGCAAGTTGATTCGGCAAGCACGCTCGTGAGGGCACCTGCCATATCGGCCGGTGCCCGGAGCCTACATATGGACAACCCCAGTCTTCAATTGCCCTGCAATTGCCTGAGCCTCCTCTGGAGAAAAGCCAATTCATCATGATGTCCGGAGTCCGGTTGGATGGTGAAATGAAAGCGCCGGTCTGCTCATAGGCAGCAATCCCCTGAGGCAGGCCGCTCATGAGTGACAATGGTGGACCGTCTTTTCAGGATTGCCGATCTCCTGCAAAGTCCTATTCGACATCCGAACTGAAAATTGTTCGAAGACGATTTTCAGTTCGGATGTCGTTCATCAATCAGGACACTGAATCCAATCCATCGGTCGATAAAAGCACTCCTCAACATAGCAGGCGGTGTCAGAATGGTCGTTCGCCAAAACTCAAGGAGAGCGTCATGACAGGACAGTTGTCCGTTAAGGAAAGGCTCACTAAACACAACGCAGTTCTGCTCCACGTCGACCATCAAGAAGGGCTCTACACCGGGGTGCGAGACATTGCCACCCTTGAACTCAAGCATAATGTGATCGGCCTCACCAAGGCGGCCCTCGCGCTCGGCATCCCTATTGTGGTTACGACCACGACTGAAAGCATGTGGGGACCCATGATCCCCGAACTGGCTGCCGCACTGGCAAAACACGATGTTATCGAAAGAACCACCGTCAACGCATGGGATGACCCGCGAGTCGTCCGTGCAGTTCAGGCGACGGGTCGAAAACACATCATCGTGACTGGCATCTCCACTGACGTATGCTTGGCCTTCCCCGCTATCGCAGCGCTACGCGATGGATATACGTCGTACGCAGTCGTCGATGCCTCAGGCGGTTTTTCACAGATTCAGGTAGACCTCGGCGTCGCCCGCATGGTGCAAGCTGGCGTCGTCCCGGTTGGATACTCGACGGTTGCTGTCGAGCTGCTCGGCGACAACGCGGCACCTGAATCGCAGGCCGTATATGCAGGCTTGGGCATTCCTTTCAGCAACATGGTGTTCGGTCTGAAACAATACTGGCAATCCTCGGCGCAGGCCGGCTGATTAGCGGACCAAACCCGGCCCGCAGTGAATAAGCCGGCGAGACGGCAGCGCAACCCGCTCGCAGGCCCCCTCTTTTTCTTCTCGCCGCCGGCTCCCTGTCCGGCGACCTGCTTGTCAATACTCGAACGGAGAAAAATATGAAGTTACTGCAGGCAAGGAAACTGTTGGCTTTGCTCGCGTCAGGCGCGTTGATGCTGAGCTCCGTCGTTCCCGCGCTAGCCCAGTCTAGCGGCAGTTCCGCAACCGATAGTACGGCCGCTTCAGCGCCCAGCACAAAGGCACAGCAAAAAGCCCAGCAAAAGGCACAGCGAAAGGCCGCTCGCAAGCAGGCGCGGGCGAAGAACACGGCCGAACTGAAAAAATTGGAGAGCAACGGATATCAGCCGGCCCAAAATGACCAGAACTACCCACAAAACCTGCAAAACGCACAGAAAAAGGCAAATGCAGGCCAGCCGGCGAGTCAATAAACTGGTTTGCGGGCGCGTCTAATCCACACGCCTGAATGCCCTTTCACCCGGCCTAACCAAAGCACCATGCGCTCGCCCTAACGACGCCTGCAAGCTCACTGGGTTGCGTGAAGCTTGCAGGCGCTAGCGAGAGAACGCGGGACTACACAAGCGGCATTGCCAACAGTACGGAAACAGGCGCGGAAGAGAGATTCTGCAATGCGCGCCGCTCGCCCGGCGCGAGCCGGCACGAATCGTTGACACGCAACAGCACCGCGCCCTCGTCGGTCCGCACGGTGAGCTCGCCCGTCAGCACGACATAGTGCTTTTCGACTGCAGATGCGGACAACGACGTGTAGCCACCAGGCTCGATTGTCGATACGCCTATCCACAGCGATTCCGCTGGCCCTGCTTCGTGCCCTTGCAGTCTCACACAACGCATCAGAAAATGGTTGTCGGGGAAATAATCGGGCGCCGCGTCAAAACGGGTAACGTTCATGGCTTGAGCAACACGCGGTTGGTGCTGCCGCGCAACACGGCCTGATACGCAAGCGCCGCATCGTCGAGTGAGAAGACCGATTCACGATCAATCGGAAACGGCTTCAGCGCACCGCTTTCAAATGCGGGCAGCAACTGATCCAGAATTTGCGCGCCGTCAATGCTGTCGAGTGCGAGCGTGTCGATACCGACATACGTGTGCTGACCGCGATAAAACGAGAAGATGTCGAATGGCACCGCGCGGTCGATCGTCGAGATGAAAATATGCGTGCCACGTTTCGCCAACGCCTTATTAGCCTGCTCGAAATAAGGGCTACCGACGGTGTTGTACACAATGTCGGCACCGTGGCCATCGGTCAACTCGCGAACCACCTCATCGATGTTCTGTGACGACGCGTCGATCATCGTTACCTCGCCACTCGCATGGCCGAAATAAGGCTGAATGGTACGTTCGACGCCGAACACTTTCGCGCCAGCCACGGTCGCGAGCTGGATGGTTGCTTGTCCAACTTTGCCATTCGCACCGAGCACGAGAACAACGTCGCTCTTTTTGACGCCGCCCGCGCGCCGCAATCCTTCAAACGCGGTGATAAACGGCACGCCGATCGAGCCCGCCTCTTCCATCGTCAGACTCGCCGGTTTCGCGCGTACGCCGCTCGCGGGCACGCTGATATAGTGCCCGTGCGAGCCGTTGCGACGAATGCCCAGTTCGCCACCGCTACCCCACACTTCCTTACCTACCAGCTCCGCCGGTCCTTCGAGCACGACGCCCGCATAATCGCGACCCGGCGTACGCGGCCATACCGCATGGGGCATTGCACCCAGTACCGCCTTAACATCGCTCGGGTTGACGCCGGCGCTGACAACCTGCACCAGGCATTCATCGGAGCCAACCTCTGGCTTCGACTGAGCCGTAATATTGAGCTCAAGCGAATCCACATTGGCGCTCGGCGCCGTGACACGAACTGCTTTCATTTCCAGGGTTCCTAAAAAGTCAGAGTGACAAATTGAGCGCTCTTGTAACGGTCCGCGAGCGCCACATAACGTGCGGCCGCTGCAATCATTCCTTCGCGCTCCTGATCGGTCAGCGCGCGCAGCAGGCGCGCGGGATTGCCCGCCCACAATTCGCCCGGCCCTACGACCTTGCGCGGCGACAGCACCGCGCCCGCGGCAAGCATGCCGCCCGAGCGGACAACGGCACCATCCAGCACGCGCGCGCCAAAGCCGACAAATCCCCCGTCTTCGATCGTGCACGCATGCAGGATCGCTCCGTGGCCGACGGTGACGTCATCGCCGACGATGGCCGGCAAGCCGTTGGTGGTTCCGTGAATGATCGTGCCATCCTGAATATTGGTCCGGCTGCCGATCGCGATCTTCTGCACGTCGCCGCGCAACACGCAGTTGAACCAGATGGACGTCAGCGCCCCGACGCTAACATCGCCGATCAGCTTCGTGCCCTGCGCGACGTAAGCGCTCGGGTCCAGCGACGGCGCGACTGCCACCGATGAAAGCGCGGCGTTCATCGGTTCAACCCCAACAGTTCTCGCGCTTCCTGCGCGGAAGCCAGTTCGCCGCCAAGTGAAAGCACGATGTCGCGCGCGCGTTCGACCAGCGCCGCATTGCTTTCGGCGAGGACGCCCTTCGAGATATAGATGTTGTCCTCGAGACCCACGCGCACATGGCCGCCCGCGAGCCACGCCTGCGCAAGCATCGGAAATTCGAAACGGCCGACGCCAAATGCCGCCCAGGTCGCGCCCGCCGGCAGCAGGCTGCGCGCGTACAGCAGCGTTTCGGGCGACGCGGAAAACCCATATTTGACGCCCATCACGAAGGTCCACAAGCCAGGGCCGTCCAGCACGCCAGACTTCATCAGATCCAATGCGAGGTTCATATCGCCTGAATCGAAAATTTCCAGTTCAGGCTTGACGCCGGCTTCGCGGATGACCGCCGCCATACGCGTCACGTTCTTCGGCGTATTGATGACAACATCGCCGCCAGAGTTCATCGTGTTGAGGTCGAGGCTGCAGATGTCGGGGCGCAGCACGAGAATGTGCTCCACGCGATCTTCCGGCCGCATCAGCGTGGTGCCGGGAGCCGCCACCCTTGGCTCCTGGTCGCTGGGGATGAAGCGACCGCCCGGACCCGTAGTCAGGTTGATGATGAGATCCGTGTTCACCGCGCGGATGCGTTTGATCACTTCATCATAAAGCGCGATGTCCATTGACGGACGTCCGGTTTGTGGGTCGCGTACGTGAATGTGGACGACGGCTGCGCCAGCGCGCGCCGCGTCGAGCGATGCGGTCGCGATCTGCTCCGGCGTAACTGGCAAGCCTGGGTGCTGCTCGGGCTTCGTCAGATTGCCGGTCACCGCGCAGGTGATAATGGTTTTGCGTGCGTGCATTTCGTTTCCTTAAACTGGATCAGGCTAATTCAGACGCCGGCCGCCATCGACGACGAGCGTCACGCCGGTGGTGAACTTCAGGTGTGTCGCGCACGCTTCAATGGCGGCGGCAATATCGTCGGGCGTACCGATCCGGCCAAGCGGCGTAGTCGCTGCAACCTTGTCGTTGAAATCCGCACCACGCCCCGGTACGAAGGTCGTATCGACCACGCCGGGCGACACGTTGATCACGCGGATGTGCGGCGCGAGTGCACGGCCAAGCGATGCGGCCATGATGTCCAGTCCGGCTTTCGCCGCGCAATACGCAATGTTGCTGCCGATGCCAGTCGTCGCCGAGATCGACGACACGTTGACTACCAGCCCGTCGCCCGATGCGGCGAGCAGTTCGCGAAACACACGGATGACCGCGAACTGGCCACGCCAGTTGACTTTGAACATGTCGTCGATCAGTTCGTCAGTCAGCGCGTCGAGGTCCGCGTGTTTGACCGGTTGCGTGAAGCCTGCGGTGTTCACCACGATATCGACGCGGCCATAGTGGTCGCGAACGGTTTGCGCGAGCGCGCTCAGCGTGTCGCTGTCCGTAATCGACGCGAGCGCCGCGCTATGCCCATCACCCGGCAGACCAGCGGCGACGCTTCGCGCCTCGCCGAGGTCGTTCTGTCCCACGACGACAACACGAGCACCCGCCTGGGCGAGACGCTGTGCCGCGGCCGCACCGATGCCACCTGTGCCACCCAGAATCACTGCCACCTTTTTATCGAGAGCTTGAGCCATGTGATCGATCCTTGTCATTTGATGGGCGGTGTGGGGTACGTCGGCACGCCTTGCGCAAGCACGAAACCATACTCGAGCGTGTAGTACACCTCATTCATTTCCGGTTTCGGGCCGGCGCCAGCTTCGTGGCGCTCGAATCTGCCGACCAGATCGCGTGTTACGCCGAACACAACGTCTGAATCGAGATATTCGGCGTCGTCGGCAAAAACCTGCGAAATCAGCGTCGAGTATCCCTCGGCAACCACAACGAAATGGAGGTGCGCGGGCCGGTACGGATGGCGTTTTTGCTCACGCAACAGCACCCCAACGGGCCCGTGAGTAGGCACCGGATAGCCGGCCGGCTTTACGCTCCTGAAATTGAACGCGCCGTTTTCGTCAGTGAAGAAATGGCCGCGCAGATTCATCTCGGGTTGGTCCGGGTCCTGGTTTTCATATAGGCCCACGGTCGATGCCTGCCAGACGTCGACCATCGCGTTAGGTACAGGCTCGTGACGGGTGTTGAGCACCTGCCCACGAACAAAGATTGGCGAGCCCGGCGTATTGCCCTGCACGATGGATTCACCTGGCTCGTAGCGCGGCGAGCCACCGCGATAGAACGGACCCAGCAATGCGCCGCCCGTGCGGTCGTCATGCGCCGAGTTGTTTAGCGTCTTGACTAGCGTGGACAAGCCAAGCACGTCGGCTAGAAGCACGACTTCATTGTGGCTGTCCGTGCAGGTCAACCCAACCTGTCTGACGAAATCCAGGCCCTGCTCGAATTCTTCGTCGGTCAGTTTGATTTGCTTCAGGAACGCATGGCCGTGCTCAACCAGTGCGCTCATGATTTCCTTAAGGCGCGGGTTATCGGTGTGACTCATCGCCGCGAGGACGATCCCGGTAACCGACGCGGCGTCGGTGACGATACTGCTGCGCTTTGTTTTATCCGGCATGCTCAATCTCCTGTGCAATCGATTGCATAATATCGCGCAGTTCTGTCCGTGTCAAAGGTTGGCATTCTCAACTTAGCGCGGAAATTACTGCCTTCTTACGTAAATTAGCAATATGCTTACTTACGCAATCGTTTGCATATTTGATTTCAGGCACGTGAGAGATCGTGCGAGGACTGTGTCCTGATTTGACCTGACGGTCAGCGTCGGGATGCGCCCGTGAGGGCGAACGAGTATCCCAGCATGGCATTGGCGGGCCCCGAGTCGTCCACCCCTTCGATCCCACCGACCGACGCGTAGAGTGCTCTGGCGGCCACGTTATTTCGATAGGTCAGGACCCAGGCGACCGTACAGTTCCTGGTGCGGCCCAGCTCGAAAAGGGCCTTTAGCATGGCCTTGCCCAATCCGCGATGTCGATGCGTCGGCGCGAGCGCAACTTCGTTGATCCACAACTCTGCCGGTTTGTCCGGGTGGATATAGTGGACTCCGGAGGCGAAACCGACGACCACCCCATTGTCGATCGCAACCGCAATGTGATGACGGGGGTCCCCAAGAAATTCCCTGGTCAGTTCCGCATCTACCGGATTGTCGAATACCTCTGCTGCGACGTTTGTGAGGATGTCCTCATCACCGCGCTGTAGAACCTTGATTTCGATGCCCATAACGCCGCCTCTCCCGCACGCCTCGTCGGTACTTATGAGCGCCGCATCCACGGCGTGATTGTTAGTCCGACCAGCAATCCTTCCGGCGAAAGAAATCGTGTGACTGTCTGCCCCCATGGCTCCTTCTTGTTCCTGACGAGCATTCGATAGCCTCGCGACTCCAGTTCCGCCGTTGCGTCTTCAACGTTATCGACATCAAATTCGAGCCATGCCTGGGGAACGGGTGTGTCGTCTGGCCAGGAATCTTTGCCAAAGCAGGACTGTGCCGCCTGCTCGAGCGGCCACAAGGCAAAACTCCCAACGCCTTTCAGGGCCTCTGTATGCAGATAGCCGCCCTGCTCCTCCGTGAATGAGATATTGAGGATCTCGCCGTACAAGTTTCGGCTCACGCTTTTATCGCGGACGATGGGTCCAAACCCAGCAACGAACAGGATCTTGATACGCTCGAATTCTTGCATGTGAGTTCCTCCTGCGGCAGCGGACCACTCCGCGAACATAGTCAGCGGAGCGATGACTTGCCTTCGATTCATGCGCACCGAAAGTAGACATCGCGTTGACATGTGTCTTGAATGAATCGGACATCCCGCGCATCTTTCAAAGATTACACCTTGGCAGCCCCCTATGCTTGTGCTGCCGTTCGAACTCGCCAGGTTCTGCGCCATATTTAAGGACTTGAATATGATGCACATTCGGCAGAGTCTTCCTGTCGCCGACGAGGACAGAATGGAGACGGTAATATGGCGCAACGGCGCTGGGCGCTGCCGGCGCCTGGCGTACGGAACATCATGGGCCACTGCGTCACCGAGTTGCCATTCTCCGGCGCGGTGGGCAAGCCGGGCCTGTATCTCTTCCAGCCGCTTGCGGACGGAGACACGACACATGGATGCTCACGAACCTGTCACGCGGCCGACACAGCCTGTCCGCCGCCCGGTGCTGGTTTGGGACGCGCCGGTACGACTGTTTCACTGGCTCGTGGTGGTGCTGGTCACGGCGGCCTATGTCACCTTGAAGCTGAACTGGATCGACTGGCACATCCGGGTCGGCGAGGCGCTGCTCGCGTTGGTGATTTCCAGGCTGCTGTGGGGCTGCTTTGGCAGTGAGACCGCGCGTTTTCGCAGTTTCGTGGCGTCACCCGCAGCTGCACTTCGTCATTTGCGACACCTGTTTCGCCGCGAGCCGGACGTGCAGGTAGGCCATAATGCGGCCGGCGGCTGGATGGTCCTGCTGTTGCTCGCGTTGCTGCTGGTCGAGACGCTGAGCGGGCTCTACGTCAACAATGATATTGCCGACGAAGGGCCGTTGAGCGAAGTGGTGCCCGTATGGCTCACCAACGCTATTTCGACGCTGCACGGACTTGTTTGGGACGTGCTGCTCGCCGCGGTGACGCTGCACGTGCTCGTGATCGCGCTCTATGCGGTCGCGAAAGGACACAACCTGCTGCGTCCGATGCTAACCGGCTACAAGCTCCTGCCTTCCACCATCGACGCGCCGCGGCAGACGCCAGCGCTGCTGGCGCTGCTGCCGCTCGGCGTAGGCACTGCCGTGGTGATGCTGCTCGCGGCTTATCTCTGAGCTTGCCGCGAACCTGATCTCAGGGTGCCGCTTCAGTGGTTGCGTCAGTTGCTCTTCGGCGGCACCACCTGGCCGCGGATTTCGCCGTCCGGATTGGTCTTGGTGTGAACATTGATGTACATGTCGCCGGCCTCGAACATCTTGGCCTCATCCGGGGATAGCGTAGCCTGACCGCTGAACGGACTCGTCATCTCCATGGTGCCTTTCTGGGAGAGCCAGACCTTCACGCCGGCGTTTTTGCCGGCCGGAGCGGGGCCATGGAAATGCGCCATCGTCGCCTGACTCGACAATCCGCTAAAGCTGATGTTCCAGGTGACGACCCGCGTGCTGGAGTCGTACGTGAGGCTGGCGCTGCCGCTGCCTGGCGTCTGCACGGGCGGAACCTGTTGGGCACCCGTCAACGGCACGGCGAATGAGACCGGTGCCGCTTGCGCCAAGGTCAGCGTGCCCGCCAAGGCCAGACCACCGAACACCATGAAGGCGCGCTGCGAGAGGGATAGTGACATTTGGTTTTCTCCTTTTGGGTTTGCCCTTGATGGGCGGTAGCCACTGTCGAAGAGTGCGGAAGACCTCGTCTGCGCCGCTGGCGGCGAAAGAGGTGAGACAAGGATAGGCGCAAGCCGCCGGTAACTCCAGTTGGGGGCCCGAAAGCATTTGGGAGTGACACTGCCCTGCCGCCCCCTACTCTCCAAACCCCACCCCGTTCCGGCGCCTTAACTGCACCACATCGCGAAGTGGCGGCGCCCCGAACAGCCGGCTATATTCGCGGCTGAACTGGGAAGGGCTGTCATACCCGACCCTGATCGCCACCGACCCGACATCCCCGTTCTGCCCCAGTAACAATCTCCGCGCCTCATGCAGCCGCAGTTGCTTCTGATACTGCAGCGGGCTCAGCGTCGTGACGTTCTTGAAGTGATGATGGAGCGACGACACGCTCATGTTCACCTCCTGCGCCAGCGTTTCCACCCGCAAAAGCTCGGTGTAATGACTCTGGATCCACTCGATCGCCCGCGCGATCCTGTACGTCTGGCTCCCGCTGATGGCGATGTGGCGCAGTCGCTTCCCCTGCTCGCTCGTCATCAGCCGGTAGAGCAATTCCTTCTCGATGAGCGGCGCGAGAACGGGGATGTCACCCGGAGTATCGAGCAATCGCACGAGCCGCAGCGCTGCATCGAAAACCGGCGCTGACAGCGAGCCCACGGCGATGCCTTCGCCCGCCGACGCGGCATCCGGTTCCGGCAGATGCAACTGCGTTGCCAGTTCGACGATGCGCTGCGGATCAAGCGTGAGCTTCACGCACAGATAAGGCGCGTCAGACGATGCCCGCGTCACCTGCGACGTCATCGGCAAATCGACGGAGGTCACGAGGCAATGCAGATGATCGTAGTCGTAAGCCTGCCCTGCGACCACGACCCGCTTGGCGCCTTGCGCCGCGAACACGAACGCGGAGCTCGTCACGCCGCAACCGAGATCGGCGGGTGCCGAGTATCGGTAGAACGTCAGCGAGGGAATCGCCGTTTGATGCGCGCCGTCCACCGGCGCGAAGCGGCTGATGAGCGCGGCAAGTTCGCGGCGCGCCGTTTCGCGCGACGCCGTAGGATCGGGCCAGGAGGAATTCTGTTTCATGCGCATTGAAATCCGTTGACGGAATCGAGCATACCCAACTGCTGCCGGGCACCCACAGCCGGCCCGCTGGATTTGCAGCATTGTTCAATATATTTGCAGGATTGTGTAAGCGCAACGGCAGGCGGTCAGTCACACTGCCGCGTAGACCCGGCGCCAAGTTCGGGCTTTCCCCACGGAGAGGTTCCATGTCTACATCGTTTGTCCTCAACGGCAAGAACGTTACGCTCGACGCCGATCCCACTACCCCACTTCTCTGGGCGATCCGCGAGAACGCGGGTCTGCACGGCACGAAGTTCGGCTGCGGCATGGCGCAATGCGGCGCCTGCACGGTTCATCTGGAAGGCGAAGCCACCCGCTCGTGTGTGCTGCCGCTCGCCGCCATCGCGGGCAAGCGCATTACAACTATCGAAGGCATCGAAAGCCGGCCCGCCAAAGCCATTCAGGCCGCATGGGTCAAGCTGCAGGTCCCGCAGTGCGGCTACTGTCAGTCCGGACAGATCATGTCCGCGACGGCCTTGCTCGAACACAATCCCACCCCCACCGACGCCGATATCGACACCGCGATGAACGGCAATCTCTGCCGCTGTGCGACCTATGTCCGCATTCGCGCGGCCATCCACGAAGCCGCTGCCACCCTGAAGGCCTGACCATGACGACCGATCTCGATCCCACGAATGCGGTACGTCCATCCCGCCGGACCTTCCTGAAAGCAGCCGGCGCCGTCGCGGCAGTCGGTCTCACCCTCGGCTTCGAGTGGGCGGGCACGGGGCGCCGCGCGCTCGCTGCCACGCTGCCCGAAGCGACGTTCGCACCCAATGCATTCCTGCGCGTCGCGCCCGACAACAGCGTCACGGTCATCGCCAAGCACGTCGAGCTGGGCCAGGGCGCGTACACCGGCATCGCGACGATCGTCGCCGAAGAGCTGGATGCGAACTGGCAGGACGTGCGTGTCGAAAGCGCGCCAGCCGACGCAAAGCGCTACGCGAATCTCGCCTTCGGCACGATCCAGGGCACGGGCGGCAGTTCGGCGATGGCCAATTCGTGGATGCAGTTGCGCGAAGCCGGCGCGAAAGCACGCGCGATGCTGGTCTCCGCCGCGGCGGCGCAGTGGCAGGTGCCCGCCGCCGACCTGACGACGCGCGACGGCAGCGTCCACCACGCGGCCACCAACCGGACCGCGACCTACGGCTCGCTGGCGTCGGCCGCGGCCCGGTTGCCGGTGCCGGACAAGGTCACGCTCAAGTCGCCACAGGATTTTCGTTTGATCGGCCATCAGTTGCCGCGCGTCGACGTGCCGTCGAAAACCAACGGCACCGCGCAGTTCACGCTCGACGTGACGTTTCCCGGCATGCTGGTCGCACTACTGCAGCGTCCGCCACTCTTCGGCGCGACGGTCAAGTCGTTCGATGCGTCGGCCTCGAAAGCGGTGCCGGGCGTCGTCTCGGTCGTGCAGGTGCCGGGCGGCGTCGCGGTGGTCGCGAATGGCTTCTGGGCGGCGAAACAGGGTCGCGACGCGCTGAAGGTCGAATGGGACGATGCGAAGGCCGAAAAGCGCAGCTCGGACGCAATCATGGCTGAATACAGGCAGCTCGCCGAGCAGCCCGGCGTGTCCGCCCGAAAAGACGGCGATGCGACGCAGGCGCTTGCGGGCGCGGCGAAGAAAATCTCTGCCACCTATGCGTTTCCGTATCTCGCCCACGCGCCGATGGAACCGCTCGACGCGGTCGTCAAGCTCACCGCCGACAGTTGCGAAATCTGGGCAGGCGACCAGTTCCAGACCGTCGACCAGGGCAACGCCGCACGCACGGCGGGGCTCGATCCGCAGCAGGTGAAGATTCACACGCTATATGCGGGTGGAAGCTTTGGCAGACGCGCAAACACCCAGTCGGACTATATCGTCGAGGCCGTGTCGATCGCGAAAGCGCTCGGTGCGAACGGGACACCCGTCAAGCTTCAGTGGACCCGCGAGGATGACATCCACGGCGGCCTCTACCGTCCGATGTACTTCCACAAACTCGATGCCGGACTGAGCGCCGACGGCAAGCTCGTCGGCTGGCGGCATCGGATCGTCGGCCAGTCGATTCTCGCCGGCACGCCGTTCGCGAGCGTCATGGTCAAGAACGGGATCGACTCGACGTCCGTCGAGGGTGCCGCGAACCTGGCCTACGCGATTCCGAACATCTCGGTCGAATTGACGACCACGCAGACCGGCGTGCCGGTGCTGTGGTGGCGGGTCGTCGGCAATTCGCACACGGCGTTTGCAGTCGAGGCGTTCATTGACGAAGCCGCGCACGCCGCGGGCAAGGACCCGTTCGTCTTCCGCCGCGACCTGCTCGCCCACGAACCGCGCATGCGGGCCGTGCTCGAACTCGCCGCGCAGAAAGCGGGCTGGGATCCAGCTAAACCGCTGCCGAAAGGTCGCGGGCGCGGAATTGCGGTCGCCGAGGCGTTCAGCACCTTCGTAGCCCAGGTCGCGGAAGTATCCGTCGACAAGGGCGGCAACGTGAAAGTGGAGCGTGTTGTCTGCGCCGTCGATTGCGGCACGCCGATCAATCCCGACATCATCGCTGCCCAGATGGAAGGTGGCATCGGTTTCGGCCTCGGCGCGGCGTTGCACAGCGCGATCACGTTAAAGGACGGCAAGGTCGAGCAGAACAACTTCGACGCCTACCAGGTGCTGCGGATTTCTGAAATGCCGAAGGTCGACGTGCATATCGTGCAGTCTGGCGAAGCGCCGACCGGCGTGGGCGAGCCGGGTGTCGCGCCGGTCGGGCCGGCCGTTGCGAACGCGATTTTCGCGGCCACTGGCAAACGGGTTCACAGCTTGCCGTTTCCGGCGGCTGCGGAAAAGAGCGCCTGACGGTCGTTTCTTCAGGACCGTTCGACGTGCGCCGTATCCCGCTGGGTGCGGCGTTTGTTCGAGGTATCGGATCCGGTATGCCGGCCTGCCAGCGTTACAGGTAACGACACTGGCGATGCGCGACGCATACGTATTGCGTCAGGTCGCGCGTGCCGGTGCCTGCGCGACGCCCCTCGCCCCCAACACCGGCCTGACCAGTTCGGTGTGAACGTCACACGAAGACGCGCGGCCGAGCTGGCCGTGACTGGCAGCCAGCCATCGGTCGGCCACGGCTCGCCCTCGCTCGAACAACTTGTCGATGAGCGCCCACGACGTGCTGCTCTTCGACACGAAGCCGAACTCCGCCAGGAAAGGGTCGTCCCGGATCAGGTGGAAGCGCACTGGCTTGTATTTCGTCCGCTTCGATACGTCCGCGTCACCTAGATCGGCCAGGACGCGATTCACCGCCTCGATGGCATTGATCTCAAGCACGACGGACGCATTGAAACCGATCTCGTTCAGGCGATCCTGAATGTCGCGCGCATTTTTTGGCGGCATGTGCTGCCGGACGAGCGGATTGACCATCACCAGAATCAGGTCCTTGACGACATCGACGAGCGGCGACAGCGGCGGGTTGCCGAGATAGCCGCCGTCCCAATAGGGCACGCCGTCGATCGTCACCGCCCGAAACGCGGTCGGCAGGCAGGCGGAGGCACGCAGCGCATCAATGGAGAGGGCCGGCTGCGTGAATATCATGCGCTGGTTGTCGCGTACATTCGTCGCCGCGACGAACACGGGTGCCGTGCCTTTGGTTTGGTTGAATGCCGCCAGTTCGGCGGGAGGCAAGACCTGCTCAAGCAGCGGGCGCAGCGCATCCTGGTAGAACGGATTGTTGTACGGAGAGACAACAAGGCCTACGGCCTCGAGAGCGATCGCCATTGGACTCCAGTCGATGTTCCAGCCACCGAACGGACCCGGCTCGGCAAACCCGAAGAGCGCATTGCCGGCGAGTGCGCCGCTGCGCGATACCGCTTCCCAGAATGCACGGAGCTTGGTTCGTGCCGCTTCGGCGCCACCGAGTACCAGTCCGCACGCACACAGCGTGGCGTTGATGCCGCCCGCACTCGCGCCGCTGATCGCGGCGATATGAAGCCTCTCCCGCCCGACCTCTTCCAGCAACCGGTCGAGCACACCCCACGTGAAGGCGCCATGCGATCCACCGCCCTGCAGTGCCAGCGCAACGCGCGGGAGGCCGCCCGCCTGGTTCGGCTCGGCAGCCGCAGCCGTTTGTCCATTCTCCATCGTGCATGCTCCCTCGATGTCGAAACGATGACGTGTGCTTCTTCGGCAACGCCAACACACCCTGCCTGGCAGCGTAGCTGGAAGTGACGCGGTCGTAAAGCCGGGCGAGCGTCGCGTTCGGTACGGTACAAGGCCGGGTGGCGGCGCAAGCGTCGAATTCGAAGCCTGCCCGCCGCGCCAGATGCACAACGGGCAAATAGTGTCGCATCCCGACGTGCGCATTGCATCCAGCCGACTACCCATTCGGGTGGTGTGCGCCCGAGGTCGTCCTGTCATTCTGAATGTGCTCGCCGGCACCTTGCTTGCGAAGAATCGCGCATATAGGGGCGCGGAACACGAGCGGATCGCGTTCCATATCGCAGGAGAAATGACATGGAAACCTCAACGTCTGGCGGAAATCCGTTGCTGGACCTTTCCGATAACCTGGCGGACATCGTCGAGCGCGTGGGGCAGCACGTCGTCGCGGTGCACGGGCGGCATCGCATTCCTTCAAGTGGCGTAATCTGGCGGCATGGCGTCGTCGTCACGGCTGCGCACACGCTCAAACACGAAGACGGGATCAACGTCACGCTGGCCGATGGCCGGAGCGTCGCCGCGGTTCTCGCGGGGCGGGACACGGGCACCGATCTCGCCGTGCTCAAACTGGACGGCATGGACCTCGACCCGGTCGAGTCCGGCGATGCCCGCTCGCTCAAGGCAGGTCATCTGGTGCTCGCGGTCGCGCGGGTTGACGGGCCTGGCACCAGTGCCGATTTCGGCGTGGTCGGCGCCGTCGGCGGTCCCTGGCGGACGTGGCGTGGTGGGCAGTTGGATGCGTTCGTGCGGCTCGACGGCGGCCTGCGCCCGGGGTTCTCGGGCGCGGCCCTCGCGGATATGCGCGGACAGGTCATGGGCATCTGCACATCGGCGCTCGCACGCGGCGCCGGCATCCTGATTCCCGCGACAACCGTGGCGCGCATCACCGAAGAACTGCTGGCCAAAGGACACGTGTCACGCGGCTACCTCGGCGTGGGCACGCAGCCAGTGAACCTGTCAGAAGCGTGGATGCAGAAAATGACGCTGTCATCCGATCGCGGCTTGCTGGTCGTTTCGCTCGCGGAGAACGGGCCGGCAGACAGGGCCGGCGTGCTGATCGGCGATGTGCTGATCGAGCTGGATGGTAAGCCATGCCGCGATATGGACGACGTGCACGACGCGCTAGGTTCCGAGCGCATCGGACAGGCGCTGAAGATTGCGCTGATTCGCGGCGGGGAGCGCCACGAGTGTGCGGTCATCGTCGGCGAACGCCCACAACGCAATTCGTGCCGCTAGGGTTCAGGCAACCAGTCAAGTGACGGGTGGGCAGATGGCACAGATGAGGCCGGTCCGGGTCGCCGTTATCGCCGCAGCGCCGCAGGTGCGCGCGTGCCTGCAAGCGCTCGTCGACGCGACTCCGGCACTCAGGTTTGTGGGCAGCGCATCCGACAGTGAAACGCTCGCCGACTGCTTCGCTGGTTCGTTGCCGGATGTAATCATCATCGACCTGGAGCCGGAGGCGAGCGACGCGCTCAGGTCCGGATTCGAGGCAGCGCTCGATGCAACGCAAGCGCCTCTGGCGCTCGTCCTGTTGACCGACGAGACGGACATCGACTGGGTCCATGAGGCGTTGCCAGACAACGTGATGGCGATCCTGTCGCGAGACGCGACCCCAGGCGAGATCGTCGCCGCGATCGAAGCGGCGGCCGCGGGTCTTTGCGTGCTGCCGCCGGATATTCTCGCAAGGCTGCTGGCCGGGCGGAAGCCGCCTCGCCCGCTGGCGTCCGCAGTGCACATCGAAGCCCTGACTCTACGCGAGATCGAAGTGCTGACGATGCTCGCCGAAGGGCTCGGCAACAAGGAGATCGCGCGCCAACTCGCCATCTCCGACAACACCGTGAAATTCCACCTCTCCTCCATTTTCGGCAAGCTGGGCGCAACAAGCCGCACCGAAGCGGTGATGCTGGGCATGCGGCACGGGTTCATCATGGTGTAGCGAACAGCCTCTCGGTACACCCGGACATGGCTACGCATCCCTCGTCTCATGGCCGCATAGCCGACCGCGCCGCTACGGCGACGTCACCTGCCACGGACGCAAGGGCTCGACTGTGCGCCGCTACCAGGGCGTCGTAGCCAGGTCCGTTCACGGGCTCGTGCACAACCGTTTGTCCGCTGATTCTCTCCCCGCGCTTCGGCTGACGCACCGACCAGATAACGGCCAGCATCACTGTGCCGTCGGCCGACGAATCGAAGCTCTGCACGTCAACCGACACGCGGTAGGCGTTTTCGTCCACACGTTGCGGATAACTGGATACGATCGCGCCGGGTATGCGTTGCGCGAGATCCGCTGCCAGTACGCGTGAAATCTGACGCTTCAATGGCTCAGCCCAGCGCGCGAACTCATCGATAGACACGCGGTTGGCATCCAGCCTGGATACGATTTGCGGTCGATCGACCAGTTCGGGAACCGTCACCGGATCGATTGCGATCAAGATCGGATCGGCGCGTTGCGGCTGTCCCACCGCTTGAACCGGGCTCAATGTGTAGAAACTTGACGCCGGCGACGTTGCGCATCCGGCGAGCACGGTCAACACGATTGTCGTCAGAAATAACGTTTGATATCTGCTCATCACCTGTCCTCGGTCTTGCCACGGAGCAGCGCTTCTGGATGGCGTTGGAGATACTCCGCCAGCGCGCGGAACGAGGCCGCTGTCCGCGACAACTCGCGCATGGTTTCCGCAGTGCTTTGCTGCAATGGCGAGTCGCCTTGCAACGCGCGATTCGCTGACGTGAGCGCTTCACGTGCTGTGGCCAGCGTCGCTTTTGCCTCCGGCGCCACGCCGGTATTGATCGTATTCATCAGCGTATCCGCGTCATTGAGCGTTTTGCGCAGGTCGTTGCCGATTCCTTCAAACGGGATCTTGTTCAGCTTCGCGACGAGACTTGTGATGGAGTCCTGTAAGCCCTGCAGGTTGCCCGGTACCGTTGGCAGTTGAGGCGTCTTTGTACGCCAGTCGACGCTTGCCTTCGGCGCCGAAGGAAAGAAATCGATCGCGATATAGAGTTGACCCGTAAGCAGACTCGCCGTCCTCAGTTGCGCCCGCAGCCCTTTTTTCACCAGGTAGTCTGCAAACTCTTTCCGCTTCGACGGTATCGCCCCAATGGCGCTTCCGGAGTCGTCGCGTGAAATCAGGCGTTCAGGAAAAATGCTGACCTCGACGGGGATACTGAATTCCTTTGTTGCTGGGTCAAAGTGCGTGTTGATCGCCGAGACCTCGCCGATCACTATCCCACGGAAGTCGATGGGCGCCCCGACAGTCAATCCGCGCACAGACTCCTTGAAGTTCAGCACGTACTTGTCGACGATCGCGTCATGCTCCTTCATTGCCTCGGCCCGGCCTGCGAAAAGGTCGTACTGATGCTGCGCGTCTGCTTCAACCCTGTTTGTCGCGCCAGATGGGTTCTCGAATGCGAGGCCGCCGATCAGGACCGACACCAGCGATTCGGTGTTGACCTTTACGCCAGTCGTATCCAGCGTCACATCCACACCGCTCGCGTGCCAGAAGCGCGTGTCGCTCGTCACGTAGCGGTCGTAAGGCGCATTGACAAAGACATGGATGATCATTCCCGCACCCTCAGGATCAAGCGCGAAGGAAACGATCTGACCGACCTGGAGCCGCCGGAAGAATACGGGCGAACCGATATCGAGCGAGCCCAGGTTGTCGCTTTTAAGCACGAACGCTCGTCCGGGCGCCCCCGAGGCCAGGACCGGTGGCGACTCCAGTCCGACGAAATCACTGCGCGCTTTCTGCGCCGTCCCGATGTCCATGCCGATGTGGGACCCCGACAGCAACGTACCTATGCCCGATACCGTTCCTCCGGAGATGCGCGGTCGAACAACCCAGAAGCGGGTATCGTCGACGAGCATGCTGGAAGCGTTGCGGGACATTTCGGCGCTGGCAATCACGGTCTTGTGATCGTCGGAAAGTTCGACGCTTTTGATCACGCCAACATCGACATTCTTGAACTTGATCTTGGTCTTGCCAGCCTCAATACCTTCACCCGTCGAAAATCTGATCGTGATGGTTGGGCCACTTTTCATGACGGATTGCACGACCAGCCCGCCGGCTATCAGGAGTGCGACAATCGGCACCACCCACACAAGCTGCAGGCGCCACTTCGATTGTTTGACAGCAACGGCTGCTGGAAAGATGGACGCACTTTGCTCATCGATCTGCCCGGGCGACTCATTCACTTTCCGACTCCACTGCATCCCATATGAGCCGTGGATCGAACGACAGCGCGGCGAACATCGTCAGCACGACTACCGCGCCGAATGCAATCGACCCGGGACCTGCGTCGATCGTTGCAACCGAACCGAATTGCACGAGCGCGACCAGGATGGTGATGACATAGATATCGAGCATTGACCAACGGCCGACTAATTCCACCCACCGGTAGATACGTGTCCGCTTGCGCGGCATGAGGGACGAGCGCAACTGAGTGCTCCAGGCGAGATAGGCTAACGACAGAATTTTGAGCATGGGCACCACGATGCTGGCGATGAAAACGATCGTGGCAAGCGCCCACGATCCAGAGGTCCAGAGAAACACAACACCGCTTAGAATCGTGTTGGATTGCGCGCTGAGCAAAGTACTGGTGACCGTGACTGGCAGGAGGACGGCCGGGATATAGAGAACCATTGCGGCCAACAGGAATGCCCAGGTGCGTGCGAGGCTATTGGGCTTGCGCAGGTGCAACACTGCGCTACAACGCGGACATATCCCGCCACGAACATGACCGGGCGGTTTTGACATCAAGCCGCAGTCGTGACAAACGAACAGACCGGCGCGTGCGGCGGTAGCCACGTTGACGCCGTGCGACGCGACGTCGACGCCTGGCACACTTTCGATACGCGCCCATATATCACGCGGATTGAACGAAACAGCCGCTGCCGCGAGCAGCACCATCACCACGCCGAATGACCCAATCGCGACGCCAGGGACGACGGTCGCGAAGTGCTGGAGTTTGACGAGCGCAACCAGCATCGCAAGCATGAGCACTTCGATCATTCCCCAAGGCGCGACATGCCTTAGCACACGCAGCACAATCTCGGGACGTTGGGGCAAACCACCAATATGCAGCGGCAAGAGTAGATAGATCACCGCCGCCATGTTCAGTGCCGGCATCAGAATCGTCGTCACGAAGACCAAACCTGCTATGGGCCACATACCGTCGGCGTACAGCGAAGAAACTGCTCCAAACAGCGTGGTTTCGACGAGCGCGCCCTTGACCCAAAGTCCAACGATCGGAAAACAGTTGGCCACCACGAACAGGATCCCGGCAGCCAGGGTGAACGCCAGAGCGCGATCGTAGGTGGCCGGCAGGCTTCGGTAGAGGGCCGCACCGCACCGGTGACAGCGCGCGGTACCGCGTTCAAATAGCGGCGCCTTCCATTGGAGCAAATCACATTCGTGACACGCGATTAACTCGGTTTCATTCATTTTCGGCATCCGCTTGCGGGCGCATCACCCAGAAGCGCGCGACCCTCATTCAAAACTCATGTGAGGCGCCAGCCTAACATTGCCATTTGAACATGTAAACCGTCCAGACGGGTTGTTTGCGGATCGGACTCACGCGACGCTGCTACCGAAGCGGGCCGTCCGTCGCGATCAAGCCTCCAGGCGCGGCGGATTCCTTACGGACACCGAACATTCGAGCGCACACGACGCTCAGTAGCTTTGAGCGTCGTGAACGGTGCTGCTCACCGCAATATCGCCAGTTCCCAGCCGGCCGCTTTAGCCTTGATCCGTTGTATCAGCCCGCGGACCGTTTACGGCGTTTTGGCGGCACCTTCTGGGCCTGCCAACTTTCTTCGTCAAGGAGACGGTCGAACAGCCTGTTGCGATCTGAATCACCCAACGGTGACAATCCCAACAGAGAGTGAAATGCGAGTCCGCTGGCAGCAAAGTATCGCAACAACGACAAATCCAGGTCGGTCGCTTCGTCTTGCAACGCCTTCATTTTCGCTGCGTCAGACGTCTTCATGTCGTCAAGCAAGGTCGGATTTTCGACAATCGCGGCGAGAATGGCTCGTGCCACGGAATGCGGCTGATTGACGGATTCCCGATAAATCGCAATCTGGGCTGCCAGGTTCGGTTCGGCCTTCGACGCGCCCTCCTTCGCCATATAGTCGCGCGCAATGTGCTCGAACTGCTGCCGTTGATGTTCCAGCAGCGCGCAAAGCACGCCGTGCTTGGTGCGGAACTGATGCAGCAGTCCGCCTTTGCTGATGCCGCTTTCGCGCGCCAACGAATCAAATGTCAGTCCACCGACACCTTCCCGGGTGAGGATGGTGAAAGCAGCTTCAATCGCCCTTCTGCGGGACATCTCCGAACGGGTCTGGTTATCCATTATCGATATTGATGAAATCGCGATGATTGCGGCGCTGGCCCAATAACTGCCGCGTAGCTAGGGTGTTTGGCAAGTCATTCGATGCAGTGAATCGGGGTCTGCGAGCAGTCTCGCCAACCGTCTGCTCAAGAGGGTTCGCGCTGAGGAGTGGAATTGTACCGTGCCGAATAGCTCACAAACAAGCCGGATAGACGGTTTACAAATAAAAGCGGCGATGCTACTGTTCGGCCTCATCGGTCCCGTCCGTAACAGGACGGCTCCCACACCCGATTTGCCCCTCAAGGAACACAAAATGCTCAGGAAAAACCTCGTCCCTCTTCTTTTCACCGCCGCCGCGGTGCTGACCTTGACTGCGTGCGCGGGTGTGCAACCGGTCGCCTATACAGGCATCTCATCCTCGCCGCAGTTGACGCAGAACCGCGGTGACGATTCAGGCAAGGTGCCCTACACCTATGCGGCCCCCGTGGTCTGGTCGCGATACACACAGGTCTTGCTGGATCCGGTCGTTGTCTATCAAGGCAATGACAACCAGTTCGGCGACCTGAAGGACGTCGACCGGGCCGCGCTTGCCGATTACATGGGAAAGACGTTTTCGGAAAAACTGGCGACACGGTTCAATGTTGCGAAGCAGCCCGGCCCCAACACGCTGCGGGTCAAGCTAACACTGACGGGCGCCGAAAAGACAACGCTGCTGGTTGGACAGGTCATGCATTTCGACCTTGCGGGCAATCTCTATAACGGCGTGCAGTCGATCCGCGGTGGCCAGGGTGCGTTCAGCGGTTCGGTTTCCTACGCCGTGGAAGTCTATGACGGCGCCAGCGGCCAACTGCTGAAGGCATACGTTTCGAAGCAATATCCCAATGCGATGAACCTGCCGGCAGCCTTCGGTTCGTTGAGCGCTGCGAAGACCGGCCTCGACAAGGGGGCGGACGCGTTGGTCGCCCAGCTTCATTAACGGGTTTCTTAGTCGCAGAATCGCGTGGACTGGCGCTTTGCCCGGCGCGCTGTGCCTCCGTCGTATGAATCACCGGAACTCGCCGCGGGGGGAACGCGGCTGTTCCGGACTTCTCCAGGGTTTGCGCATGCGCGCATTGGCCGACTTCGTTGTCTCACTCGCGCCCCCGCCTTTGATGGTCGCCATCGTGTTCTCGATCGCGTACCTGCTGGTGGGGATTCCGATCCAATTCCGACGCGGCGCGGGCGCGAGGGACCTGTTCGGCACGCTGGCCGGCGTCTTCGCCGCCCTCGTCTACATCACGCTCGTCGTGGGTTTCCATCCGGGGACTCACATCACCCCGCGATAGTCCGGCTCAACGCGGTTCAGAACGGTGCAGCCGGGGAAATCCGGCAAGCCGGTTCACGACAGGCGCAACGCGTATTGATGTGTAAGGCAGACTTCCTACAATGAAAGTACCGGCGCGCAGGGGCCCCAGATTGCCCGCAGAATCTCCCCCGCCGGTCGTTGATGGCTCGAGGCTGCGCGCTCGTATCGCGGAAGGATTCAACATGAAACCTGACCAGTTGGACGCGCCTGCAAACCCGGAGGAAACAACGGGGAGCAAAGTGTGCGTCGTGCTTGCGGCGCTCGGCACCTTGATGGCGGTTTTCGGCATCGCTATATGCGTATTCGGCCTCGTCGAGTTCAACAACACGAAGGTCCTTATCGGTGTGGGCGTCATCATTGTCTCGACAATTACCTACATTTTGATGCTGACGGCAACCGGGTGACCTGTCCCGCGCGCCGGACTCGCGTGGTCCGCCAGACCACGCTGCTAGCGACGCCCGGAAAGATCGATCTTGAGCAAACGATCGCCCATAAACGGTCCGACATACAGCGTGTTGCCGGTCTGAACGCCAACTGAATCGCCAGATAGAGTCGTCGCCCCCCGCGCCGTTGCCGTCTCCTCCATTACCTCCGTCCATCCCTACGATGAGCAACTCCTGAACATGATGCTCAACGGTACTGAGGAACAGGCATTGGAACGGGCTCGAGATGCGAGTTACGTCTACGCGACATCGAAGAGAGCGCTTTCACGATGGATCTGCCGCAATGCGATCGCACACCGCTCGCCAACTGGACACCGGTTGCGGGCAGCGAGAGCGTCAAACCGTAGGCCGATAAAAAACTAGCCTGCCTTCGGCGTTTTGTTGATCATCAGCGAGAGATGATCCAGATCCTCGCGCAACAGCGCCAAGGCTTCGCTTACGGCGCTGTTGCCTTTCAATTGCCGCTTGGCCGGCCGCACGACCGATTGCACAGCGAGTTCCGCGATCGTGTCGGCAATCTCGATCGCGCTGCTCGCCCCTTCCGGCTTGTACCAGAACGCGGGCCAGCTACACATGCCGATGAGCGTGAACGCCGTGACCTTGGCGTCGACGACACGGAACACCCCGGCGCTTACCCCTGCTTCGATTGCCGAAGTAAAGTTGTTCAACACCGCGCGCTTGGCATCTTCGTTCGCACGATACGCGCGTTCGGGCAACTGCTGCTCAGTGCGATGAATCACGCGAAATTCGTTATAGTGGCTCAGAATCAGCATCGTATGCTGATGAACCAGCAGACGCAGGCGCTCTTTCGGGTCCGCATCCGGTTCGGCAACCGCCTCGCTTGACAGCCGCCTCGCTCTTAACGTGACCTCCTCGACCAACGCCGTGAGTATCTCGTCCTTGTTCTTGAAGTAGTAATAGACCGCCGTACGCGTCACGCCGAGCGCCTCGGCGATTTCCTGCATCGACGCACCGCCGAAACCCTTCTCGATGAAGAGCGCGGCCGCGGCGTTCAGGATCTGTTCTTTTTGTCCGTCAGCATTCACCTTTGCCACGAAACCACTCCTGATAGCGGTTGACGGCCAGATTGCCGCCTTACCGTAGTGTTGTGTTTGCGTGATTGTAACGCTCAGGCCACCCCGTTCAACCCCTCGAACCCTGACCTAGCCCATGCGCCGGCGTCATGCGTCGCTGTGCGCGTATTGAATCAAAACGCTCACGAAACTCTCAGGTTCAGTGACTCGCTCTATCGTCGGCTATGCCTGTTTGTCCAGCGGATTGGACGTGCCGTGCCGGGCTGGCACGTTCTCCCCAGAGGCCGGGATCCGCTTCACGCGCCGCTCATGCAGACGGCCAAGATTGCCGACAGCCACCGCCGCCAACACGGTCGGCACCGCTGAGACGAGCAAGGTTCGATCGACGCTCCACGCGAGCGCCATCAACTGCCCGCCGGCCAGCGGCCCAAGCACCGCGCCGAGCCTGCCGAAACCGAGTGCCCAGCCCGCGCCGGTAGCACGCGCTCGTGTCGGATAAATCGTGACCGCCAGTGCATTCAGGCCGGATTGGCCGCCCAGAATGCAAAATCCGGCGAATGCGATACACAGAACGGCGGTCAGCGGCACCGCATGAAAGTAGCTGATGCCGACGATGGCGATGCCCCCGAGGGCGAAATTGGCAAACAACACAGCAGCAAAGCCGCGCCGATCGATCAGCATGCCGAGCGCGAAATTGCCCAGCAGACCGCCAAGCCACAGCGCCGTGCCTGCCAACACTGCTCGATTGGACGAATAGCCTGCACCGCTCATCAACACGGGAATCCATGCGGCGAGAAAGTACGCGCAAAGCA
Source organism: Paraburkholderia solitsugae (assembly GCF_013177695.1). Classification (GTDB taxonomy): domain Bacteria; phylum Pseudomonadota; class Gammaproteobacteria; order Burkholderiales; family Burkholderiaceae; genus Paraburkholderia; species Paraburkholderia solitsugae. The sequence continues at coordinate 63,847 of NZ_WOEY01000066.1, read as the reverse complement.
TGTTGGCGAAGTTCGCAACCCAGAGCAGAGGGGTGACGATTCGACGGCCTTCGCCCAGCAGCATCGCCAGCGTGTTGCCGCTGAGTACGCTGTTCGCGAGCGGCAGCGTGGGCATGGCGCCCCCCGGCGCCACCCGGTGCAGCAGTAGCAAGGTACGTGGCGCTTGCGGGTGGCGCAGCAGGCAAAATTGCAGCGATTCGGGAAGCGCCGCGAACATTGAAAGGGACAACAGCGCTGTGAGCAATGCGCCCGCGTAAAAAACGCCGCCCCAGCCGAACGGCGCAATCACGAGCGCCGCGATCCCGCCGCCGATCACCCCGCCGACGATGTAGCCCGACGATACCGCCATCATCAGGCTCACGCGGATGCGTGCCGGGCTGTATTCGCCTGCGAGGGCCATCGCATTCGGAACGATCGCGCCCATGCCAATACCAGCGGCAAAACGAATGCCGATCAGTGCGTCGATCGAGTTGGCGAACGGCGTAAGCGTCATGCAAAGCGTGATCCAGGCGGTCGCCGCGATCAGCATCGGACGGCGGCCGATCTTGTCAGCAAATCCCGCGAGCGCCAGCGATCCGGCGAACATGCCCAGCAAGCCGGCTGCGAACACCGGCCCCAACACGGAGCGGCTGGACCCCCAGGCTTTTATCAACGTCGGAGCGGCATAAGCCATCGCCTGAACATCAAAGCCGTCGATCACCATGCACAACGCGCATAGGCCGAGCACGCGCCACTGCATGGCGGTAACAGGCCGGCCGTCGAACAACGAAAATGCGGTCTCTTCACCTGGCGATGCCATGACTGTCTCCAAACCTGATTTCTATAGTGGGTGCTGATTGGCGTAAGTGGGCGCGTCGCTACCGCGCTACTCACCCATCATTCAATTGACTTCCATATCTTTTATTTGACGACAACGACAAATTTCGAACAAAAAAAAGCGTGCGTCAGTCGCAGCTTCAGTTCACCGCATCGCCGTGAAGCAATTCATATTGCCGAACGAATTCGGCGTCGCGCTTGCGCAAATCATCATGCGTGACACGTCCGGTACGACGCATGTAGTCGTAAGTGAAGCTGACCGGATCGAGATGTAGTTTGTCACCGACGTTTTCATACCAATCAAGACTCTTAGCCGCGGCCAGTTGGAAACGATCCGAAGCCGAGCGGCGCAACGCCTCGAAATACTCGAACGCAGCCTTGAGATCAGTCGTGTGGGCACACAGCCCTTCGTATAGCGCGATCGAATCTTCCATCGCCATGCGTGTACCGGAGCCGAGCGAGAAGTGCACCGAACGCAGCGCATCGCCGATCAGAATCATGTTCTCGTGATGCCAGTTCTCGTTTTTGACGGTCACGGCTTCAAACCATGTTGACTTGTTCGACAACAGACCGTGTCCGTCCAGGTCGTCGGCGAAAACCTGTTCGCAGAACGCCCGGCTGTCCGCATCGCTCATCTTGCCTAATCCGGCGCGTGCCCACGTCTGCGGATCCGTTTCGATCAGAAACGTACTCATCCCGTCGGCGTACTCGTAACTATGGGCGATGAAAACACCGAATTCGGTTTCGCGAAAGATCAGCGAGACCGCATGAAACGGTTTGCTGGTTCCGTACCAGGCAAATTTGTTGCGACGCTGCACGAACGACGGTTTGAACGCATCCGCATATTGCGCGCGAGTCCGGCTGTTCACACCGTCTGCCACCACCACGAGATCAGCCTGACGCAATGCGCCCAGATCATCCACGCGAGCATTGAACTGTAGATCGACGCCCGCCGATCTGCATTCGGCATGCAGAAACTGCAGCAATGCAATGCGGGCGACTCGCGAAAAGCAGTTGCCATGGATCGGCACATGCACGCCGCGGTGGACGATTTCCATGTGCTCCGAACGCACGTGCCCGCCGGTAAACCGACGGAAGAACTCGGGGTCCGATTTCTCGAGAAACGACAACGCGACATCCGAAAACACCACGCCCCAACCGTAAGTGGCGCTGGCGTCATTCTGTTCGAAGACCCGGACCGTCCACTCCGGAAAGCGTCGTTTGACCAGATACGAGAGAAACAGCCCGCCGGGCCCTCCTCCTACGATATTGATGTTCATCCTCAATCTCCTGCGTCTGACTCGAGCGCCATGCGCTGCGCGGCGACTTCCATCAAACGGTTGCGAAATTCCACGGGTATGGCGATCGAACGACGTTCGGGCCTGTGTCGAGACCCTCGACGGCGGTCATGTCAGGCCTCGGCCGGCGCCACTGGCGTCGCAAACTTTTCCGTCAACAACGCGCCTCCGCCTGGAATCTTTGCGTCGAGTCCCAGCTTGTCGAGCATCCGCCGCGTCGTGCACACCGAGGTCGACGTCACCGGAATGCCAAGCCGCGCCTGGATCACATCGATAGCCGGCAGCGATTGCATCTGCACACAGGCCGACGCGACAACGACATCGACATTCGCCACGTTAAGCGTCCCCACATCTTGCAGAAGCTGCATAGGATCACGCCGTCCCACGTCCAGGTTATCGGGAATCTCGAATGAGAGCGCGTCGACCACCTCGATCCCTTCGCTCTCGATGTATTCCACCACCAGTTTGGTCAGCGGTTTCATGTAAGGCGCCATCAATGAAATTCGGCGGGCGCCCATGATCTTCAGACCTTCTATGAGCGCTCCCGCTGAAGTCATCACCGCCGCATCGCACTGATTGGCTTTGACCACCTCGGCCAACTCCCTCTCCACTGTGCGGTGATATCCCGGTCTCATGGCCATGATCGCGACAAGACAGGCGGTGCTCATCACGTCCATGCGGGCATCGGCGAGCTCCGCGGCGCATCGCAAACCTTCCTTGTTCATGGCGACGAGTTCCTCCTTCGTCACCTTGTGCATGCGCATGCGGCTCGAATGAAACGTGAAGCGTTCCGGCGCCAGCGTTTCACGGAGCCGTAACAAGGCGGGCACTTCGGTTTCCATCGTCGTGTTGGAACTCGGCACGATCTGGCCGATCCGGTAGGCGATCTTGCTCATGTCAATGATCCTGTCTGGAAGGTGAAACATTCGCCGCGGCTTCGGACTCGATGGTCTGCGCGATGATCCGGCGCATGGCGGGCTTGTCGACTTTGCCGACCCGCGTGACCGGAAACTCATCCACGATTTCGATCCGCTCCGGACACTTGAACTTCGCGAGTCCCTGCGACGAGAGGAAGTCGATCATCTGCGGGATATCGGGCGCGGCATGTCCTTCACGGACGATCAGAAACGCGCAGCCCTTTTCTCCGTAAAACGGATCGGGCATCGCCACGAGCTTTGCGTCCAGCACCGCCGGGTGGTGGCTCATCAACGCTTCGACTTCCTCGGCACCGATTTTCTCGCCACCGCGATTGATGTTGTCACGCAGGCGTCCTTCGAACGAAAAGTAAGTCACGCCGTCGATGACATGTGCGCGCATCATGTCCCCGGTCCGGAAGAAACCCTTCGACGTAAAGGCTGTGGCATTGGCCTCGGGCGCGTTGTAGTAGCCTCTCAGGCTGGACGGACCACGAAAACACAGTTCACCCATTTCGTCCTGCGCGACCGGCGATTCACTGTCGGCATCGAGCAGAACGAGTTCGTCATGTTCGCAGCCTGATCGCCCATGCGTGTGATGACGCACGAATTCGCCGGCAGCCGGCCCCGAACCGATCAGCAATCCTTCGGTCGTGCCGTACATGTTCGAACTGGTCACGCCGAGAAACGCTTCGAGCCCTTCGGCCCGGGTCAGACAGAAGAACAGCTTGAGCGACGACAGGTCGTAGTCGAGCACTTCGGCGCACGCCATGATCTGCGGCGCGACCGGTCCGATCGAAACGGCATGCGTCACGCGATGTTGCTCGATCAGCTCCGCCATTCGCACGATATCGACCTTCGGCATCAATACGGTGGTTTGCCCGAGGGATATCGTGGGCACCAGCGCATACAGATGGGCTGCGTTGTGAAGCAACGGCAGTGACCAGATCAGCGTGGCGTGTTCGCCCGCCTCCACGTGCCTGGACCAGGCTTCCGCCTGCGCGAGGTATTCGGCATGAAAGCGCGGGATGATCTTGGGCACCCCGGTCGTGCCGCCAGAGAGCTGGAAGCTCAACACGTCTTCCGAGCCGATGTGCACACCGCTCAGAACGGCCCTCGCATCAGCCAGCGAGATCGACTCCAGCAATGCGGACATCGAATGCGCTCCCGCCGGCGCGTCACCGCGCGCGACGACCAGATGTTTGAACGACGGATGCTCGACGCACATCTTCTGCGCAAAGCCGACCAGGTCGAACTGTCCCACGTCGGCCTGGACGAAATACGCTTGTGGCAACGACAGGCTCGCCAGCTTGCCGATTTCGACCTCGCGGTACTGCGGCAGCGCGCAGACCGGAACAATGCCGCTCTTGTAGCAAGCACACAAAGCCAGTGCGGTGTCGATCGTCGTTCCCATCTGGAACACGGCGCGCGCTCCGGGTTCGAGTCCGAGTTTGAGCAAGGCCGCGGCCAGACGGTCGCTTTGTTCATCCAGCACGCGGAACGTGATGCTGCGCTCGTCGCTGATCAATGCCAGCTTGTCGGGAAGGCGCTGTGCCGTCTCTGCGAGCGCCTGGCCGAACGTCCTGTCGATCCACGCTCCAACCTGAAAATAGTGCTGAGCAACCGACGGCTCGCAATACGCGACGCCTTCGAGCGGATAATGGATACCTGCCATGTCTGTCTTCTCGAGTCGACCCGTTCTTATTGTTCGACGATGCGAACGCGGTCTTTGTCAAACGTATCGATGCGCCCGCACAACCCGCCGGTGAACAATCCATACCAGACGGCCGGTTTCAAACCTAGCTCCTTGCGGTTGAACTCGAGCGCCTCTTTCGATTCAATCAGAAAGTAGCCCGGCGACGGCTGTGATACGCGATAACCCGGATTGCGCCGCGCTGCATCAACCAGGCTTGCAAACTCCGCCAGCGCCGGCACGAAAATGCCGGGGCCTTCGCTCTTTACGCCGCATTGCCCACTTAGTAGTCTGCCCTTTTCCTGCCATACCGCGTCGATCCGCCGGACCTGGCCCTCGTGACTGGTCGCAGCCTGTTCCGCCATGATCGCGGCCTCCAGGGTAAGCGCCGCATCCCGCGCGTCCAGCGATTGCAGTTCGCGCAGCTTGACTGTGATCTCGATGAAATAGCCGTTGGGGTCGCGAAAGTAGATCGATTCGATGACTTCGTGCTGAGTTGTCGATGAGACTTCGACGCCCTTGGCCTCGAGCATCTCCTTCCAGGCCAGTAACTGTTCGGCACTGTCGGTGAGCCACGCGGTGTGCGTCGCATCGAATACGTGGTCGTCTGGCGTGGGCGGCATTAAGCGGCGCTCTTGCGGCCGTGGTTCGCCCAGATAATAGAAAAAGGCGATGGTGCTGCCGTTGCCGCTGTCGAAGAAGAAATGAAGAAAGTCCGGGTGGCTCTCCGGGCCCCAGCCTCGCGCGGAAATCGTGTGGACGAGCGGCAGACCCAACGTGTCGCGATAGAACTCGATGGTTTCGCGCAGCTTCCACGTCGGGCGCGCCGTGTGATCGACGCCCGACAGCCTAAGCGGTACTGATTGATTCATTCGTCAACTCCCGAGTTACAAAAAAGACCGTTCATGCAGCCATGCGCCGACCGCTCGCGCGGCAATTGCCCGCCCGGGTTCATCCCCGTCATCCAGCGGTCTGCCGTGATGATCGCCACGCACGCGAACGTGGGTCTTATCGTTCGAACCGATACCGGCAAAAATGTCGGCAATGGCTAATGGAAAAGTAGTTTGATCACCGGTGTATTCGACCAGCAACGAGGGCACGGTGACCGAGGGCACGGTGCCTTCCAGCGCCGCATTCGACGACAGACCGGACCATGTCGAAAGCCAGGACCCCGGAGAACACAAGCGTCCAAACCCAACCGAACCATAGTTCGAGACGACCGGATTCGGCGACCACAGCGAACCGGGCTTACGGTCCGACGGATCGAGCGATGCGTCCAGGCAGCGTAGGTCGGCGTCCGTCCGCCACACGGTCATGACCGGCGTGTGATTGGCCTCAAGCTTCTGCCGGCGAGTGGCAAGCTTGTCCTTCACGGCTTGCCGCGCGTCCTGGCGCACGGCGATCAACTGCCGGGCCATCTGGTCAAGGCGCGCTACGCGGTCCCGCTGCGCATCGCGATAGCTGGCGACGAACTCAGCGCTATAGCGCGTCGCGCCGGGTTCGCGGGAATAGCCGTTCTCGGGGTTGAACGGGTTCAGCGTATCGTCGATCGATAACGCATCGCCTTCGTCGGTCACGGAAGGATCAATGCACCCCATCAATAAGCGGCCCTGCCCCGGATGCGGCGCCAGATAGATCATGCCGTCCACCATCAGCAGGGTCGCACTCGCCAGATGGGTGGCGCGCCCACCGGGTGTCCTCGCGATCCGGTCTTGTGCGGAAAGCGCCGATTGCTGGATGTAGAAGCTATAGAGTCCGGAACCGCCAGAATTGCCGAGCAACACGATACGTTCGAAGCCTGCCTCGCGCAGGTAGCGCAAGCCGGCCGCGACATCGTGCAAGGCAAGTTCATGCTCGAGCCGGAGGTCATTGCCGACCGAGCGAGCCGCCTGCGCCCAAACCGACGCCCCCGCGCGCAGCAATCCGGGAATCAGATAGTGGAACGTGAAGTTCTCGCGCGGGTGCATCAGGCAAACGACTGTTTTCGTCGATGCACCCCGATACAGAACACCGCAGGTGGCCGCGCCGTCTTCGGTGCGCAGCGTCGCGCTGGTCTGCTGCGTGGCAGGCGGCAGCGCATCGGGAAACCAGTCAATCGTCAACGCGTGAGGACGTTCGAGAATCGCTCCGGCTGGCATATTGCTCATATCAAAGTCTCCGTATCTATTGACGTCAGTATAGCTTTTTTGACGTAGTAGTCAAATCTTTGGCGAAAAAATCTGGCCGTGTCTCGAGTGTCGCCTTGATGGGCATCCCCCAACGCCGATCAGTTCAGCGAGTGGCAGTGGATCACGACCCGGTCGCGGATTCCCGCCTATCCGTTCTGATCCAGCCACGCGCGGACGACGTACACGCGACGCCCGCATCTTCAGGCCCGTTGCTGCCATTTGCGAAAGCGCGAAGCAGACTGTCGAGCCTGTCGATACCCGATCGACAACGTCACGCTTCGTACGCGTTCGGCCTGAACTGTCTCGGGGTTGCGCCGACAAGTTTACGCATCATTCTTCTTAGGGCCGTTGCGTCGCTGTAGCCTACTTGTTCAGCAATCTGCTCGACGGTCATTCGACTCGTGGCAAGCAGCATGCGCGCCCTGCCAAGCCGAACGCTTTGCAACAGATCCTGCGCGCTACGCCCCGTAGCGGCCCGCACGTGACGCGTGAATGTTCGCTCCGACATGCAAAACTGCGCCGCCAGCTCCGCCAAACCGGGCAGTTCAGGTAGCGCGGCCTCTGCATACGCGATGACCTTGCCGATGAGCTCACTCCCGCTGGCGAGCAAAGACGGAGAGATGAACGGTGCCTGCGCCTGCCGGGCATCGACAAGAAGCACACGAGATAAGGCATCCGCTAGCGCCGGACCGAACCTGTCACGGAGCAAATACAAGAGCAAATCGGTTTGCGCGAGTGCTGCGCCTGCTGTCACGACTTGGCCGTCTTCAATCACCATGCGGTCTGCATCGACAGTGCAGCCTCTATCCAAACGTTGAAGTAGCGGCGCTAGCCACCACGACGTTGTCGCCCGGCGTCCGGCTAGCAGACCCGCCGCCTGCAGCAGGAAAACAGCAGAACAGGACGCCGCGACGATGCCGCCACGCCGCGCATGAGCCCGTAAAGCCTTAATTGCCGTCAGCGCGTCGTCTTGTCCCAAACGGCCCGGAATATCGAGCGGGCTTTCCAGCCCTAGCCCCGGCACGATCCAGATCGAGCCTTCGGCGCGCATGGTCTTCGGCAAAGGTTTCGCATCGATTGCGAGGCCATGCCCGAGTTGCACCCTGTTGCCAGCAGTCGAGTAGACACGCCATCGAGGGGGCGCGACGCCGACGCGTGCTGCCACCGACGCCGCAGCCGACAGAATGTCGAGTGTTAGCGCGACGCTCGAGGGATAGGCGCCGCCAAGAACGAGAATCGTGAAATCACAGAATGGCTGGATACGCATGAAAGATGTCCTGACAGACACTCGGATTCTGCGCATCCCCGGGCTTTAATGCAAGCTCCTGTACACAAATCATAAATGAAGAGGTTCAGTTGCCAAACATTCTCGTCAAGCTCCCCAAGGATTCCTTTCCCGACTCGCATCGCGACACGCTAGTACGCCTGCTTAATGACGCGGCTGCACGTGCAGAACAGATTCCCGACGACCCGAAGAAGCGCAGCTTATGCTGGGTCGTGATAGACGAAGTCGCGCCGGGATTCTGGACGTGCGGTGGCACAGATATGACAGCACAGCTTTTGCCGTGCATTGCGATGATTTATCTACCGGCTGGCGTACTTGACGCAGCCACCCGCGCCCACTACGTCAGCCTGGTCCACGATGCCTTCAGGCAGGCCTTACCCCCTGCGGACCGACGCCGGCTGGTTACGTCTGTGATCGTGCACGATGTCACGGAGGGCTCATGGGGAGTCAACGGCGCAATCTGGCGCCTCCCGGACTTCGCGGAAGCGGCCGGCTTTTCCCACCTGAAATCACTTTGTCATGCTAACTGACAATGCGATCGGGCGTTGCCGGCAAGATGATCATCCTGTGATCTGTTGCACTGTCATTCGGTAGCCGGTCAACGTCCGACGTGAGCGGCTAGCCGAAGAGTCTGCTTTTCCCTTGCACGCTCACGCCCCTATCCAGATTGCTACGCTTCGTGAAATAGCGGCCTGGTGACTCGCCGAACGCCTTGCGGAACATCGCGATGAAATTGCTCGGTGTCGCGTAGCCGAGTGCCTCGGCTACGCCCGCAACGGCCTCCCCGTTTGCGAGCCGTTCGAGCGCCAGCGCGAGGCGGGCCTGTTGGCGCCATTGCACGAAACTCATGCCCGTCTGCGCAAGGAAGTGCCTGCGCGCGGTTCGCACCGGGAGGCCGGCCCACAACGCAAGCTCGGCAAACGTTCTCTCGTCATCCGGATGCTCAATCAGAAGGTTCGCTATCGCGAGGAGCCGCCGCTCGGCCGGCATGGGCAGATGGAGCACTTCGTGCCGGGAGAGACGGATTTCGTCGAGCAGCACCGCAACGAGGCGTTCCTGCTCAGGCTGCAGAGGGTTCCGGCTGGTCCAGCTTGCCGCCCGGCGCACAAGCGCGCGCAGCATCTCGCTGACACCGATGGCGCATGGATCTTCCGGCAAGCCGGCGGTCACGTCCGGTCTTAGCATCACGCCCCAACCACTCAACGCCCCGCTCACGCTCGCCTTGTGATCGACGCCGGGCGGGATCCAGCCGGCGCGATGTGGCGGCAGCAGCCACGACCCGCGCGCGGTGCGAACGCGGACCAGGCCGCTCTCGATGTAGAAGAGTTGACCGCGCACGTGGCGGTGCCAATCGTATTCCCGCGTTCCAAGCCGGAACTCGTTTTCAGGCTCATCAGCGCCCCAGAAAGCAAAAAGCGCTGGGCCATCCGGACGATCGCTCTGATCTGACATGCGCTCACTTCCCCCGTTCGAAATTGGCCATTTTTCATTGTTTATCGTCCTACTGTCATTATCAGGCTACCACGGTTGGCGGTTAGCCTTGAAAGCATCCGAGGAGTGGAATGGCCGCGCTTGATCCGACTGGGAGGACGGATGCAGCATGCGCATTTTCTTCGTCGCATGTTTGTCAGCCAATAGCCATACAGCCCACATCCCCAACAGAATGGGATATGCCTGCCGTACAGGGAGGCATGCGTGGTTGCCGCAAGCAGCCGTTCCTGCAAAAGGAAAATCGTATGTTGATGCGTGACACAATCCCGACCGCCCTGAACCGGGGATCCGCCCTTCTTTCCGAAGACCCGCTGGCCACGGCCTCGCTGAAGACCTTCCACCATACGTTCGACATTTATCTAAAGGACTCGAACGCGTTCATGAATACGTATTTCTCGCGTTACTTCGAGTGGCAGGGTGTTTGCCGCGAGCGGTGGTTTCACGAGTGCATACACAATGACCTGCTGGGTTCGGACGGCATGTTCGTGACCAAACGCGCGCACCAGGAATACGTCCACGAAACCTTCCCGTTCCAGCATGTGGATTGCTACCTGAACACGGTGCAGGTCAAGCAGTGCTCGGCCTACCTGCTGTTTCGCTTCTGCGTGGATGGGCGCGAGGTTTCGCAGGGCTACCAGCAGATTCTGTATGTCGGACGGGACCGGAAGATCAGGCGCTTCCCGGAAGGGATCGTCGAGCGAGTCAAGGAGTATGAACTGCCGGTGACGGCACTGGCCGCCCGATAACAACGCCTGACTTTCGCCGTTGACTTTTACTATTAAGCGTAACCACTAACGTGCAACCTTAACTTTCACGCCTGACGCCGGCGCCTGGAACGCGCCGGCGATTGGCTCAGTGCGCGGTCCGCCGGCGAGCCGGGTACCGGCAATCGCACGGTGAAAGTGGTGTGCGCTTCGCGCATCGAAGTGCATTCGATACTGCCGCCCAGAAGCTCTGCCGCGCGGCGGCAGAATGCGAGCCCCATTCCCGCGCCGCTTCCGTGCCGCTTGGTCGAAAAGAAGGCGTCGAAGATATGCGGCAGCACATCGGGCGCGATACCCGGCCCCGTGTCGCGGAATCGCAGCACACAAAAGCCTTGCTCCTGAACCGCGCTGATGACAATCTCGCCCTCGCCGCTCACCGGAATAGCGTGCAATGCGTTTTTCAGCAGATTGAACAGGACAAAAACCGCCAGCGTGTCCGAGCCCGAAAAGCACAGGGTGGCGTCGATCGGTGCCACGGTCACACGCGCACGTTCGTCGCCACGGAACGGATAGCGCTCCAGCGCCGACGCCACACAGTGCAGCATGGAATGAGGGCTAAAACGGGTGCGGTCCAGACGATCCAGCGTAAAAGACGCGAGCGCCATTTCGACCATCGCGCTGGTGCCCGACACCTCCCGTCTGATCGCAGTGGCAAGCTGGCTGACACGTTCGGACTGGCCGGAATGCACTTGCTCGTCGTAAAGCCCATGCGTGACGGCCAGCCGGTACCCTTTGAATACCTGGGCCCACACGCTGGAGATTTCGTCGGCGTGCATGGCGATCGTCGCCAGCGGCGTCGCGATTTCGTGCGCGATGGTCGCCGCGAGCGCATAGGGGTGAATCAGGTGATAGCGGACAATCGTGATCGCGAGAAGCCCCAGGCTGAGAGCGATGAACAGCACACCCGGCGGATAGAACGCGTAGCCATAGTTGACCGCGTAGTCGACTGCCGCGAACGAGTATAGGCACAGGCTGGCAAAGCAGAGATCGAGGCGCCTGCGCGCCTGGCCGCCACCCTGCTTGCGAGCCGCGAGCAGAAGCTGGCCGCTGCGGCCGGCGAGCAATACGGTCTGCACCACGTGCAAAGGATGCAGCGGCCCGGCGCTCGGATAGTAGCCGAAGAAGTAGTGCCGGTAGCCGGCGATCACTTCGTCGCCGGGCAGCAGCGCGGCCAGCACAAGACACATGCCGTAAGACGCGAGCAATACCGGCTGCTCGCGGCGCCTCGCCGCCACCTCCGTGACGAAGTGATAGAACGTGGTCGGCAGAAAGAGAATGAAGAGATAACCGACCCGGACCAGCACGCTCGCAATGTGGGGATCTTCGGTCTGGAACAGCAAGGTCCATGTGCCCTGCCACGCAAACGTTGCCGCGCACATCAAAAGGAATGGCGCTGACAGACGCGTCACGCCTTGTGTGATGAGTACGTAAAGGCCGAACACCACGAACAGCGCAGACACAAAGGCAGTCGGAATGGCGTACATGTGGCTCAATGTGTCTGCAAACGTTGGTCTATTCCGGCATTGTTATAGTGGCGTACGCGAAGGGGCCAACCCGTCATCCGCGAGTTGGCTGATTCCGGTCACTCCGCCATTGCGCAAACGTCCGTGTGCTCAAACCCACGTCGGCCGGGTCTATGCGGGTCCAGCAATAGAAAGCGTCGTCCCAGTCCGGGATGGTTTGCGGTTTGACTGTCCTGAAGTGCGTTTCGGGACGGAAGGCCAGGTGCGGCCAGAAAACAGGCATCGACTCGCGCACCGCCATTTTCCTCAACAGATCCGCCGGCCCACTCTCATCGGCCAGGATCTCCGCCTGGGAGATCCAGTCATTCTCAGCCCACGCAAGGAAAACGCTCGGATTGCCCGCGCGGTCGAACATCAGGATGGCATTCTGCTCCGGACGCCAGTAATACTCGACGATGCCTTCAGCGGCCACCACCGCGTCGATGACCTTCCTCGTTCGCGGATCGCAATAGGTCGTGCCGTTTTCGCCTAAGCCCAACCAGCCTGCCTCTGAACAATGCCTGCCTTTGGCGTCTTTCAGAAAATGAACCAGTCTGCTGGCTGAATCCGCATCCGTTTTTCTCAGATACAGATCGACGATTCCGGCATTGAAGGCCTTTACCGCGACGGTCTCATCCGCGACGCCGGTCAGGAGCACCTTCGTGCAACGCAAATTGGATATGGACGAAAGGAATTCGACGCCGCTCATCCCGGGCATGTCGTAATCGACGACAACCGCGGCCACCTCCGCGAATCGGGAATCCCGGGCCAGGATGTCGCGCTCCGCCGAGCTTTCGACAAACCGCTCGAGGCCAGTCTCGCTCAGACAGGCCGACGCCGGCGCGAACTCCAGCGAATTCTCGCGGGCATGTTTGCGGATGAAAGCGAGTGCGGTTTGAGGCCGCGTGAAGAACAGATTGGTTGAAATATCCGGAAAGAATCTGCGCAATGCATCAAGATAGCTGTCGTTGTCGTCCACGAAAACGACAGAGGTCGGATAGAAAACAGGGGGGCGAATAAAATTGTTCATGTTTTTACGTGGAATATGTGGCGCGCCTTGCGCCGGCTGACACGCTGGCTCCTCTCACGCTGGCTCCCGGGCCGATTCCCGCTGAACCATATAGTACAAGGGTCTTTGCATGAACAGTGCAAACTTGCGCAACCTTTCCGCCATAGTATGCGAATGGGATAAAAAGGTTTCAGCTGGTCGATAAACGCCGCGCTCGCATCACCAGCGCGGCTTTTTCGCGAGCAGCGGGGTCATGGCAATGAGACCCAAAACGGGGCCTGGCAAGAGCAGCCAGGCGACGTGCACATCGAGCGCGTGATACGCGCTTGTTGACCAGAGAATTGAGCAGGCCGACAGGAAAAAGCCAAAGCTGTTTTGCAGGGTCAGCGCGCCGCCGATTTTGTCCGCGGGACACGCCCGCACGGACAGCGCCGAGAACTGCGGCGAGTCGGCCACCACGCTTACCCCCCAAACGAGCAGCAAAGCGAGTTGCAGCGAAGCGCCGAGCGTCGAAGCCAGCGGATAAACGGCGCATAGCGTACCTGAAGTCGCCAGTGCCAGTGCCGCCGTGCGCGCGCTGCCCGCCGACCGGCTCAACATGCCGCCTAATACACAGCCCGCCGCGCCGATGCCGATGATCGCGAACGACCAGAACGCCACCGCGCTGGCCGATGGCTGCACTGCCCCCGTCAACGCGTGTTGCACGAAGAGCGGCGTGAGCGTCCAGAACGCATACAACTCCCACATGTGGCCGAAGTATCCAAACGCCGCGGCCCGGAACTCGCGGATTCTGATCACCTCCCACACGCCGCCGGACAACGCCGGGCGACGCGCAGCGCCAGCGCGTGCATGCGGCCCTTCGCCGAGCATAAACACCAGCGAGGCGCCGACCACGGCGAGCCCGGACGACGCCAGCACTACCGTCTGCCACGGCACACTTGAGAACGCGGCACGAATCGCATGCACGGACGCCGTGCCGAGCGTCAGCATGGCGACTAGCAACGCAAGCGTTTGCGCCGCGCGCCCCGGCGCCCACGACACCAGCAATTTCATACCCAGCGGATAGATACCGGCGAGCGCCACACCCACGCCGAAGCGGAATACAAGTGCCGAACCGAGCCCCGCACTGCACAGTGCAAAGAGCGCATTCAGCGCCGCGCCGATCAGACCGCAGAGCGCGAACACGCGGCTTGTGGGCACACGATCGGCGATCCCGGTCGTCGCCGAGAGCAGCGTTCCGACAATGAAGCCCGCCTGCGTCGCGTTCGTGAGCCAACCTATGCCGGACGCGCTGAGATGCCAGCTCGCCTGCAATTCCCGCATCGCGCCGTTTGCGCTGAACCACAACGAGGTCCCGAGCAACTGCGCGACGGCAATCACCAGCACCGCGCGGTTCGCGGCGGCCGCCTGCCGGTCTGCCCGGTCGATCTCCAGTTCGTCCCTCACGCCGTCTCCTTCTGACTGCTTGTAAGCTCCACGCCGTACAGCGATTTTGCCAGGCTTTTGAGCGACGCCCAAGATTCGTGAACGTAGGCACGAGCCAATCATAAATTCACAGTCTATTGTCGCCTGCTCCGTTTGCCAGCGGCTCGGGCATGAAACACTCTCCAGGCGATTGGACCCATTCTCTGGATAATCCATCCAGGGCACGGGAGCTTATTTTGCGCCAGATGCCGCGTAGACTTGAATTCCCCGAACATCGAGGACATTCCCATGGCAGACCATTCCATCAAAGGCAAGGTTGTGCTCATCGCAGGTGGCGCGAAAAATCTGGGTGGCCTGATCGCCCGCGATCTCGCAGCCCAAGGCGCCAAGGCTATTGCGATTCACTACAACAGTGCCGGCAGTCAGGCTCAAGCCGATGCCACGGTCGACGCAATCCGAGCTGCGGGCGCCGAGGCGGTGGCGTTTCAGGCAGACTTGACCCGCGCCAGCGCGGTCGAGAAACTGTTTGCCGATGTGGTAGCCGCGGTAGGCAAACCTGACATCGCCATCAACACCGTCGGCAAGGTGCTGAAAAAACCGTTCGTTGAGATCAGCGAGGCTGAGTATGACGAGATGACCGCGGTTAATTCGAAAACTGCGTTCTTCTTTCTCAAGGAAGCGGGCAAGCATGTCAACGACAACGGCAAAATCGTCACGCTTGTCACGTCTCTTCTGGGCGCATTCACGCCGTTCTATGCCGCGTACGCGGGCACCAAGGCCCCTGTCGAGCATTACACGCGCGCAGCCGCAAAGGAGTTTGGCACGCGCGGCATTTCGGTCACCGCGGTAGGCCCGGGACCGATGGACACGCCGTTTTTCTATCCGGCCGAAGGCGAAGACGCGGTCGCATATCATAAGACCGCTGCGGCGCTATCATCGTTTTCCAAAACGGGCCTGACCGATATCAATGACGTGGTGCCGTTTATCCGTCATCTGGTCAGTGACGGATGGTGGATCACCGGCCAGACCATTCTCATCAATGGGGGCTATGCGACGAAGTGATGGTGCTTGCGACGGCCGGCAGCCTGTCGCCGGCCGACTCAGCAACTACCGCAAGACGGTGCCTGCGATGAAGGATGAGATCGAAAGCGGTGTATCAAGGCAATAACGTTCAATGGATAAACTTGATCAATACCGTGTCTTCAGTCGGCGGGTCACTTTCATCGAATGGTTCAAAGCCCTGATGCAACCGCATTTCGAACCGTGACGAGGTATTTCGATGGCGACGACGGGGTCATGACGCGTACGAAGCGTTATTGCGGACCGAAGTCTATGGCGACTTTACCGAAGTGAGACCCGCTCTCGAGAAAGCGGTAAGCAGCCTGAGTGTCTTCGAAGCTGAACGTCCGGTCGATAACGGGTTTGATTCCGCCCCCCTTGATCGCGCGAACCGTGTCAGCGAGATTGGCGGTAGAGCCCGTGTTGCTCCCGATGATGCGCAAGGTTTTCAGATTGATCGGAAGGACCGGAATGGAGAGTTCCATCCCACTGACAAAGCCAACCACGTAGACCGTCCCGGCAAAGGCCGCCGCATTTAGCGAGCGGGCAAAGGTGGCCGGTCCGACTGTTTCGACGATCAGATCAGCCCCGTCTCCGCCAGTCTCGTCGAGGACGACCTCATCCCATCCGGGCGTGGAAACGTAGTTGATCGTCACGTCCGCGCCCAGCTCACGGGCGCGCGCCAGTTTTTCGTCCGATGACGACGTGATGATCACTCGCGCACCCGCGGCTTTCGCGAACTGCAAGGCGAACAGACTCACGCCGCCCGTGCCCAACAGCACCACGACGGCACCTGGCCGGACGTTGCCCGCGACGATCGCATTCCACGCAGTCGTTGCCGCGATCGGGAGCGTGGCGGCTTCGACAAACGACAATTGCTCGGGGATGCGGGCTAAAGAGGTGGCCGGAACCACCGCATAGTCCGCGAGCGAACCCGGCATGGTCACGCCCCGCATACTCCCTGACGTGGAACGAGAGAGAGGACCAGAAGCCCAGTCGACAATCAGGCCGGGCACCACTCTGTCGCCCACCGACCATCCGCTGACATGGCTGCCCACTTCAACGATTTCTCCTGCGCCGTCGGTGCCTGGGATGAACGACGGCATATCGGCCTGTCCCAATCGCCCCGACCCGACCATCAGGTCAAGGTAATTCAGACTCGCGGCCCGCAAGCGGACCAGCACTTCGCCCGCTTCAGGCTTGGGTGTGGGTACATCGGCGAGGTGAAGTGAATCGATGGATAGCGATGTCAGCTGAAAGGCCCGCATGGGGAAAACCTCCGTAAGGGATGACCGCGAGGAGGACATCCTAACAAGGCGCCAACGCTATAATTCGCCGCAGAAACATAACATTACTGCGCACGGTGCATCAATGGACAGTGTTGAAGCGGACCAGAGCGAGGCATTCCTCGCGGTGCTTGAAACCGGCAGCTTCTCGGCCGCCGGACGTCGCTTGGGACGAGACGGATCAGTCGTCTCAAGACGCGTCGCCGCACTGGAAACGCGCCTTGGCATTCGGCTCCTCGAGCGATCGACACGCCGTGTTTCAGCGACAGAAGCGGGCCGCCTTTTCAGGGAACGGATACGCGAGGCCATGGATATGGTGCGTCACGCGCAAGAAACGGTCCGCGCGATGTCGTCCTTGCCTTCCGGGCACTTGCGGCTCAGTTTGCCCGTCGCGTTCGGCCGGATATGGATTGCGCCAAGACTCCCGGAATTTCTGGCCCGCTATCCGGGGATTCGGATCGATGTGAGTTACTCGGACCGGTACGTCGATCTCATCGCCGAAGGGTTCGACGTTGGCGTGCGAATCGGCGAAATGCAAGACAGCCGTCTGATAGGCCGCCGCCTCGCGACGACCCGGCGATTGCTCTGTGCTGCGCCCTCCTATCTCGACGCGCGGCCAGCGCTAACCGAGGCCGACGACCTGCTGCAACACGAATGCACCTGCTTTACGCGACTTTCCACCCATCCGGTCTGGCATTTGCATCGCGACGGCCGGAGCCGCGCGCTCAAGGTCAACAGCAGGCTCGAGATGGATGACGCGCAAGCTGTCGTTCAGGCGGCGCTCGCCGGCTCCGGCGTGATCATGGCAACTGACTGGCTGGTTGGACGTGAGCTCGCAGAAGGCCGACTCGTGCACGTTCTTCCCGACTGGCAGGTTCGGGGGGAGACGGGCGTGAGTGTGGTACGCGCGTCGATTAAACATGAGCCGGCAAAGACGCGTGCGTTTGTCGAATGGATTGCCGGGATATTTGCAAAACCACCGTGGCTTTAGCGGCGCCAGAGATAGCGGCAGGCCTCGCCTGCCTGCTACTTTTGTACGTCAGCGACGACGCCCCTCATCGTTGTGAAAAAGAACGTAACACGCGAACTTGCACCGAATGACGTGTGGCAGGTTTGTGTCATCTGCACGACACCCACGGACTGCACCATGTCAGCCTGGCTGCCACGGCGTCGAGACGGCGTCGATTCACCCAACTCCCCGCCTGCCTTGCGTTAGCCAGATTCTCGATTCCAGATTCGCGCGCCACTGAGAGGCGCATGACGCGTGGCGAAACACGAGTGTGTGGCCCGATAAACTGACGACGTGCTTTCAATCGCCCGTGCCATTGCAGCAGTTCCACAGGGAGCAAATTATGCATGATGTGGCAGATTCCGAGGGCTTGCGGCGCGCCAATGTGAAGTCAGTCCAGCAGTACATTGACGAACGCCCAATGTGGCCCGACGGGACCCATCTTCCGACGGTGCCGATGACGGGCATGCAATGGCGCATCTGGGCGCTCGCGGCAGCCGGTAAGTTCTTCGAAGGATTTGTTGTCTTTATGACAGGCGTGGCGCTTCCGCTGATTTCGCGCGAGTTCGGCATCGGCGCGGCACAGAACGGCCTCATCAGCGCCGCCAGCCTGATGGGCATCCTGGTCGGCGCGGTGGGTCTGGGCGGCATGTCCGACTACTTCGGACGCAAGCGGATGTTCATTGTCGAGATGATCATCTTCGTCGCGTTTCTGGTGCTGCTGGTACTTTGCACCAACTTCACCTCGCTCGTGATCTGCCTGTTCGGGCTCGGCGTGGCGCTCGGCTGCGACTACCCGACCGCGCACATGATCATCTCCGAAAGCATCCCCAGCAGCGCCCGCGGCAAACTGGTGCTGGCGGCATTCGGCTTCCAGGCGTTGGGCGCGCTGGGCGGTACGGCGGTGGGCTTTCTGGTCCTGTCGACGATCCCGACCCTCGACGCGTGGCGCTGGATGTACGGCACCGCGATCATCCCGGCACTGGCGGTGACCGTCGGCCGCTTCTTCATCACCGAAAGCCCGAGCTGGTTGCATATTCGCGGCGCGGTCGATCGCGCGGAAGCTGCGGCGAAACGCCTGCTCGTACGTACGCCGCAGTATCCGACCAGCATCGCGCTGTCGCGCGACATCGATGATGCCGCCAGCGGCCACGGCGGCAAGCAAAGTTTTTTTGCGCTGTTCGCGAAGCGCAACCTGCGCGCCACGATTCTTGCCTCGATCCCGTGGTTCCTGCAGGATCTCGGCACCTATGGGATTGGCATCTTCACACCCACCATCCTCGCCGCAGCGTTCGGCAGCAAACCGGACCATGTGCGCAGCATCACCGACCTGATCCTCAACGATATCCTCGCGGCCAAAGGCGCGGCCCTGATCACGATGCTGCTGATTGTCGGCATCATTTTCGCGGTTGTCCTCGCAGACCGGGTCGGGCGGATCTGGCTGCAGGTGATCGGCTTTATCGGCTGTGCGGCAGGTCTGCTACTCGCTTCGTTCTCCGATGGTTTTGAAGGCTCCACCAAGACGGTGGTGATTTTCGCCGGCTTCATGCTGTTCAACTTCATGACCAACCTGGGGCCTAATGCGCAGACCTATCTGCTGGCAGGCGAAGTGTTCCCGACCGCCATTCGCGGCACAGGTGCAGGGTTCGCCGCAGCAGTCGGCAAGATCGGCGCGGTGGCAACCGCGTTCCTGTTCCCGATTCTCCTCACAGGCATCGGCACGGGACCGCTACTCTACATTCTCGTGGGCACGTCGATTCTCGGCGCCGTGGTGACATGGATTTTCCGCATCGAAACAAATGGCGTGAGCCTTGACGAGATTGGACGCTAACGCGTTCACATCCTGCCGTGACGCTTGCACACAACCGACGGATTCCCCGTATCGCGACGGAGACATGCATGACTGAGCAACCTAAGAACCCGATACTGCGATCGCGCTGGCGGCAACTCGCCGCTGCACCGCTGTGCATCGCAGCGCTTACCTTGATGACGGGCGCGTTGGCCAACGCGCAGGACCTCACACTGAGCGAAACCGGCTCGACCTTGCTGTACCCGTTGTTCACGACCTGGGTGGATGCGTATATCAAGTCGCACCCCGGCATCCGGGTTAGCACCGGCGCGACCGGATCGGAAGCCGGTATCCAGGAGGCGCTGACGGGCAAGGTGCAGATCGGTGCGTCCGACGCCTATATGTCCGATGCCGATATGAGGCAGCACCCGCAGATCATCAACATCCCGCTCGCTATCGCTGCGCAGACGGTCAACTACAACCTGCCCGGCCTCA
Source organism: Paraburkholderia solitsugae (assembly GCF_013177695.1). Lineage (GTDB taxonomy): Bacteria > Pseudomonadota > Gammaproteobacteria > Burkholderiales > Burkholderiaceae > Paraburkholderia > Paraburkholderia solitsugae. Next base: position 43,844 of record NZ_WOEY01000066.1, on the reverse strand, counting down.
ACGCGACGCATCTCAAGCTGGACGGCCCGGTGCTCGCAGGGATCTACACGGGCGCGATTCGCAACTGGGACGCGCCGCAGATCGCGGCGCTCAACCCGGGCGTGGCGTTGCCCCACCAGGCCATCGTGCCAATCCATCGGGCCGAAGGTTCCGGCGATACGTTCGTCTTCACGCAGTTCCTGTCGTTCTCGACACCGGCCTGGGAAAGCGACAAGGGGTACGGCACAACCATCGCGTGGCCAGCCGTGCCGGGGAGCGCAAGCGCGGTGGGCAATGCCGGCATGGTGCAGGCGCTGCAGACAACGCCCTGGTCGATCGGTTACGTCGGCATCAGCTTTAGCGACAAAGTCGCCGCGGCGAAACTCGGCACCGTGGCGCTCAAGAATGGCGCGGGCGAATTTGTCCTGCCCAACAAGGACACCGTCACGGCAGGCGCCGCCTCGCTCGGCCCGCGCACGCCACCTGACGAACGTCTGAGCCTCGTGTTCGCGCCGGCAACGGGCGCGTATCCACTCGTCAATTACGAGTATGCGGTGGTGTCGACGAAGCAACCCGACGCTACGAGTGCTGCCGCGCTGCGCAGGTTCCTGCTCTGGACCATCGTGCCCTCGGAGACGAACGAGGCGTACCTCGATACGGTGCACTTCATTCCGCTACCGCCGCATACGTGGGAGCTGAGCCAGGCGCAAATTCAATCGATCAGATAGCCCGCTGTTGGCGGCGTGACCCGACAACACGGGTACGTCGCCACACTTAGTCTTTACCCCATCGCCAGCGAGGCGGCTCTCCCTTCAGCCAGCACACGGCCACAAAGGCAAGACTCAACAGCGAGACCAGCAAGGCGAAAGTGAACGGATGATGAGCAGGTTGAAAACGTAGAACGACTACACCAAGCAACAAAACGTATGCGATCAGCGTCGCCCAACCTTGCCAGCGCACGGGAAACCCCCAACCCCAACCATAGCGTTTTGCCGGAAACCAGTATTCATGCGTGGGTGACATCGCGCAACCTCCAAAACATGTAGTGTCTCTGCTCGAACCAGACGCGCTCAGCTTGTAGCTCGAAGCTCGGATGGCTCGAGATAGAAATTCTTGTTCCCCGCGAGGCGCGCGACCATGAAGTCGATAAACGTCCTCACTCGCAGCGGCTGCTCGGTTCGATGGCGATAGTAGATGTAGATGGCCTCACGCTGGGTGACATGCTTAACGAGCAGCGGAACGAGTTGGCCCCGCCTGATAGGCAAGGTCGCCGAAAAGCTGCCGAGTTGACCGATTGCGAGTCCAGCCAGCACGGCTTGGGTCTCCGCGTCCGTGTCATTGACGCATAAGGTTGTCGCGATGTCACGATAGACGATCTCGTCACCAATCAGGAATTCCCACGGCGCCTGCTTGCCTGTATTCGCCCGTCGATAGCCCGTGCAACGGTGTCCGTCGAGTTCGTCAATGGTCCGCGGCGCGCCATGACGTTCGATATAGCGAGGCGCCCCGCAGATGATCAGTTGAATCGGCAAGAGCCGGCGCGCGATCGTGCCGCCCGAGGGCGGCGAGCCGCCACGAAAGCCCACGTCGGCGCGATCGCTGACGAGGTCGGTGAAGTGGTCGTCGAACTGCACATCCAGTTGCACATGCGGATGCAATTCGGCGAATTCAAGAAAATATGGCCACAGCACGGTGTGCCCCATGGCTCTTGGCGCGCTCACCCTTAGCGGCCCCGCAATCTCGTCTTTCGAGCGCCGCGCGTCGTCGAGCGCCGACGACAGGATCGCCAACGCAGGTCTCACGCTGTCCAGAAGCCCCTGCCCCTCCTCAGTCAAGCTCAGCTTGCGGGTGGTTCGATGGAAAAGCCGGACACCCAGCTCCTTTTCCAGTTGCATCACCGCGTGGCTCGCGGCCTGCGGCGAGATGCCCTGATCCACGGCTGCCTTACGCAGGCTTCCCAGCGCCGCGGCCCGGACGAATATCGTGATCGCGCGAACTTCGTTCATGGCCACCCGGATTAGCAAATAAAAGTTGATTATCAGTCTACCAATCGGCGGCTAGTTTGTGCCAATCGCTGCTCCTACTATTCGTTCACTTTCACTCGAAACGCAGGAGCAACATCATGGCCAACAACACAAACAACGGTTTCAAGCGAGTCTGGTTCATCACCGGTGCATCGCGCGGGCTCGGCGCCCTGATCGCCCAGGCGGCTTTGGCTGACGGCAACGCGGTCGTTGCTACCGGCCGCAATGCCGCAGCGATCGCCGAGCGCCTCGGTCACTCGCCGGCACTCCTCCCCGTGGAACTGGACGTGACAAACGAAGCTCAAGCGAAGGCCGCGGTTCAGGCGGCAGTTGAACAATTCGGCCGGATCGACGTTCTGGTCAACAACGCGGGCTTCGGTTTGCTTGGCGCCATCGAGGAGTCCAACGATGCCGACGTGCGACGCATGTACGACACCAACGTATTCGGTTTGCTGAATATCACGCGCGCCGTTCTGCCGGTGATGCGCGCGCAGCGGGCTGGCCACGTCATCAATATGTCGTCGATCGGCGGCTATCGGTCGGCACCCGGATTCGGCGCCTACAGTTCGACCAAGTTTGCCGTCGAAGGCTTGACCGAGGCATTGCGAGGCGAACTGAAGCCGCTCGGTATTCACGCAACGGTTGTGGAGCCCGGATACTTCCGTACGGATTTCCTGGATGCGTCATCGCTGGTTGTTGCCGGCAACGTGATCGCGGACTACGACGAGACGTCAGGAAACGTTCGCCGGGTCGCTGCCAGTCTGAATCACAAGCAGCCGGGCAACCCGGAGAAGCTCGCGGCAGCCATGATCGAACTGGTCGACGCACCAACGCCTCCGCTACGGTTGCCGCTTGGCACTGACACGCTCAGGGCCATCGCTGAGAAGAACGCCTATGTCACGCAGGAAACCGAAACCTGGAAGGCGTTGTCGGCATCGACTGACTTCCCCGCTTGATCGCGCTCAGATCGGATAGGCCGGCACCGGGCTTGCGTATGCGGCTTACCCCGTTGACCGGCCAAACAGGGAAAAACGCTTCGATGATTTGTGCGGTACGTCCTCACCGATGACGCCGAACTCGATGGGAAAGCGCATGTAGAAAACGTGTACGTTTTCGGCGCGCACGAGATCCAGGATCTGCCCGGCTTCCTTTTCAGTCACGGCAAGAATGATCTGCACCGGCTGATCGTCGAGCCTGAGCATGTGCGCCGCATGATGCGAGCCCGCGTGGCCGATGCCTTCAGCGCAATTGATCACGGTCGCGCCACCGATACCGAGTTGGTGAACCTCATGCAGCAGCCATTCGCATACGGTCTGATGGCCGTGCTTCCTGTTCTGCTCTGTATAGAACGTCAGTTGATAGCCGTTCATCGTGCATCTCCGCCGCCCAACGGGTCCTTGCGGCTCTGAGCGGCGCGCACGTGGCTGCGTCCACTACCCGGAGTCACTCCACCTTGCTCGACCGGGGCAGGCCCGGTCATCCACAGCTTGATTCATTCTAGTTCACCGCCGCGGCGACATACTCACGGCCGCCGCGACATACGATTGTGCCGCGCAGCAAGGGACCCGTCCGCTACTCGCCGCCCTCTCCCGCGTCGGCGCCAAGCACTTCATATTCGATCGGACAGCGTGTGTAGAAGAGTTGAACACCGCCGTGCCGGAGGCTATCGAGCAAGGCATCGATGCGACCATCCTCCGCGGCCACCGTGACCACGACGGGCTGGTCGACCAATTCAAAAAAGCGCGCCGCGTGGTACTTGCCATGCGCGTCGATGCATTCACTCACTTCGATCACCGTGGCGCCCTGAATGCCGGCTTTTTTTGCCGTGTGCAGAATCCATTCGACGACGGTCATGTGACTCTTGCGGTGGCTCTGATTGGCTGCAAACACTGTCAATTGACTGCCTTTCATGAGGCGCTCCGATGGGTTCCAGAAGAATGCATGAACCGTCGCTGCGTGGCGGACGGGTCAATATACGCACGGACACCTCGCGTGACAGGCACGTCCAACCTTGTCGTCATGATGATAAGCATAGGCAACCAGATTCAACGACGCCACGACCCATGCGGCAACTCGACGTCCCGCTTCGCCGCCGCCAATCCTTCGACGATGCCCGCGCGATCCAGCGCAATGCAGTAGACCGGCTTCGCACGCTCGAAGCGCCAGCTGTCGGCGAGCGCCCCGGCATCAACCGGATCGAAGCCTAACTGATCGAGAAGCCCGCTCACGATCTGTTTGGCATGCGCGTCGTCGCCGGCGAACGGCAGCGCCCGACGGTTCGGAGTACCGGCCGGCTTGCCGTCCGTTTCCAGGTCTTTCGCCAGAATCGCGTTGAAGGCCTTGACCACTCTGGCGCCCGGCAACGCGGCGGCCAGCATCTGACTGGTGGTCGTCGAGCGACGGTCGAGCGCTGCAATCTGGCCATCGCGTTCGGGATAGTAGTTGCCCGTGTCGATCACGATCTTGCCGTCGAGCGCCGCGACCGGCAGCGCATCGATGCTACTGAACGGCACGGCCACTATCACCACATCGCCAAACTTCGCCGCCTGGTCCGCCGTGCCGAGCGCACAGCCAATCGCCGCGGCCGTGCTGATCAAGGTTTGCGGATCACGGGAGTTGCTGATCATGACTTCGTGACCACCGTTCCTGGCGAGCGTCGCCATCGCGCGGCCGATAAAGCCGGCGCCGAGAATGCCTATTTTCATGTTTCACGACTCCATGTCGTTCTGGGGATCGCTCGGTTGAGCACGCCCCTCGGTGAGAAACACTATGATTCAAAACCTCAACCGGATAAACAGGCATAATTTGACGACTGTCGAAACCACTAGTGGGGAATAATGGACCGTTTGACCAGCATGGCCGTGTTCGTGAAAACGGCCGACAGCGGCTCGTTCGCCGCGGCCGCGCTCGCCTTCGGCATCTCCTCGCAGATGGCCGGCAAGCATGTCAGCACACTGGAAGAGCGCGTCGGCGCGCGTTTGCTCAACCGGACCACGCGCCGTCAGAGCCTCACCGAGATCGGTCAGATTTTCTACGAGCGCTGCAAGGCGCTGCTGGCGGATGCCGAAGCGGCCGAATCGGTCGCGCAGGAACTGTCCGCCTCACCGCGCGGGCGGTTGCGCATCACCGCGCCGGTTACCTTCGGCGCCTGCTGTCTCGCGCCGATGATTACGCGCTACCTGAAGGCCCATCCCGAAGTGCGGGTCGAGTTGGCCGTGACCGACCGCTTCGTCGATCTGATCGACGAAGGGTATGAAGCCGCGATCCGTCTCGGCTCGCTGTCGGATTCGTCGTTGATTGCGCGGCCGTTGATGCCTTACCGGCTGATCGCATGCGCGTCGCCCGGCTACCTGGCCGAGCGTGGCGAACCGCTTACACCGCAAGCGCTGGCGGAGCACGAGTGTCTGAGCTTCGTGTATACGAGCTTGCCGGTTGCGACCGAATGGCGTTTCGCCAATGCGCAAGGCGAACATGTTGTGCCGATCTCCGGCCGCTTTCAGGCCAACGATATGAAAGCGCTACTGACCGCCGCGCTCAATGGCGGCGGCGTGATACTCGCGCCCGAAGTGGCAGTGAAAGACGAACTCGCCGCAGGCCGGCTGGTGCGCCTGCTGAACGGCTATGAAGCGCCCGCGCGCCCCATGCATCTGGTCTTCCCGGCAAGCCGCGCCACCCCGAAATTGCGCGCGTTTATCGACCAGGTGGTGGCCGAATTCGGGCCGCACGCCGCGTGAAATGAGCAGTCTGGCTCGCCTGGCAGGCACCCTTCGCCGCCCGCCAATCTCCACCCATTGACCGCTAGAATTGCCGGCTTTGCCCGCTTTGGGCGCGCGACAAGGCAAAATACGGGTTTGCGCGCGCAAACGCGCCGCAAGACCGGATGAATCAGATCTCGGCGGCATGCTTGCCGCCGACCCTCGCAAAGACGCATGACAACGGCCCAGCAAGCCAATCTGGCACCTCTGGACCGTCGCGTGCGGCGCAGCCAGGACAGCTCGTCCTTTAACAGAGCCCCTCAGGAGCATTCATGACAGATTCGAACCCGTCTTTCCTCGGCAGGATTTCACTTGCCGTCAGTACGTTTTTCAGCATCCTCGGCGATGGCGAATTCGCCGCCGGGGTGCTGCGCCTGCGTAAGAGTGGCGCCGCTGCCGCGAGCGCCGCAGCGGCACCCACGCCTGCGCCTGCCGCCGCGCCGGCCCCCGCGCCGCAACCGGCGCCCACGCTGAAGGAAGCAACCCCGGACGCCGCGCTCCAACTGCTCGGCCTGTTGCAACGCGACGCGCGCTTCATCGATTTCGTCGAAGAAGACATCAAGAACTATAGCGACGCCGACATCGGCGCCGCCGCCCGTCTCGTGCACGAGGGCTGCCGCGCGACGCTGCGCGAGCATTTCACGATCCGTCCGGTGTGCGACGAAGCCGAAGGCAGCCGCGTGACGCTGGCCGAAGGGTTCGACGCCACCTCGGTTCGCCTGACCGGCAATGTCGTCGGCAAGGCGCCGTTTAACGGCAGCATCAGCCACCGCGGCTGGCGTGTCGACGAAGTGCGTCTGCCGAAGCTGACCGCCAGCCACAACGCCAAGGTGATCGCACCAGCCGAGGTGGAGCTATGAGCGACGCACGCTTCTCAATCGGGATCGACCTGGGTACCACGCACTGCGCACTGTCCTACGTGGACACGACCGCCAGCGACGGCGAGAAAACCGCCCAGGGCGTGCTGCCGATCGCACAACTCACGGGCCCTGGCGCGATCGACAATCTCGATCTGCTGCCCTCGTTCCTCTACCTGCCGCATCCGGACGAACTTGCCTCGGGCGACCTGTACCTGCCGTGGACCGGTCAGCGCGAATTCGCGGTCGGCGAGTTCGCTCGCAGCCGCGGCGCGGCCACGCCGATCCGGCTCGTGTCGAGCGCCAAGAGCTGGCTGTGCCATCCTGGCGTCGACCGTCGCGCGGCGATTCTGCCTAACGACGCGCCGCCTGAAGTCGCGCGCGTGTCGCCGCTCGAAAGCTCGGTGCGCTATCTGACGCACCTGCGCGAGGCGTGGGACCACGCACATCCGGACGCACCGTTCAGCGAGCAGGACATCACGGTGACGATCCCGGCGTCGTTCGATCCGGCCGCGCGCGAGCTGACCGCCGAAGCTGCGGAAGCCGCCGGCTACGGCCGCATGACGCTGCTCGAAGAACCGCAAGCCGCGCTGTATAGCTGGATTCAGAAGAGCGGCGGCCAGTGGCGCAAGCAGGTCAAGGTCGGCGACATCATTCTCGTGGTCGACGTGGGCGGCGGGACAACCGACCTCTCGCTGATCGCCGTGATCGAGCGCGAAGGCAATCTCGAACTGCATCGCGTCGCGGTCGGCGAGCACATTCTGCTGGGCGGCGACAACATGGACCTCGCGCTGGCTCACGTGGTGGCACGCAAGCTTGCCGCTCAAGGCACCCAGGCCGACGCATGGCAACTGCGCGCCCTCACCTATGCCTGCCGCTCGGCGAAGGAAACGCTGCTCAGCGAGCCCAACACGGATACCGTGCCGCTCGTCGTGCCGAGCCGCGGTTCGAAGCTGATCGGCGGTTCGATCCGCACCGAGCTCACGCGTACGGAGTTGACCCAAACGATTCTCGAAGGCTTCTTCCCGCAGGTAGAGAGTGCAGCGCGTCCGGTGAGCCGCGCGCGTGCCGGTCTGACGCAACTCGGCCTGCCGTATGCGCAGGACGCGGGCATCACGCGGCATCTGGCGGCCTTCCTCGGCCGTCAGGTAGGCGCGCTCGCCGAACTCGAAGGTTTGCGCGATATCGCCACCGGGGAAGGCGCGAGCTTCCTGCACCCCACCGCCGTGCTCTTCAACGGCGGCGTGTTCAAGTCGCCGCTGCTGGTCGAACGGATCATGGGCACGCTCAATGGCTGGCTCGCCGCCGAAGGCGCGCCGCAAGCGCGCCTGCTCGAAGGCGCGGATCTCGATCTCGCCGTCGCGCGCGGCGCGGCCTACTACGGCTATGTACGGCGCGGTCAGGGTGTGCGCATTCGTGGCGGCACCGCACGCGCGTACTACATCGCGATCGAGTCGGCGATGCCCGCCGTCCCCGGTCTCGAGCCTCCGATCCAGGCACTGTGCGTCGCGCCGTTCGGCATGGAGGAAGGCACGGACGCCGAATTGCCGGCGCAGGAGTTCGGACTCGTCGTCGGTGAGCCGGTGCACTTCCGCTTTTTCGGATCGTCGGTGCGTCGTCAGGATCAGGTCGGCACGCTGCTCGACTTCTGGAGCCCCGACGAGTTGCAGGAACTGGAAGAAATCCAGGCGACGCTGCCGTCCGCCGGCCGCACCGCCGGTGAAGTCGTGCCGGTGAAGCTGCATGCGCGCGTGACGGAGGCCGGCACGCTCGAACTCGAAGCGGTGCCGCGCGGCACCGACGAGCGCTGGAAAGTCGAGTTCGACGTGCGCGGCAGCGCCAATGCATGACTGAAATGAAGCGCTACAGCGTCGGTATTGATCTCGGCACCAGCAACACGGTGCTGGCCTACGCCGCGGCGGGCTCGCAGGAGATTCGCGTCTTCGAGATCGATCAGTTGGTGAGTCTCGGCGAGGTCGCCGCGCGGCCGCTGCTGCCTTCGGTGCGGTATCACGCGGCACCGGGCGAACTGAGTGCTGGCGATCTGCAACTACCGTGGAGCGCGACTGACAGTTCGATCGGTAGCGCTGATGGAAGTCAGCAGGATCAGCCGGTGGTGATCGGCAGGCTCGCGCGTGCGCTCGGCGGGCAGGTGCCGGGACGTCTCGTGGCAAGTGCGAAGAGCTGGTTGTCGCACGCCTCGGTGGACCGCGTCGCCCCGATTCTGCCATGGGGCGCCGCGGACGATGTCCGCAAGGTCTCGCCGGTCGAAGCCAGCGCGAGCTATCTGGCGCACGTGCGAGCGGCCTGGAATCAACGCTTTCCGGATGCACCGCTCGAAGCGCAGAACGTCGTGCTGACGGTGCCCGCTTCTTTCGACGAAGGCGCGCGAGCGCTGACGGTGGAAGCCGCGCGGATGGCGGGCCTCCCCACGTTAAGGCTGCTGGAAGAGCCACAGGCCGCGTTCTACGACTGGCTGTTTCATCATCGCGAGCGTCTGGCGACTGAACTGTCGGGGACACGGCTCGTGCTGATCTGCGACGTGGGCGGCGGCACCACCGACCTCACGCTGATCGAAGTCCAGATGCGCGACGGCGAGCCGGCGCTCACCCGTATCGGTGTGGGCAACCATCTGATGCTCGGCGGCGACAACATGGACCTCGCGCTCGCGCACCGGGTCGAGGCGCGCTTGCCTCAAGCGGGCAACGAACGCACGCGTTTGTCGGCGGCGAGTCTGTCGCAACTGGTCGAGCGTTGCCGCGGCGCGAAGGAACAACTGCTCGGTCCGCACGCGCCGGAGTCGGCTTCGATCACCCTGCTCGGCGCGGGCTCGAAGCTGATCGGCGGTGCGCGCACGGTGCAGGTGACGCGTGAGGAAGTCGAGCAGATCATCGTCGACGGATTCTTTCCGGCGGTGGCATCGAACGAACGGCCCGGCAGGCCGCGCGGCGCGATCGTCGAATTCGGCCTGCCCTATGCCACCGATGCAGCGGTCACGCGTCATATCGCGGCGTTTCTGAGCCGTTTCGCGGCGCAGTCGCGCAAGGCGCTGGGCGCCTCTCCAGGTTCATCTGACGCGTGCGAAGGTCAGGAGGAACCTTTGCCGGTGCCCGACACGCTTCTGCTAAACGGCGGCGTGTTTCGCGCTGAGGCGCTCACGCAACGCCTGTCCAGCACCCTGGGCACATGGCGCGGCGAACCGCTCAGCGTGCTGCACAACGACAATCCCGACGTCGCCGTGGCGCGCGGTGCGGTCGCTTATGCCCTCGCCCGCACGGGTCAGGCGCCGAAAATCGGTGGCGGCTCGGCGCGCAGTTACTTCCTCGTGCTGGACGAAACCGGTCGGGGTGAAAGCGACACCGAACCGGCGCAACGCGGCCTCTGCCTGCTGCCGCGCGGCACCGAAGAAGGCCAAGAGATCCGGATCGAAGACCACACGTTTGCGCTGCGCCTCGGGCACCCTGTGCGCTTTCACCTGGCCTCTTCAAGCGCGGACACGGTCTATCGACCCGGCGAATTGGCTGATCTCACGCAAGGCGATTTCGTTCGACTGCCACCCATCGCGACGATCGTGCAAGCGCGTGGCGCGAGCACCGTGCGCGGCGAAACCGCGGTACAAATCGCCACCTCCCTCACTGAAGTGGGCACGCTCGAAGTCCACTGCATCGAACTCGACAATCCTGCGCAACGCTGGCTGCTCGAATTCCAGTTGCGCCGCGAAGATGCCCAGGTGAACCTGTCGGCGGATCCGGCACAAGCCCGACACCCCGCGCTCGACAAAGCGATCGAGCAGATCGACCGCTGCTTCGGCTCGCGCACGCAAAACGTCGACCCCAAGGAAGTCAAGCGCCTGCGCTCGCAACTCGAACAGTTGCTCGGGCCACGCGAGGGTTGGAACAGCGCGCTGCTGCGCGAACTGTTCGGCGCGTTGTGGGAACGCGCGCGCCGCCGCCGGCGCTCGGCGGATCACGAACGGATGTGGCTGAATCTGGCCGGCTATTGCGTACGGCCGGGCTTCGGCTATCCGCTCGACGAATGGCGCGTGGAACAACTCTGGTCGCTCTTCGACGACGGCATCCAGTACGTCAACGACAGCCAGGTCTGGTCGGAATGGTGGACGCTATGGCGCCGCGCGGCGGGCGGCCTCGACGAAAGCGCGCAACTGCGCGTGCTCGACGCGATGGCCTATCTGCAAACGGCCGCGCAATCACGCCATAAGCTGCCGTTCGACGTGTCGAAAACCGGCTTCACCGACATGGTCCGGCTGAGCGCATCGCTCGAACGCATTCCGGTCGAACGCAAGATCGAACTCGGCGAGTCGGTGTTGACGCGGCTAAAGAAGCCCGCGGAAAACCATCAAAGCTGGTGGGCGGTCGGCCGCATCGGTGCACGGCGGCCGTTCTATGGCAGCGCGCACAGCGTCGTACCGCCGGACATCGCGGCGCTTTGGCTGAACACGATCCTTGCGCTCGACTGGAAGAAAGTCGACCCTGCGGCGTTCGCCGCCGTGCAGATCGCCCGCATGACCGGCGACCGCTCGCGCGACCTGCCCGAAGACTTGCGCCATGCCGTCGTGCGCAGGCTCGAAGCGGCCAATGCGCCGCGCGCATGGATCACCATGGTCAGCGAGACCGTGGAACTCGATAACGCCGACGAAGGCCGCGTGTTCGGCGAATCGCTGCCCGCCGGGCTGAAGCTGATCGCGGCAACGCCAACACCTTCGCAATAGCGTCCCGTTGCGTAGCGGACGTCGGTCAATTGGCTTCCGTACAGACAGGCCGCGTTCCAGGACAGACTGTCCTACGCCATCGTCACCCGGTTTCTGCCGCCGTGTTTCGAGCGATACAGCGCCCGATCCGCGCTCGCGAAGCCCTCGCGGTGGGCCATCCGGGACGCCTCGTTCATCCGCGTCAACGAGGCGCCGACGCTCACCGTCACCATGCCGAGCGGCGAAGCGCGATGTTCGATCGCCAGATCCTCGACGCCCTGCCGCAATGCGTCGAGCGTGTCTTCAAGTACCGCCGGCTGCGCTTGCAGCACCAGCAGGCCGAATTCCTCGCCACCCAAGCGCCCGGCGACGATGCGCTCGCCGTCGGCCGCCGCTTGCATCACCGAGGCCACCTTGCGCAAACAATGATCGCCCGCCTGGTGGCCGTAGGTGTCGTTGTATTGCTTGAACCAGTCGACGTCGACCACGACCGAGCCCATCATCTCGCCATCGCGCGCCTCTTTCCACTTGTGCGCGATGCTTTCCAGCAGGAAGCGGCGGTTATACAACTGGGTGAGCGGATCGATCGCGGTCGCCGTGCGCATTTTCAGATCGTTTTCGATCATCGCGCGCAGGTGGTAAAACACGCCTCTTTGCGAAGCATCGAGGTGGCCCGGCGCGGGGTCCATCGCGCACAGCGCCCCGACGATCTCGCCGTTCGGCGCGCGCAGTGCAATCGCGGCGTAAAACCGCACGAAGGGATGGCGCTGCACCAGCAGGCATTCGCCGAAACGGGCATCGTCGTGCGCATCCTCGATGACGAACAGCTCGGCGTCGCGCACCGCATAGTCGGCCAGCGAGTGAGCGCGGGTGATGAGCGGCATCGCCATGCCGACTTCGGCCCGGTAATGCTGGTTCTCCGCATCGAGCAGCGTGATCGCGGTGATCGCCGCGCCGGTCACGCTCTTCAGGATTTCCGCCGCGTGGGTGAAGCATTCGCGCATCACCTGATCGTCATGTAACAGCCAGTCAATGACCGATGATTCCACTTCGGGTTCGCCGGTGGTGGACGGATCCACCGACATCCGGCTGGACAAGCGGTCGTTACTGTAAGCGAGTTGCACGGCTGGGTTCCCGGGTGTGATTAGCTTATGTCAACGGCATATGCACCCGAAACTTGAGCGCGAGGCGCGCGCCGCATGCGGATCGTCAGCGCCGCGCGCGATCCAGCCGGGACGATCGCCCATGGCACCGCGAAGTACAATTCACGCGCCAGCCGCGCGCCGCCTGCGTCTTCTCACAAAATCAGGCAGCGCGTCTAATCAACAGACAATTGCATCCGCTCAGGCGCAATCTGAATCTCGCCACGCGCCTCAACGAACACGTATTTCGCACCACCATGATCAATCTTTTTCAGGCCATGCAGGCTTTCGTCAAGGTCGCCGACGCAGGCAGCTTCGCGCAGGCCGCGCTGCAACTCAATGTCTCGACCTCCGTCGTGACGCGCCACGTGTCGAGCCTCGAGAAGCACCTTGGCATCCGGCTGTTCCAGCGCACCACGCGCAAGGTCGTGCTGACCGAAGCCGGCGCGGATTATGCCGACGGCTGCCGCGTTCTGCTGGCGGAACTCGAAGAGGTCGAATCACGCGCGACCACCACCTCGAAGGATGTCGCGGGCGATCTGCGGATCGTGGCATTGGGCAGCTTCTCGTTGTTCCGGCTCACACCACTTTTTGCGGAGTACCAGGCAAAATTTCCGCACGTGAATCTGCGCGTCACGCTCACCGAAAGACGCGTCGATCTGCTTGAAGGCGGCTTCGACGTGGGTATCGTGACCGAACACATGATCCGTTCGGAATCGCTCGTGGCGCGCCGTCTCATCAACTCGCACGCGGTGCCGGTGGCGGCCGCTGCCTATCTGGCCGAGGCCGGCTATCCGGCAACCCCGGCCGATCTCGCGCAACATCGGGTGATCGCCGCGCCGCTCGACAGCAGTCCGCAGACCTGGGTATTCAGCAACAACGGCGGCAACGGCGGCGAAGAAAGCATCACGCTCGATCCGTCGTTCACGGTCAATAGCATGATCATGCAGAAGCAGGCGGCGCTCGGCGCAATGGGCATCGCTTTGCTGCCGCTCGAAATGGTCAGCGATGAATTGCGCGCCGGCACCCTGGTGCGGATCCTCAACGACTACACCGTGCTCAATGGCGACGTCGCGGTCTCACTCGTTTATCCAAGCCGCGAGTTCGTGCCGCGCAAGATCCGCGAATTCATCGATCTCGCCGTCGGCTATTTCAACTGAAATGACAAAAGCAAAGGTCCGGCCAGCGGAATTGAAAGAACAGTAGGGCTGCTTATATGAATGACCTTAGTCAGCCCTACTCCACCCGCTCCCATTTCCGCTCTGACGGCTGAGACCGCGACACTCGCGGCGGCAAGCTGTCCGCGCTGCTATTTCAAGCTAAATGCGGGTTGTTATTCAAGGCCGTTCGCCTCGCGCCAACCGCGCATCGATCTCGCGCACAACAGGCATCAGATCAGCCACGCTATCAATCACATAATGCGCCCCGGCGGCCTGCAGCTTCTGCATCGCCGCCTTGCGCCGCCAGGCAAATTCATCCGGTGCCAGGGCCTTGACATCGTCCTCGGCCATGCCAAACGCATTGCCGCTCACTGCAACGCCCACCGCCCACGTGCCGCCATTGATCCCTTCCTCGATGCCTACCTCGGTGTCGTCTACCTTGATGGCATCCTTCGCGCGCCACACACCCAACTCCGGCAACGTCTTGTAGATCATGTAGGGCGACGGACGCCCCTCCGGCGTATCACCGGTACACACCAGACTATCCGGCGCGAAACCCTGGGCCGCCGCGCCAGGCAGGATCTCAGCCATGATTTCGCGCGTATAGCCGGTGGTCGTGCCGATCCTGATGTCGTCGCTGCGCAGCGCGCTCGCCACTTCCGCCACGCCCGGAATCACCGAGCTGTAGCTCGCGGCCACCGCGATGTTCTTCGGCACGAAGACGTCGTACACGGCGTCGATGTCCACCTCGCCCGGCATACGGCCATACTTGTCGGCCCATGCTTGCGACACGCGCGGCAATGCCATCAGCGCCGCAATGTGCGGGCGCTTGGCCATGCCCATCGGGCCACGCGCTTCGTCGATCGTGATCGACAGACACGCCGAACTGCTCAAACGTCTCGACAAATGCGCCCATCGGCGCCAACGAACCATAATCGACCACCGTGCCGGCCCAGTCGAAAATTACTGCTTTTACGTGTTTCATTTACATCGATTCTCAGGAGGTTGTGAAGCTCGCGCGGCGTGCCGCACGTTTGTATGACCGTCGGTATGACTGACTGCTTGTCTGGCTGATACTTGACCCTCGCATCAGGGCCGTCCTGCTCAAGCGGCTTCGGCCAGCGTCTTGCGCTCTTCTATCGCCGCGGCCGGCGGCGCGGCGTGCCCGACACCCATCGCCTGGAGGGATTGTGCACATGCCTGCACCACGCGGTGCATCACGCGCTCATCCACCTGGCCGATGCAGCCGATGCGGAAGCTGTCCACCACCGTCAGCTTGCCCGGATAGATGATGAAACCCTGCGCCTTCATCAATTCATAGAAACGCTCGAACTTGAACGACGGATGGGCCGGCGAGAAAAACGTCACGATGATCGGCGAGCGCCAACGCGCGTTCAGCAGCGGTTCGAAACCGAGTTCACGCATGCCCGCGACCAGCACGTCGCGGTTGTTCGCGTAACGCGCGAGACGCCCGGCCTGGCCGCCTTCGAGCTTATGCAGACGCAGCGCCTCGATAAACGCGGCAACCGTGTGCGTAGGCGGCGTGAAGCGCCATTGACCGGTGCGGTTCATGACGTCCCACTGGTCGTACACGTCGAGCGAGAGCGAGTGGCTGCGGCCCTTGGCTTCCTGCAATGCGTTCTTGCGGGCGATCACGAAGCCGAAACCGGGCACGCCCTCGATGCATTTATTCGCCGACGAGACAAAGGCCTCGCACGGAATCTGACGCACATCGAGCGGCACCGCGCCGAACGCGCTCATCGAATCGATCAGCAGCTTGCGGCCTTTTTTCGCGGTGGCGGCGGCGATTTCTTCGATCGGATTGAGAATGCCGGAGCTCGTTTCACAGTGCACCGCGACCACGTGCGTGATGCGCGGATCGGCGTCCAGCATGCTCTCGACTTCGGCGCCGCGCGGCGGCAGGTAGTCGCCCTTGTCGAGCACCGTGCAGGCGCGGCCGAGATAACCGAGGGTGGTCGCAATGCGCTTGCCATAGGCGCCGTTGGCCAGCACCAGGGCGTGGCCATCGCGCGGAATCAGGCTGCCGAGCATGGCTTCGACGCAGTAACTGCCGCTGCCCTGGAGCGGCACGCAGTCGTACTCGCCCGCTGTGTCGCCGGCAATCTCCAGCAGGCTGCGGCGCAGTTGGGCGGTCATGGCGCGGAAGTCGCCGTCCCACGAGCCCCAGTCGCGCAGCATCGCTTCCTTGGTCGAGAACGCCGTGGTCAGCGGTCCCGGTGTCAACAGATACGGCTCGCCCTTGGCCGGCGCGGCACACTTCGCTGTGGAAGGCATGGCGGACACTGTCGGGGATCTATCGATCGCGCTTTCCATGTTCGGAATCTCCGGTATCGCTGTTTCGGTCGTGACACAGTGCCCAAAGGCTGTCCATTGGTAAAATCGATATAATTGATGCTGATATCGTTAAAACTTATCTCTTGACGAGGCAGACGTGCAATACGCGCAATTGCGAGCGTTTCATGCGGTCGCGGAACATGGCGGGTTTTCCAGAGCGGCGCAGGCGCTGTCGCTCACGCAGCCGGCGGTGTCGGATCACGTGAAGCGGCTCGAGCAGGATTATGGCGTCAAGTTGTTCGAACGCGGCCCACGCGGCGTCGAAACCACCGAACTCGGCCTGCGTCTCTTTATCGTGACGCGACAGATGCTCAGTTGCGAGCGCGACGCGCGACAACTGCTCGAATCGGCGGGTGGGCTCGAGTCCGGCTCGCTCTCGCTGGTCGCGGACGCGCCCGATCTGGCCGTTACACTGATCGGCGCGTTTCGCCAGCTGCATCCTGGGATCGTCGTGACGCTGTCGATCGCCAATGCCGCGGACTGCATGCAGCGCGTGCTGTCGAGCGCGGTTGACGCCGCCATTACCGCCGCGCCGCAGGTGCACAGCCGGCTCGAGTCGCGCGTGCTGCGGCGCGATCCGCTCGTGGCGATGGTGCCGGCACGCTATCCGGTGGCGAAAAAACGCAAGCTGAGTTACGCGGAGCTTGTGCAGCAGCCGATGATTTTTCGCGAGCCGCAATCGGTCACGCAGCAGTTGCTGGAAATCGAATTGGTGCGCGAGTCATTGCAGGTCGAACCGGTGATGTACGTGGACGGGCGTGAAGCGCTGGAGGAAGCGGTCGCCCAAGGCATGGGGGTCGGCGTCATTGCGCGCGCCGAATTCAATGAATCGCGGCGGATCAAAATGATTCCGCTGCAGGATTGCCAGGTGCAGATGATCGAATCGCTCACGCGGCTCGCCGGGCGGCCGGGATCGAATCTGCTGGATGCGTTGTTTGCGGTGGAGTTGACGAGCGCCGCTACTGTGACGGCTCAATAAAGCGGTAGGCCACCGGGCAAGCGCTGCCCGGCAGCGTTTTTCAGGCTGACGCGATACGGTGAGCGCGTGCCGTGACGGTGCATAGCCTCACCACACAAACGCACGACCCCACGCTGCGCGCCAATCCTGTTAGCGCGAACCGCCACTGGCGATCAGGCTTTCGCCGGTCATCCAGCGCGAATCGTCGGAGGCGAGGAACACGGCGACGTCGGCGATATCGTCAGGCTGGCCGATACGGCCAAGCGGTGTTGTGCTGACCGCCCACTGCTCGAAGTCCGAACCGATGAAGCCGGCACTATGCGTGCCTTCAGTTTCCACCATGCCGGGATTCACGGAGTTGACGCGAATCTTGCGCGGGCCGAGTTCACGTGCGAGCACGCCGGTGATAGCGTCCACCGCGCCCTTGGTGGCGGTATAGACCGCGCTGCCCGGCGGCGTGATGCGGCTGACGACCGAACTGACGTTCACGATGCTGCCGCCTTCGCCCAGATGCTTGACCGCCGCTTGCGTGACCAACAGCAGACCCAGCACGTTCACATCGAATTGCTTATGGAAATGCGCTTCGGTGATCGCTTCGATCGGTGCCATCTCATACACGCCGGAGTTGTTGACGAGAATGTCGAGGCGGCCATACGTTTCGACTGCCGCATCGATGATGCCTGTCGCGTCGGCGGCCTTGGACACATCGCCCGCAACGGCCACGGCCTTGCCGCCCGCCGTGGTGATTGCAGCGACCACATCGTCCGCGCCGGCCTTGCTGGACGCAAAGTTCACCACCACCGACGCGCCCTGCGCTGCCAGTGCTTTCGCAATCGCAGCACCGATGCCTTTCGATGCGCCCGTTACAACCGCGACCTTACCTGTGAGCTTGCTCATGATCGTGTCCTTTGGATGAAGTGCGCGCCGACGCGCTGCCGCGAAGATTCGCTGCGCTGACGTCGATGGAGCCGGAAAACCCGTGGCGCTTTCACTGGACACAATGTAGGCACACACGCCGTAGGGATAAAGCGGCTGAAGGCGAATAGACACGTCGGATGAGCCGAACAATCGGCAAGGCGTTGGGAAAGATCGCGCAAACAAAGGCCGGCTCGGCGAGCGGCGGTCCTCCTTACGCTACGCGCTAACTGAACGGCTCGCGCCGCGTTGACAGACGATGGGCCTCACGGCTCACTGGTTTCCGCGTTTACGAAGCAACGCGAGCTGAATACGCTGAAACAGTCGGAGAAGGCACTCGTCCGGCATCTGGCGGGGAGCTGAGGATGCACGGTCAGCCCTGTATTATGAATCAGGCTTATTACGAAACCGATTTTTAATCGATTTGCCTGATTCTCTGCCGTTTCTTATCCTTGACGCACAACCGGACACCTCGCCATGCATGCGGTGTCCGCCCTGCCCCTCTCGGTCCCTTAGACGGCAAGATCATGGAAAGAAACACCTTCAACGTTCGCGTCGACAGCGTGCGTGACGAAGCACACAGCGTGCGCTCGTTCAGCGTCTCGCGGCTGGACGGCCAACCGTTCGACCACTACGAACCCGGCGCGCACATCGACGTCACCGGCCCCTCGGGCGTCACACGGCAGTATTCGCTATGCGGCGACCCGGACCATCGTGAAGCGCATCTGTTTGCCGTCAAGCGCGAAGACGCGTCGCGCGGCGGCTCGCGCTCGCTGCACGACGACGTGACTGTCGGCAGCGAATTGACGATCGGTGCGCCGCGCAATCTGTTCCAACTCGCGCCCGATGCGAGCGTCCACATTCTGATCGCGGCGGGCATTGGCGTGACGCCGCTGTTGAGCATGGCCTATCGGCTGCTCAAGCAGAAACAGTCCTTTGTATTGCATTATTTCGCGCGTAGCGCGGAGCATGCGGCGTTCTTGCCGCTGCTGTCGCGCGCACCGTTCAGTGATTTCGTGCGATTTCATTTCGGCGTCGAGCCACAGCAACTGGATACGGCGCTGGCCAAATGCGTGGCAAGTGCGCGCGAAGGCACGCACCTCTATACCTGCGGCCCGGGTCCCTTCATGGAGCGTGTGGTGGCGGTTGGCGAAACGCGGGTCACTGCTGAGGCAATCCATCTCGAACGTTTCGCCGCCGAGCCCGCTTCGGCGACTAGTGGCGAAGCGAACGCGCTCGATGCATTCGACGTGCGGATCGCCAGCAGCGGTGCAACGGTACGCGTGGATAAACACACGACGATCGTCGCCGCGCTGGCGTCGATCGGCATCGAAGTCGACACGTCATGCGGCGAAGGGGTATGCGGGACCTGCATGGTCGACGTCGTAAGTGGGACGCCCGAACATCGCGACCATTGCCTGAGTAAAGCCGAACGCGCCAGCGGCACGGTGATCTGCTGCTGCGTCTCACGCGCGACGTCACCGCTGCTGGTGCTGGATCTTTAAGACTCAATCTTCAATGCAACCAGGTGCTGCATTCGCAGCACCTTCTCTCTGCCGCCCTTACCGGTCGTCGTCGCGAATCGACGAGGCATGCCGGCACAGCGCGCGCACTTCGACGTCCATATACGGAAACAGCGGCAACTGGCTCAGCACGTCATGCAGATGCGCGGGGCTGTCCACATCGAACACGCTGATATTCGCGTAGCGCCCGGCGATGCGCCACAAGTGCCGCCATACGCCTTCCTCCTGTAACTTCTGCGACATCGCTTTCTCATCGGCCTTAAGACGCGCGGCGCGTTCCGCGTCCATCTCAGGCGGCAGGTTGACGGTCATCTCAACGTGAAACAGCATGCTTACTCTCCCTTCTTGATCGGCAATAAAAAAACCCCTGACTACCCGGCAAACTACGCCGCGCAGCCAGGGGCGACAGATTCATACAACGTCTATGCTTTTCCAGTCGTCATAGCGACGACGTCTCAGGCTTCGGCGCGTGCGCGCTCCACTTCAGCGCCCGGCAGGTTGTCGCGCTCCTTGAACAGCGTGAAGTCGAAATCGATCAACGCGAACTGGCCTTCGACACCATAGGGCTTGCCTTCCGCGCCCTCGGCCTGCTTGACGGCCGGGACGAGGCCGTCGCGCGTGGCGAACGCGAAGTCGTCCCACAGATACGGATCGCCGTCGATGTTGATCTGCGTGGTCAGCTTGCGGCAGCCTGGCGCCGAAACGAAGAAGTGGATATGTGCCGGACGATGCCCATGACGGCCCAACTGATCGAGCAACAACTGCGTCTGCCCTTGCGGCGGCACCGAGTAACCCACCGGCACCACGCTGCGGAAACTGTACTTGCCCTCGGCATCCGTGCGAATCGAGCGGCGCAGATTGAAGGCCGGCTGCGACTTGTCAAAGTACGAGTAGTTGCCGAGATGATTCGCGTGCCACACTTCAACCAGCGCATTCGCCAACGGCTTGCCGTCTTCGCCGAGCACGCGGCCGCGCATCACCAGTGTCTGACCCGGATCGGTGCCGTCATCCAGTCGTGCATGACCGTCGGACACCGGTGCGCCTGCCACATACAACGGACCTTCAATGGTGCGCGGCGTGCCGCCTTCGATACCGGCCTTGGTTTCCGCTTCGTCCAGACGCAGGTCGAGAAAGTGCTCGAAACCGAGGCCCGCAGCCAGCAAGCCGAGCTCGCCGCTCTTGCCCGCGTCGCCGAGATAATTCAGCGCGGTCCAGAATTCGGCCGGCTGCACGTCGAGGTCTTCGATCGTATAGAACAGATCCTTGATGATGCGATTGACGATCTGCTTGGTGCGCGGATTGCCTTCGTGGGTGGCGCTGTCGTTGATCTTCTGCAGCAGCGCGTCGATGGATTGCTTGTTCATGGGGTATCTCCTTCGTTTGATGTTTCTGACGGCTAGCGGATGAACCGTCAGTTGAGGGTCACGCTTGCGCCCTTGCGCGTATCGCGCCGCAAGCGATCGATCTTGGCCCAGTCGAGCGTGATGCCAAGACCCGGCCCTTGTGGAAGATGCAAAGCAAAATTCTCGTAGCGCAGCGGTTCAGTGAGAATCTCTTCGGTCAGCAGCAACGGCCCGAACAGTTCAGTGCCCCACTTCAGTTTGCCGAAGGTGCTGAAGAGTTGCGCCGAGGCGATCGTGCCCACGGCGCCTTCGAGCATCGTGCCGCCGTACAGGTCGATGTTCGCGGCAAGCGCAATGGCCGCCACCTGCGCGGCGCCAGTCAGGCCGCCCGATTGCGCGATCTTCACGGCGAATACGTCGGCGGCACGCGCACTGGCAACGGCGAAGGCATCCGCCGGACCGTGCAGCGTTTCGTCGGCCATGATCGGCACCTGAGCGAGATCGGTCAGACGCTTGAGGCCCGCGCGGTTCTCCGCGGCGATCGGCTGCTCGATCAGCGCAACACCCGCATCGGCAAAACGCTTGCCGGCCCAGATCGCTTCGGATTCAGTCCATGCCTGGTTCACGTCGACACGCACTTCGCCGCGTCCTTCCAGCGCTTTCTGAATGGCCACGACGTGCGCGACGTCGTCCGCCACCGCCCGCGAGCCGATCTTCAGCTTGAACACGCGATGGCGCTTCGCTTCATACACGCGCTCGGCTTCGTCGATATCGCGGGTCGTGTCGCCACTCGCGAGGGTCCACGCAACGTCCACCGAATCGCGCACGCGGCCGCCGAACAACTCCGACAGGGGCACGCCGAGGCGCTGCGCCTGAGCATCGAACAACGCGGTTTCAACCGCGGATTTGGCAAAACGGTTGCCCTGAAACAGCGCGCGCAGCTTCGCCATCGCCGCGCCTGGACGGCTCGCGTCCATGTCCTTGAGCAGCGGCGCGAAGTACGTATCGATGTTGACCTTGATACTTTCCGGGCTTTCCTCGCCGTATGCGAGGCCGCCGATGGTCGTACCCTCGCCCACGCCGACCACGCCGTCGGCACAGCGGATACGTACTAGCACCAGCGTCTGGCAGTTCATCGTCGCGACCGAGAGCCGGTGGGGACGAATCGTCGGTACGTCGACGAGAATCGTCTCCACGCTCTCGATCTTCACGGGTGTTGCTATCATTCGTTGCCCTCCTGCACTGCTTAAACGGGAGCCCCATAGTAAAAACAAACCCACGAAGCAGTCCAACACCGATTCCGACTACTTCCATACCGTAGGGGTATGCATGGAACTTCGCCAACTCCGCTACTTCATTGCGGTCGCGGAAGAAATGAACATCACGCGGGCCGCCACTCGCCTGCATATGACGCAACCGCCGCTTAGCCGCCAGATCCAGCAGATCGAGGAGAGCATTGGCCTCCCGCTGTTCGAACGGGGGTCACGGCCGCTGCGGCTGACCGAAGCCGGCCGCATTTTCTATGCACAGGCCAAGCGGTTGGTCGACGAAGCCGACGAACTCGCTCCGCTCACGCGACGGCTCGCGCAACTGGCCGAGCGCATCGTGATCGGTTTCGTACCGTCGACGCTCTATGGCGCGCTGCCCGCAGTGATCCGTGCGTTTCGCGAGGCTGCGCCGCATATCGAGTTGTCGCTGATTGAAATGTTTACGATCGAACAGCTCGGTGCCCTTAAAGGCGGTCGTATCGACGTCGGCTTCGGCCGTTTGCGTTTCGACGATGCACAGTTGGCGCGCGAAGTACTTGTCGAAGAACGGATGATTGCCGCACTGCCGCAAGACCATCCGCTCGCGCGCCAGAAGAAGCCGCTGACGCTTGCCCAGCTCGCGCAGGAAACCCTGATCATCTATCCGAGCACGCCGCGGCCGAGCTATGCGGACCAGCAACTATCGGCGATGCATGACCATGCGCTGGAGCCCAAGGCCGTTCATGAAGTGAGGGAATTGCAAACCGCGCTGGGGCTGGTTGCGGCGCAAGTCGGCGTGTGTCTCGTGCCGGAAAGCGTGGAGGGTTTGCGCGCACATGGCGTGGTGTACCGGCCGGTTCCGGCCGCCAATATCGCGTCGCCGATCATCATGAGCCGCCGCCTGCAGGATGAGTCGCCGACTACGACGTTGTTGTGTTCGCTGGCGCGGGAGTTGTTCAAACGGGTTTGAAGGGCGGCGTGCGGTGGGCCGCCGGCGTGGCACATGCATACGCCGCACGCCACGCCTCACATCGAGTGGATCCGCGTCTCAGTCGGCATGCTGCCGG
This sequence comes from Paraburkholderia solitsugae, assembly GCF_013177695.1. Classification (GTDB taxonomy): domain Bacteria; phylum Pseudomonadota; class Gammaproteobacteria; order Burkholderiales; family Burkholderiaceae; genus Paraburkholderia; species Paraburkholderia solitsugae. The sequence continues at coordinate 20,811 of NZ_WOEY01000066.1, read as the reverse complement.
TCGAAATCCCATACGGCCGGGAAGCCCATCAGGTCGCACATCTTCGCGAACGAGTACATTGCGTCCTGCTCCCCATTAGTGCCCTTGAGCGCCTGAATCTGGGTGTAGACGTGCTCCAGCGCGTGCGTCACTGCCAGAAAGCCCGACGCCGGATAGATCGCCAGCGAAAACCCCAGCGCCTCCAGTTCCGCCGGTGTCAGTTGCGGCGTGCGGCCGCCTTCCACAATATTGACGAGCAAGGGCTTGTCGAACGATTTGCCGATCTTCTCGAGTTCTTCAGGCGTCTCCGGCGATTCGATGAAGATGATGTCGGCGCCGGCACGGGCGTAGGCTTCGCCGCGTCGCAACGCCTCGTCGAGACCGAGGCTGGTACGCGCATCGGTGCGGGCGATGATCTGAAAGTCCGGGTCAACACGCGTCTCGACCGCGACCTTGATCTTCCTGACCATGTCGTCGGCGGCAATCACGCGACGGCCCGGCGTGTGACCGCACTTCTTCGGAAACTCCTGGTCTTCGAGCTGGATGCCGGCCGCGCCTGCGCGTTCATAACCGCGCACGGTATGGGCTACGTTAAGCAGGCCACCGTAACCGGTGTCGCCATCGCAAATGATCGGCGTGTCGCTGGCCGCGCAGAACGCGGTGACACGATTGAGCATGTCGGTATAGGTGGCGAGACCCGCATCGGGCACACCCAGATAGGACGCCACCGTGCCATAGCCGGTCATGTACAGGCAGTCGAACTTCATGCTGTCGGCCAGCCGCACCGAGATCATGTCGAAGACACCCGGGGCGACCACGATTTCTGGTTGCGACAAGCGGGCCTTGAGGTTGAGACGGGCACTATTGCGAATCATGGCGAATTCCTTGACGTCCAGATGCGGTTAAAGATGTTGTTTGCCGGGCATCTCGTGCCCGGTTGCGAGCGGCAGCGCATCCGTTTCCGGAGCGATGTCTTCCAGCGAACGTTGATTGGTTTCGATGCCCAATGCGATCAGGACCACCACGAGCACGGCGAGCGCGCCGACAATCACGGAGAGCACGTCCTTGATGCCGCCGGTGGCATACATCAACACGACCACCTGCGGCGCGGCGATACCTGCCAGGCGGCCGGCACAACCCGCCACGCCGTTGGCGCGCATCCGATTCTCCGTCGCGAACAATTCCGGAATGTAGGTGGCAATGCCGAGCGCGACCATCAGATAGGTCAGCGTGAACAGAATGAAGCCCAGCAGCGTGGCCATCTCCACGCTGCTCGAGTGTCCGTACAACCAGCCGATCACGGCCGCCAGCGTGGCGACGCCAATCAGGCCGTTCTTGCGCCCGACCTTGTCTGCGATCAGCACGCCGACCAGCGCGCCGGCCGGGCCGCCCAGCGACATCAATGCGGTGTAGCCGAGCGACGATGCGACGCCGTGACCCTGCTTCATCAGGAAGGTCGGCACCCACACGATGAATCCGTAGATCACGATATTGATCGCCACCTGCACGCAAACCGACAGGAACATGCGGTGCAGCAAGGGACGCTGGAACAGACTCAAAAGCGTGGTGCTTTGCGTGGCGACGGGTTTCGATTCGACGATCGGCGGCAACGCGTGCCCCGGCCGATCCCGCGCTACCTCCGTTTCGATGGCTGTGAGGAGCGCGTCGGCCTCCGCGTGGCGACCCTTCGATTCGAGCCAGCGTGGCGATTCCGGCATCTTCTTGCGAATCACCCAGATGATCAACGCGCCGACGCCGACCATCCCGAACATGGCGCGCCAGCCGATCGAAGGAATGATCAGAAAGCCGAGGAATGTGGAGAAGAACAGTGCCGAGTTCGTAATCAGCGAAAGATAGGCGGACCATTTACCGCGCACGGATGGCGGAATGAACTCGCCGACCGAGCCGTAGCCCACGACGATTTCCGCGCCGAGACCGAGGCCCATGAAGAAGCGGCAGACGATGAGCCAGGTCATATTGGGTGCGAGCGCGCCGGCAATCGAGGCGAGGCCGAAGATCAGCAGATTGAACTGATACGTGAACTTGCGGCCTTTGGCATCGCCGAGCACGCCCGCCGTCAGTGCGCCGAGCAGCATGCCGATGAAGGTCGACGAGAGGAAGGTTGCATTGAGCTGCATGGTCGACCAGCCGCTGCGGGTCAGTGCGCCAAGCACGCCACCGGCGAGGTAGATGTCGAACGAGTCGAGAAACATCCCGCCGCCGATCAGCCACAGGATGCGGCGATGAAAGGGGGATAGGGGCAGCCGATCCAGTCTTGCGCCAGCGCTCGCCGTAATCATCATGTTGTCTCCAATGTCGTTGATGGTCGGCGTCGCTCAGTCGTGCTGCTGATTTGCGACGCAGATTGCCGCTATTTCATCTTCGCCAGTACCGATTGCTCTGCCGCAAGGATGTGGCAGCGTGTGATGGCTTCGGTCCAAGCCTGGTTGCGTTGTTCAAGCGCCTCGACGATCTCGAAGTGCTGGCGGGCACTGCGCCGGCGATCTTCGGCGCCATACGTGTCGAACGTCCACTTGATCAGGGGCATCTCCTTCATGGACTTGAGCGCGTTATCCAACCGCACGTTGCCGGCCGCTGCCGTCACGATGGCGTGAAAGGTGCCGTTCGCGGCAAACCATTGTTCGGTGGTCTCGGGTGTCGCCTCGCGTGCCGCGATGACGCTCATCCGCTCGGCCAGTTCGACCAGCGTGCCGATGTCCTCCGGCGTAATGCGCAGGGCCGCCCGGCCCGCCAGATACGGCTCGACCAGCAGCCGCGCCTCGAAAATCTCCTCGACGTCGCGTGTCGACCAGTGCTTAACGCGTGCGCCATAGTTCGGCTTGATCTCCAGCCAGCCCTCGGAAGCGAGGCGTTGCAGCGCTTCGCGCACCGGTGTCCGGCTCACCCCCATCGACTTGGCGATCTGGGCTTCGCGCAGGTATTCGCCCGGGGCGTACTGACTGTCGCCCAGCGCTTGTTTCAGCGCGGCGTACACGTCTTCACTGGAAAATCGGCTGGGGGAAATTTCGGTGATTGTATGCAATGTTGTCGTATCATCCAGTGATTGAGGCGTTTTTCAGCCGTTTGATGGACTCATTGTATGCCAAGTTGTTTCGGTGATCGGCCTGGGGATTCTCCTGGGGGCCGGGGGAAGTGTCACGTTGCGGGCAAATTCGCCGACGCACCCGATGAATCCCGGTCAGACCTCGGGCCCGTCTTACCGCTCGTCGAACCGCCGCACGATATCCCCCATCAGATTGCGCAACCACACGTTGCCCTCGTCCTGATCGAAATGCTCGTGCCAATGCATCGTGACGGCCGCCATCGGCAACGTGACAGGCAACGCGTAGAGTTGAAAACCGCCGTCGCGATTGAAAATCTGCGCGAGACGCCGCGGCAGCGTCGCGAATAGATCAGTGACGGCCAGCACGCTCGGCAAGGCCACGAAGTGCGGTAATTCCAGCGCAATATGCCGGCCGACACCTTGCGCGCGAAACGCGTCGTCGAGCGCGTAGTGGCTGTGCTCGACCGAGGTGATCTGCACGTGCGACGCGTCCACAAACGTCTTCATGCTCAACTCTTTCGTACGTGGCAAGCCACGCCGCTTGCGCGTCATGCAAACGTAAGTCTCCTCGAACAACAGTTGATGGCGCGTGCGCGCGGTCAGCGTCGGCAGATTGCCGATCGCGAAATCGAGCCGGCTCGCGCGCAACGCATCTTCGATTGCTTCGACCGGCAGAGGCTCGATACGCAATTTCACGCGCGGCGCCTGCTGGTGCAAGGCCTCACAAATCGGCGGCAAGTACGCCAACTCGCCGGCATCGGAGAGCGACAACCTGAACGTACGCGTGCTCACGGCCGGATCGAAGTGCTCCGCGTAACGCAGCGCTTCCCGCACCGTATCCAGCGCCCGCGCGACGATGCTCGACAGTTCGAGCGCGATCGGCGTGGGCTGCATGCCGGCGCGCGTGCGAATAAACAGCGGATCGTCGAACAAGGTCCGCAAACGCCCTAGCGAGTAACTGATCGCCGGCTGCGACAACGCAAGCCGCTGGCCGGCCCGTGTGAGGCTGCGCTCTTCGACGATCGCCTGGAAAACGCGCAGCAGATTGAGGTCGACGTGGTCTAGCGAATTCATCGAGATATCCATGGAATTGATTTTATATTTTATTTTAGATCAATTTGACGCATATCAGTCGATCCGCGAGACTCTGCTTCATCGACCACCCCACCTACAAACACGATGAGCGATTCCTCATATCAGACCGTCGACACGAGCGCCTTGTATCAGCGCGCGCAGTCCGACCGCGTCGCCCCGTCGCTGTACTACGACCCGGCGGTTTTCGAAACCGAACTCGAACGCATTTTCTACAAGACGTGGATCTGGGTCGCGCACGAAAGCGAATTGCCCAATCCGGGCGACTTCCGCACCACCACGATCGGCCGCCAGCCGGTGATCGTAGTGCGCGACAAGAGCGGCGCCGTCAACGTGCTGCAAAACCGCTGCCGCCATCGCGGCGCGACCGTGTGCGAGCAGCACAAGGGCAATGCGAAAGGCTTCACGTGTCCGTATCACAGCTGGACCTATGGGCTTGATGGCGCATTGCGCGCGCTGCCCTACGGCGACGGTTATGAAGGCGTGATCGACAAGACCGAGTTACCGCTCGCTAGTCTGCGGGTGGGCATCTATCAAGGTCTGATCTTCGCGAGCTTCAATCAGGAGATCGAGCCGCTCGAAGGCTTCCTCGGCGGCGCCAAGCCGTGGATCAACCTGTTCATGAAGCAAGGCGCGGGCTATCCGATCAAGGCGAACGGCGAGCATCGCTTCCGCTTCAACGGCAACTGGAAGATCCAGCTCGAAAACACCACCGACCTGTATCACTTCCCGGTCGTCCACAAATCGTGGATGAAATCGATCGACGACGAAACCGCCGCCGCAATCACGAGCTTCATGACGAGCGACGAAGCGTTCTGCCGCTCGCTCGGCAACGGCCATAGCCTCGCCGTGCTGGTGCCGGAACTCGTCGATCTCGACAAGGACGATGGCGCGCCGATCCCCGAGCGCTTCGAAGAACTTGCCGCCACGCTCGCGAAAAAACACACGCCTGACGAAGTGCGCCGCATCGTGCGTTCGCTGATGGGGGTTGGCTTCAACCTGAATCTGTTTCCGAACCTTGCGCTGTCGATGGCATTTTTCCGCGTGCTGCGGCCCATCTCAGCCAATGAGACGGAAATCCGTCACGTCGCCCTTGCCATGGATGGCGGCCCCGACGAAGCGAACCGCGTGCGCCTGCGCATCCACGAACACTTCCAGGGTCCGTTCGGATTTGGCAGCCCGGATGATGCCGAAGCATGGGAACGCGTGCAACGCGGCTCGCATGCCGGCCCCGATCTGCCGATCCTCGTCAACCGCGGGCTGAATCGCGAGAGCACGGCGCCGAACGGCGAAAAAACCGCCCACGCCACCGACGAAACCGGCATGCGCGAAGCGTACGCGCAATGGCGCACGATGATGGAGCAAGCATGATGGACAACAGGAACACGCTGTTCTCGCAGCAGACCTTTGCCGGCGCGATCGAACTGATCTGGCGCGAAGCCGAATTGCTGGACCGCAAAGATTATCGCGAGTGGCTTTCGCTGTGGGACCCGGCAGGCTTCTACGTGGTGCCGATCGATCCCGATACCACCGACTTCGCCGCCACGCTGAACTACGCGTACGACGATCAGGACATGCGTGAGAAACGCGTGCAACGCATGACGTCGGGCTATTCGGCCTCGGCAAGCGACGCCGCCCGCACCGTACGCACGGTCTCGCGTTTCACCCTGACGAGCGATACGAGCGATGAGGTCGAGGTGAACTCGGCGCAAGTCATCGTCGCGTACAAGCGGGCCAAGTCGACCCTGTTCGCGGCAGATCTCACGCATCGCATCAGTTTCGCGAGCGGCGAGCCGCGCATCGTGCAGAAGGTGATCCGCCTGATCGATTCGACCGAGGCGCTCAGCGCCATCGGGTTCCTGTTGTAGTAGACCCGTGATTGACGACGATACCAGCGAAGCAAAACGATGCCCACACTAGAGGTTTATCTCCCAGCCGGTCACCCGGAAGCGCGTAAAGCACACCTGATTGCCGGTCTGACTCAGGCCACGGTCGATGCGATCGGCGCACCCGCTGAATCAGTGCGGATTCTGCTGAGCGAATTGCCGCCGCACGATTTCGGCCTCGGCGGCAAGAGCCCGGCGGATCACGCAGGCAGCCGCGCATCGCTGCTGGTGATCGTCGCGATCCTGATTGCAGGCCGCACGCTCGCGCAAAAGACCGCGCTGATCGCCGCGCTCAGTGAAACGAGTGCCTCTATGCTCGACTCGCCGCTCGACGCCGCCCGCGTGATGATCAAGGACATTCCGAATACCGACTTCGGCATCGGCGGCCAGACAGCGAAGTCACTCGGGCGCTAGCGTCCCTTCCCCCCACAAGCGAACCAGCGAGCACGACGATGCCCCACGACACGCTTTCTTCCACGACCGGATCGCCCGCCATCCCCGCGGCGCCAGCGACCTCGCGGACACTGCGGCGGATCATCGTCGCCTCCGTACTCGGCAACGCACTCGAGTGGTACGACTTTTTTCTGTACGGCACGGCGGCGGCCCTGATCTTCGGTCCGTTGTTCTTCCCGCTGCACGGCGACCCGCTGATGGGCACCCTCGCCGCCTTCGCGGGCTTCGCGATAGGGTTTCTAGCGCGGCCGCTGGGCGGCATCGTATTCGGCCACATCGGCGACCGGCACGGCCGCAAGCGCGCGCTTGTCGTGACACTGATGATGATGGGCGTGGCGACGTTCGGCATCGGTCTGTTGCCGACTTTCTCGCAAATCGGTTTTCTGGCGCCGGCCGCGCTCGTCTGTTTGCGGATCGTGCAAGGCATTGCATCCGGCGGCGAATGGGGCGGCGGCGTGCTGCTCATTAGCGAGAGCGCACCCGCCAATCGTCGCGGCTACTACGCGTCGTTCAGTCAGTTGGGTGTGGCAGGCGGCTTCGTGTTGTCCGCGGCCGCTTTTTATCTGGTACAGCGGCTGCCGGTGGAAAGTTTCATGTCCTGGGGTTGGCGCGTGCCGTTCCTCGCGAGCGTGCTGATTTTCGGCGTCGGTGTGTATATTCGCCGGAGCTTGCCTGAGAGCCGCGACTTCGCCGCGGCCAAACCGAAGCACATGCCCGTGCTGACCGTGCTGCGCAATCACCCGAAGCAGGTGTTGCAGGCAATGGGCCTGCGTGTCGCCGAAAACGGCGGCACGTACATCTTCCTGTCGTTCGTGCTGGTGTACGGCAAGACGATCGGCGTGCCGGTTTCGGTGATGCTCGGCGGCGTGATGATCGCCATGCTGATCGAACTCGTCACGATCGTGCTGTGGGGCCGCCTATCGGATGTGATCGGACGCCGGCCGGTGTATATGATCGGCGCGCTTGGTCTCGTCGTGATCGCATTTCCGGCGTTCTGGTTGATCGACACGCATGAACCGCTGCTCGTGTTCCTGTCGCTCGCACTAGGCTTGCCCTTCTGCCACGGCGCGATGATCGGCACGCAGCCCGCGTTGATGGGCGAACTCTTTCCTACCGAGGTCCGCTATTCGGGCATGGCGCTGGGCCACGAAATTGCGTCGGTATTTTCCGGTGGACTCGCGCCGCTGGTCGCTATCGCGCTGTATTCGAAGGTGCATGCGTCGTGGTCGGTTGCGCTGATGCTGATCGGTTTCGGCCTCATCACCGCGATCACGCTCGCGACCATTCCGAAGAACATCAACACGACGCACGATTGAGATGCGATCAGCGGCGAGGCGTGACTGCGAGTGGCAGCGTAAAACTGCATTGGAGCCCACCCTGTGGTGCCGGCTTGGCCCAGATCTCGCCACCGTGCCGCGTGACGATGTTTTTGCACAGCGACAAGCCGATGCCATTGCCGGCCGCCTTCGACGACGAAAACCCGTCGAACAGCCGGCCATGCGCGTCGGCGGGCACGCCTGTGCCGTTATCGATGATCTGCACGAGTGCATACTTGCCCCGCAAACGGGTGACAAGGCGCAATTCACCGCGTCGTGCCGCCGTATTGGTGTACCCCATCGTGCATTCCGTCAACGCCTCGATCGCATTGAACGCCAGATTCAGGACGACCTGGCCAATCAACACACGTTCGCAATGCACCGGCAAGGCTTCCGATGCCTGCTCGATGGAGACCCGAATCCCCGCCTCTTTGGCGCGCAATTCGATGAAGTACGCTGCGTCCGCAATGATGTCGCGCAAATCCGCATCCGTCTCGCTCGGCTCACGTTTGACAACGTAATCGCGCACGCTTTTGATGATAACGGCCGCATGCTCGGCCTGACGATCGGCGCTGCGCAGGCCCCACAACGCGTCGTCGACGGAACCGGGTTGCGCGAGCCGCCGGATCGCGCCTTCGATGAAATTGCGCACCGCGGCGAGCGGCTGGCTCAATTCGTGCGCAATGGCGGTCGCCATTTCGCCCATCGCGTTGTAGCGCCCCGCGTATTCCAACAGCCGCGCCTCATTACGGCGTGCCTCTTCGACGGCGACTTCGTCCGTGATGTCGCGAAAGTGCAGCAGGCGGCCGTTGAGGTCGTCTTCGATTTCGATTCTTCTGCACGTGATGCGCAGCCAGCCCGGCGTACCGTCGCGGCGCGTGATGCGATAACGCTGCGGCGCCGAAGGCTGGATGCGCGGTGCGCTGGCGAGTTGTTCAAGCAGGCGGTCGCGATCAGACTCGCCGCAATAGTCGAGCACGTCGCCCATCGCCGCGCCCTCCTCCAGACCCAGCACGCGCCGGCCGGATTCGCTGACGAATTCCACTTCGCCTGCGGGTGTCAGTACGGCGACGCCCTCACCGAGATCCTGCATGAACTCGCGCAGCCGCGACTCGTAGCGCCGCAGCGTCTGCTTGAGCGTGTCTTCGACGCTGATGTCGCGGAACTGCACCATCACCACCGCGCGCTCGCGCAGCGGCACGTAGGTGGCAATGGCCTCGGACAGCATGTCAGCCCCCGTGCGCGAGCGGTAACACCACTCGTAGACCTGCGGGCCTTCGGTGATCGCGCGGTCCATTGCGCCGACGCCGATCTCGCGCCGGTACTTCGGCACCGGACGGGTCATGTCTTTCGCCTTGAGCGGCAGCAATTCTTCAAGCGTAAAGCCGAGCGCTTCGCAGGCCGCGCGATTGGCCCACACGATCGCCTTCGTTTCGGCGTCGTGCAGCAGCACGCACAGCGTCAGTGCATCGAGCAGGCGGTGGAAATCTTCTTCGGCGGGGAAATTCATCGGGCGAGGCACGGGAAAAATTCGATCACGTATGGGAAAGAACATAACACCAGTCGGCGCGATTCGCGTCTGAAGATTTCTTTAGATACCCCCGGCGCGTTACCTAAAAACGCATCCCCCGTCCCAATTGAAGCGTTCTTTTTGCATTTCTAGACTGGTCTCACCCTGCACGCGTCGTCGCCTGCTCTGTCGCCCGCGACCGAATCGTGCCCCGTGTTTCAGCCGATAACGAATCAAGGAGATGCCCCGCCATGTCAGACACCGCCACCGACACCGCCGTCGCAGACGCCAGCCGCGACACCACGCGTTTGCCGCTCGCCGACGTCATCACCGAAATCGCCGCACGGCGCGAAGAGTTCGATCGCCTGTCACATGTGCCGCGTGAAGTCATCGCCAAGCTCAAGCTCGCGGGCGTGTATCGCGCGGCGACACCACGGCGTTTCGGCGGCGATGCGCTCGCGCCTACCGCGTTTCTCGACATGATCGAACGCATCGCGGTAGCGGATGGTTCGGCCGCGTGGGTCGCGAGTTTCGGCTCGGCGAACGTGTATCTCGCGGCCTTGCCTCTGGCGACGCAGGCGCATATCTACGCCGACGGTCCCGATCAGGTGTTTGCAGGCGGCCTCTTCCCCGTGCAACCCGCGCAGCCTGCCGACGGCGGCTGGCGTGTGAATGGCACCTGGAAATTCGCGAGCGGCTGCAAAGGCGCGGATTGGCTCGGCGTAGGAATCGCTACCAGCGCCCCTGGCGTGCCCGGCAAACCACGCACGGCCGTGTTCCGCCCGCATCAGGTCGAGATCGTCGAAAACTGGGACGTGGTCGGTATGCAAGGCACCGGCAGTCACGATCTGCGCGTCACCGATCAGTTTGTCGCCGACGACTGGACCTTCGTGCGCGGCGGCGAACCGTGCGTGGACGAACCGCTGTATCGCTACCCGACTATCGCCTACGCGGCGCAAGTACTGGCCGTGGTAAACCTCGGCCTCGCCCGCGCGGCGCTCGATGTCGCCAACCAGATGGCCGGCGGCCGCAAGACGACGACCGGCGCGCCGCAACTCGCCGACCGTGCGTACTACCGGATCGAACTGGCGAAGGCCGAAGCGCAACTGCGCTCGGCCCGCGCGTTCTTCTACGACACCACCGACACAGTCTGGCAATCGATCCTTGCCGGCAACCCCGTTACGCCGGAGCAGATCAGCCTGCTGCGCCTCGCCGCGACACAGATCGCCCGCGAGGGCGCCGACGTCGTGCAGCGCGCCTATCGGCTCGGCGGCACGATGGCGATCTACCGCACGCATCCGTTGCAGCGCCTGCTGCGGGACTCGATGGTGGTCACCCAGCACGCGTTTCTCGGCGAAGGCAACTTCGACGGCGCCGGTGCGGTGTTCGTCGGCGTGCCGCCGATTCCAGGCTACCTGTAAGTCATTTTCTGTCTTTGGCCTTTAACCGATTTCATGGAGAACCACACGATGTCCGATAACCAGAAGCTGCCCTTGCGCGTTCTGTTCTGCTGCGGTGTGACGCAGAATTTTTTCGACTTGCCGCGCGAGAAAATCGGCGAAGTCTGGCAGGCCTACGGCAAGATGCTGGCTGCGGTCGAATCGATGGACGGCGTCAGCGTGCTCGGCATCATGGACGATGATCGTCTCACCGTCGGCAATGCCGACAACTCGCCGTGGACCTTCTACATCATGGCCGATGTGCGCGACTTCGATACCGCCGTGGCGGTGTGCAATCTGTATCGCACCACGCCGGTCGGCGAGTACAACCTGTGGCGCTACGGCAAGATCGAAGCGCGCGTCGGCCGCGCGCTGGAAGTGCCGCCGCAACATGCCAACGCGGCTTGAGCCGGCCGGAGCATGACGTGATGAACGAGACCCCGGATACGCTTGCCATGTTGGTCGAACGGCTCGCCGCTCTCGAAGCCGAATCCGCGGTGCGCCGCACGATGGCACGCTACATGGCACTGTGCGACGTGCCCTCAGGCGCACTCGAAGGCGAAACGCTCGCGGCCCTCTTTACCCCCGACGCGATCTGGGAAGGCATTGGCCCACAGTACGCAAGCAAGTTCGGCCGCCTCACCGGTCACGCGGACATTCTCGCGATGCTCACGCGCTACTTGCCGCCGTCATCGCATTTCTCGGTTAACGTGCACTTCCTCACGTCGGAAACTATCGATGTGCATGGCGCGACCGCGAAAGGCCGCTGGATCATGCTACAAGCATCCGGCTATGTCGACGCGCAAGCGGAACTGATCTCGGCGCGCCTCGACGTTGATTTCGCGCCCGCCGGCAATGGCCGCGACTGGCTCATCACGCACTTTCGCACCGAGCGCCTTTTCGATGCACCCTGGCAAGTCAATGCAAGGAAACTGAACCCATGAACGAGTTTATCCAGGCCTTGTCGCTAGGCGGAACAGGTCCGACCATCGCGATCAAGGACACGATCGACATCGCCGGCTACGCGACCACCGCCGCGAGCCGCGCGTTGGCGGACACACACCCTGCCGTCCAGCACGCGGAAGTCGTGGAACGATTGCTCGATGCCGGCTGGCACATCGTCGGCAAAGCGAATATGCACGAACTGGCGTTCGGCATGACCGGTATCAACGACTACACCGGCACACCGCAAAATCCGCAGGACGCCTCGCGTATTCCCGGCGGCTCGTCGAGCGGTTCGGCCGCGGCCGTTGGCTTGAAGCTTGCCGATGCCGCGCTCGGCACGGACACCGGCGGTTCGATTCGCGGCCCCGCTGCGTGTTGCGGCGTGATCGGTTTGAAGCCGACTTGCGGGCGCGTCTCCCGGCGCGGCGTTGCACCGCGTGAATCGACGCTCGACTGTGTCGGGCCGTTCGCGCGCGACATGCAGACAATCGTTGCTGTCATGCAGGCGATCACCGGCGACTTCGACATGCGTGCAGCCCATGCGCCACAAACAGGCGCGTGGAACGTCGGTATCGTGCAGGTGGACGCAACGCCGGAAATCCTCAAAGCCGTTACGCGCGCGGTACGCCAGGCCGACGGCACTGCGCGCACGGTGAACCTCGCTGGCCTTGCCGCTGCCTTCGAAGCAGGCGTCTCGATCATCAACGCCGAAACCTCCCGTGCTTTCGGTCACCTGGTGGCAACCGGCAAGCTCGGGGCCGATCTCGACGCCCGGCTGCGCGCCGCTGCGAAAACAACTGCGGCGCAATGCGATGCGGCAGAGTCGGTACGCAAGCAATTCACTGCGGCCGTCGATCATGCGCTTGAAAGCGTGGACGTACTGATTCTCCCCACACTACCCGCGCTGCCGATCACACTCGACGAAGCACGCGGCGGCACGTCGGTCATCGCCATGTCGTCGTTGATCCGGCCGTTCAATCTGAGCGGCCATCCGGCACTGAGCTTGCCCTTGCCGATCGACGGCTCGCCGCTCAAGGCGGGCTTGCAGATCGTCGGGCGCAGAGGTGCGGATGAACAGGTCTGCGCGATCGCGGCGCACTTCGAAGCAGCACTTGCCGCTTAAAGTAGGCGGCAGCAGTTTTCTCACGGAGTAGAAGCAATGCAGAAAAGAGTCGTACTCGTCACCGGCGCGGCACGTGGTCTCGGCGCCGCGATTGCCACACGCTTTCATGCAGCGGGCTATGCGGTAGCCATCGGCGACATCGCGTTCGATGCCGCACAAGCCGTCGCCCGCGACCTGAACGCCGATGGCTCGAGCGCCTTCGCGCTGAATCTCGACGTCACCTCCAAGACTTCATTCGAAGCCGCACGCGATGCGATCCTGCAACGCTGGGGCCGCATCGACGCCTTGATCAACAATGCGGGCGCATCCAAAGTCGTACCCGTCATGGAGATCACCGCCGAGCAGTTCGATCAGGTGATCAACGTCAATCTGCGCAGCGTGCTGTTCGGCTGCCAGGTGTTCGGCCAGTATTTCGCCGATGCCGGCGCCGGCCGCATCGTCAACATCGCCTCGCTGGCGGGACAGAATGGCGGATCGGCCACCGGCGCACACTATGCCGCGGCCAAAGGCGGCGTCGTCACGTTGACCAAGGTGTTCGCGCGCGACCTCGGCGCAGCCGGCGTGACCGTCAACGCGATTTCGCCCGGGCCGATGGACCTGCCGATCGTGCACGAGAGCGTCGCGGCCGACAAGCTGAAGGCGGTCATCGCCAACATTCCGGCAGGACGTCTGGGCTCCGCGGATTATGTCGCCGATGTCGCGGTGATGCTGGCAGCGGAGAACGCTTACTTTGCGAACGGCGCGTGCTGGGATGTGAACGGTGGGCTGTTCATGCGTTAAGTGTACGACGCAGCCGTGGTAGGTCGCATGCGTGAGATTCGTCGCACGCGTGGAATGCGCCAGCGGCAATGCTCACGCAGCGGTGTGCCTCAACGAGGCACTCCGTTCGCGGACGCATCCTGATCCCACACCGCCATCACGTCGCGCACCAGCATGGCGATCGACGCCGCGCCGAGCTTGTCTTTGATGCTTGCACGATGCACGTCGACGGTCTTCACACTGATCGACAGATCAGAGGCGATGCGCTTGCTGCCCTTGCCGTCGATCACGCCGCGCAGCACTTCTTTTTCGCGTGCCGTCAGCGATTCCAGGCGCTTCTTCAACTCGCGCTGCTTCTGATTGGCGGCGTGACGTTGCATGGCGAGTTTCAACGCACGCTGCACGCGGTCAAGCATCTGCTGCGAGTTATACGGCTTCTCGACGAAATCGATCGCACCGTTCTGCAAGGCGCGTACCGACATGGGAATGTCGCCGTGACCACTGACGAAAATGATCGGCAGCGTTGCACCTTGACGGTTCAGCTGCGCTTGCACGTCGAAGCCGCTTTGCTCCGGCATCCGCACATCGAGCACGAGACAGGCGGGCACGCCGGGATCAAAGGCGTTCAGAAATTCATTTGCATTGGCGAAGCCCGCCGACTTCACACCGACCGATTCGAGCAGCCACGCAAGCGACGTGCGCATGCCGTTGTCGTCGTCGACGATATAGACGATCGGTGCGAGCGACGGTGCGGACTGAGGCGAGTGGGACATGGAGTAAGCGCGGAGTAAGCCGGAGCGGTTCGGGGAATGTGCGATTCGAAGCGTCTTGCCGGCTCATGATAACCAGTGGAAAAAGCGCTGCAAAGCGATAGTTACCCTGTAGCGCGGATTAATGGTCTTCATAGGCTTGTCGTTCAGACACGCATTGGGGAAAGCTTTAGACGGATTGGGAAAGACGGCCCTACGTTCACCGCTCGCGCGGATTTTTTTCCCTACGTCAATTGATTACGCTTGAATCCAGATCCCTACCGCGCCCCCAGGAACCCAGAACATGAAGCCGAACCAGCAATCGATCCCCGCATCCGACACCGATGCGACGGCAAAACAGCAATTCCGTCAGGCCATGGCGCATCTATCGGCGGCCGTGAACGTCATCACGACAGCCGGCCCGCACGGGCGCTGCGGCGTCACCGCGAGCGCCGTGTGCTCCGTCACGGATACGCCGCCCACCTTGCTTGTCTGTCTGAATCGTTCGAGCGCGATGCATGCCACCTTCGAGCGCAACCGCTACGTGTGCATCAACGTGTTGCCCGGCGAGCACGAATTGCTCGCGCGCCACTTCGCGGGCATGACGCAGGTGCCGATGGAAGAACGCTTTGGCTGGCCAATCTGGGATGACGGCACGCACGGTGTGCCGGTATTGCGCGACGCACTCGCGAGTCTGCAGGGCGAGATCGTCGATCTGAAGGAAGTGGGCTCGCACTCGGTGATGTTCGTCAAAACCACCTGCATCAGCGTGCGCACTGACGGCGATGGCTTGATCTACTTCGATCGCAACTTCCACCGCATCAAGCGCTCGGCATCGCATTGAGCGCGACAGGCGCAATTGAGGGCGGCCGCAGCACAGGGCCCGTTTAAACCACGCCCGCGCTATCGGTATCGAACTGAAACTGCGGCACAGCCGCGACGGCTTCGACGAAACAGTCGATCAGATAATCGCAGGCCGACGTATTCAATGCGTCACGCCGCGAGATGATGCCGACCGACACGCACGGCAATGTTTCACGCACCGGTATCGAAACGATCCGCTCGCGAATCCAGTCTGTTTCCAGAAAACTCCTCGGACAGCACGACAGCAGATTGCTATTCACCGACAGCGAAAAGCTGGCACTGAACGAGCTGCACTCCACGACCACATGCGGTGCGCTTGCCCCATGCCGCACGAAAAAATCCTGAAGCGACTGACCGATGCTTTCCGGCGTGGTGTTCAGCATCCAATCCGCACCTTCCAGATCCGCGATCGATTCCGCATGGGCCAACGCGTGTCCCTTACGCGCGGAGATAATCAACTCGCCTTCGAGCAATGAGCGGAACACGAATTCCGGCGCAAGCTTTTTTTCATCGACGATCGCTATCACAAAGTCGAGCGAGCCATCGCGCAGCCGGGCCAACGCCGCCGTCAGAAACCCCTCCTGAACCGAGAGTCGCGTCTTCGGCATGCGCTGCCGGAACGAGTGAATCGCGCGCGACAGAAACTTCAGCGACACCAGCGGCGTGACCGCACACGACACGGTACCGCCCGCCTGACCGGACAGCTGGATCACATCGTCCTTCGCATGCTGCATCTCCGCGAGGATGAGCTTCGCACGCGCACACACGGCCTGGCCGAACTGCGTGAGTTGCGCGCCGCGCGCGCTGCGTGACACCAATGGCACGCCCAACTCCTGTTCAAGCTCACGAATCGCCTTGGTCAACGCGGGCTGGGACAGACACACCGTTTTGGCCGCGGCGCGAATGCTGCCGTGCTGGGCAATCGCCACTAAAGCGCGCAACTGGTTGTATTTCACGGGTGAGCGGTCGGTTAAACGGTTAGAGAAAGGGGGACCACGGTCGGCGTCAGGCAGAGGCTGACGGCTTGAATCGATGGTACACCGCGAGAAAACCCCCGGCCATGCTCCCAAATACCCATTGCCGCGCGGCCCGCCGCGACGGCAATCCCAGCCCCAGCCGGGTGCGATAACCCAGCGTTATCACAATAAGAAAAAGCAAATTCAGAACGCCTTTTTGACTCCCTAGACTTTTCCTGTCGTCGTCATTGAAGGCGCTCCGCTCGATCAACGCGCTCTCGAACCGATCTTGAAGCGGTCTCGAAACGATACCGAAGCATCACGGATTGATTCACCCCCAGAGGAATCCCGTTCATGAAGTCACCTTCACTCAGTTCTACGTTGCACGATGCCAGTCAGAGCGCGAGGCATGGCGCCTCGACCCGCGGGCTGATCGTTGCAACGACGATCGGCAACGCATTCGAATTCTTCGATCTCACCGTCTACAGCTTCTTTGCCGTGCTGCTCGGCAAGCTGTTCTTCCCGCTCGCTTCATCGCAGCAGCAACTCTTACTCTCGGTCGGCACGTTCGGCATCGGTTTCATCGCACGGCCGCTCGGCGGTGTGCTGTTCGGGGTGCTGGCAGACCGCTTCGGCCGCCTCGCCGCGATGAATCTCACGCTCGTAACGATGGCGGTCGGCACCGGCCTCATCGGCGTGATGCCCACCTATGCGCAAATCGGCATCGCGGCGCCGCTCGCGATCGTCGCCGCGCGTTTGCTGCAAGGCTTTTCCGCCGGCGGCGAAGTCGGCGTCGCGACCACCCTGCTCGCGGAACGCGCCTCTTCCACGCGACGCGGCTACATCACGAGCTGGCAGTTCGCGAGCCAGGGCGCGGCGGCGCTGGCTGGCTCGCTGGTCGGTTTCCTGCTGTCACACTTCCTCGACAAGGCTTCGCTTGAAGCCTGGGGATGGCGCATTCCGTTTCTTGCCGGCGTGCTGATCGCGCCTCTCGGCCTTTATCTGCGCTCGCGTCTGGGGGGCGAAACGGATGCGCCTGCCGATGCCGCGCGCGACTCCGCCGGCGTGCTGCAAACTGTTCTGCAGCGCGATTGGCGCTTCGTCCTGGTCGCACTTTTTCTGGTGGTCGGCGGCACGTCGGCGCATTTCATCGTGATCTATTACATGTCGACGTATGCGATCAAGGTGCTGCATTTGCCGATGGATGCCGCGCTCTGGTGCGGGATTCTCGCAGGCGCAGTGATGCTGGTGATGTCGCCGGTGGGTGGCATCTGGTCCGACACGTACGGCCGCAAACGCGTTGCCTTCATCTCGCGCGTGCTTCTGACCGTGCTCATTCTGCCGGGGTTCTATCTGATCCAGCATTCGCCTTCGGTCAGCACCTTGTATCTGGTGGTCTGCGCACTCGCAGCGCTGCACTCCGTCAACGCAGGCGCGAACGGCGCGATGCTGCCGGAGATGTTCCCACGCAGCACGCGCGCAACGGGGCTGTCGCTTGCGTACGCAGCAGGCGTGTCGATCTTCGGCGGCTTTGCGCAATTCATCGTGACGTGGCTGATTCAGGCGACCGGGAATCCCGCCGCGCCCGCATGGTACGTGATCGTCTGCGGGGTGCTCTCGCTGGTCGCGCTGCTATTCGTGGTCGACCGCACGCGTCAAGACATCTAGGCCGCCGCACAAGCGTCATCCACTCTTTAACACCACGAAATTCTCATGTCAGACACTCTTCACGCCGATACACGGCTCGCTGCGAACAGCGAACTCTGCGACCTGTCCGCTCGCACACTACTCGATCTTCAGCGCAAGAGAGAAGTGAGCGCCGTCGAAATTCTGAATGCGCACCTCTCACGCATCGAGGCCGTGAACCCGCAGGTCAACGCCCTGGTGACGATCGCCGACGAATCCACCCTACGCAGCCGTGCCGCCGAGATCGACAAGTTATGGGCGCGCGACGTCTGGCAAGGTCCGCTGCACGGCTTGCCTGTTTCGCAGAAGGACCTGACCGCGACGCGCGGCGTACGCACCACATTCGGTTCGAAAACGTTCGAGCATCACGTACCCGAGCATAGCGCGCTAATCGCGCGTCGCTGCGATGCCGCGGGTGCGCTGATGATCGGCAAATCGAACACCCCTGAATTCGGCGCCGGTTCGCATACCTTCAACGACGTGTTTGGCGTCACACTCAACCCGTGGGACCTGAGCAAATCGGCCGGCGGGAGCAGCGGCGGCGCCGCCGCCTCCGTTGCGTGCGGGATGAATCCGCTTGCTTGCGGCAGCGACATGGGTGGTTCGCTGCGTAATCCTGCCGCGTGGAATGCGGTGGTCGGCTTACGTCCGTCGCCGGGGCGCATACCGCGCGCACCGGATTTGAACGGCTGGGCGACGCTCGGCGTAGATGGGCCGATGGCGCGCGATGTCGCCGATACCGCCTTGCTGCTTAGCGCGATCTCCGGTCCCTCCGGCGAAACCGCGACCGAAATCAGCGAACCGGGTTCACGCTTCGCACAACCGTTGCAACGCGACTTTCGCGGCACACGTATCGCCATGTCGGTCCAGCTCGCCGGTCTTGCGGTCGATCCCGAGATTCAGCGTACCGTGCAGGCCCAGGCCGCCGTATTCGAGGCAATGGGCTGCGACGTGGAATTCGCCGACCCTGACCTCGGCGACGCGGAGGACGTGTTCCGCATGGAGCGCGCGTGGATGATTGGCAGCCTGGTCGATCGGTTCGATGCCGATGCACGCGCCCAACTGAAGCCGGAAATCGAAGCGGAGTGCCGCTTGCATCGCTCGTTATCCGCGGCGGATCTGGGCGATATGTTCGTGCGCAAGACGGCCTTGTTCGAGCGCATGCGCCGCTTCATGGACAACCACGCGTATTACGTGCTGCCCGCCACACAGATGCTGCCCTTCGATGCCGACTTGCGCTGGCCCACTGAATTCATGGGCAAGCGTTATGACTCGTACATCGACTGGATGCGGATCTGCTGGTATCTGTCCTCGACCGAATCGCCGGTGCTTGCGTTGCCGTGCGGTTTTAGCACATCAGGTTTGCCCATCGGCTTGCAGATCGCCGGACGCTTTCGCGACGACTGGGGCCTGCTGCAATTCGGCCACGCCTATGAGACCGCCGCGGCGCACGGCACCTTGCGGCCGCCGATCATCACTGGGCGCCATTAAACGCTGCTCACTCCGAGGTTCTTCCAGTAGCCGGTTTCGCCGCCGGCTGCTTGCAGGCAAGCAACGCGTGGCTCGCGGGAGCGAACACGTCCGTCACTTTTCGCACTTTCTCTAACTTGGGCGTCAGACCACATGAAAAAAACGCTACTGGCAGTCAGCCTCGCCGCTACCTTTCCGGCAGTGGTGCATGCACAGAGTGCCGTCACGCTATACGGCATTATTGATGAAGGTGTGAGTTATACGAGTAATGCGGCGACGGCCAACGCCAACGGCAGCGTCTCGGGCCACAGCGCGGTTCGCCTGCTGAGCGGCGTGATGCAGCAAAGCCGCTGGGGCATGCGCGGCACGGAGGATCTTGGCGGCGGCTTGAAAGCGATCTTTATGCTGGAGAACGGCTTCGACGCCAGCACCGGCAAGCTCGGCCAAGGGGGGCTGCTGTTTGGCAAGAAGGCGTGGGTGGGCTTGTCGGGGCCGTTCGGCACGGTGACACTCGGCCGTCAGTACGACACGAACGTCGATATTCTTGGCCCGTTTGAGGTGGGTGATCAATGGGGTGGCTATATGGCGGCGCATCCTGGCGATCTCGACAACTTCAATAATACGAACTCGACGAACAACGCGGTCAAGTTCACCAGCAACACGTATGGTGGTTTGACGGTGGAAGGCATGTACAGCCTGGGCGGTGTCGCGGGTGATTTTTCGCGCAACCGGATCTGGTCGGTGTCGGCGGGGTATGTGAATGGGCCGTTGGCGCTTGGTGTGGGGTATCTTGACGTCGCCAATCCGAATACGTCGTTCTTCGGCAGTACGGGGAGTCCTGCTGCTACTGTGAATGGCGTGCCGGGGAGCAATATGGCGTCGCCTGTGTATTCCGGGTATGCATCGGCGAAGTCACTGCATGTGATTGGTGCTGGGGCGTCCTATCTCTTCGGTGCGGCCACGTTCGGTGCGACTTATTCGAATACGAGTTTTCGCGATCTTGGGGATCTTTCTTCGGGGCCGAATCCGGCTGGTTTGAGCGGCAATGCTACGTTGAATAATGCGGAGGTGAACTTCAAGTATCAGATCGCGCCTGATTTGCTGTGTGGCGTGGCGTATGACTATACGAAGGGGAGTTCGGTTAAGGGTATGACGGGGGCGACTTATCAGCAGGTCGCTTCGGGAATCGATTATTTTGTTTCCAAGCGTACCGATGTGTATCTGATTGGGGTTTATCAGAAGGCCTCTGGGACGGATTCGACTGGGAGACAGGCCGTCGCCGCTATCAATGGGCCTTCTGCGTCGGCGGATGATAAGCAGGCTGTTGTGAGGATTGGGATGCGGCATAAGTTTTGATTTTTTTGCCTGCGAGGTGCTTTTTTCTGTGTGCCTACGGCGTTGGCCTTTCCTTGATTTGATATTGGACTATTAGCGTCGCCCCTGTGCGGGGCAGGCACCTACTTTTCTTTGCCTGCCGCAAAGAAAAGTAGGCAAAAGAAAGCGGCTCAAACCGCCAGTTC
>NZ_WOEY01000065.1 GCF_013177695.1 Paraburkholderia solitsugae | reverse complement strand
TGGCGGGGCTGATGAAGGCGATTCTGTGCCTGAAGCACCGCGCGGTGCCGAAGACGCTGCATTTCGAAACGCCGAATCCGGCGATCGATTTTGTCGGCGGCCGGCTGCGTGTCGTGGATCGTCTGACGCCGCTCGACAGTGGCTCGGAACCGTTGGTGATCGGCGTCAATTCGTTCGGTTTTGGCGGCACCAATGCGCACATTGTCTTGCGGGAAGCACCGGTAGCAGATGCCAGCGCACGAGCCGAAAGCGCCTCAACGGCACTGTCGCCGCTGATCCTGTCGACTCGCACCGCAGCCGCGCTGCCCGCGCTGGCCGCACGCTATCTGTCGAGGCTCGACAACGGCACGCCGTGGAGCACGCTGGCGTCGAACGCGGCGCATCGCCGCCAGTGGCTCAAGCATCGCGCAATCATCGCACCGTCGACCGCAGCCGAAGCGCGGGCGGCGCTCGCCGCGCTAGCCACGCCGACACCGGATCAAACAGAACAGGCACTCGTGCAGGGCGAAACCCCGGGTGACGATGCACGTCTCGCCCTGGTGTTCTCCGGCAACGGCTCGCAGTGGGCCGGCATGGGTAAGCAATTGCTCGAGCAGGAGCCGGTATTCCGTGCCGCGCTCGACGAACTCGACGCGCTGTGGCGAGCCGACGGCAGTGCCTCGCTGGTCGAGGTGCTGCGCGAAGGCGCCACCGCCGCCACGCTGGAAGCAACCGAGCACGCGCAGCCGCTGCTGTTCGCGATTCAGGTGGGCGTAGTGCGCGTTATTGAAGCACGAGGCGTCGACTATGACGTGTGCCTCGGGCACAGCGTCGGCGAAGTCGCTGCGGCTTGGGCGTCGGGTGCATTGACGCTCCAGCAGGCCGTTCACGTGATCAAGATTCGCAGCCGCGCTCAGGCAAGCACGCGCGGCACGGGCCGAATGGCTGCCGCCGGGCTCGGCGAAGCCGCCATGCGTGCGCTGATGGCGCAACTCGGCGTGGACAACGCGGTGGAAGTCGCGGGTGTCAACAGCCCGCAAGCGGTCACGCTGGCAGGCCCGCTTGGCGCGCTGCAGGTGCTCGAAGCCGCGGTGAAGGAAAGCGGTCGCTTCTTCCAGATGCTGGAACTGGACTACGCGTTCCACAGCCGTCAGATGGACCCGATCGAGCCGAGCGTGCTGCAGGGCCTCGCGGATCTTGCGCCGAATGCGGCAACGCGTAGCTTCGTCTCGACGGTGACGGGCGCAGAACTCGCGGGCACTGCGCTCGATGCACACTACTGGTGGCGCAATATCCGCGAGCCGGTGCGTTTCGGCGATGCCGTGGCGCAGGTCGCCCAGACCGGCGTGCGCCTGTTCCTCGAAGTCGGCCCGCATTCGATTCTGCGCAGCTATGTGACGCAGACGCTCGACGACGTCCGCCTCACCGGCCGCTCGCTGCCGACGCTCAAGCGCAATCACGATAGCGCGCAGATGCTGCACCACGCGATCTACACGATGCTCGCGAACGGCGCACGCGTCGACGTCGAACGCTTCGCACCGGTGAGCGCACGCGCGGCGCTACCGTCCTATCCGTGGCAGCACGAACGCTATTGGCTCGGCCCGACCGCTGAGGCTTACAACCTGGTCAATCGCCGCCGCGAACATCCGCTGCTCGGTTACCGTCTGCGCGAACACGCACTCGCCTGGGAAAATCAGCTCGATCCGGCCGGTCTGCCGATGCTGGCCGATCACGTGGTTGATGGTGGCGTGGCGTTCCCTGGCGCGGGCTACGTCGAAATGGCGCTTGCAGCCGCGCGCGTGCATTTCGGCACGCAAAGCTGCGCTGTCGAGAACCTCGAAATCCGTCTGCCGGTGGTATTCCAGCCGCAGCATTCGAAACTGTTCCGCTTCACCGTCGACGTACGCACCGCGAACTTCACGATCGAAACACGCGACCGCATGTCCGACGAAGCGTGGTCGCTGAACGTCACGGGTCGCTTGCTGGCGAGCGGTTGCGCGCTGAGTACGGAAGGCGACGCGAGCACGCTGCCGGCTACCACGCTCACCGATCTGTTCGCGCAACCGGCCATGTCCGGCAGCACGTTGTATGCCAACACCACCGCGATCGGCTTGAGCTACGGTCCGGCATTCCAATGGGTGCGTGCAGTGCACGTCGACGCGAACGCCGACATGGCGCTTGCGGAAGTGGAAGTCCCCGCCATACTCGCGCAACCCGAAGCCGAACTGAGCGCCTATGCGCTCCATCCGGCCTTGATGGACAGCGGCTTCCATCCGCTGTTCGCCTTGCTCGCATCGGCGGACCAGGCTGAGATCGAACACGCTGCCTATGTGCCGGTGCAAATCGGACGCATCGACTATCTGCGCGGCGACGCGATTCGTTACGTGGTCGCCCGGATCGAACGGCGCAGTCCGCATTCAGTGGTGGCATCGTTCGAATTCGCCGATGAGCACGGCGCGATCGTCGCGCGGCTCGGCGCATGTCGTTTCCGCCGCGTCGATCTGATGGGGCGCCGTCAGCATGCGCCGGCACGTTACGCGTATGTCGTCGAGGCCAAGCCGCTTGCTGCTGACCTCGACGCACGCATGTTGCCCGATCCGGCCGCGTTGCTCGAAGACGCCGCCGGGGTATTGGCGACGCAGGAAGATCTGTCGCGCAGACAGACGCATCTGACTGAAATGCTGCCGCTGCTCGACGTGCTTGCTAGCGCCTATGCACTGAACGCGCTCGATGCGATGAATGTGTTTGCACAACCATCACTGCCGGACTGTGCGCATCCGGCACTGCTGGCGCGTCTCGTGCAGATCGTCGTTGAAGACGGTCTGGCGCAGCGCGACGGTACGCGTCTGGTGCGAGACGCCGCGGCTTGCGAGAATCTGCCGGGCATCGACGAACTCTGGCGCGACCTGCTTGCGCAGTCGCCAGCGCACGTGGCCGAATTGACGCTGCTCGCGCATTGTGGCGCAGCGCTACCTGCCGTGTTGCGCGGCGAAGTGAGCGGCGCGCAGATCCTGCCGCCGTCGCGCAGCAGTCTGGTCGAGCACTTCTTCGAAGCTTCGCCGACGTGGGCGCACGTCAATGCGTTGACCGGCGCCTGCCTGCATCGCGCGATCGAAGGGTGGAGCGAATCGCGCCGGTTGCGCGTGCTCGAACTCGATTCGCCGTCGAGCGATGTGCTGCAGCCGCTCGCGATTCACGTGCCGGTGTCGCGCTGCGACTACACGATTGCAGGCACGCATGAGCAGTTGAGCGGCTTCGACGCGAGCGAGCATCCGTCTATCCGGATCGCCAACATTGAGTTCGGCGATGCACCGCGCCTGTCGGGTATCGAAACCGGCGAGCGTTACGACATCGTCGTGGCGAGCCACGTGCTTGCCGCACAGACCGAACCACGTGCACTGCTCACCGCGCTGCGCGGCTGGCTCGCGCCGGGCGCGCTGGTCGTGATCGCGGAGCCGCGCAATAGCCGCTTCGCCGATATCGTGTTCGATCTCGACGCGGATGCCGCGCATGCCAATGCGCGCCGCGCGGCATGGCTGTCGCCGGTAGCCTTGACGAAACACCTGGAAGAAGCGGGCTTCGAACAGGTCACGCGGCATACGGAGCAGGGTCTGGATCTCGAAGGCGCACCGACGTTGATGGTCGCTCGCGAGCCGTATGCGGTCGCTTCTGCTGGCAATCAAAGCGAAGCGCAGACGCCGTCTGCGCATTGGTCCTTGCTGTACGCAGCGGAAACCGGCGTCGACGAGACTCTGAACGCTGCCTTGCAGGCCGCTGGCCACACGACGTCGAGCAGCACGCTCGCGGCGTTGCGTCACGACATGAGCAAGCTGGCCGCGCCGGCTGGACGTGTGCATCACGTGGTATTTGTCGCGCCGGATCACGTCCTGTCCGCCGATGCGGATGGCGCGGAGGTAATGCAAGTCCAGCAGCAGACCACGCTCGCGCTGGCGCAACTCGTGCGTGACCTCGCCGCGGTTGCCGGCGTGATGCAGCCGCAATTGTGGATCGTGACGCGCGGTGGTGCGCCGGTCGCCACACCGTTCGCCGATGCCGCGACGCTGCGTCCTGAGCAGGCGGCGATGTGGGGGCTCGGCCGTGTGCTGGCCAACGAGCATCCGGAACTGTCGTGCCGTTTGATCGACGTATTGCCGGAGTGCCGCGATGCAGGCGCCGAGTTGGTGCGCGAGCTGCTCGCGTCTGACGGCGAAGAAGAAGTGCTGCTCACTGCACAGGGGCGCTATGTGCCGCGTATGCTGCCTGCGGCGAGCGCTGCACTGCGCAGCGAATCGGCTGCCTCGGTACGTCCGCAGAATGAAGCGGCGGTGCTCGGTTTTGCATCGCCCGGCTCGCTGCGCAACCTTGAATGGTTCGCGCTGCCGCAACGCGAACTCGCGGCGGATGAAGTCGAAATCGAACCGGTTGCAACCGGTCTGAATTTCCGCGACGTGATGTACGCCATGGGTCTGCTGTCCGACGAGGCCGTCGAAAACGGCTTTGCCGGCGCGACGATCGGCATGGAACTGTCGGGGCGCGTCGCGCGCGTCGGCCGGGACGTGCGGCGTTTCGCGCCGGGCGATGCGATACTCGGTTTCGCGCCGGCTTCGTTCGCGAGCCACGTGCGCACGAAGGCCGAGGCCATCGCTCACAAGCCCAAACGTCTCACCTTCGAAGAGGCGGCCACGGTGCCGACCACCTTCTTCACGGCCTACTACGCGTTGTGCGAGTTGGCGCGACTTCGCCGCGGCGAGCGCGTGCTGGTGCATGGTGCGGCCGGCGGGGTCGGGATCGCGGCGATCCAGCTTGCGCGCCACCTGGGTGCGGAGGTGTTTGCAACGGCGGGCAGCCGCGAGAAGCGCGAATTCGTGCGTCTGCTCGGCGCCGACCACGTGTTCGATTCGCGCAGCCTTGCATTTGCCGATGAAATCCGTGAGCGCACGCAAGGTGCCGGCGTCGATATCGTGCTCAATTCGCTGGCCGGTGAAGCGATGGTGCGTAGCATCGACACGCTGCGTCCGTTCGGCCGTTTCCTCGAACTCGGCAAGCGCGACTTCTACGAGAACAGCCGTATCGGCTTGCGTCCGTTCCGCAACAACATCAGCTATTTCGGCATCGATGCCGACCAGTTGATGAGCGCATTGCCGGATCTGACCGCGCGCCTGTTCGAAGAGGTCATGCAACTGTTCGCGGGCGGCGTGCTGCATCCGCTGCCGTATCGCGCGTTCCCGGCTGAACGCGTCGAGGAAGCATTCCGTCACATGCAGCAGGCGCGTCAGATCGGCAAGATCCTCGTGACGTATCCGGCGGGTACGCCGAGCCCGTCGCGCGCGACGGCCAGCGTCGGCACGCTGCAACTCGATCCGACAGCGGCGTATCTGATCGTCGGCGGCACGGGCGGGCTTGGTTTTGCCACCGCGCGCTGGATGATGTCGCGCGGCGCACGAAATCTGACGCTCGCGAGCCGTTCAGGCGCGCTTGCACCGGAGCTCGCCGCGGAGGCTGCGCGTTGGCGCGAAGAAAACGGCACCCAGGTGCACACGGCAGCCTGCGACGTCACGGAGGCAGCCGCGCTCGACGCACTGCTCGTCGATATCGCCGCGCGGGGAAAGCCGCTCAAGGGTGTACTCCATTCGGCGATGGTAATCGACGACGGTCTCGTGCGTAATCTCGACGACGCGCGTTTCGCCGCGGTGCTCGCGCCGAAGCTGGCCGGTGCCTGGAACCTGCACCGCGCCACGCGCGACGCGAAACTCGATTTCTTCGTGGTGTATTCATCGGCGACGACTTTCCTCGGCAATCCGGGGCAGTCGAGCTACGTGGCCGCCAATACCTTCCTTGAGGCGCTGGTGGGTCAGCGTCGTGCGGCCGGTTTGCCGGGCACCTATATGGCATGGGGTCCGCTGGACGACGTCGGTTTCCTCGCGCGTAATGCCGAAACCCGCGAAGCGCTGCAGGCACGCATTGGCGGCCTGTCGATTACGTCGGCCGAAGCGCTCGCCGCATTGGAACGCGCGATCGTCGACATGAACGCGGGTGAGGCGGTGGTGCGGCTCGACTGGCAGGCGCTTTCGCTCGGCATGCCGGCGGCGCGCGCTCGCCGCTACACGGAACTGCATGCGCGCGGCAGTCACGAGCCGGCACGTCAGGGCGGCGCGCAGATGCGCGACCAGATTCTCGGCCTGGCATTCGCGGATGCGCTGCACCTCGTCGAAGAAACCTTGCAGGCGCAGATTGCACGCATCCTGCACATGTCGCCGGAAAAAATCGAAACCGGCCGCTCGATCCTCGACATGGGCATGGATTCGCTGATGGGCATGGAGCTCGGCATGGCTGTCGAGGAGAGCTTCCAGGTCAAGCTGTCGATCATGACGATGGCCGAAGGCGCAACGGTGCATTCGCTGGCGCAGCGGATCGTCGAATCGATCCAGACGCTAGACGATGCGGCCGAGTCAAACGGTGTCGCGGCCCAGGTGGCGGCAGTTGCCGCGCAACATGCGCTCGATGTCGGCGCTCATGCGCTGGCCGATGTCGCCGGTGCGCTGTCGGGGCAACAAGACACGGCAACGCCTGCTTCGACGCAAGCAGCGACGGAGCTCGTCTGATGAACGCCCCCGCAGGTTGGAGCCGCCGTGAAGGGACGCTCGCGCGGCCGCTGGTGTTAAGCGGTCACGGTTTGCATACCGGACGGCGCGTGAACGTGCGGATCGTTCCGGCCGGTGCCGATGGCCCGCGCGGCATCGTGTTCCGGCGGATGCAGGGCGCGGGCGTGCTGGCTGAGCTCACCGTGAGTCCGGCGTTGCGGCGCGGCCAGCCGCTTTGCACGATGCTCGAAAGCGCCGATGGCGTCCGTGTGCGCACTGTCGAGCACCTGCTGGCGTCATTGCTGACCTGCGAAATCGATCGCGCGACGGTCGAACTGGATGCCGAAGAAGTTCCGATTCTGGATGGCAGCGCACAGCCGTGGATCGAGGCGATTCGTGCGTGCAGACGGATCGAATTGCCGCACGCCAAGCGCTTCATTCGCGTGCTGCGTGCCGTGAAGATTGCCGATGGCGAACGCACGCGCGACGAACGCAGCATCTCGATCGAACCGTCGTCCGCTTATGAAATGGGTGTGCGTAACGACCTCAAAGGGTTCGGCGCATTGCGCTGGGACGGTACGGTAACGCCCGCGAGTTTTGCCGAGGAAATCGCACCGTCGCGTTCATACGGACGCGTCAAATGGGCCATCCCCGCGATTTTCGCCGGCTACGTGCGCGGCATGCCGATTCTGCGCGGCGCGCGCTTATCGTGCACGGCTGCGATCGTCGGCAATCGTGTGCTGGGCGGGATGCGCGTACCCGATGAATTCGTGCGGCACCGCGTGCTGGATCTGGTCGGCGACATGGCGATGGCCGGTGCGCCGTTGCTCGGCCGCGTCACTGCTTTGCGACCGAGCCATGAAATGAACTACCGGCTGGTTGCCGAACTGCTCGCCACGCGCGACGCGTGGGAATGGGCCGAATTTCCGGCTTGATATCGATATCTGGCCGGCACCTCACAGGGTTATCTGAACAGCATGGGATTGGGTGATCACATTCGCCAGCAACTCGCCGCGAAGGCGTTGATGCGGCAACTGGAACGCGTCTCCGAAGAGGCGCAGACGCCGGGCGCGCCGTTGCCCGCCGGTGCCACACGCGCGGCGCAGGACGCTTCGCGCGCTGCGCTGTGCAGCTTCGAGACTATGCCAGGTTATCAGCAGGTCGAAATATTGCGGCAGATGGGCGAGAAGCTGCAGGTGCAGTCGCCGTTTTTTCGCGTGCACGAAGGTATTGCAGGCGCGACCACCCAGATCGGCGGCACGCAG
Source organism: Paraburkholderia solitsugae (assembly GCF_013177695.1). Lineage (GTDB taxonomy): Bacteria > Pseudomonadota > Gammaproteobacteria > Burkholderiales > Burkholderiaceae > Paraburkholderia > Paraburkholderia solitsugae. Next base: position 252,272 of record NZ_WOEY01000065.1, on the reverse strand, counting down.
TATCTGAACTACGCGAACTACAACTACCTGGGTCTTGCCGGCGATCCGCTCGTGTCCGCGTGCGCGAAAGAGGCGATCGACCGCTATGGCACGTCGGCGTCGGCAAGCCGGATGGTGGCGGGCGAACGGCCCGTGCAGCGCGAACTCGAAGCGGCGCTCGCCTCGTTGTACGAAGTGGACGATTGCGTCGTGTTCGTGAGCGGTCATGCAACCAATGTGACGGTGATCGGCTCGCTGTTCGGTCCCGGCGATCTGATTGTGCACGACTCGCTCGCGCACAACAGCATCGTGCAAGGCGCGCAACTGAGCGGCGCGAAACGGTTGAGCTTTCCGCACAACGACTGGCAGGCGCTCGACGCGCTGCTCGCGCGTGTGCGGCACGATTACCGGCGCGTGCTGATTGCGATCGAAGGCCTGTATAGCATGGACGGGGACATCCCCGATCTGGCGCAGTTCGTCGACATCAAACGCCGGCATGCCGCGTTTCTGATGGTCGACGAGGCGCACTCGCTTGGCGTGCTGGGCGAGCAGGGTAAAGGCGTTCGCGAGCATTGCGGCGTGGCGAGCGGGGATGTCGATATCTGGATGGGCACGCTCAGCAAAACACTGGCGGGATGCGGCGGGTTTATCGCTGGCTCGCAGGCGCTGATCGATATCTTGCGGCATCTCGCGCCTGGCTTTCTGTATAGCGTTGGCCTCGCGCCCGCACTCGCGGCGGCGTCGCTCGCGGCGCTCGAACGGTTGATTGCCGAACCCGGACGGGTGGCGCTGCTGCGCGCGCGTGGCAAACAGTTTCTCGACGAAGCGCGAGCAGCCGGTCTCGACACCGGCAAAAGCGCGGGTTATGCGGTCGTGCCGATCATTACCGGCAGCACCTTGAAGGCGGCGCAGTGGGCCAACGCGATGTTTGCGGACGGCATCAACGTGCAGCCGATTTTCTATCCTGCTGTCGAAGAGAAGGCGGCGCGTCTGCGGTTTTTCATCTGTTCGACGCATGAGCCGGAACAGATCAGCCAAACCATTGCGGCGCTCAAGCGCCTGCCTCGTTAACGACGAGCACTCAGAGGAACACTCGCCATGTACGCCGTTCAATCAGAGCACGCTCGCGCGCCGCATCAGGGCCGGGAATCGGGCGCATTGCAGTTCCGCCCCGCGCGAGCGGAAGACGCCGACGCGTGTGCACCGTTGATCTTCGCCTCGGGCGTGCGTGAGTTCGGGTTCTTTCTCGGTGAATCCGACGACAGGTGCATCGAGTTTCTGGAATTCGCCTTCACGTCGAAGCACGGCCGCTTCTCTTTCAGGCGGCACAGCGTCGCCGTGACGGGTGACGATAAGGTGATAGCGGTGCTTGCCATGCATGACGGCCGGAACATCTGGTTCGACGATCCCCATGTCGCGCTCATGCTGTTGATGTTTTTCGGCGTGCGTCGCACGGTTGGAATGTTGTTGCGTGGGCTGGTGCTGGAGAGCGAATTGCCCGCGCCCAAGTCGTCGCAGACGCTGATTGCACATTGCGCGACGAGCGAACAGATGCGGGGTACGGGCGTGTTCAGCGCGCTGTTTACCCATGCGTTGCGCGCGGGCCTGATGCAGCACGAACCCGATCGGCAGATCGTACTGGACGTACTGGTGAGCAATCGGCGTGCGTACGATTTGTATCAACGCCTGGGCTTTGTCGAGTTGCCGCGCCGAGCGCCGATTTCACACCGTTTGCCGCGCGAACTCGAATCGGTGCGGATGCAACTGATGCGCGGGATTTGATCGGGATTGACCTGCTTCGAAACCCGCGTTAGGATCGTTTCCATGACCGCTTCTATCCTTTCCCGTTCGCATTCTTTGCGCGCATGCTGTTGCAGCCTGCCAAGGGGAGCTTGCGTCTAGCGAGTCGATCTATACACGTCCGTATCCCTGAGGCCACCCGTCACAAGACCGGTGGCTTTTTTGTTTTGGTCCGCCCGTTTTCGTTTTTTTACCCTTCGCTTTATGTTCCGCCTCTACGTCCACTAACGCGCTCGACACCACAGGAATTCAAATGCCGCTCGCCCTGTACGACACCTGGTCGCGCACCTTGCGCGCTTTCACGCCCATTCAAGCGGACCGCGTGGGCCTGTATTGCTGCGGCCCTACGGTGTACGACCACGCACATATCGGCAATCTTCGAACCTACGTGTTCGAAGACGTGCTGCGCCGCGTGCTGGTCTTGAACGGCTACACCGTGCGGCATGTTGTCAATATCACCGACGTCGGTCATCTGGTCTCCGATGCAGACGAAGGCGAAGACAAAATGGAGAAGGGCAGCCGACGCACCGGCGAATCGGCGTGGGCGATCGCGGAGCGCTATACCGCGGCTTTCATGCGCGACTGGCAGGCGCTGAACCTGCTGGAGCCGGCAGTGTGGTGCCGTGCGACCGATCACATCGACGAACAGATCGATTTCATCGCCGAACTCGAGCGCAACGGCTACACCTACCGTACAGCCGACGGCATCTACTTCGACACGAGTCAACAGGACGATTACGGCAATCTCGCGCGTCTCGATGCAGCCGGGTTGCAGGCCGGCAAACGTGTTGCACTGGGAGAGAAGCAGCACGCGACGGATTTCGCGCTGTGGAAATTCAGTCCACCGGACACGAAACGGCAAATGGAGTGGGACAGCCCATGGGGACGAGGCTTTCCCGGTTGGCATATCGAGTGCTCGGCGATGTCGGCGAAGTACTTAGGTTCGTGGTTCGACATTCACTGCGGCGGAGAAGATCACATCGCCGTGCATCACAGCAATGAAATCGCGCAGACGCAGGCACGCTATGGAACCCGCCTCGCGAACTTCTGGATGCACGGCCATTTCCTCACGCTGGACGCCGGCAAGATGTCGAAGTCGGGCGGTGACTTCGTACGCCTGCAAACCTTGATCGAGCGCGGCATCGATCCGCTCGCGTATCGCTACCTATGCCTGGGCGCGCACTATCGAAGCACGTTGCGCTTCAATCCGGAAGCGCTCGATGCCGCGCAATCCGCGTTGGACCGCTTGCGCAGAACTTATGTGCAGTGGCCGGAAGGCGGTACGCCTGATTTGAGTTTGGTGGCCCGCTTCAAGGCCGAGGTCGATCAGGATCTGAACTTGCCGCGCGCGCTTGCTGTGTTGTGGGACGTGGTGAGAAGCGATCTTCCGGCGGCGACACGGCGAGCGACGGTCGATCGGTTCGACGCCGTGCTCGGACTACGGCTTGCCGACTGGCAGGAGGACGCCGTGACGGTGCCCGCGGATATCGCGCTTCTTGCCGAGGCACGCGAGAAGGCTCGCGCCCTCAAGCAGTGGAGCGAGGCTGACCGTCTGCGTGAAGTGTTGTTGGCGGCCGACTGGCTGGTGGAGGACAGCGCGAGCGGGCAAGTACTGCGTCCGCTCGATACAGCGAAGTAGCGATATCCGGACGTGGCGGCGCAAGCTGGGTACGGCGGTTGCCGCCGCAATCATCGCGCGACGCAAACGGGGTACGCCTTCACGCATTGAGAATCGGCAAAAGACCTATCCGTTGACAGCCCTTTAACACGAAGGCACACTCTATCGTCATGCAAACCGTCACATCCATCGCGATTGCGATTCACCATCACGCGCACGCTCACTCGAGCGAGCCATGGGGGATGTGTACGCGCTAGAAGTTCGCTGTAACGCAAGTCACATAGCCCCGCCGGCACCGGTTGGGGCTTTTTTGTTTAGTGCGCCTCTTCTGTCTGCCGGCTCACCGAAGGAGCAGGAAAATGACGAACACGATGGTGGTCGACTGGTCGACGGTACCTGTACCCATTGACGATGGCGCGGCCAGTCATCTGGAAGGTACCCGCTTGCCGGATTTCGCGTTGACTTCGACCAGTGGCGAAGCGGTGCAGCTGAGCAACCTCGCGGGGCGAACGGTTATCTACGCCTATCCCTGGAAGAAAAAGCCGGACGCCCCGCTCCTTGAGGGCTGGCTCGCGATTCCGGGTGCCCCGGGCTGCACGCCGCAATCCTGTGCTTTCCGTGATCATGCAGACGAACTTAGAGACGCCGGGGCGGCTTATCTGTTCGGACTCTCTACCCAGGACCCAGCGCGACAGCGCGAGGCCGTGGATCGCCTTCACCTGTCTTTTCCGTTACTGTCCGATCTGAGTTTGCGCTTCACCGAGGCACTGTCCTTGCCGACCTTCGAGGCGGCCGGTATGACCTTGCTTAAGCGGCTAACGATGATCGTCAGTCACGGTGTGATCGAAAAAGTTTTCTATCCGGTGTTTCCGCCTGATCAGAATGCGGCTGACGTGCTCGCCTGGCTGAAGACACATCGACAGGATTGAACGTCGATCTGTGCGTGAAAGGCGGGGCGATGAAAGTAGACGGGCCGCCATGCTCGCCCGTCTATCTTCGTGCACTTTCTCGCGTTGCCTAAAGTGGCACCACCACCGGCTCGGAGTGGCAAGGCGGCTTGCCGTATGGGACATGGACAGGTCCGCAACCCCAATGAACCGGCGGACACTCCCAGCCGCGCTGAACGACAACAGGCGGCACTATCCCGCCAGGGCAAGCAGACGGTGCTTCCCGGGTGAGGCAGGCGATGCCGCCGCGGACGGATTGCGAAGCCGAGCGGTCGAGTTCATCGACGCGGGGCAAATCTTTGAGAACTAGCGCTTTCATGGTGGATCTCCGGCAAGGTTGGATTGACAGTGAGCCCGGGTACCGCCGCGCTCATTGATTCCCATTGCACGCACCATGCCATCCACCGCAAAGCGGTATGGCGTCCACATCTACCGATCTCGCGAGCGCAATATGGTTGAGATACGCCGACTCGTGACGCTACGGTGTTGGTGCACCACCAACAGCTACGCCGTTGCGAACATTCGCTACGCCCAGCGGAATTCTGGGCACAATGGGCAACCCTGCGCCACTTGCGCACGAATCGCCGATTTCCATTAGCAAGCAAAGGAGGAGGTATGAGCCAGCTTAAAGCCGTCGAATATTCCACAGCTTCGCCTGAAGTCAAAGCCGTCTACGACGACATCAAGCAGACCCGCTAGGTCGACGACGTCAACAACTTCTGGAAATACATCGCCCAGCATCCGCCTACGCTCGCGCGCACGTGGGACAGTCTGAAGGATGTGATGGCACCGGGTGCGCTCGATCCGCTGATCAAGGAATTGCTTTACGTCGCGGTGAGTGTAACGAACAACTGCGGGTACTGCGTCGCGAGCCATACGGCTGCGGCCCGCCGCGCCGGTATGACCGACGAGATGTTCGGCGAGCTGCTGGCGGTGGTCGGTATGGCGAACGAGAGCAACCGCCTCGCGGTCGGATATCGCGTGCCGATCGACCCCGCCTTCGAGTAACGTCGTCGAGTAACGACGCGTGTCCTCAACCCTGCACGCCGCGCCATCCGGCGAGCAGGGCGGGCAATTCGGCCATGTCCCGGAAGACGTGAACCGCGCCCGCACCATGCAAGGCCGTCGCGCTGCTGTGGCTCAGTTCTTTCGGACAATAGCCGAACACTGTGGCACCGGCGGCCACGCCTGCAGTCACGCCCGTGACGGTATCGTCGACCACAGCGCAACGTCGCGGTTCGATGCCCACCCCCGCGGCCGCGGCGAGATAGACATCGGGATAGGGCTTGTTGCGCGGTGTTTCGTGGCCGCTGAAGATACGCCCTTCGAAGCAGTCGAGAATACCGGCCTTCACCAGTTGCAACTCAACCTTGATGCGATCGGCGCCCGACGCGACAGCGATGCGTCCGTCGAGTGCCGCGTAAAGCGCGCGCACGGCCGACGCCGCGCCATCAATCGCCACCAGCTCCCGATCGAGTGCCTCATTGCGGCGCGCGCGAAACTGCATCAGCCAATCCGGCGTAATCGCGAAGCCGGTGCGCGCTTCGATGAGTGCGGCTTCATCCCTGACGGCCTTGCCGACGAAAATTTGCATCGTCTCTTCGAGGCTCAAATGCCAGCCCAACTCACCGAGCATATCGGTCAGCACGCGGTTGGTGATGGGTTCGGAGTCGACGAGTACGCCGTCGCAGTCGAAGAGTACGGCGTCGAAAGGGAAATCGGCCATCGGGTAGGGTACGGATAGAGGTCGCGGAACCGGCAAGGATACCTCACCGGCTCGCGCGATGCCGCGCAAAGGCTAGATGACCGGCCTCTGTGGCAGGTCAGGACCCTGCAGCCTTGTACCCGTCGCTCAGTGTCTTCATGAACGCAATGATGTCCTGAATATCCTGATCCGTCATAGCCGGCTGATCCCCGAACTTACGATCAAACGGCGCATCGGCGACGTCGACGTTGGCGTGATACTGAGCCGGCAGATCGTTGTACTTCTGCACCTTGCCGGACGCATCCCGCGGATAGATCTTTTCGGGCGCCGTATTGCGCAGGTTGTAGAAGTCCATGACGTGCTTGAGATCGTGATACACACCGTTATGGAAGAACACCTTGCGCTCGGCAACATTGCGCAGGGTCGGCGTCAGGAACATCCCGCAGTATTGCGTCTCCTTCGTCATGTCATCGCGGAACGGCCCGCACACGCCCATATCGAAGAACTTCGGATCCTTGTTCGCCGGAATTGCCGGATTGCGCGGCACGCCAAGCGCCTCGTACTGCGTATCGGTAAACACCGGCGGCAAGCCGTCCTTGCTAGGTTGGCTCAAATGGCAACCCGCGCAGTTCGCCTTGTCCTTATCGTTGAACAACTGCAAGCCGTGCAATTCAGCGTGCGTCAGCCGCGCCTTACCTTCGAGCCAGTAATCGTACTTGCTGGTAAAGGCATGAAACGACTGATCCTCGGTCTGATAGCGCCCCACAGCGAACATCGCTTCCGAGATCAACAGACTCGGATTGTTGACGATGCCGGGTCCGAAGATCTGTTTGAACTGATCCAGATACTTCGTTTGCAGCAGCTTGTGCGCGACATCTGCCTCCGTCGCATTGGCCATCTCCACCGGATTCATCAGCGGACCGATTGCCTGAATTTGCAGCGTATCGGCACGGCCGTCCCAGAACAGTCCGCCTTGCGGCACCATCGCCGGAGCGGCGGGCGCGGCGAGCGCCGTCTTCTGCGCGCGCTGCACGCCGGCCGCCTGTGACGCCAGTTGCGTCATATCCACCGGCACATCGGTATCGCCCTGATCCGGCCCGATGCTGAACGGCGCCTGGCGGTACAGATACGCCAACGACGGCGGCGGCCGGTAGCCGGCCTGATTCATATGCGTGCCGCCGAATTGCACCGGGAACGCGTTATCCGGCGCGTACGAATGCTGCGGCGAGTGGCACGACGCGCACGACTGCGTACCCGACGCCGACAGCGTCGGGTCAAAGAAAATCTGTTTGCCGAGCAGCGCAACCGCGCTCAGCGGCGCGTCTATCGGACGCATCAAATGAACCGGGTTAGGATTCGCGCCGGTGATGTCTTCGACGATCGAGCCGACTGCGGGCGGCATCCGTTCCGGGTAGACGAGCGCGTATGCGCAAACCACGACGAGCGCGAACACGATGCCGGCGGCGCTCCATGCGAGCAGCCTAAGCCACGAGCGACGGGTAATCACAGGACCCGGCTCCCCGCCGGCAGGCACATGCGACGGCAGGACGGCGTCTGAAGGATGGTTCATGGCGTTGATGACAAGTAATTCGATCGGGTGCGATCAAAAAGCAAATCGAGCCAGCACGTTCGTACTGGCTCGACGCCCAACTACAGCTTGATGTGTTTCGTTCTCTTCCCCGCGCCGTGTTTCGTGTCGTCATGCACGAAAAGCGTTCGTGCATGACGTGACGGCAGGCGCACCAGAAGGGCAGTCCGCACGCGTGGCGCTTAGCTGGCCGGCGGCGCCGACAGCTTCGTACCCAGGTTCTCGTCCAGATACACCGTCGGGTTGTTGCCCGAGCCCGAGAAGTTGAACATGTTCATGATGCTGCCCGCCGTTGCATCGAACGAACCGTTGCCAAGGCGTTGACTGCCGAGCCAGTTGTCCTCGATGAACTTGACCACGGAGGCCTGGGTGATCGCCGTATCGTCGACGAAGTTGACCTTCGCCCACGGCGACACCACGATAAACGGCGTGCGCGTACCCGGGCCGCAACGGCCGTTCACCGCACCGCCATTCACACCCTGCGGTTGAACCGCGCCCGTTGCCGTGCACTGACCCGTACCGCTCAGGTTGTCGGTGCCGGCCACCGACACGCCGCCCGCGGATTGCGCCGTGGTCGAATCGAACGACGAATTCTTCGGCGCCATGAAGCGGTGATCGTACCAACCGTCCGAATCGTCGTAGGCGATGATCACGGCGGTGTTCTTCCAGTCAGGCTGTTGCTGCAGGAAGTTGATCACCTTCGTGACGAAAGCCTGCTCGTCGATCGGGTCCGAGTTGCCCGGGTGACCGTCGCTGATCGCCGGTGCCTTCAGGAAGCTCACCGACGGAAAGTTGCCCGCCGCTACCGCGGTGAAGAAGTCGTTCGTATCGTACTGGTGGTGAACCGGCGTTGCCGTGTTGTCGAGCGGATCGGTCATGCCGATCACCGCCGTCGACGTCGGACGCGTGTGCGCGAGGTTGGCCGTGGTCGGGTAGTACTGGAACCACGCGTGATGCTGCACGTAGTCGGACTTGGTCGCGTTCAGCACTTGCGAGAAGGTCGAGCGCGCGCAACCGGTCGTGCCGTTGGCATTGGTGGTTGTCAGATTGAAGCCGCCCATGAAGCCGCCCCACGTGAGGCCCTTCGCGTTGAGCAGGTCGCCGATGTTCTTGTTGGCAGACGACATCGCGGCCGTCTGCGCGCTCTTTGCCGCGATCGTGCAGACGTCGCCGGTCGGGTCCAGGTCGCCGACCAGTGTGAAGCCGCCGGTCGAATCCGGAATCGCGTTGGCCGAGGTTCCGCCCGTCACCACGACGCCGTTGTTCTGGCCCGACACCACTTCAATTGCGCCAGGCGTCGACGGACCGTACGTGTCCGTGTACGCGTTCTGGTTCATCGCGAAGTTCTGCGCGTAGTTCCACATCGCCGTGACCGTGTTGCCGTCGAAGTAACCGAGCACCTGGCCCTTGGTGGCGAACGCGCCGGTGCTGCCGGCAATCGTCGAACCCGACGCCGTGAATAGCGGGAACGAGTCCATCGCGCCGTTGTTATACGCGAGCTGTTCCGCGGCATACGCGTGGTTCTGGCTCGACGTATTGGCTTGCGAACGATCGAGACGGAACGGCAGCAGATCGGCTGCCGGCAGGCCGAGGCCCGCGACCGTCACGGTGCCGACCGTGCGGCCTGCCGTGTTCGGCGAGGTCGACAGCGCGTTCGGGTTCGCGGCGATCAGGTTGTTGCTGGCGAGGTTGTTGACCGTCGGCGTGCCCGCTGCTGCCGTGAATTGCGGCTCGCCGGTCGGGTTGGAGGCTTGCGGGTAGGTTGCGAAGTAGTGGTCGAACGAGACGTTCTCGCCGAAGATCACCACCACGTGTTTGATCGGCGTGGCCGTTGCGACGGCATCCTGTGCCGACACCGTTGCAACCGGCGTCGATGCGGTAGCCGGCGCGGACGCGGGCGTGTTCACGTTATTGTTACCGCAAGCTGCGAGCGCAAGCATCGCGGCAAACGGGATGGGTAAGAGGGTTCTACGGAACATGTGACTGGCTCCAGATTCGACTTCGCCGTTCAGCGTTTCCAGTGATGCACGTGTGGATGTTCGCTGGGGATATTGTTAGAAATACAGCTGAGGTGTCTTACCGCTAGAAACAGCGCGCATTGAAACATCTGCTGATTAAGATTTCGGGGCGCGAACATTACGTCACCTATCTATTTCCATTCATTCACATAAAATTGCCTGTCTTATTGCTGACGCCCCCTGTAATTTGCAGGCGATTTTGCCCGCTGTATCTCGCGTGTTTCAATGCATTACTTTCAATGCGAATCAACGCGACAGATTTTTTCCGCCGCTGCGTTGAAGAAGAAACGGAGTCGCTTCTGGCTCCGACCCTTACTGGAGAAAGCCAAATGACATCGACCAAACCGGTCCGCCTTCTGAATTCCATGCTTGCGGTTGCGATCACGTGCGCGGCCGCGCTGACGGCCGCGCCGGCCTTCGCGCAGGCAGTGATCGTCGCGCCCATGGCGCCTCCGCCGCCGCGCGTCGAAGTGATGCCGGCGCCGCGTGCCGGCTACGTGTGGGATCAAGGCCGCTGGCGTTGGTATCAAGGCCGTTATGTATGGGTGCCCGGCCACTGGCAGCCGGTTCGCGTCGGCCATCGCTGGGTGCCGGGGCATTGGGTGCAGCGTGGCCCGAACTGGCGCTGGATCGAAGGCCATTGGGCTTGAAGTCGGCGCGAGCCGGGGAGCCGCACGTCTTGAGCGAACGCGATCCCGATGCGGAACTGCTGGAGGGGGTTGCCCGGCAGGACCCGGCTGCGGTCCGCTCGCTTGTCGCGCGCAAGCTGCCGCGTCTGCTCGCGCTCGCCACGCGCATGCTGGGCGATCGCATGGAAGCGGAAGACGTGGCGCAGGAGGTCTTCGTGCGGATCTGGAAACAGGCTTCACGTTGGCGGGAGGGCGAGGCGAAGCTCGATACGTGGGTGCATCGTGTCGCGCTCAATCTTTGCTATGACCGGTTGCGCGGCCGCCGCGAAGTCCCGCACGACGACATGCCCGATGAGATCGACACCGCCGCATTGCCCGACGCCACCCTCGAAGCGCGCGCACAGGACGAGCGCGTTCGCGAGGCGCTCGCCGCATTACCGGCACGGCAGCGCGAGGCACTGGTGCTCAATTATTACCAGGAAATGTCGAACATCGACGCTGCCGCCCTGAGGGGTATCACGGTCGATGCGTTGGAAAGTCTGCTGGCACGTGCGCGCCGCAATCTGCGCGCCCAACTGGCCGGCAGCGGCCTTAGCAAGGACAAGTCATGACGCCCGAAAGATTCCATCAGATCGTCGAAGCCTACGGTGCGGATCCGCACCGCTGGCCGCAACAGGAACGCGCAGCAGCGCAGGCATGGGCGGCGTCGCATCGCGCCGAGGCCGATGCGGTGTTGGCGGACGCGGCCGGCATCGACGCGTGGCTGGCGGCCGATAAGGTCGATCCGCCGGGCGCGGCGTTGCAGCAGCGCATCATCGGCAGCGCGCCCGTGCGACGGCCGGCCGTGCCGCGCAAACGCTTGTGGTGGTCGGGCGCGGCGGTGGCCGGTGTCGGACTGCTGGGCGGCGCCGCCGGCGCTTTTGCAGTGTCGTTTTTCGTGTTGACCGGGACGGTGCAGCCGGTCCATGAGTCTTCTTATTTAACTTCGAGCTTCGGCGGGTCATCCGCCGATTGGAGCGGCGAATGAACGGCCGGTCGTGGAAATTCGTACTGGTGGCCTCGCTGGTGCTCAATGTGTTCTTGCTGGGTGCGATTGTCGGTGGTGCTTATCAATGGTTTGCGGCGCACGGCGCGACGGTGCCGGCGCTGGCGCAGCAGCGCACGGCGTTGCGTTTCGCCGCCGAGCCGCTGCCGGCCGAACGCCAGAAAGCCTTCATCGACAGTTTGAAGAGTGCGCGCCGCGAGGGTAAGCAGTTTGCCATCGAGGGCCGCGAAGGGCGTCGCGAAGTGTTGCGCCTGCTCGCCGCGCCGCAGTTCGATCGCGCGGCGCTGGACGCGGCGCTGGCCCGCACGCGTGAGGCCGACAGCAACTTGCGGGCGCAAGTGGAGGGCAGTGTGGCGGATTTTGCGGCAACGCTGTCGCCCGAGGAGCGTGTCGAATTCGCCGACAGCCTGAAGCTGCGGGGACAGTGGCGTGAGCCGCAGCCGGCCGCCAATGCGAAACAGCCGGCGCAACAGTCGGCCAAGCAGGCCGCGAGTGAATCTTCAAGTGAAGCTTCGGGCGAATAAAAAATTCTGAGCGGGCGCGACGGATTTCACCGTGGCGGTCGTTTAAAGAAATATCCAACGCCGAAGAGGACGGTATGGCTACCTCACCGAACATGAATGCCGCGGCGATCGCACTGAACCGCTTCGGCCTTGGCGCGCGTGCCGACGACTCGCCGCCCGCCGACCCGAAGGGGTGGCTGCTCGCGCAGTTCGAGCAGTATCAACCACGACCTGCCGCGTGGGCGAGCCAGCCTGATTCGGTGGCGCGGTCCACCGAGCTGGCGCAGCAGCGCATGCAACTGAACCAGTTGAACCGGCAGAATCAGCAGAACGTCAGCGAAGGCGTGGCTGCCAGTCAGGCGAATGCGCAGGCCAATATGCCAACCAGCGGGCAAGCTAACACGAAATCTACTGGGCAAAGTACAGCAGAAAGCCCCGAGCAAACTGCTAAGCAAGCCGAACGAAAAGAATTGCGCGGCGAAATTCTCGATATGTACCGTTCCGCGGTGAACGCGCGTGTCGCAAGCGCACTCACCACGCAGACGCCTTTCGTCGAGCGGCTGGTCCATTTCTGGGCGAACCACTTCGCGGTGTCCACGGAAAAACCCGCCGTCGCGGCACTGGCCGGTTCATTCGAAGCAGAAGCGATCCGCCCGCATGTGCTCGGCCGTTTCGAAGACATGTTGGTCGCGGTGGAACGTCATCCGGCCATGCAGTTGTTTCTCGATCAGCCGCGTTCGGTCGGACCGGACAGCATGGCGGTCATGCGTGCCACGCAGCGCAATCCGGACATCAAGCGCGGTTTGAACGAGAACCTGGCGCGCGAGATCATGGAGCTGCACACGCTCGGCGTGCGCAGCGGCTATAGCCAGGACGACGTCACCGAATTCGCCCGTGCGCTGACCGGCTGGAGTCTGGCCGGCAATCCGGGCACTCCTGGCAATCCGCGTCGGCAGGACATGCAGCCGAACGCCGCCCCGGGCACCTTCATGTTTCGCGCCGCGCTGCACGAGCCAGGTTCGAGAACCATCATGGGCCGCCGCTATGACCAGCCGGGAGAGGAGCAGGCGCTGGCGATCCTGCACGACCTCGCCAGCGCACCCGCGACGGCGCAGCACATCGGCGGCAAGCTCGCCCGTCACTTCGTCGCGGACAATCCGCCACCGGACGTGAGTGAGCGGCTGGCGAACGCGTTCGAGCGCAGTGGCGGCGATCTGCCGACCGTGTACCGGACGTTGATCGACATGCCGCAGGCGTGGTCGCCGGTCGCCGTGAAGTTCAAGACGCCGTGGGAGTGGACCATTTCTTCGATGCGCGGGCTCGGCTGGCAGGACATAGGCAACATGCAGGCCGCACCTATCCTCACCCAACTCGGTCAGCCGGTATGGCGCCCGGGTTCGCCCGCGGGTTACGACGACATAGCCGCGAGCTGGGCGGCGCCCGATGCGCTCGTGCGCCGGGTCGAAGTGGCGCAACGCTTCGCATCGCGCGTCGGCGACCGGCTCGATGCGCGCTCGCTCGGCCAGACCTTGCTCGCCGGCTCGCTCAGTGCGCCGACCGCGGCCGCTGTGTCGCGTGCCGATAGTGCGTCGACGGCGATCGCGCTGCTACTGGTCTCGCCGGATTTTCAACGGAGATGAATGCCATGCTTTCACGCCGCAAGTTTCTGAGCGTCGCCGCTGCAGGCGCGGGGGCCATGCTCGTGTCGCCGCAGATTGTCTTTGCCAGCGTCGCAACCGATCGCCGCTTCGTGTTCGTGATCCAGCGCGGCGCGGCCGATGGCCTGAGCATCGTCGTGCCGTATGCCGAACCCGCCTACGCGACATTGCGCGGCGCGCTCGCGATCGACCCTTCCAAGGCGACCAAGCTCGACGGCACCTTCGCGCTGCATCCCTCGCTCGTGCAGACCGCCGCAATGTATGCGGACCACCAGGCGCTGTTCGTGCACGCGGTGGCGTCGCCGTATCGCGACCGCTCGCACTTCGACGGGCAGAACGTGCTGGAGACCGGTGGCACATCGCCGTATCAGATGAAGGACGGCTGGCTGAACCGGCTCGCCGCATCGATGCCCGCGACGAAGGAGAACGCGATCGCCTTTGCGCCGACCGTGCCGATGGCGCTGCGCGGCAAGGCGGCGGTGACGTCGTACGCGCCCTCCGGGTTGCCGCAGGCGCCGGACGATCTGCTCATGCGAGTCTCGCAACTGTACGACCAGGATGCGCAATTGCGGCCGCTATGGGAATCGGCAATGACCGCGCGCGGGCTTGCAGGCGACGCCGGCGCGCGTCAGGACCCGGCGAGCCTCGGCAAGCTCGCCGCGAGTTTTCTGTCACGCGGCGATGGCCCACGTATCGCGATGATCGAAACCGGTGGCTGGGACACGCACACGGCGCAAAACGCGCGCCTCGCCAATCAGTTGAAAGCGCTCGACACGATGCTCGCGGCGTTACGCGACGGCATGGGGCCGTTGTGGAGCAAGACCACCGTGGTGGTGGCGACGGAGTTCGGCAGAACCGCCGCCGCCAACGGCACGGGGGGCACCGATCACGGCACTGGCTCGGTGGCAATGGTGCTGGGCGGCTCGGTGGCGGGCGGACGCGTGCTCGCCGACTGGCCCGGCCTGAAGCCGGGGGACCTTTACGAAGCACGCGATCTCAAACCGACCTTGTCGCTGGATGCGTTGATCGCCGGCGCCGCAAGCGAAAGCCTCGGACTCGATCCGCAGCGCACGGCCAGCACGCTGTTCGGCCAAAGCGGAGGAATGCGGCCGATGACGGGGCTCGTGCGCGCATAACCTGACAAATCACCATGGAGAACAAATGAAAATCCAATCGACTATCCGCGCCGTATCGCTCGCAGGTCTGTGCGCCGCCATGTTGTCAGCCTGCGTCGTTGAACCGGGACGGCCGCCGCAGCCGGAGCCGCTTGTCGAGGTGGTGCCGGCCGCGCCCGCCCCAGGCTATCACTGGGTGAAGGGCCACTATCGCTGGGAAGGCAATCATTGGGCGTGGGTGCCGGGACACTGGGTGGGCTGATCGCGGTACTACGCATGCACGGATCTCGCGTCGACCCGATGATAATTGCGGCCGTAATAGATCAGTGCATCGCCGCCGACACGGGTGTGCGCGGCCATCACTGCGCAAAAGAACACCGTATGCGTGCCGACTTCCATCACCGATTCGATCTCGCAGTCAAGTGAGGCGAGCGCGCCATGCAGAACCGGCGCGCCTGTCACGAGCGTGTCCCATTGCGCGGCGGCGAAGCGCTCAGTCATCGGCAGCGAGCCCGTGGCGAAATGCGCCGCAAGGGCTTGCTGATCCGCGCTCAGTACATTGACGCAGAGCGTGCCGTTTGCGCGGAAGGCCGCGTTGTTGCGGCTGCCGCGATTGATGCAGACGAGCAGGATAGGGGGCTCATCCGTCACGCCGCATACCGCCGAGGCCGTACAGCCGGCGAGGCCGGCGGCGCCATCGCTGGTGATGATGTTGACGGCGGCGCCAAGGCCGGCCATGGCGTCGCGAAAGGTTGTCTTGTCAAGCATGGGGATCGGTGTCTCTGGAGCGGAACTGGGCCGCCGTGTGGTTGGCAGGCAAACGCGCATGACCGAACAGTTTTTCGCGCAAAGTGCCGTCGCGATACGCATGCTTATAGGCGCCCCGTTCCTGCAAAATCGGCACCACCAGTGCAATGAAATCGTCGAAGCACTCCGGCGCGACGGTGCGCGACAGATTGAAACCGTCCACGCCGGTTTCTTCGGTCCATGCAATGAGTTCGTCAGCAATATGCTCGGCCGAGCCGACGAGCGGCGCCTGACGGCTGCCGAGCACCATCTGTTCGAGTAGCTTACGTTTGGTCCATTGCGGGCCGGCGGCGCGCGTCATGGCTTCGACGTTCGACACAATGGCCTGGCTCTTGCCAGTCTCGATGGGCTCGTCGAGGTCATAGCGCGCGAAGTCGATACCGAGCGACGCCGCCGCATGCACGAGCGCCGCCTCGGCGCTCACGTAATGCCGGTACTCGGCGTATTTCTCCTGCGCTTCGCGATCCGTGCGGCCCGTGATGACGGTTTGCCCGAGCAGGACCTTGATATCGCCCGCATCGCGCCCGCGCGCCACGGCGTGAGCGCGAATATCGTCGACGATGGCTTTCACGGCGGGCTTCGCCTGGCCGTTGACGAACACGCACTCGGCGTGCGCCGCGGCGAACTGTTTGCCGCGCGCTGACGAGCCGGCCTGATAGAGCACGGGCGTGCGCTGCGGCGACGGCTCGCTCAGATGCATGGCGTCCACCCGATACTGCTTGCCGTGATGATGAATCACGTGGACTTTCGACGCATCCGCGTAGATCCCTTGCACTGTGTCACGCAGCACCGCATCGTCTTCCCAACTGCCTTCCCACAGTTTGTAGACGAGTTCCATATATTCGTCGGCGAGATCGTAGCGATCGTCGTGGGCCATTTGCCCGGTCAGGCCGATCGCGCGTGAAGCACTGTCCAGATAGCCCGTCACAATGTTCCAGCCGACCCGGCCGCGCGTCAGATGATCGAGCGTCGACATGCGCCGGGCGAACAGATAGGGCTGCTCGACCGTGAGATTGGACGTGACGCCGAACGACAGATGGCGCGTGACAGCAGCCATGGCCGGAATCAGCAGCGTCGGGTCGTTCACCGGCACCTGCACGGCGCCGCGAATCGCCGCGTCGGGATTGCCGCCGTAGACGTCGTAGACGCCCGCCACATCCGCGAAAAAAATGCCGTCGAACAGACCCGCCTCGAGCGTGCGCGCGTAGTCGGTCCAGTACTGAAGATCGGTATAGCGGGTGGACTGATCGCGCGGATGAGTCCACATGCCTTGCTGGATGTGGCCGACGCAGTTCATGTCAAACGCGTTGAGAACGATTTCCTTCGGCATGGTGTCTTCCGGCTGAGGTGGACGAATGCTTACGGCTGGCGCGCCAGGTTGCATGACTGCGCCACGATCGTTCGTTTAATATAGTGGACGAAAAACCACTATGCAAGACATTGATTTTGTCCCTTATTTGCCCTTTAATGGTTGCTCACTTTTAGCGATTTCGATCTTTCCATGTCCGAATCCTCCGCTATCGATTTGACCCAGGCGATTTCTTCGCGCGTGAAGACTGAGCGTGAGGCGCGTAACTGGTCGCTGAGCGAATTGGCGGAGCGTTCGGGCGTATCGAAGGCGATGATCAGCAAGATCGAACGAGGCGAGGCGAGTCCGACCGCGACGGTGCTGGGGCGTCTTTCGGGGGCCTTCGGTTTGACGTTGTCGACCTTGCTGGCGCTGGCGGAGCAGACCGGTGAGCGATTGGTGCGGCATGCCGGGCAACCGGTGTGGCAGGACCCTGAAACGGGTTATACGCGGCGGCGGATTTCGCCCCCTACGGGTGGGGTGCTCGAGTTGCTGGAGATCGCGTTACCCGTGGGGGTGCGGGTGCCTTATCCGCCGGATGCCTTTGTGTTTCAGCATCAGCAGATCTGGGTGACGAAAGGGGTGCTCACTTTTCGTGAGGGGCAGCAGGTGTATCAGCTTGCAGAAGGGGATTGCTTGCAGCTTGGCGCGCCGGTTGAATGTGAGTTCTTCAACGGCGGAGACACGGTATGTTGCTATGTGGTCGGCCTGGTTCGACGGTGACGGTTTCAAATACCAGGACAGTGCGAGGACGATAGGCACCGCCGCAGATTCACGCTTGCGGCGCTACCCATCGCAACCTGTAGTCATTGATCAATCGTCAAGCGCGATCAACCCCCACCGCCACCGCCTTGCGTGCCGAGCGTCAGCTTGTTGTTCACCGATTTCACGCCTGCCACGCCCTTGGCTATTTCCTCCGCTTGCGGGATCTGCGCGCCATCGGGCACCGTTCCAGTCAACGTCACCGCGCCACCGCGCGCCCGGACAAACACGTTCGACACATCAAAACCCTGCGCTTTCGCCAAAGCCTTGCGCACGTCCAGACCCAGCTTGCGGTCCACTTTCTTGACGACTTTAGGATTGGTAGACGGCGCCTCCATGCTGCCCGACGCCATCGCATCGCTCGATTGGGCATAGGCACTGGACGCAGTCGCCACACACAATGCGATGCCGAGCGCCTTCAATAGATTGACTGTTTTCACGTTTTCTCCATTCCTCGAAAAGTTGATTTCGAATCGTTGCATGCCAAAAACCACGCGCCTGCAAGCACTTTGCCGCCCGCATGGAGCACCCTGTCTTGTAGAAGAGTGACGCCGTGAAGCTCCCAGCGCGCTTAAACAATACTCCAGCAAACGCGCGAGTGCTGAAAAAACTGACCTCTCCGCCCGTTGCCCGATTCGCCTATCATGGCGGCTTCGATCATCAAAGGCGCACCGAAGATGTCTGATGGCGTACAGCAACAACTACACAAACCCCGCACGGAAGCAGCAGCATCGTCGATCGATTACGGCTTGTGGGCACTGACCTTCAGCTACGTGCTCAGTCAGTTTTTCCGCAGTTATATCGCCGTGATCTCCACCCAGTTGATAGGTGATTTCCACTTCTCGCCGCAAATGTTTGGCTGGTTTGCGGGCTCGTTCTTTCTCGTCTTTGCGATCGCGCAACTGCCGGTCGGCATCATGTTCGACCGCTACGGCGTGCGCGGACCCACCGCGCTTCTGATGGGCATCGGCGCCGCGTGCGCGGGCATCCTGTCGATCACGACGAGCGCAACCGTTGCGCTCGTCGCGCAAGCGGGCATCGGACTCGGTTGCGCGCCCATCTTCATGGGGCTCCTCAATTACGTATTGCGTACCGGCCACGGCACGCGCAATGTGCGCGCCGTCACGACGGCGAGTGCGATCGGCATGGCGGGCGCGTTGCTGGCCGCGTTTCCGCTGAGCCGCGCCACGGCCAGCTTCGGCTGGCGTCCGGTGATGGTCACTGCTGCGCTCGCCATGCTATGCGCGACGCTTGGCGTCGTGTGCTGCGTGCGGCGGCGGGATGCCGCCGCGCATGAGCAACACCTCGCTGCGTCACAACACGCGGCAGGCGCCGTGAAACGGTACACCGGTTTCTGGACCTTGATGCCGGCTTGCCTCGCGCTCTCGGTCGGCAGCACGTTCCGTACGTCATGGGGCGGGCCGTATCTTGCCGACATCTACGGCTTCGATGTCATCGCGCGCGGCAAT
The DNA here is from genome assembly GCF_013177695.1 of Paraburkholderia solitsugae. Classification (GTDB taxonomy): domain Bacteria; phylum Pseudomonadota; class Gammaproteobacteria; order Burkholderiales; family Burkholderiaceae; genus Paraburkholderia; species Paraburkholderia solitsugae. Next base: position 233,281 of record NZ_WOEY01000065.1, on the reverse strand, counting down.
GCAATGACCGTTACCAGCGTGATCGGGATCGCCGCATCGTTCTGTATTCCCGTGGCCGTGCGGTTCTGTGCGCCCAAGCTTATTTCGCTGCTGTGGCTGATCGCCGGGGTGCTGGCGGCGCTCGTGCTCGCGGTCAGCCCGGGTGGCAACTGGGTCGTCAGTGTCGCGTTGATATGCGTGTTGTTCTCGGTCGGCTCGATCCATCCGCTCGTAATGTCGCAAGCGCGCGCCATCATTGCGCCGCACCGCATCGGGCTCGGTTTGGGCCTGCTCAACAGCCTGGTTTTTCTCGGCGTGGCGCTGACCAGCAGTTGTTTCGGCTGGATCGCGGGTGCCGCAAAACAGGCACATCTATCGAACGCGGGGATTTACGCGGCGCTGTTCGCGGTGACCGTCGTGCCGCTCGCGATCGGCGCGGTGATTTATTTTTTCAGCCCGGTAGTGGCCGCGCCGAAAGAAGAAGTCTGAGCGACTGTTTGCGTTTGTCTATAATTCCGCAGCCCAGATCACCCTCGATCCGGGCCACGGTTTGTCCTTCAGATGGTACCGTTTCGCAGGAGCGCGTTTCATTTTGAGCAAAACCCATCACAGCCCGATCGATAATCCGGCCGACGGTCCGAGCGCAGGCGACGCTGCGCACACACCCGTTGCATCCGCCGGGGGAAATACAGTCCTCGCGAGCCGGACGGCGCAAGAGGCGCACAAGGACGACCGGCATTTCGTCACGGCACTCGCGCGCGGGCTCGAAGTGCTGGCGTGTTTTCGCTCGGGCGACAAATCGCTGAGCAATCAGGAACTCGCCTTGCGTTGCAAGCTGCCGAAATCGACGGTATCGCGCCTGACCCATACACTCACGCTGCTCGGCTATCTGATTCATCTGAAAGAGAGCGGCAAATATCGGCTTGGCACGGCTTCGCTTGCGCTGGGCAGCGCGATGCTGGCGCGGCTCGATGTGCGCAAGATTGCCCGGCCGGTGATGCAGGAATTGGCCGACATCGTCGGCGCAACCGTGTCGTTAGGGACGCGCGACCGGCTCTCGATGATCTACGTGGAAAATTGCCGAGCCTCGGTTGCGCTCACGCTGACGCTGGAAGTCGGTTCGCGTATTCCGGTCGCCACGTCGGCGATTGGCCGCGCGTGGCTCGCGGCGATCCCGGAGCACGATCGTCTCAGCTTCATGGAGCAGGTGCGTGAGCTCGATCACGTGGCGTGGCCGAAAACCCGTCGCGGCATTGAGAATGCACTCGAAGATTACCGCACGCTCGGCGTGACGACTTCGTTCGGGGACTGGCAGAAAGAGGTGAACGGCATCGCGCGCGCTTTCCAGCCGGGCGGCGAGCTGCCGATCATGGCGATCAATGTCGGCGGCCCCGCATTCAAGCTCTCGAAGGAATTCCTTCTTGAAGAAGTGCGGCCACGCCTGATCGACGTGGTGACGCAACTGGAAATCGCGCTGTCGCATTGAGGGGTGTGAAGCCGCATCGAGACGCACATCGAGCCGCAGCACTCAGAACCAGCGAGGCGCCATGCTGAGCGTCGTATCGTCGAGACTGCGCAGCATGGCAAGCATCAGCGAAACGCGCGGCAATTCCCAACGGAAGAACCATTGGCACGCATGCAGCTTGCCGCGATAGAAGTCACCGTCGGCTTCGCTCGTAGCTCCAGGTAGCGCGGCGCTCGCAACGATCGCCTGCCGCAACCACGTCCACGCAATCACGATATGGCTGAACGCTTCGAGAAAAGCATTCGCGTTGGCAAGCGCGCGTTCGCTTTCGCTGGCCAGCGTGGGCAATAGCGCTTCGACCGTACTGGTCAACTCGTTCCATGCTTTGCTGAGCGAATCGGCATGCGCTTGCAGCGCCGCATGAGCCTGCGCCGATTCAACGCTACGTTGTATTTCGCGCTCCAACTGTTTGAGCGCGGCGCCCTGTTTCATCACCACTTTGCGGCCGAGCAGATCGAGCGCCTGGATACCGTGCGTGCCTTCGTGAATCATGTTCAGGCGGTTGTCGCGGTAGAACTGCTCGACCGGATATTCGCGCGTATAGCCGTAACCGCCGTGAATCTGGATCGCCAGGCTATTCGCTTCGAGACACCACTGTGACGGCCACGACTTCACAACAGGTGTCAGCAGATCGAGCAGCAGGCCCGCTTCAGCGCGCGCCGTGTCGCTCTCACCAGTGTTCTGTTCGTCGACGAGACGCGCCGCGTACAGGCACAGCGCGTAGGCACCTTCCACATAGGCTTTTTGTGCGAGCAGCATGCGGCGCACGTCGGCATGTTCGATCAGCGGTAATTGCGGATCGAGCGGGTTCTTGTTGTCGGGCCGCCGCCCCTGTGGACGCTCGCGTGCGTAATCGAGCGACGCCAGATAGCCACGATAGCCGAGCATCACCGCACCGAGGCCGACGCCAATGCGTGCCTCGTTCATCATGTGGAACATGTAAGCGAGACCATGATGCGGTTCGCCCACCAGCTCGCCAATGCACTCGCCGCGTTCGCCGAACGACAGCATCGTCGACGTGGTGCCACGCCAGCCCATCTTGTGAATCAGCCCCGCGAGCGCGACGTCGTTGCGCGCGCCGAGGCTGCCGTCGCCATTCACGTGGAACTTCGGCACCGTGAAGAGCGAGATGCCTTTGACACCCGGCGGCCCGCCGGGAATGCGCGCCAGCACCAGGTGGACGATGTTCTCGCTCAGTTCGTGATCGCCGCCCGAAATAAAAATCTTGTTGCCGCGAATCGAATAGGTGCCGTCGTCGTTGGGCGTCGCACTGGTGACGAGATCCGAGAGGCTCGAGCCCGCTTGCGGCTCGGTCAGCGCCATCGTGCCGAACGCGCGGCCTTCGAATAACGCCTGCAGATACTTGCGCTTCTGCGCGGCGCTGCCGAAACGTTCGATCACGTTCGCATTCGCCGTGGTCAGCATCGCGTAAGACGAGGTGGCGATGTTGGCGCTCTTGAAGAGTGACAGGCACGCGAAGGAGATTACCGAGGGCAACTGCATGCCGCCCCATTCGTAATCTTTGCCCGCGGCGAGGAAGCCTGTGGAGCGGAACGCGTCGAGTGCGTCCTTCACCTCGGCGGGCATCGTGACGCGTTGACCATCGAATTGCGGCTCGTGCTCGTCCGAGAGGCGATTGTGCGTCGCGAACTTTTCGGCGGCGACCGCATGCGCGGTTTCGAGTGCCGCATTGAAGGTCTCGCGGCTATGGTCCGCGTGGCGCGCGCGCTGCGTGAGCGTCTCGGCCTCGAGCACTTCGAACAACTGGAATTCCAGATCACGCGAGTTGATGATCAGCGCATCTTGCATGGGAGAAGACCCGTCCAAAGGTGAGCCGCTATGCAGAACAACTACGCGAAACGCGCGGAAACCCACGAAATCGCATAGACGCGGCTCGATTGAAAAGTGCGGCATTCGGGTAAGTCCCGATGATCCGCCCATCGACGATGCGTGTCAGTTTAAATCAAAAGTGAATGAGCGTGCTTTTATTTACACAGCGAATTTCGGCACGTATGATGGTCAGAAAATCCGGAATAGAAGTCTGCATTGCAGAACAACTTGGAGGAGCGGCGTAATGTCTGTGAAAGACCTGTTTCAACTGGACGGCAAGGTTGCACTGATCACCGGAGGCTCTCGCGGGCTAGGCCTGCAAATGGCCGAGGCGCTGGGAGAAATGGGTTGCCGCGTGGCGATCACCGCACGCAAGGCCGACGAACTTGCCGAGGCGAAAACGCATCTGCAAAGCCGGGGTATCGAGGTGCAGACGGTGGTCAACGATCTGCAGCGCTTCGAGGGGATTCCCGGTCTCGTGGATGAAGTGCTCGGCCTGCATGGCAGCATCGACATTCTCGTGAACAACGCGGGCGCGACGTGGGGCGCACCCGCCGAGGACTATCCCGACGAAGCGTGGCACAAGGTGATGAACCTGAACGTTCATGCGCCGTTTTTCGTCGCTCGCGAAGTCGGCAAGCGCAGCATGATCCCGCGCCGTGCCGGCAAGATCATCAACATCGCCTCGGTGGCGGGCCTGAAGGGTTCGCCGCCCGGCATGAACACGATTGCGTACAACACGTCCAAGGCCGCGGCGATCAACTTCACGCGGGCGCTCGCGGCGGAATGGGGCAAGTACAACATCAACGTCAACGCGATCTGCCCGGGCTTTTTCCCGTCGAAGATGTCGGCAGGGTTGCTCGATAAACTCGAAAGCACCATCGTCTCGCGCACGCCGCTGCAGCGTCTCGGCGGCGACGAGGATCTCAAAGGCCCGGTCGTGTTTCTCGCGAGCGAAGCGTCGCGCCACATCACGGGCCAGTATTTCGCGGTGGATGGCGGGTCGATCATTGTCTGACCAAGGAGACGCCGCATGGATTTTCAGCACTCGGACAAGGTCAAGAGTTTGCAGCAGCGCCTGAACGCTTTCATGGACGAGTACGTGTATCCGGCCGAGGCGATCTTCGAAGCGCAGATGGACGCCGCGCGCGAATCGGGTAACCGGTGGCAGCCCGCGCCGGTCATCGAGGAATTGAAACAGAAGGCGAAGGCCGTAGGTTTGTGGAACCTGTTCCTGCCCGAGTCGAAATACGGTGCGGGGCTCACCAACCTCGAATATGCGCCGTTGTGCGAAATCATGGGGCGCTCGCATATCGGTGCGGAGCCGTTCAACTGCTCGGCGCCCGACACGGGCAACATGGAAACGCTGGTGCGTTACGCCACGCCCGAGCAGCAACAGCAATGGCTGCTGCCGTTGCTCGACGGCACGATCCGCTCGGCCTTTGCGATGACGGAGCCGGACGTGGCCTCGTCGGATGCGACCAATATCGAAGCGCGCATTGAACGCGACGGTGACGATTACATTCTGAACGGCCGCAAATGGTGGACCTCGGGCGCGAACGATCCGCGCTGCAAGGTCCTCATCTTCATGGGCAAGTCCAATCCGGATCACACCAACCGGCACCAACAGCAGTCGATGATTCTGGTGCCGATGGACACGCCGGGCGTGAAGGTGCTGCGTCACCTGCCGGTATTCGGTTATGACGACGCCCCGCACGGCCAGGCCGAAATCTCCTTTGAAAACGTGCGGGTGCCGGCCAGCAATATGTTGCTCGGCGAGGGCCGTGGCTTCGAGATCGCACAAGGGCGGCTCGGACCGGGCCGCATCCATCACTGCATGCGTTTGATCGGACGCGCTGAGCGCGCGCTCGAAGCGATGGGCCGCCGCTCGCTGGACCGCGTAGCGTTTGGCCGGCCGATCGCCGACCAGGGTGTCACGCGTGAACGGATCGCGAATGCACGCATCATGATCGACCAGACACGTTTTCTGGTGCTGAACGCGGCGTACAAGATGGATACGGTCGGCAACAAGGACGCGCGTCAGGAGATCGCCATGATCAAGGTGGCCGCGCCGAACATGGCGTGCCAGGTGATCGACTGGGCCATGCAAGTACACGGCGGCGGCGCGGTCAGCGACGACTTTGGCCTCGCGCGCGCGTATGCCAGTTCGCGCACGCTGCGGTTTGCGGACGGCCCCGACGAAGTGCACCGTAACGCCATCGCAAAGATGGAGCTTGGGCGCCACCTCGGGCGTCTATGAAGCCCCTGACTTGCCGGATTCCTTTGGTTCATTAACCAGCCGCGTCCTTTATGCGGCGGATGTCAACGAAGCGCGCACCATCCGTGTGAAACGCGCACAGACAGTAAGGCAGGAGACGCCTATGAACGAACGCCATTACCCGAATTGGCCGCCGCAAGTGCCAAAGCATCTGACGCTGCCCGAAACCAACATTTTCTATAACGCCGAGGTGTCGGCGGCGCGTTTTCCTCATAAGCCGTTCATCATCTTCTACGACACGCCGGTTACGTTCGGCGAGTTCAAGGACGAAACCGAGCGCATCGCCGGATTTCTTCAGCAGGAGTGCCACGTCAAGGCGGGCGATCGTGTGCTGCTCTACATGCAGAACAGCCCGCAATGGATCATCGCTTACTACGGGATCCTGCGTGCGAACGCCGTCGTGGTGCCGGTCAATCCGATGAACATGAGCGGCGAGCTGGCTCATTACGTCGAGGACAGCGGGGCGACCACGATCATCGCGCCGCAATGCCTGTTCGCGAACGTCGAGCCGCTGATCGGCGCCGGCCCCGGTCAAGGCATCGAGCATGCAATCGTCGCGACGTATAGCGATTACCTGAAGCGGCCATCGCCGTTTCCCGTGCCGGAATTCGTGGCGGCGCCGCGCAAGACCTTCGATATTCCCGGCGTCACGCCCTGGTATGAGGTGCTCGAACGGCATACCGCACCCGGGCCGCTCACCACCGGTCCCGACGATCTGTGCGTGATGCCGTACACGTCCGGCACCACCGGCAAGCCGAAAGGCTGCATGCATACGCACCGCAGCGTGATGAGCACGCTGCTTGGCGGCTGCGTCTGGTTCTCGGCGCCATCGGACGGTGTTTTTCTATCGGTCTTGCCGTTCTTTCACGTGACCGGCATGCAGGGCGGCATGAACAGCGCGGTGTTCTCGGCCGCCACGATCGTCGTGTTGCCGCGTTGGGATCGGGAAGCCGCGGCGCTATGCATGCAGAAGTATCGCGTGACCGCGTGGCAGTCGATCACCGCGATGATGGTCGACTTTCTGTCGAACCCGAAGCTCCGCGATTACGATCTGTCGAGCCTGACGGGCGCGCGGGGCGGCGGCGCGGCGATGCCGGACGCGATTGCCAGAAAGCTCAAGTCGCTGACCGGGCTCGATTACGTCGAAGGCTATGGCATGTCCGAGACGATTGCGGGCACGCACATCAATCCGCCGCATCGGCCGAAGCCGCAGTGCCTGGGCATTCCGGTGTTCGACGTGGACTCGCGCGTAATCGATCCGGTCACGCTGCAGGAACTATCGCAAGGCGAGACCGGTGAGATCGTCGTGAACGCGCCGCAGGTGATGCAAGGCTATTGGCGCAATCCCACGGCGAATGAGGAAGCGTTTATCCAACTCGACGGCAAGCGTTTTTTGCGTACCGGCGACCTCGGCCATATCGACGAGGACGGGTATTTTTTCATGACCGATCGCCTCAAACGCATGATCAACGCATCCGGCTACAAGGTCTGGCCCGCTGAAGTCGAGGCGCTGATGTACCGGCATCCCGCGATTCAGGAGGTGTGCGTGATCGGCGTGAAGGACGCGAAGCGCGGCGAGACGGTCAAGGCGCTGGTGGTGCCCGCCGCGGCGCATGCCGGTACGATCAGCGAGCAGGAAATCATCGACTGGTCCCATGAGCAGATGGCGTCTTACAAGGCGCCGCGCATTGTCGAGTTCGTGACGTCGCTGCCCAAGTCGGGGAGTGGCAAGATTCTGTGGCGCAAGTTGCAGGAAGAGGATGCGGCCCGCACGGCCGCAGCCAATGAGCGCAACGGCAGCAACGGCAGCACCGGAGGCGCCTCGTCATGACATGGCTCGACGCACTGCTGGACGAACCGTTCGTCTGCATCACCGACATGCTCCGCCGCTTCGCTAAGGAGCGCGGCGAACACGCCGCGTTGATCTGCGACGGCGAGGTCGTGACTTACGGCGCGCTGGACGCACGAGTCGATCGTTTTGCCGCCGCATTGCAGCGCGACGGCATCAGGCCTTGCGATGCGATTGCGTTATGCGCGGCCGCCTCGGTGGAATATGCCGTGGCGTTTCTCGGCGGCCTGCGCGCAGGGGCGGTGGTGGCGCCGCTCGCGCCGTCGTCGAGCGCGGCGAGTCTCGTCAGCATGATCGGCAATTCGGGCGCACGGTTGTTGTTCCTCGATGCCGACGTCCAGCGTCTGCTCGAACCCGTGGCTGCGGAGATCAGCGCAATTCCTGTGGCGCTCGATGCGCACGCAGGCAGCACCGCGCTTGAAGCGTGGCTCGCGCCCAGGGGCGCCACGCCTGAACCGGTGGCGATCGATCCGGCGTGGCCGTTCAACATCATCTATTCGTCAGGCACCACGGGCACGCCGAAAGGCATCGTGCAGTCGCACGGCATGCGCTGGGCCTACGCGGCGCGCAGCATTCAGCGCGGCTATAGTCCTGACGCCACGACGCTGATCTCTACACCGTTGTATTCGAACACGACGCTCGTGAGCTTCATGCCGACGCTGACATTCGGCGGCACCGTGGTGTTGATGCCGAAGTTCAACGCCACACGTTATCTGGAGCTGGCGCAGCAGTACCGCGTCACGCACACGATGCTGGTGCCGGTCCAGTACCAGCGCTTGATGGCGCATCCGGACTTCGACCGTTACGACCTCTCCAGCTTTCAGGCCAAGTTCTGCACCAGCGCGCCGTTCGCGGCGAGCGTGAAGGCGGACGTGTTGCGCCGCTGGCCGGGCAAGCTCACTGAGTACTACGGCATGACCGAAGGCGGCGGCTCGTGCCAGTTGGAGGCCGACGAATGTCCCACCAAGCTGCATACGGTCGGGAAACCGGTGGAAGGTCACGATATCCGCCTGATCGACGAACTCGGCAACGAGGTGGAGCCAGGCGAGGTGGGCGAGATCGTCGGCCATTCGCCGGCGATGATGACCGGCTACTACCGTCAACCGGACAAGACGGCCGAGGCGGAATGGTATGACACGAGCGGCAAGCGCTTCATTCGCACGGGCGATATGGGCCGCTTCGATGCAGACGGGTTTTTGACGCTGCTCGATCGCAAGAAGGACATGATCATTTCGGGGGGCTTCAACGTTTATCCGAGCGACCTGGAGACTGAACTGCGCTCGCATCCCGACGTGGCGGATGCGGCCGTGGTGGGCGCGCAATCGGAGCAGTGTGGCGAGACACCGGTGGCGTTCGTGGTGCGCAGGCCAGAAGCACTAACCGACGCCGACACGCTGCTTGCGTGGGTCAACGCGCGGCTGGGAAAAATGCAGCGGCTCTCTGCGCTGACGTTCATCGACACCTTGCCGCGCAGTCCGATCGGCAAGGTGCTGAAACGGGAATTGCGCGAGCAGTACTATCCCGCCGCGCGCTAGCGTGGAGTAGCAACGCGCCAGAACATCTCTGACTACACCAACCGTCAATGGGGCAAATGGGAGAGGGCATGGACAATTTTGAAGGCAAGGTTGCGGTGATCACCGGCGCCGGCTCCGGATTCGGCCGTGAGTTCGCACGGCTCGGCACGAAGCTGGGCATGCGTCTCGTACTCGCCGACGTGCAACAGGACGCACTCGACGAAACGTTTGCCGAGGTGAGCGCAGCCGGCGCGCAGGCCATCGCGCGTCGCGTCGACGTCGCGAAGGGTGAGGAAATCGACGCACTGGCGCGCGCCACGCTCAATGCGTACGGCAGTGTGCATCTGGTCTTCAACAATGCGGGCGTGGGCGGCAGCGGCGGCCTCGTGTGGGAGAACACCGAACGCGACTGGCAATGGTTGCTGGGCGTCAACCTGTGGGGCGTGATTCATGGCGTGCGGGCTTTCACGCCGCTGATGCTCGAAGCGGCCAAACGCGATGCGGGATATCGCGGGCACATCGTCAACACGGCGTCGATGGCCGGCATGCTCAATCCGCCGATGATGGGTCCGTACAACGTGTCGAAACATGCGGTGGTGTCGTTGACCGAGTCGCTGTATCAGGATCTTTCGCTGGTTACGCAGCAGGTGGCGTGCTCAGTGCTGTGCCCGTACTTCGTGCCGACCGGAATCGCGAAGGGGCATCGCAACCGCCCGGCCGAATTGGCCAACGACACGCCGCCGACCCTATCGCAACGCGTGTCGCGCGTGATGAGCGAGAAGGCCGTGAGTTCGGGGAAGGTGAGTGCGCAAGAGGTCGCGGTGATGGTGTTCGATGCGATCCGCGAAGAGCAGTTCTATATCTTTTCGCACCCCCATGCGTTAGCCGCCGTGAAAACACGCGCTGAGGATATCGTCACGCCGCGTAATCCGACCGATCCGTTTGCGGAGCGGCCTGAAGTGCGTGGTCAGATTATCGAGGCGTTGAAGGGGTAATCGGGAGCCGGCGGAAGCGCCGACTCCAGAGACAAGAGGCTTCACCTACGCAAGACTTGAAATACGTAAGGCCTCAAAAGCACAAGGCGCCGTGAAAACCACGGCGCCTTGTTTAAGCCTTTCTCTACAGCGTCGTTACTTCGCCGCTGCCAGCGAATTCAAGTCCGCCGACTTCAACCGTCCGCCCTGAACCACCGCCGCAAGCGGATTGCCGATCACGAAGCCGCCGTGATCGTCGACGCCCGTCACACTTTGCGGATTGGCCTGCGGCGGCAGCGCCTTCACGGCTTTATCGAACTGATTGCGGATCGCGGTTGCGTCGCTCACGCTGCCAGCCAGTTTCATTGCGATGGCGGTCGCGTAGACCGCGGTGTAGTTCAGCGAAACTTCCTGGCTCGGATCACGGCCGTCGTGGCTCTTGCGGAAGCGCTCCACAAACATTTTCGCATTCGGCGTGTTGTCGTTGGCCAACGGCAATACTCCGATCGCACCGTTCAGTGGCGCATAGCCGCCGGTGACTTTAGCCACTTCGTCGAGCTTGGCCTGGTCCATGACGATAAAACCACCCTTGAAGCCCAACTCGCGCGCCTGCTGCGCAATCAGACCAGTCGGCTCAGACGGGCCGCCGATAAACATCACATCGGGTTTGGCCGCCAGCACGCGGCTCACGCCGCTGTAGAAATCGGTGGCGCGGTTATACGACATGGCATTGTCCGCGACGATCGTGCCGCCGGCCGCTTCCCACGCGGGTTTGAATGCGGCGACCCAGATCTTGCCGTAATCGGTATCCGTCGCAGCGAGCGCAACCTTCTTGCCGTAGGTCGCCATTTCATACTTGACGAAGGAGTTCAGATACGACGTGAACGAGGGCGGAATACGCACCGTGAGCTTGTTGCCGCGCTCGGTGATCTGCGGCACGCTCGTGTACGAGAGCAGCAGGAGTTTCTGTTGTTCGTTGCTGGTCTGCACGGCGAAGCCACCACCCGAATGCGGCACGAGCACCACGGCGGCCTGTTGTTCATGCGCGAGACGCCGTGCGTTGATCGCGGTTTCGGCAGGGTTGTATTTGTCGTCGAGCGGCACGATCTCGAGCTTGATCTTCTTGCCGGCCACTTCGATGCCGGCCTGATTGACGTCGGCGGCCGCCATCTGCATGCCTTCGAGCACTTCCTGACCGTACTTCGCCGCACCGCCGCTTAACGGACCGGAGTAGCCGATATGCACCACCTGCTGCGCCATCGCGGCGCCAGAGCCCAGCAGCGCCGTCGTGGCGACAGCCGCAACCACTCCAGCGCGTCCGCACAAGCGTTTGATCGTCATACGTGTCTCCTTTGGGATTGTTCGAATGGGCCGGCGCACATGCTCATGCGTCAGGCTGTGCAGCAGATTTGTTCAGCCGCCGACGTAAGCGCGCCGGATCGCTTCATTGTTCATCAGGCTCGCGTGATCGCCTTCGAGCACGATGCGGCCGTTCTCGATGACGTAGGCACGGTGCGCGATCTTTAGCGCCGCGAACGCGTTCTGTTCGGCGAGCAGCACGGTCGTCCCCGCGCGATTGATCTGCTGGATCACCTCGAATACCTGCTTGACCACCAACGGCGCGAGGCCGAGCGATGGTTCGTCGAGCAGCAGCACCTTGGGCCGGGCCATCATCGCGCGCCCGATCGCTACCATCTGCTGCTGGCCGCCGGACAGCGAGCCCGCCAGATGATCCTTGCGTTCGGCAAGAAGCGGGAAGAGGGCGAACACCTGATCGAGATTGCGCTGATTGCCGGCCTTGTCGCCGCGATGCACATAGGCGCCGAGCGTGAGGTTCTTCAGCACCGACATGCCCGGGAACAGCTTGCGTCCCTCGGGACACTGAATCACGCCGCTCCGGACGATCTGCGCGGGCGTCATGCCGAGCAGTTCGCGCGTTCCCAGGCGCAGGCTGCCGCTCGCGGCGCGGCGCAGGCCGCTTGTCGCGAGGAAGATCGAACTCTTGCCTGCGCCGTTGGCGCCGAGCAGCACCACCAGTTCGCCATCGTCCGCGTGCAACGTGATGCCGTCCAGCGCGCGGAAACTGCCGTAATCGAGTGCGACGTTTTCAAACTTCAGCATGCTCGCTCCCGAGATAGGCGTCGATCACGGCCGGGTTCGCGCGAATCTCGGCAGGGGTGCCTTCGGCGATTTTCTTGCCGTAGTTCAGCACCATGATGCGGTCGGCGAGCTTCATGATCATGTTCATCTTGTGTTCGACAAGGCACACCGTCACACCGTGCCTGACCAGCTTGCGGATCAGTTCGGCGAGGCCTTCGGTTTCTTCGGGATTCACGCCACCCGCCGGTTCGTCGAGCAGCATCAGGCTCGGAACGGTAGCGAGCGCGAGCGCCACGGCGGCGCGTTTGCGTTCTTCCTGTGAGATGTCGCCGGCCATCCGTTCCGCCATCGCCGATAAGCCGACGAAGTCCAAAGCCTCGCGCGCCTTCTCGCGGCAGATGCGTTCTTCCTGCCTGAGCCGCGCTGAATGCGTCAGCACGTCCCACAGCCCCGAGCGCGTGCGCAACCGGTGGCCGACGATCAGGTTGTCGAGCACGCTGGCCCGGTCGAACAACGCGGTGGATTGAAATGTGCGCGCGACACCCAGGCGCGCCATCTGATCGGCGCCCAGCTTTGTCACGTCCTGGCCTTTGAAGCGGATGCGGCCGGCGCTTGGCAGGTGGGTGCCGCTGATCAGATTGAAGAAAGTGGTTTTGCCCGCGCCGTTCGGTCCGATGATCGCGTTGATCTTGCCGGCTTCAATATGCGTGCTGACGTCGTCCACCGCGACGAGGCCGCCGAAGTGTTTGCTGAGCGAGTCGATTTCAAGCATGACGGTCTCCGCGTGCGGGCTGCGACTGACGCGCGACGATGCCGCTTTTCGGCGTTGCAGGTTGCGCGCGCCGGTTCTTTCTCGCCATATACAAACCGACGATACCGTTGGGCAGAAAGATCACCAGCAGAATCAGGATCGGGCCGAACACGACGAAGCGGTACGACTGCAGAAACTGCAAATACTGCGTGAGCCATGGAATAGCGAGCGCGCCGAGCAGCGGGCCGGCGAGGGTGCCGATGCCGCCCACCAGCATGTACATCGTCATGTCGAAGGTATGCTCGACGCCCGCCAGATCCGGTCCGAGAAAACGTACAGAACCCGAATAGAGGCCGCCCGCGAACCCCGCATAGACGACCGACAGCACGAAGGCCAGCACCTTGTTGCGCATCAGGTTGATGCCGAGCGACTGCGCGAGGCCGTCGCTATTGCGGATCGCCATGAAGGTCCGGCCGAGCAAAGAGTTGACGATGCGATGCATCATCCATACGCCGAGCACGAGGAACGCGAACACCAGGTAATAGAGTGGCCGCGGATTTTCAAACGAAACGATGCCGAATCCCGAGGGCGCGGGGATGCCAACGATGTCCGATACGCCGTGCGTGAGGCTGTCCCATTTCTCGATCACGAGAAACATGATGTAGCCGACGCACAGCGTGAAGATCGAAAAGTAGTGGCCCCGAAGGCGCAGCGACACGAGGCCGACCAGCACGCCCAGTATCGCGACGACGACGCCCGAGGCGACGAACGCGAGCCAGAACGGCACCTGATGATCGACCGTCAGAATGCCCACCGTGTACGCGCCCACCGCCATGAAGCTGCCGTGCGCGAGATTGAACTGCCCCGTATAACCGGTGATCAGATTCAGCCCGACGGTGGCCAGCGCGAAGACGTACGCGGTGGACATCACGGTCAGCATGTAGTCGTTGGTGGCCAGAAACGGAAACACGAGACCGAGCACAAACAGCAGCGCCCACCCCAGCTTGCCCTCGAATAATTTCATGACTGATTTCACGATGCGCGCAGTTCCCTGGTGAACAGCCCCTGAGGACGAACCGACAGAATCACCACCAGCAGCACGAAGGCGATGATGTCCTTGTAGTCGGTCGAAATGTAGAAGGCGCCGAAGCTCTCCGCCATGCCGATGATCAACCCGCCCACGATCGCGCCCGGCACGCTGCCCATGCCGCCGAGAATGATGATTACGAAGGCCTTCAGGATCACCAGTTGGCCCATCGCCGGATAGACGAGGTTGATCGGCGCATACAGCGTGGCCGCCGCGGCGGCGAGGAGGCCGGAAATGCCGAAGGTGAGCATCGTCACCTTGTTGGCGTCGATGCCCATCAGCGAGGCGCCTTCACGGTCCTGCGCCATCGCGATGATGCTCGAGCCGATCACCGTGTATTTGAGGAAGAGTTGCAGCAGCACTACCAACGCGAACGCGGCGCCGATGATCAGCAGGCGCTGCAACGGCGCGGTGACGCCGCCCAGATCGACGATGCCGGCATAGGGCGTGGCCATGCGATGAAAGTCCGCGCCCCAGATCGCTTGCGCACCGGCTTCGAGAAATAGCAGAAGGCCGATCGCGGCGATCATCGGATGCAATTCGGAAGATTTGCGCAACGGATTGAACACCAGCCGCTCGGCGAGGATCGCGAGCACCGCGACCGCGATGCCGGAACCGATCATGGCGAGCCAGTAGTTCCAGCCGAGCCGGCTCATCAGGTAGAACGAGACGAAGGCGCCGACCATGTAGAACGCGCCGTGGGCGAAATTCGGCACCGCGAGAATGCCGTAGACCAGCGTGAGTCCGAGCGCGACGAGGCTGTAGATGCCGCCTAGCGTCAAGCCGTTGAGAAACTGCTGCAAAAACATATCCACGCTTTTACACCCTCCAACAGGGCGCGTGGCGCAATCGTCACACCATGCTTCTGGGGACGCATCGCCGCACGCCTGACTACGGACGGGACAACAGCCGCGGCCTGAATCAGGCGACCGTTATCGACGGTTGTCGACGGTTTAAAACGCGCACGCATCGACGCAGACTACGAAAAATGATGTGCGGTGGCGTGAGAGAAATTTGGCACGAGCGTTCACTTTGCGTCAATAGGTTTTTCCATTTGATTGTTCTGCATTGCAGATTATTAGGGAAGTCACTTAAGTGTTCCGGGTAAACGGTTTTGAAGTTGGTGCGTTTGAATAAGGAGTCCAACTCAAACGCCGTCAGATGAAATGCACCATCAAGCTGAGCGAAGCAGAGAGGCATACCTTGCAGCAAATGTCCGTGAATCATCAACATCGAGACATCCGCACGCGTGCGGCGGGACTCCTGCTGCTGGGCGACGGATTGAGTGCTCCCAAGGCCGCCGCAAGGCTGAATGTAAGCGCGCAGTCGATCTACAACTGGTCTCGCCTGTGGGCGGAGCAAGGCTTGTGTGGCCTGCTGTCCGGCCATGGCGGTGGTCGTCCTCGTGCGTTGTCCGAAGCCATGCTGGCCACGGCAATGGAGGTTGCGCGCACGGAGTCCATGACGCTCGGACAAATCGCGAAGCGCATCGAAGCCGTGCATGGCGAGCCGATGCCGTGCGCGCTGGAAACCTTGTCGATTGCCCTTCGGCGGGAAGGCTTCTCGTTCAAGCGCAACCGGTTCTCGCTCAAAAAAAGCGGAATCAGGAAGACTTCGAGATGAAATCAGCCACCCTCGACAAACTGCAATGTGCCGTACGCGCCAACGCCGTGCGTCTGGTCTATCTCGATGAAGCGGGCTTTGCCGCGTCACCTCCGGTGCAAAGAGCGTGGTCACCGCGTGGTCTTCCTCATTGCGTCGAACCTCGCTTCCATTGCAGGCGTTCGGTGCTTGGCGCACTCGACTTCGGCGCAAACACACTGGCTTACCATGTCGCGAATTCGTCGATCAAAGGCGACGCTGTCATCGAATTCATCGAGCAAATCGCCCTGCAGGGCGATGAACGTCCGACCGTAGTGGTACTCGACAACGCCTCGATCCATCATGCCATTGATCCCGAAGTGCATGAGCGCTGGCTACGCGAGCATCGCATGCAACTGTTCTATCTGCCGCCATACAGTCCCGAACTCAATCTCATTGAGATCGTTTGGAAGCAGGCCAAATACCACTGGCGAAACTTCGTCACCTGGACGAAGGAAACCATCGATGACGAAGTTCGCAACCTGCTCGGCGCATACGGCACCAAATTTCAAATCAATTTCGCCTGAACACTTATGATCCGGCGTACCGCGCGTGCGGCACGCCGGCATCTCGCGCGCCGCGGCGGCTAGAACATGTGCCGGATGCCGAGGTTCACGCCAGCGGTTGTGCCGGTGGCTTCGTTCAGTGCGTTGTTGACGGACAGACCGGTGTGCATCGCGCCGTGGTTGGTGACGAAGCCGGCTTGCCCATACACCACGGTGGCCTTCGACAGCGAATACTCGACCCCGGTGGACGCCAGTATCGAATTGTTCGACGAGTTGTTCCCGTCGCGCGTGACCCACACGCCCGCGTCGACGTTCAGCGCCGGTGTGATGCGATAGCTGGCGCCGCCTGAATAGACGCGATCGTTGAACGACCCTGCCACCTTGTACTGCACGTAGGAAGCCTTCACGGTCAGGTTGTTGAATATGTAGCTGGCGCCGATTGCGCGGCCGTCGAATTCAACCACGCTCGGAATCGCGATCGATGCAGCGCTGCCGCCGGCGTTGCCGCTGTAGAGCGCGGCATCGACGGTCAGCGTGCCGAGGTGGTAGCGCAGGCTCGCCGAGTACTGACGGCCGGCCTGGAAATCCCCGGCCGTGCCGCCCAAGGCCATCATCGCGCTCGCTTGCAAGCCGGCGATTTCAGGCGACGTGTACGAAATGCCGTTCGGGTTGAACAGGCCGGTCACATAGACGTTATTGAGGTAGGTGATGAGGCCGCTGCCGAAGTACGACATCTCGCGCGGATCGAAGTCATACACCGCGAGGAAGAAGGGCGAGAACTGCAAGCCGGCCTTGACCGTACCGTAGCGGCTGTCCACCCCGACCCACGCCTGCCGCCCGAATTCGTTGCCGTTCGAATTGCTGAACGAACCGTTGGCGATGCTGATACCGCTTTCGAGTTCGAAGATCGCGCGCATGCCGCCGCCGAGATCCTCCGCGCCGCGGATGCCGAAGCGCGAACCGGAGAGGCCGCTGTCGGTGAAGGAGTATTGATGGCCGGCGCTCTGACCGGTCGTCGGATTAAGTGTTTTGTTGGTGTAGAGGAGAGAACCGTCGACGATACCGTACAACGTGACGCTGCTTTGTGCATAGGCGCACTGAGTCGCGCCCAGTGCGCACGCGCCCACTAATCCGAGAATGGCTCCAAACCGATTGCGATGACTTGCCGGCATGCTTCGTGTCTCCTTGTTTTTTGGAATCGACTGAACGGGCGAAGTAATGCTTGTGCTGCAAGATTCTGGCGATCTGTTGCGCGATACGATTTCAATGGGCGATATGGGGCCTTCGCAATCTGATCAGGAATACGAAATAGTTGGTCTGCTGGTGCGCGCCTTGGGTCCGGTTGCCTGCTGGGTTGTCTCCTGATCGCTGGGGCGGCTCGGCGCTGCTATGAACTCATTGATCGCATGCTTGCGCACAGGATGCAGGCACAATTTGGCACGACCGTTCGCTCTGTGTCAACGGGGGAAATCGCTCGTTTGGCCTGCAATGCAGGCCAAAATAGGGAAAACACCTGGCGCGGAATGGATGCTTGATTTGCGACGTAAGGCTATGTAATGAAAGGAATTTGGAGGAATTATCCGGTTTGAATTCGCAGTCGGTTAGCTGTCGCCGCAGTTCTGCATTGCAGAACTGCGGGGGTGACTCAACGTGCCCCAAGCGTCTCTATCAGCATGTCGACGAAGGCCTTGACCCGCGCTGTCATCTGCAACTGTTGCGGGTACACCGCGTAGATATCTGCACCCGGCGTGCGGTATTCCGGCAGGACATGGATCAGGCGACCGTCCGCGAGATACTCCGCGATATCCCATTCCGCCCGCATCAGAATGCCGTGGCCGTCCAGCGCCCACTTCACCGCGATCTCGCCGTCATTGGTGGTGAGGTTGCCGCGCACGCGAACCGTCTCGGTCCTTTCGGCCGTGCCGCGTCCGCTGGTCAGACGCCATAGCCCGTAGCCATCGCCGCCCTGGCGAATGCCGATGCAGTTGTGCTGCGATAGCTCTGCCGGACTGCGTGGCGCGCGCCGTTTGGCGAAATACGCAGGCGATGCGCAAAGCAGCCGCCGATTGGACGCGACCCGGCGCGCAATCACGCGAGCATCCGGCGGCTCGCCGAAGCGCACGCACACGTCGAAGGCATCGTCGCTGAGCGGCGGTGGGTCGACGGAGAGCTGCAACTGCACGTCCACCTCGGGAAAGCGCCGCACAAACTGGGAAATGAGCGGCGCCACGTGACTGCGGCCGAAGCCGAGCGTCGCGTTCACGCGCAGCAGGCCTTTCGGTGCCGCTTGCGAGCCGCCGAGCAACTGCGCCAGATCGTCCATTTCGCTCAGGATGCGCCTCGCGCGCGTCAGGTAGAGCTCGCCCTCCGGCGTGAGGCTCATGCGCCGTGTCGTGCGATTGACGAGCGCCACGCCCGCCCGCGATTCCATTTGCGACAGATGCTTGCTCACGGCCGCAGTACTCAACCCGAGTTCGCGTGCCGCCGCTGTCAGGCTGCCGCTTGCGGCGAGTGTGGAGAAGAACGCGAGGTCGTCCGGTTGTATCGACGAGGTCATGTTGAGCTGCCAATGAGCGAGCTAGTCAGTAGGCCAATGAGCAGGCCGACAAGCAGGCCAGCGAGCCGCTCATTGTTAACTTCAGGTTAAGGATGCTTTGAGTCTAGCAGCGTTTTCGCGCGCGGTCCTCGTTCTAGGATGCAGCCATACGTTCAACATCATGGAGACACCAGTGAAAACCTACCGCATCGCAACCATCCCCGGCGACGGCATCGGCAAGGAAGTCGTGCCCGCGGGCCAACGGGTTCTCGAAGCCATCGCCGCGCGCAACGACAGCTTCGGATTCGAGTTCGAGAATTTCGATTGGGGCGGCGATTATTACCGCCAGCACGGTGTGATGATGCCGGCCGATGGGCTGGACGCGATCCGCAACAAGGACGCGATTCTGTTCGGCTCGGCAGGCGACCCGCATATTCCCGATCACGTGACGCTGTGGGGTTTGCGCCTGAAGATCTGCCAGGGCTTCGATCAGTATGCGAATGTGCGTCCCACCCGCATCCTTCCCGGCATCGACGCGCCGTTGAAGCGCTGTGGACCGCAGGATCTCGACTGGGTTATCGTGCGCGAGAACTCGGAGGGTGAGTACGCCGGTGTAGGCGGACGCGCGCATCAGGGACATCCGATCGAAGTGGCAACGGACGTTTCGATGATGACCCGCGTGGGCGTCGAACGCATTCTTCGTTTCGCGTTCCGTCTTGCCCAGTCACGGCCGCGCAAGCTGCTGACGGTGATCACCAAGAGCAATGCGCAACGTCACGCGATGGTCATGTGGGACGAGATCGCCCTGGAAGTATCGCGGGAGTTTCCCGACGTCCAATGGGACAAGGAACTCGTCGACGCCGCCACCGCGCGCATGGTCAACCGTCCCGCCACGCTCGATACGATCGTCGCGACGAACCTTCACGCGGACATTCTCAGCGATCTGGCCGCGGCACTGGCCGGCAGCCTCGGCATCGCGCCGACCGCGAATCTCGACCCCGAGCGCCGCTATCCCTCGATGTTCGAACCGATTCACGGCTCCGCTTTCGACATCATGGGCAAGGGTCTCGCCAATCCGGTCGGCACCTTCTGGTCGGTCGTGATGATGCTCGAGCATCTCGGCGAGACGGGCGCTGCCCAGCAATTGATGAACGCGATCGAACGCATCACGGCTGACCCGGCGCTGCACACCCGCGACCTTGGCGGCACGGCGACGACCGTGCAGGTGACCGATGCGGTCTGCACGATCCTCGCAGCGGAACCGGCGGCGCAGTTCAAAGCGGCCTGAACCAGCAACGCGCAACGCGCAACACTTGCATTAGACAAAAACATAACGCCCGGACGCACACGTCACGGGCGACTTAAAGTTCGGAGACTGGCATGGCCAATGAATTGCAAGCCCGTGTAGTTCGCAAGCTGACGTGGCGCATTTTGCCCTTCGTCATGCTGCTTTACTTTGTCAGTTTTCTCGACCGCGTGAACGTCGGTTTCGCTGCGCTGACGATGAACAAGGACCTCGGCCTCTCGCCGACCATGTTCGGGCTTGGCGGCGGCATCTTCTTTCTTGGGTACTTTCTGTTCGAAGTGCCCTCGAACCTCATTCTGAACAGGGTCGGTGCGCGCATCTGGATTGCCCGCGTGATGGTGACGTGGGGGCTGGTGTCGGCGGCTTCCGCGTTTGTCGTTGGACCGAACTCGTTCTATACGCTGCGCTTTTTGCTTGGTGTGGCCGAAGCTGGTTTCTTTCCCGGCATCATTCTCTATCTCAGTCAGTGGTTTCCGGCGCGGCAGCGCGCGGTCGCGGCGGCGGCATTCATGGCGGCCGCGCCTTTGTCGACGGCAATCGGCTCGCCCATTTCAGGCGCCATCATGCAGATGCCGGCCCTGTTCGGACTGAAAGACTGGCAATGGCTGTTCATCATCGAAGCAATTCCTGCTGTCATACTCGGATTCGTGGTGTTGAAAGCCCTCACCGATTCGCCAGAAGAGGCGACGTGGCTTGCCGCGGATGAGAAGGCGTGGCTTGTCGCAACGTTGCGCGAAGAGCGAGCAGGACGTGAATCGCAGGCAGGCCATGCGGCCGGCGCGCTTGCGGCGCTGCGCGACCCGCGCGTGTGGATCATGTCGCTGATTTACTTCGGCACGTCCGCGGGCCTTTATACGCTCGGGCTATGGGCGCCGCTGATCATTCGTCAATTCGGCTTTAGCGCGCTGGGCACAGGCGCGTTGAATGCGATCCCCAGCGTGCTGGCGGTGATCGGCATGGTGCTGTGGGCTCGCCATTCGGATCGTACTGGTGAGCGCACCTGGCATGTGGTGATTCCGTGTGTTGCAGCGGGCGTTGGGCTCGCATGGGCGGGCTTTGCGGATACCATCGTGGCGGTGGTGCTCGCGTTGATCCTCGTGAACGTGGGCATTAGTGCGGCCAAGGCGCCGCTGTGGGCCATGCCGAGTACCTTTCTCTCAGGCGCCGGCGCAGCGGCCGGTATCGCCATGATCAACTCGATCGGCAATCTTGGCGGTTTCGTCGGCCCGTTCGCAATCGGCTGGTTGAAGAGCGTGACGGGCGGATATGCTGCCGGACTTTACGTGGTGGCAGCGAGTCTCGCGGTATCCGCCATGCTCGCTTTGGCTGTCGGCCGGCGAGGATATCGGGCGGCGCCCGCGCCGCAATGATCTCGCTGGTTTTCTGAGCGGTTTTCTTGTTGACGATGTGCCTCGCTCCCGCGCCGATTTTGTCCGCTGACTTGCTGCGAGTTATGAACAACGCAGTGACAGCGCGGAAGCGCAGGGCATCATCGCGCGTATTCAATGATTGAACACTCGCGAGTTCTTGCCCGCAAAATGCATCGTCGAAGATTGCGAAAAGCTTGTCGCAGGCGCGCCGTAACCCGAGCTGTCGCCGTAACCCGACATCTTGTGCGAAGGCTGCTGATATTGCGTACCCGGCTGATTGTTCTGCGTGTCCTGCATCGAGACGGCGGGTGCTGTCGTTGTGCCGTTCATCGGTGTGTTCATCTGCTGGGCAAACGACAGGGTCGGGATGGCGACGATCGAAGCAATGAGCATGACGTGTTTGAGTGCTTTCATGATGGTTCTCCAATAGTGTGATGGTGCCGCGCCGACCATTCCGATCGACGCGTATCCACAGATTAAGCAGCTTTCCTTAATTTCCCCTTAGGTCGCTTGAACATCTTTCTCTCGAATCCAGAAGCGCCGAAAATGCGGGGCGACTGTGGCGAGAACCTGTGCCTCATGAGCGCACGCATAAGGAAGTCTTAAGAAAAAATCATGCAGAGCCGAATGGGGATGAGAACTGTTGACGTTCTCGCTAACGATGCCTTTTAGGGGCTTTATGATTTCCCTGCCTGAATCGATTACGCTTCGTTGTTAGCGACCCGATATGCAGGCACGTCACGATGGCAACCAAACATGAAGTCAAGCGGTACAGAGCCAATCTTTCCGATGAGCTCCATAGCGCCGCGCTCTATGAAACGCTCGCGAAGGTCGAGAAGGACGACACCCGCAAGCAGGTCTACAGCGACCTCGCGAAGTCGGAGCACGATCATGCGCAACTGTGGGCCGATAAGCTGAAAGCGAATGGCATCCAGCCGAAGGGCACCGGCCAGGCCGTGAAAACGCGCCTGATGAAAGCACTGGTACGGATGTTCGGCGCGAGTTTCGTGCTACCCACGCTCGCCGCGGCCGAATACGCCGACCGTAACAAATACCACGGGCAGCCGGACGCGGGCCGCATGTCGGCCGACGAGCATCACCACGCGGCGGTAGTCCAGACCCTGGCTCACGGCGGCGACCCGGACCTGTCGCATGGGGCGCGCATTGCCGCAGCGGAGTCGTGGCACAAGGGCGTTTCGTCGGGTAACGATCTGCGTGCGGCCGTGCTCGGTGCGAACGACGGCCTCGTTTCGAACTTCTGCCTGATCATGGGCGTAGCCGGTGCGGGAACCGGCAACAAGGCGATCCTGCTCACGGGGCTCGCCGGCCTGATCGCCGGCGCGTGTTCGATGGCGTTGGGTGAATGGCTATCGGTGACCAATGCGCGCGAGTTGGCCAATACCCAGATTGCTAAAGAAGCTGAAGAACTGGAAATGTCGCCGGAAGCCGAGGAGCACGAACTGGCGCTGATCTATCGCGCCAAGGGTCTGGACGCTGCCGAGGCCAAACGGGTGGCATCGCAGATGATGCGAGACAAGGACAAGGCGCTCGATACCTTGACGCGAGAGGAGCTTGGGCTCGATCCCGCCGAGTTGGGCGGCAACCCGTGGTCCGCTGCGGGCGTCTCCTTTTGCCTGTTTTCGGTCGGCGCGATTTTTCCGGTGATGCCGTTCCTGTGGACACACGGGTTTAACGCGATCCTGCAATGTGTCGTGCTTAGCATGCTTGCGCTCGCATCGATCGGCGTCTTCACCTCGCTATTCAATGGCCGCAGCGCAGCGTTCTCCGCGCTGCGGCAGGTCGTGATCGGTCTCATTGCCGCGGCGTTTACGTTTGGGGTCGGCAAGCTACTGGGCGTGTCAATCTCGTGACGTCGATCGATAGTGGACAGGCACGAAAACCGGCCCGGGAATGCCGACGCTGATGCCCACGTCGACGCGGTCGGAAGCGATTATGGAAGTCATTCATATCGCGCCGCCGGGAATCATTGATAATAGGTCCCTGCGCATAGTTTTGTTGTCGCCAGATGAGGCTCGAACCGGCACCTAATAGCCTGGTCGCGTCGTTTCAAATAGGCATCCACGATTGACCGGGGAACGTAATGGGCTTTTCTGCTGAGGTTGGGGCGCTCGCGCGCCTGTGCTGCATGTACCCGGTGCTGGCCGGCCTTGCGATCTGGTATTTTTCGCGAGCGGACCGCCTGCTGCGGGTGGTCCGCGCCCGTTATTGAGCGTCGAATTCAGCGTGAATTCCGCTTGGCATTTTTCCTGTGACGCTACCGGCGACCGGCATCCATTTATCTGGCTGCCAGAGCACTCCCACGCGTGATTGCCACGTGTCAGTAGCGCGGCTTCTTGCGTGTCCAGTCGGGGCGGAATTTACGCATCTGGGCAACGTCGTCGCGCTGCGTGATGCCGCAACGCAAATATTGCTCATGCAGTGCGGCTAGCGCATCGTGATCCAGTTCGACGCCCAGCCCCGGTGTGTCGGTCAGCGTGACGCAGCCATTCTCGATGGCGATTTTGCCGCCCTTGATGACCTCGTCTTCCTGCCACGGATAGTGTGTGTCACACGCATAGGTCAGGTTGGGTACAGCCGCGGCCAGATGCGACATCGCCATCAGGCTGATGCCGAGGTGCGAATTGGAGTGCATCGACAGGCCAAGGCCGAACGTCTCGCACATGACCGCGAGCGATTGCGTTGCCCGCAGGCCACCCCAGTAGTGGTGATCCGACAGCAGGATCTGCACGCCGTTGAGCGTGACGTTGCGGCGGAATTCCTCCATGTTTGTCACGACCATGTTGGTGGCAAGCGGCAAGCCTGTCGCCTTGTGCAGTTCGGCCATGCCTTCGAGACCGGGTGTGGGATCCTCGTAGTACTCGAGATCGCCTTGCAGTTGCTCCGCCATGCGGATGGCGGTATCGAGCGACCAGTTCGCGTTCGGATCGATCCGCAGCGGGTGATTGGGGAAAGCCCGCTTGAGGGCCTTCAGGCATTCGACCTCGTGTTCGGGGTCGAGCGCGCCCGCCTTGAGCTTGATGCTGCCGAAGCCGTAACGGTCGATCATCGTGCGCGCCTGCGCGACGATCTGATCGGCGCTGAGCGCCTCGCCCCAACTGTCGGGCCGGTACGACGGATCGACATCGCTCGCGAACTTGAAGAAGAGGTACGCCGAGAACGGCACCTGCCGGCGCACAGCGCCGCCGAGGAGTTCATGCACGGGAATGCCGAGCGAGCGTGCCTGCAGGTCGAGCAGGGCGACCTCGAATGCACCGAAGGTCTTGTGACCCGCCTTGTTCTCCTGTGAGCCGGGTGCCAGGTCCAGTTCGATGGCACGGGTGCCCGTCTCACTGTGATTCGCGCTCGACGTCACCTGGCGCCACAGCCCGTTCAGGTCGAATGGACTGAGTCCGACGAGGCGGTCCTTAACGCGCAACAGCGCATCCAGCACGGGCCTGTCACCATAGGTTTCGCTCAGACCGGTCAGGCCGTTGTCGGTCTCCACCTCGATGATCGAGCGCAGGGCATACGGCTCGTGAACGCCGCTCGCGTTGAGTAGCGGCGGGTCGGAAATGGCTATGGGCGTGACGCGGACGGCGACGATCTTCATCTGCTAGCTCCCTTTCAGGTGGTGTGGCGCGGCCTTGGGACGCGCTGTCGGATTGGTGCGGTTTGCGCCGGTAGGCGCTCGCCGGCGCGGTGTTGACGGACAGACTGGCTGCCGCGGCGGCAATGCACCGCGTGCCAGCTACTTTGCTCAGAGGGGAAAACGTTATCTCTGATATTGCGAAATAACGTTTTCCTGAATTTTACACAAACGCCGTTGGCAAGCAAGTTCTGGATTTGTGTGTGCCGCTGGATCGGAATGTGAGCCGATATTTCGTGTGTCTAAAAACCATATATTTCAAAAAAATGTCGAATATTTATATCTATATTATGATTTGTGCGCAGTTTTAGATGTGAAAATCTGATGGCAGCTTGGTGTCTAATGCAGCTTGCCGGGTGCTGTCAATCGTGGTTTGTTCGGGCGGATCATCGAAGGAAAACGTTTGACTAGATCGCGACATTTGGCGATATTAGTAAAACGTTTGGATCTCCTCGCTCTCTAGTAGCTTGTGACCTCTCTCTCCCCGAATTTCAATGGATACAGCGATGCAAACGCAATTTGATTTCAGCGACAAAGTGGCGGTAGTGACTGGCGCGAGCGGTGCCATCGGCATGGCCATCGCCCGGCGCTTTCATCAGGCGGGTGCGCATGTTGTCGCGACCGGCCGGCGTGAAGATGCGCTGGCGGGCCTGGCGGCCCAACTGGGCGAGCGCTGCGAGCTGGTTATCGGCGATCTGGCCGATGCCGCGCACCGGCATGACATCTTTGCCTGCGCGGCGCGCCTCGGAGGGGCGGACCTGCTGATCAACAATGCAGGCATGACGCAGACGAAAATGCCCACGGTCGAAGCGAGCCTTGAGGACTTCGATAGCATCGTCGGCGTCAATCTTCGAGCGACGTGGGCGTTGAGTCTCGATGTGATTCGCCACTGGATTGCCCGTGGGCATAAGGGCGCGATCGTCAATGTGTCGTCGCCGGGTGCGCAGCGCGCGCATCGCAACAACGCGATTTACGACATGACGAAAGGAGGGGTGGACGCGCTGACGCGTTGCCTTGCGGTGGATTTTGGTGGTCACGGTATCCGGGTCAATGCGATCGCGCCCGCGCAGATTCCCCATTCACATGCGCGCGAGGTGAACCCGGCCGCGGCGCGCGGCTTGCCACTGCCGCGCCATGGCGATCCGGACGAAGCCGCGCTGCCCGTGTTGTTCCTCGCATCCGACGCCGCGTCGTTTATTACCGGGCATGTACTGCCGGTGGACGGCGGCCTGCTCGCCCAGCTCCGCACGCCGGCATGACGCGACGGTGTGACATGCGAGATGAACCGGTCGGCGCGGGCTTCGGCATTCGTCAAGACTGCTAACAACATCAGGAGACTTTCATGCAGCGCAACCGGTTCAAGACGCAATTGCTGGCCCGAAAGCAGCAACTCGGCATCTGGAGCATGCTCGCGTCGAGCAATGTTGTAGAAGTTCTGACCCAGTCCGAATGCGACTGGATTCTCCTTGACACCGAGCACGCGGCCAATGAGGTGCCGATGGTGCAGGAGCAGTTGCGCTGCGTCGCACAATCGGACGTGTCCGCGGTCGTGCGTCCCAGCACGAACGACACCGTCCAGATCAAGCGTCTGCTCGACATCGGTGCGCAGACGTTGCTGGTGCCGATGGTCGACACGCCGGAGGACGCGCTTCGCGCGGCGGCGGCCGTGCGCTATCCGCCGGTGGGTATTCGCGGGGTGTCGTCAGCGACCCGTGCGAACCGTTATGGTCGTGACAGTGACTACCTGCAGCAGGCCAACGACGAGGTGTGCCTGCTCGTGCAACTGGAAACCGTCAAGGCGCTTGCGAATCTGGAGCGGATCGCCGAGGTGGACGGCGTCGACGCGCTCTTCATCGGACCGTCCGATCTTGCGGCGGCGCTCGGTCATCTCGGTGATTTTCGGCATCCCGAAGTACAGGCCGCGATCCACGATGCGTTCGCTCGTGCGCACCAGTGCGGCAAACCGATCGGCATCCTGATGCCGGACCCGGTGCTGTCTGCCGAGTATCTGCGCAGCGGCTTCGACTATGTTGCGCTGGCAACCGATATCGGCTTACTGCGCAACGGCGCGCAAGCGGTGCTGAAACAGGCAGCCGTACTGAATTAACCGCCGCGCCGCGAATGAAAATGGAGAGAGACATCATGACAATCAAGGTAAAGGGCTTGCGCTGGTGGATGATCGGCCTGCTGACGCTGGGCACGATCACCAACTACCTCGCGCGCAGCTCACTGAGCGTTGCCGCGCCCACAGTAATGGCGCAGCTGCATATCGGCACCCAGCAATACGGGTGGATTACGGGCGCGTTCCTGATCATGTACCCGATCGGCGCGCCGCTCACAGGCTATCTGATGGATCGCGTTGGGCTGCGGATGGGCTTTTTGATTTGCGGTGTCGCGTGGTCGTTCATCTGCATGGCGCATGGTTTCGCGAGCGGATGGGTGGGACTGTTTGTGCTGCGCGGCATGCTCGGTCTTGTAGAAGCATCGTTCATCCCTGGTGGCATGCGTGCGGCAGCTTACTGGTTTCCGTCGCACGAGCGCGGCACAGCGGCGGGTGTGTTCAATCTCGGGACGTCGACCGGCGCCATCCTTGCGCCGCCGTTGATCGCCTGGTCGATCCTGCACTATAGCTGGCAGGCAGCGTTCCTGATCGTTGGCGGTCTCGGTCTTGCCTGGTCGATGCTGTGGATGGTGCTCTACCGGCATCCGAGCCGGCACCCGGCGTTGACGAAGGAGGAGTCGGTGTATATCGGGGGAGGGGAGGAGTTGGCGTTGCGCCCGAGCGACGAGCCCAAGCCATCGCTGCTCGATATCCTGAAGGACCGGAATTTCTGGGGTATCGCCATGCCCCGCTTTTTCGCGGACCCGGTGTGGGGCACGCTGGGCTACTGGATGCCGCTCTATCTGTATCAGGCACGTGGCTTCGATCTGAAGGCGATCGCCCTGACGGCATGGTTGCCGTTCGTGGCCGCCGATCTTGGTTGCATGGTAGGGGGGCCGTTATCGGCATGGTTAAATCGCCGCTTTGGAACGCCGATCGTCAATGGCAAGCGAATCGTGTTCACGATGGCTGCGGTGCTGATGATTGGGATGGCCGGCGTCGGGGTGGTGAGCAGCCCGGCGATGGCGATATTCCTGATGTGTCTCGGTGGCTTCGCACACCAGACGCTGTCTATCACGGTGATCTCGATGTCGGCGGACCTGTTTCCGCGCCGGGAGGTCGGCACGGTCACGGGCTTGGCGGCGTTCGTCGCAGGGCTTGGCAATTTCTCTTTCACGATGACGATGGGCTGGCTCGTGAGCCGGGTGGGGTACACGCCGTTCTTCGTTGCACTCGGCATCGGCGACCTGATCGGCGCTACGTTGCTGTGGACGCTGGTAAAGCCAGCGCCCGCAGTCCTGCACACGAACGCCCCGCCAGCGGTGAGCACCTGATCCTGAAACCGTGAGCCGGCCTGGCGCCAGGCCTGGGCCTCAGTGACTGCTGCGGCGGCATCGTAATTTGTCGTAGCAATTTCGAGCAAAAAGGAAAACGTTATCCCTAATAAAGAAGGACTTGGAGACGCCTTGTCCGGTTTGCCAGTTTGATCGAGCGTCAGATTGAAGTCTGACC
This sequence comes from Paraburkholderia solitsugae, assembly GCF_013177695.1. Lineage (GTDB taxonomy): Bacteria > Pseudomonadota > Gammaproteobacteria > Burkholderiales > Burkholderiaceae > Paraburkholderia > Paraburkholderia solitsugae. The sequence continues at coordinate 204,776 of NZ_WOEY01000065.1, read as the reverse complement.
TGGTCTTACCACTTCTTTTCCGGTGCTCATGATGCAGTGCGCGTCCCGGTTTGAAGCGTTGTTGACATATAGAAAATTGACTAATGGTTTGGAGACTAGATGGAACAAACATTCAGATCGGTTGCACTGCCCAGTGGCATGCCGTCAGTCGCATGACCCGTCGTTGAATCTTTTAGAATCTAATAAGGAAGAAGGCTATGAAGCTAAAGGCTATTGGGAGCCTTGGGTTGTGCGCCGCCGGTATGATTTCGTCGGGCGCGATGGCTCAGTCAAGTGTCACCATGTATGGATTGATTGATACGGGCATTGGCTACGTCAGCAATCAAGGAGGGCACTCCAATCTGTCGTTGGTGCAAGGCGTTAAAAATGGCGACCGGTTTGGATTTACGGGAACTGAAGATCTGGGCGGCGGCACCCGCACGATTTTTACATTGGAAGGCGGCTTCAATAGCCTGAACGGAGCGCAAGGTGCAACCGGATACATGTTCAATCGTCAGGCATTTGTGGGTGTGACGAATGATACTTACGGTACCCTCACCGCAGGCCGTCAATACACGCCTTACTTTTTTACTGTGGGCGCATTATCAGGACTGGGAGGAGGGAGCACGCTCACTGGTTGGGCGGGCGCGCATCCTGGCGATATCGACGGCATGGATACGGGACTTAGAATCAATAACTCTGTTCTGTATAAAACGCCCCTCGTAAAAGGTCTTCAGGCCAGCGCAATGTATGCGTTTGGTGGTGTCGCGGGAGACATATCGTCGGATAGCGTCTACGGTGCTGCTTTGCAGTACGGTAACGGCCCATTTGAAGGCGCGATCGGTTTTAATAAATTGAATAATGGCGGAAAAAATCTGGTGACAAGCCCAACGCTGGGCAATTTTGCCACTAGCGCGATTAACGGTGGGTATCTCACCGCGGAAAGTGTGCGGATCATCGGTGCTTCAGCTCGCTACACAGTCGGCAAGCTGATGGTTGGTGTGAGCGGATCCAATGTGGCTTACGCACCAGGTCAATATTCATTGTTTACCGACAAGGCCATCTTCAATACTGCAGCTGTGTTCACCGCTTATAGAGCGAGCCCTGCTCTGACTCTGGGCGCGGGGTATGCTTATACGCATGCCAGCGAGTCCAACCGCGTTACAGATTCCGCCAGCTACAAGCAGATTACATTCGGGGAGATCTATTCACTCTCGGTGCGCACGAGAGTTTATTTTCTCCAGGCCTATCAACGAGCTAGCGGGCAAACCTTGTTTGCACCGCCGACTTCTGGGGTGCCTTCAGCGCCTGTAATTGAAAATGCAGTGGCGAGCGTTGGTGATGGACAAAATAGCACTCCGTCATCGGGACGTAATCAGTTCACTTTTGTGGCTGCAATTCAGCATACGTTTTAATGTGTCGACATTGACATAGCTTTGTAAAGCTTCGGAACAAGGATCAATCAAATTTTATTGTTTGGCGAATTGATTTTTTCCTTCCGAAGCTTTCTTGCAATAAGGTTTTCATCGTGGCACATCATCCTTGTTCTTTGTGCTTATTGAGAACCCCGCATATCGAGAGGAGATGGATTTGTCATATCTTGCACGTTCAGATGATTTTAAATTCAAGCGGGCCTTCTCGTCGCTTGGCTGCGGAGAGCATGAGTTGCAGGAGGTCATAGCGATCGCGCAACGCCATGAAATACCCTGCGTCGAGTTGCGTACGCTGGGTGGAATGGTGGATTTGCCTGGCTATTTCGCTGCGCGCCATGCCGTGCCGGAAAAACTCGCGGATCTGATGGACTCGACGTCCGTCCGAATTGTGAGCCTGGGCACCTCATTGCGTCTGATTGGCAATACGGCTGAAAGCCGTGAGGCATTTATCAGGTATGTCCCTTGGGCGGAAGCCTGCGGCGCGTCGACGTTGCGAGTGTTCGACGGTGGAACCAGTGGCAGCGTCGACGAAATCGAATGTGCACGGTCCACGCTCCGCTGGTGGCAGGAACTGCGTGCCGACAACGGCTGGAAAGTCGATATCGCCATCGAGACCCACGACGCGTTTGCGATCGAAGAGAACCTCCTCCGTTTTCTGGACGGTGGCGTGGAATGCCAGGTGCTGTGGGATGCCCATCACACCTGGCGCAAGGGCGGTGCGGATCCTGTCCGCACCTGGGCCATAGTGCGCGATAACGTGCGGCATATCCACGTCAAGGATAGCGTCGCCAGTGCACAAAAGCCCGCCGGGTATGCGTATGTCCTTCCGGGGGACGGCGAATTTCCAATGTCTGCGCTGCTTTCCGCGCTGCGCGCTGACGGGTACGACGGGGTATTGAGCCTGGAATGGGAGCGGCATTGGCATCCCGAGTTGCCGCAGCTTGACGCCGCACTATCCGCTGCGCGGGAGCGATCCTGGTGGTGAGGCTACCGTAGCGGAACAGGATGGCCGGCGCGCTATGCAAGATGCAATCGCATCGACAGCGAGACCGATTGGCCTGGCAGTGCCGCATGGGTCAGCGTGTCGAGTCCTCCCGCCTGATGTGTGCACGGTTCAAGGCACAAAAATCGCTCACCGGCCCGGTAGTGAACGACCAGATACTGTGCCTCGCGGCACGACAAGCTTATCCGTCGACCGGAGTTCGGGTAACGGATCACGGCTTCAGCGCGCGGCGTCTCGCAGAACCAGGTCAGTGTGTCCTCGGGCAGCGCGCCGTTTTGCAGACTCAGTCGCAATGGCATGTCGACTGCCTCGCGAACGGCAGGCAGCCCCGCGCTTGTTGCATCCGCCTGCCAGCGCGCGCTCGCGTTCACGGTTGCTTCGCTGCCGCTGTCGATCGAAAAATACGGATGAAAGCCCATGCCGATTGGCATGGGCCGGGCTGACTCGTTGAATACGGCCAGCGCGAGATCCATGCCGGCCGCATCCACGCTCACGCGCAGTTCCGATCGGTATGCCCAAGGCCACGCATCGGTTGCCGCGGCACAAAGCGCCATCGTGCAATGCGTGCTGGACGCTTCCACGACCGACCACGCCTGTCGCAGTCCCCAGCCATGCAGGAAGGCGGGTGCGTCGGGACTGGCAACGCGTATGACCTCGTTGCCCCATTTCAGTGTGTTGCCGTGAAACTTGTTTGTGTACGGCAGCATCGTGAAGCAGCCAGCTCTCGGCCAGCTTGAGGGATTAAAGTTGGCGACTTCAAGCGGCGCGAGATAGTCGAACGGTTCCGCCTCGCCAAGGTAGCGCAGGCGCCCGATACGGGCGCCGAGCGCAGGATGCAGTTCGATTTCAATGGGGCCGCTTGCCAGCCTTACCGCCGGGCTTGCCGACCGGTATGGCGTCCGCGATCCGGCTTTTTCATGCGAAGACATTGACATAGGATTTCTCGCGCGACAGGATGATTCGACACGATGTCGAGCTTTCAGGTTGTTTCGCGGCGCGGCGTGGATTCGCGCACGACAAGGCGTGGTTCGAGTAACGAGTATTCGCTGTCGCTTTTGCCGGCGAGTGCGTCGATCAGTTTGAGCATCGCCAGCTCGCCCATCCTTTCGCTTTGCAGATCGACCGTGGTGAGCGAAGGGGATGCGTATTCGCCGTAGGACACGTTGTCGAAACCGGCTATCGACACGTCCTGCGGCAGCGCGAACCCAAGTGCGCGTGCTTCCTTGATGAAGCCGAGCGCGATCAGGTCGTTGTAGCAGACCACCGCTTCGGGGCGGTTCGGTCCTAGCATGATGGCCGAGCAGGCGCGCTCGCCGGCTTGCGGCGAGGGCGCCGCCGCGTCGTACACGGTTGCGCTCAAGCCCTGTTCCTCGAGGCACGCCTGCACCCCGCGAATCCGCTCGCTATTCCAGCGCGACTGCTCGAAGCCGAGATAGGCGAAGCGCCGGTGACCTTGGTTCAGCAGATGGCGCGTCAGCATGTAGGCGGCGAGATAGCCGTCAGTGCCGACACTTGGGATCGGGAAAATCGCGCTGCGGCCGAACAGCACCACGGGCTTGTGCAACTCGAGCATCCACTGCACCGAATCATCGGGCATCCGGGAACTCACGATCATGCCGTCGACCCGTTGTGCGAGTGCTTCAATCAGCGTCCGCTCGCGTTCCTGACTTTCCTCCGTATCGACGAGCAGCAGCGTGTAGTCGTTCTGCAGCGCGATCCGGTTCGCACCCTTCACGATGTTCGTGAAGTGCGGGTTGCGGATATCGAGGATCGCGAGGCCGATGGTGCGCGTCTCGCCGGTAATCATCGAGCGCGCCAGCGGATTCGAGCGATAGCCAAGTGTTTCGATGGCGCTCTTGAGTTTGGCCTCGACCGGTGCAGAAAAGCGTTGCGAGCCATTCGTGTACTTCGACACGGTGGCGACGGAAACACCAGCGGCGGCCGCGACATCGCGGATGGTAGGGGAGGTCTTTTTCATCTGCTTGAGGATAACGTTTTCCAATGCTAGTTGAAATTCAGTTGACAGTAAACTACCACGATGAGAAGGCGCTGAGCGGTCGGTCGGCGGTCATCAGTCCGCAGTCGGGTTTTCACCAATTGGCACGAAAGAGGAAAACGATTGACTGGAAAATTCTCCCCTATTATATTTGGAAAACGTTTTCTGTCCCGGCGCAGTGAACCGACACCTCTTTGCGATTCGCCCCGGAGTGGGCGGACTTCAGAAATCCGAATACGCAGGCGAACAGTGAAACGATTTTTAGTTGGGCAAAACCTCACGCCGTCGGTTCGCCGTCGGCAGCTGCTTGGTGGGGTAGCCGCGATCCCGGCCATGTTGATGATGGCGGCGTTGCCTCGCGCAGCGAGCGCACAGGATGACGGCGTGAAAGGCGGCTTTGTGCTTTCGTCTGCGATGCGCGCGATACAAATACGGCAACGTGTTTCTCCGAACCTGGCACACCAGCTACAGTCGGCGGCGGACGCAGGTTTGGCTCGCGAGTTGCATCCACGTGCAGTCGTCCACACGCAGGGCTTGCTGCCGCACGAGCAGGACCGCGATGCGAGTGTGCAGTCGCAGGAAGACTGGCGGCAGACGCTGGTCCAGGCATTGGCCTGGTGTATCACGGGTAACCCGGCATACGAAGCCAAGGCCGTGGCGTATATCGATGCCTGGGTAGCAGGATATTCGCCCTCGTTCAATCCGATCGACGAAGCCGATCTCGTCGATCTGCTGCTTGGCTTCGACTTCGTGCAGGATCGGTTATCGCCCTCGAGCATCGACAAGACGAGGCAGCTCGGCCGCCAGATGGCGACGGGCTATCTGGGCACGAGACGCGTCGGCGATCCAAGCACCGGCCTCAACAACTGGCAAAGCCACCGCATCAAGCTGGCGACCGCCGGCGCTTATCTGTCGGGCGATCCCGCTCTGGTTGCGGCCGTACGCAAAGGCTTCCTCGCTCATGTGAGCGGCAACATTGGCACGGATGGTCGAACCTACGATTTCAACCAGCGCGACGCGATGCACTACGTCGTCTACGATCTTGAACCGCTGATGATGGCTGCATCGATGGCGGCCGCACATGGGGACGACTGGTACGGCATGGCGTCGTCACAGGGCGGGCTTGCCGCCGCGCTGCGTTGGCTCGAACCGTACGCTGCTGGCGACAAGCAGCATGAGGAATTCGTACATAGTACCGTGCGCTTCGATGCGCGGCGCGCTGCGGCACACGTCGAGGGCTACTCGGGCCTGTGGCAACGCGAGGAGGCGTCGAACCTCTACTGGATCGCCTCGCGCCTCGATCCCCAGTTCACACCCATGGCAAGCGCGCTCAATGCGCAGCCGGTTGTCCGCGCGCTGTTTGCCTGAACATCCCCGCATGGCCTTTTTTTCCGCAGAGCCCCCCTCACTTGCTCTGGCGCGACACGCTCCCCTGATCCCCTCAGTACTCGCAAACCCTTATCCAGAAAGGCTTTGCCCGTCGCTCGCCGGCGCCCGTGCGGCGCCGGTGTCGCATTTCCACATGTGGTTGTCGCAAATAGTCGGCTAGGCGTACTTTTTTCTGGCAACTATGTATGCACAGCGCGGACGGACGTCCGCCACTGCAGCAACTATCTTGCATGGGACCGGAATAAGAGCTTTGCATGGGACCAGAGTAAGCGCTAAAGCGCTAACTCTGGTCGACAGCTAAAGCGCTAACTCCGGTCGACATAGGAGAGCATTCAATGAATTCCCCGAAGGTCGTGGTCGAAGGGCTGTGCAAGGTGTTCGGCACCAACCCGAAACAGGCGATCGGCATGCTGGCCGGCGGCGCGACGAAAGAAGAAGTCTTCGCGCGCACCGGTCAGATAGTCGGCGTCCACAACGTATCGTTCGAAGTCAAGGAAGGTGAGATCTTCGTGCTGATGGGCCTGTCCGGCTCCGGCAAGTCGACGCTGATTCGCCTGATCAATCGTCTCGTCGAGCCGACGGCCGGCAAAGTACTGATCGACGGCCGCGATGTGGCCAGCGTACCGCGCTCCGAACTCACGGCGCTGCGCCGCAAGGACATGAGCATGGTGTTCCAGTCCTTCGCGTTGATGCCGCAACGCACGGTGCTGTCCAACGCTGCGTTCGGGCTGGAAGTGGCGGGCATCGGCAAGAAGGAGCGCGAGAAGCGCGCCATGACCGTGCTCGAGCAGGTCGGCCTCGCGCCGTTCGCGGAAAAGCTGCCGGCGCAGCTTTCAGGCGGCATGCAGCAACGCGTGGGTCTGGCGCGGGCGCTGGCGGTCAATCCGTCGCTGATGATCATGGACGAAGCGTTCTCCGCGCTCGATCCACTCAAACGCAAGGAAATGCAGAATGTGCTGCTCGATCTGCAACGCGAGCAACAACGCACCATCCTGTTCGTCTCGCACGATCTCGAAGAGGCGATGCGCATCGGTACCCGGATCGCAATCATGGAAGGCGGCAAGGTCGTGCAGATCGGCACGCCGCAGCAAATCATCACCAATCCCGCCGACGATTACGTGCGCGCGTTCTTCGAAGGCATCGATACCAGCCGTTATCTGACGGCCGGCGACCTGATGCAAACCGACGCCGTGCCGCTCATGCAGCATTCGCCGCAGATCGACGCTTCCAGTGTGGCCGCGACGCTCAATGGCAGCGCCGAGTACGCGTTCGTGCTCGACAGCGAGCGCAAGTTCCGCGGCTTCGTGTGCCGCGACGCGATGGGCAGCGCGTCGCCGCAACTCAATCACATCGAGTGCATCCGCCGTACGACGCCGCTGGACGACGTCGTCGAACGCGTGGTGGCGAGCCGCGCGCCGCTGCCGGTCGTCGAGGCGGACGGCTCCTACTGCGGTTCGGTCAACAAGACGAACGTGCTGAACGTTCTCACTCGTCATCGGGGTTCCCATGTCTGAAATCATTCCACTTGGCGCCTGGGTCGATCACGGCGTTCACTACCTGCTCGACCACGACGCAGCAACCTTCGATTCCATCGGCAAGGTCATCGAGAGCTTTGCCGCGCTGATCGAGCATGGCCTGCAAGCGGTGCCGATGTGGGCGCTGATGGCATTTTTCGTGGGCGTCGGTTTATGGCGGGTGGGCTGGCGTTTCGCGCTGTTCACCTTGCTGGCGATGCTGCTGATCTACGGCACCGGCTTCTGGGACCAGATGGTGATTACACTTGGCCTCACGCTCTCGTCGACCTTGATCAGCCTGTTGCTCGGCGTGCCGCTCGGTATCTGGACCGCGAAGAGCCGCACCGTCGAAATGATGGTGCGCCCCGTGCTCGACTTGATGCAGACCATGCCCGCGTTCGTCTACCTGATTCCGGCGGCCATGCTGTTCGGTCTCGGCCGCGTGCCGGGGATTCTCTCCACGGTGATCTTCGCGATGCCGCCTGCTGTGCGCCTCACGTCGCTCGGCATCAAGCATGTGAATCGCGAAATCGTCGAAGCAGGGCAGGCGTTCGGCTGCACGCCCTTGCAATTGCTCTACAAGGTGCAGTTTCCGAACGCGCTGCCGTCGATCATGACCGGTGTGAACCAGACCATCATGATGGCGCTCTCGATGGTGATCATCGCCTCGATGGTCGGCGCGGGCGGCCTCGGCAACGACGTGCTGGCGAGTATTCAGCGGCTCGATATCGGCCTCGGCTTCGAAAGCGGCCTCTCGGTGGTGATGCTGGCAATCATTCTCGACCGCATCACGGAAAGCTTCGGCCGCACGCCGGGCATGGCGCGGGCGCCGCTGCTGTCGGGCTTGCGCAGTGTCATGAAGGTGCGCCGGGCGCCGACGGCCCAGCACAGCTGAGCAACCTATGAAGCGCGACGCGATCGTCCCTGTCGAGCCCCAAGCCGATTCGCCGCTGTCCGGGCTCGCGCACTTCGGCTTTCTGACGCTGCCGAACTTTTCGATGATCGCGTTCACGAGCGCGGTCGAGGTGCTGCGTATGGCCAACTACGTGGGCCGCGCGCAGCACTACACGTGGTCGGTGATTACACCGGACGGCGAACCGGCGCGAGCGAGTAACGGTATCACCGTGAAGCCGACCACGACGCTGGCCGAAGCGGGCATGCCGGATGTGCTGATCGTCTGCGCCGGCTGGCATGTGGCGGATTACGTGGACGAGACGATCATCGCCTTGTTGCAAGAGGTTGCGTCGAAAGGCATTCCGCTGGGGGGCATTTGCACGGGGCCGTACGCGCTGCTGGCGGCGAACCTGCTCGACGGATATCGCTGTACCGTGCATTGGGAAGACATGTCGCCGCTGCACAAGCGTTACCCGCACGTGCGTTTCGCCGATGAATTGTTCGTGATCGACCGTGACCGGATGACCTGCACAGGAGGCACCGCGCCGCTCGATCTGATGCTGAACCTGGTGGGCATGCGTCTTGGTCATGCAGTCGCGGCGCAAGTGTCCGAGCAATTTATTGTCGAGCGGATTCGTGGGTCGACCGATTATCAGCATATTCCTGTCGACGCGCGGGTCGGTTTCTCGCGTGCGGAGCTGATCGAAGTGGTGCGCCTGATGGAAGCGAATATCGAAGAGCCGTTGTCGCTCGATGAGCTCGCGCGGCTCGTGCATCTGTCGCAACGTCATTTGCAGCGCATGTTCAAGATGTTTCTGAGCGTGTCGCCGACGCACTATTACCTGACGCTGCGTTTGCGTCGTGCTCGCGAGCTGTTGCGCAATACGGATGCGTCGATTGCGCGAGTAACGGCCGTGTGTGGTTTTCATTCGCCGTGTCATTTCAGCAAGGCCTATCGTGCGCAGTTTGGTCACGCACCGAGCGTCGAGCGGCGGTTGTCAGCGTGAGTTATTGACGTGGATAAGTTGGCGTAAATGAGTTGGCATCAAGGAAGTCGGCGCAATTAATCGCGCCTGGAAAATTCGGTTAATCAAACCGGTCTAGCTTCAAGCTTCAATCACCCTGAGGGAACGCCATGAAACATGTGTGGGCTGCGTCGTTGTGCGCGCTGTCGGTGTCGTCTGTTTTCGCTGCGGAACCTGCCACCTGCCAGGACGTCCGGTTCGCCGACGTCGGCTGGACTGATATCGCGGCGACGACCGGTCTCGCCTCGACGGTGCTCGAAGGCCTCGGCTACAAGCCGACCAAAACTATCGCTTCGGTGCCGATCACCTTTGCGGGTGTGAAGAGCAAACAGATCGACGTGTTTCTCGGCTACTGGTCGCCGACCATGGACCCGATGATCGATCCGTTCAGGAAGGCCGGTCAGCTCACCGTGCTGCCCACGCCGAACCTGACCGGAGCGAAATACACGCTCGCCGTGCCGGACTACGCGTATCAGGCGGGCATCAAAAACTTCTCCGACATCGCGAAGAATTACGACAAGCTCGACGGCAAGATCTACGGCATCGAACCGGGTAATGACGGCAATGCGCTGATCAAGAAGATGATCGACAGCAACCAGTACGGCCTTGGCAAGTTCAAGCTGGTGGAGTCGAGCGAGGCGGGCATGCTGGTCGAAGTGAATCGGGCGATTCGCGAGAAGAAGCCGATCGTGTTTCTCGGCTGGGAACCGCATCCGATGAACGTGCAGATGAAGATCGATTATCTGTCCGGTGGCGACGACGTGTTCGGTCCGAACTACGGCGAAGCCAAGGTGATGACGGTCGTCCCGACTGATTACTCGACGCGTTGCCCGAACGTCGCAAAGCTGGTGTCGAATCTACACTTCACGACCGACATCGAGAACCACGTGATGCTGCCGATCATGAACAAGACAGACCCGAACAAGGCGGCAAAGGATTGGCTGAAGGCGAATCCGGGTGTGCTCGACAAGTGGCTTGCGGGCGTGAAGACCTTTGATGGGAAGGATGGGTTGCCGGCGGTGAAGGCTTATGTTGCGGGGCAGTGAGGGTTGACTGAACGCCGGACACACTGCCCGAAACTCAAGCTCAGCATAGGCAACGATTGCGTTTGAAACGGGCGTGTGCTCCGGCCGCTAAACCACACGGTTTGGTTCGACCGAACGCACGCGCCGACTCGACATTTCAATACACCGGGCGATACCTGAAGGACCGTGATGCAAAGTCACGCACCGAGCTTAGAGCGAATGGCACTTACTTAAGTCAGCATGGAGGAGAAGACGCGGGTAAGTACTTGAAGAGAAACGGAGGAGGCTGATCCAGGGATTGATAGGATGGTTGTTACTAGGCAAACACCCGTCTCATTCCAAGGACCAGCCCCCATGGATCGTAATGCACGAAGTCATCACAGGCAAACACTAGGCGGCGTTCAAAGCCGGGCACGCAGAGCCCAGGCGGTTGACTACTTCAACATATTGACGAGCCCCGGGCTGTTGGACATAACGGAAGCGCATTTGCCAGAACATCGGGAACGACTGTATCCGCCGACGGTGACGCTGTCGATGTTCATGCGCCAGGCGCTGGAAGAGGACGCCTCGTGTCAGAAGGCGGTCAACGGGTGGGCCGCGCAGCGAGCTGCCGACGGGCTGCGACCCATGAGTGTGCGTACGGGAGGCTACTGCCGCGCTCGCCAGAGACTGCCGCTGACGATGGTGCGAGAGTTGACGCGCGAGACAGGACGTCAACTGCACGAGCAGGCCAGACCGGCCTGGAAGTGGCGCGGGCGCCCGGTCAAGCTGGTTGACGGTACAGGGATCTCGATGCCCGATACGCCGTCGAACCAGGCCCGCTTCCCGCAATCCGGTTCTCAGGCCGAAGGAGTGGGATTTCCGTTAGCCTATCTGGTTGCGGTGATCTGTCTGGCAAGCGGCGCATTGCTGGAGGCGGGTGTTGGAACGTACGCAGGCAAAGGCAGCGGGGAGCTGACGGCGTTTCGCATGCTGCAAGATACGTTTTGCAAAGGTGATGTGATCGTCGCCGATGCCTTGTACTGCCACTACTTTCTGATGGCCTCAATGATCGCCGCCGGAGTGGATGTCGTGATGGAACAGCATGGGGCGCGCCGCACCGACTTTCGGCGAGGCAAGTCGCTGGGCATGCGCGATCACATTGTGACGTGGCCCAAACCCCGGCAGCGTCCCGACTGGATGACGCGTGAGCAGTACCAGGCCTTCCCCGATGAACTGATGGTGCGCGAGTCCAGGCTGCATCACCGGGTGCTGGTCACCACGATGCTTGATGCACGCAAGACCAGCAAACAGGACCTCTCGCAGTTGTACGCCAGGCGCTGGAACGTGGAACTGGATCTACGTAACATCAGGACGACGATGGGTATGGACGTACTGCATTGCCAGACCGCCAACATGAACGAGAAGGAGATCTGGGTCCATCTGCTGGCCTATAACGTGATCCGGTTGCTGATGGCTCAGGCCGCGAGCCACTATGCCACCGATCCGCGAACACTGAGTTTCAAACACACCGTGCAGTTATGGACTGAATGGCTGGCCCGAGGTCTGACAGCGACCCACGACCAGAGTCTCCTGTTCAACCTGATCGCGCAGTCTTGCGTTGGGAATCGCCCCGGTCGCATCGAACCACGAATGCGGAAACGAAGACCGAAGTCTTACCCATGGCTGAAAGAGCCTCGTCACATCGCACGCGAGCGCGTCCGAAAATATGGGCACGCGCCACGGGCTTAAGTAAGTGCCATTCAGCTTAGAGCTTGTTATGAACTTTGCAGTATGGGAGCGGCATGAACGAGCATCAGGATGGCGAAAACAACGAAATGCAAACCGGCCAGAGTGCCGGAGTTTCAAGGGGCCGTTCATAGTCGCGCGCGAGCCGTCGAAACCAGTTGAGCCAACCGAAGCTGCGTTCAACCACCCATCGTCGAGGCAGAAGAACGAATCCATTTTTTGGCCTCCGGCAGCTTGATGACTTGCAATTCGATACCTTCATCACGCGCGGCTTTCGCGGACTCTTCGCCCGTATAGCCCTGGTCGGCAAAGGCCAGCTTCACTGTCTGGCCACTCACCTGCGGTACCTGCTGCGCCAGCTCCTGAACCTGGGCACGCTCCTGTTCGCTGGCCGGCGTCACTGCACCGCGAGCAGATGGTCCAGCGTATCGACCGCCATGTGCACCTTGCTGCCGTTCATGCGCTTGTATCCGTCATACCCCGCGCGCGCTATCAAGCGCGGTGCGTTAGACACTTCTCGCAAATCATGCTTGGGCTGGGACGCTTCCTTATTCATCAACGTCAGGTAAGGGACAACAAAGCTCCATTCTTCGTCCGACACATCACTCAGGAGTGGAAGTTGATTTTCATCAAGCGAACGGTTGTACGTTACGCAAATGGATTCGCGCTTCAGGTATAACGCGACGGTAAGTATCGGTTTGAAAAAACTAGCATACGAAGGCGATAGCACGGGCCACGGCGGAGGAATTTTCACCGATTCGAGGTACAGGTCGCGGGCGGCCTGAATGTCGAAGATCCGGCTGGTGGCAATTTCACGTTCCCCAACTGGTCCGACGCTCCCCTCAAGGATGTGAAGGGCGATATGAACTTCGGGTTTTCTGAATAGGCGGAATCATGGCAAATACGACACCGCCGAGTTCGCCCAGCACTCGTTTGAAGCAGCTTGGCTTTGCGTTTCCGTTTCGCAAGAAGGGGCAAGGCAATGCGGGCTCATCCGCTGACTTTACTGATGAGCACGATTTCCACAAAGTATTGAAACAGGAACCGTCGGGCTCCTTTTCGGTCAGCGGCAAGGGAATGTGGCATGGTGGAATTCATGTTACAGAAGCCGGGGCGGGTCGATTTCTGGACCTGAAACATGGCGTGCGATGCATTGCCGGGGGCGAGGTGGTTGCCTGGCGTGTCAACCGCACCTACCTGGTCAGCGAGATTCCTACCCAGAACGGCAAGCCGGCGATCAGCGCATCGTATAGCACGGGGTTTGCGCTGGTACGTCACTCGATGGAGTTTCCGCGAGGTACCACGCTGACGTTTTTCAGTCTGTACATGCATCTGCAGGATCTCGCGGGCTATGAAAGTGATGCGTCGCGGCTGAAGCCTGCGTACTGGTCGATGCAGTTGAAGGTTACTGGGTTCGCCACGGACAAACCTCACGCCGGCCCGAACGGCCAGGTGGCGCCCGCCGGACAGCAGGGGCTAAGGATACGTGCGACGAAACCACACGGCACGGTCCTCGGCATTTTGCCGCAAGGAGCACTGGTCAGCATCGGCCAACGCGATGGAGACTGGGGCAGGCTAAAGGATACGCATGGGGCGCAATTGCTTGCGCCGACGGCGGGCGGGCTTGTCGCTGCGAATGCTGCGAGTGGATGGATCTTCCTGGGCAGGGAAAACGGCGGTCCCGTTGTCGAGGAAATCATGCCGGACTCGTCGCTTGATCGCGTGGTGGTGCCATCCACGCCGGTTCACATCAATGCAGGCGACCTGATCGGTCATCTGGGCCGCTACGACTCGTTGAGTCAGCCGACCTCAAACCGCATGGTCCACATTGAGGTGTTCTGTGACGACAGCATCAAGTCGTTCATGGAGCAGGGTCGAACGTGGATCAGCAACAACGGGGCGAATCCCGACCGATGGCAGCAATTGGGTCTGCCAGGCGCCCCGACGATCCTGCGCGTCGACAAAAATACCACGTTGTATAGGTTAGCAAACCAGCAGGGACAGGATGCGAAACAAACGGGCGTGATCCAGGTCGCTGCGCTCGCCGAGATGGCGAAGCATAGCGAAAAGCAGGTCATGGAAACCGCACCGGGTCCGGACGGCCTGAAGCTGCGCTGGTTGCATGTGGACAGTGCGGACGTACAGGGCCATGCCATCGATGGCTGGGTGCGGGAGCAGAGCTTTGCGGGCGGTCGGGTGACCCGCGAGTTTGCGCAGAAGTGGGTGGACTTCCAGACCCTGGAGGACACGCATGATCCGACGAACACAATGTTTGCAACCACGAAAGCATTTGTCGACTATGCGATCGGCGCGGACGTGCCGGAACCGGGAGCGCTCGGCAAACTCAGTCCGCTGATGGCATCAATCTATCGAGCGATATATCCGACTGGATACGGCGGCAGGGCCGCGGATGAGCTCTGCGCCGCCGCGGAGAATCCGTGGACTGACTTGCGCATGTCAAGGTTGATCGTCAGGCACGAGAGCGAGTGGGCTAATCCGGACAAGTGGACGCAACTCATTGCGGAGATCGAAAAGCAGACGGGCCCGCAAGCTCAGCACGAGGCGGAGCAGAAGCGGATCGAAAAACTTGTCTGGTGGGACGACGTCAAGAGCCACTTGACTGACCTGCCTAGGTCAGATGTTTTTCATATTCATCCGATCGGACTGGTGGGAAATTTCTTTCGTGCCCCGGGCAAAATCACCGTTGAAATGCTTAAGCGCATCTTCACAGAGGCATCGACTGATCAGCTGAAGATTGTGGCGGATGAACTCAATCCCCGTCTCGGCGACTACAAGCTTGGTTCGTCACTTCGGTTGTCGCACTTCTTTGCCCAAATCCGGCAAGAGGCGGGCACCAGTCTTAACACGTCGGAGAACCTCAACTATCGGTCGTACGTATTGTCACAAAAGTTTTCGTATTTCTCAGCACATCCGGGCGAAGCTGAGTTGTACGGAAAAACCGCGTCGCACGCGGCGCAGCCAGAACCTATTGCAAACCGTGCCTACGCACACAAAATCGGAAATGGCTCTGTGGAGAGTGGCGATGGTTGGCGGTACAGAGGCAGAGGACTTAAGCAACTTACCGGGAGAGCCAACTATGGTGGCTTTCAGAGTTTTTATCCCACTTTGTGGGCTGGCGACGACGTCAATTTTATTGCTAATCCTGATTTGGTATCAGAAATGCGGTATGCAGTGCGTTCACCGATCTATTTCTGGATTGCCAATCATCTGCCGGAGATTGCTGACACGGGACACACGGACGACGTAGTCGATAAGATTACGGCAGTTATTAATCTCAATACGGACAGCTACGGTGCTCGGAAAAACAACTTTCACGCCATATGGAACACCGGAATTTTCAGAGAGGTTGGCCAATGAGAAAACGTGTTTTAACAACCGTTGTGCGACTGTTCATTCTGAGTTTGAGCCTCACCCTTTTCTGGTCCGGTATATCGAGCGCAGCCGAACAGCAGAGTTACCGCATCCCATTTTTGGGTGGCGGAGCGAACATAGAGTTCCATTCGGAGCAGAGCCAGGATGGAGATGGGGTAGGGGTATATATAACAGGTGTGACAGCAACGGGCAGTGTCTTCGTTGATTTTTATGAAGCAGAAGGCGGGGTTACTCCGGAAATAAAGAGCGTATTCGTGAATGGAAAAAAGCCGAAGAAGCTTTTTATCATAGTGGCATGGGCTGCTGACAGTCCATCCATAGGAACCGGGGGAAGCATTTATCAGGTGTTTGCCTACGACGAACGGATCGAGAAACGCGGGGCGTTGCCGAAGTTGCGACAGGATACCGGACTGACCAAACGCTTCGGCGTTGGCTTCGATGGTACGCGCGAAGGACAGTCTGTAACAGACAAATATAAGAACGCATCAGCTGTAAAACGTCAGCTCCTTGAATGGGGCTACAAGTGATTTCATTGAAGCGACGTCAGGCTTATAACCAATGCGGACTCGTCTGGCGAATTGTCGTTTACTCTCGTAATTTGGGCGACAGATGGCGCGAGATTTGACTGGGTGGGCACATGAAGAGCTGTAGGGTTTGAGTTTGGGTGTGGCGCGCCGCCGCGCGCATGCTGATGAATGTGACCGATCAGGTCAGACGGTGATTTCACATCGTTGCCAGCCACGAAGTGCGCACCTGCTTCCCGCTGACACCAGCTCGCAACAGCAGCGCATCCGTGAACAGCTTGTGTGGCCGGGCGTGCATTCTGATATCGGCGGCGGGTATTGTCCCGGCGAGCAGCGGCGTTCCGACCTGCTCGCGCTAACCGCGCTCAAATAGCCCGAGCCCGCCCCGGAAAGGTTTCGTCATATCCCGAGCCGTCATCCACTTCGGCCGCCGTACCACGTTGCTCACGGTACATCATCGGCGGCAGGCCGAACTGCTTGCGGAATTCGCGGCCCAGATGCGACGCGTCGGAAAAGCCGCAGCTCGACGCGATATCCGCCACCGTTTTATCCGAACTCGTCAGCAGCCACGCAGCAGTGCGCAAACGCACCTGCTTTGCATACGCCTGCGGCGCCTTACCGGTTTGCGCCTTGAAGAGCCGTTCGAGCTGACGCGGCGACAGATCAAGCTTGCGCGCCAGTTCATCGAGCGACAACGAACGCCCCACATGCTGCTCCATCAGCAGAATCGCCCGCTTCACCTTGGGATGCGCGGCGGGCGCCAACCCCGGTGGATGCGGCTGCGGCGCATTACCCTTCTGCATATCGTCGACCAGCAGGATGCGCAGCGCCTTTTGCACGGTTGCGGTTTCAAAGTGGCGCAGCAAAATCGCGGCCGCCACGTCGATCGATGCCCGTCCCCCAGAACACGTAATGCGCCGACGGTCGATCACAAACAGCCGGTCCGCTACCAGTGCATCCTCATTGACCGACGGAAAGCGCTCGATGAAATCCCAGTAGTGAAACCAGCTCACGCAGATACGGTGGCCTTCCAGCACGCCCGCGCGCATCAGCGAAAACACACCCGTGCACATGCCGACCAGCGTTGCATCGGTGGCGGCAGCGCGGCGGATGAAGGCCAGCGTCGCATCGCTCGCGGCCGGCCCCGAATGCAGCAGGCCACCCACCACGACGACGTAATCGAACGGTTCGGCGTTTTCGAACGTCTCCCACGGTGTGATCTGGATGCCGCAACTCGCGCGCACCGGAGCGAGGGTTTCCCCTATTACGCTCCACGAACAGCGCACAGGCTTGCTGAAGTCGCCTTCATCCGCGGACAGGCGCAGCAGGTCGACGAACCCCGAGAACGCCGTCAGCGTGAAGTTCGGCAGCAGGATGATGCCGAAGCGGATGCGCTGCTTCGAGGGGCCGTCGATCGATTGAAGGGGACGCTGTTCAGCGGAATTCATGCATGCAGCCAGCAAGGGAAAGGGTTGAATCAAGCATAGCACCGGGGATAGGCGGCGCTTCATTGGGCCAATGATCGGGCCATTCATTGGGACCGTTTCAGCACAGCCCCAGCATCGCCAGCCGCAACCTCCGCGCCTGTCGCAAATGCGTCAGAAGTCATCGCAAATCCGCCGCTGCGCTTGGGGCGCGGGCCGTTTGACGACACTATCCCACTGTCATGCCGTTTTTATTCTATCGGTCGAATTTGACGTGCGGTGCAATAGGGCCTAGTTCAAGCCAAACCCGGCACCCCAGGTATCGCAACGTAAAAGGCACACCATGAACGTCAGCGTCTTCGATCTGTTCAAGATCGGCATCGGTCCCTCCAGCTCACACACGGTCGGGCCGATGATCGCTGCATGCCGCTTCGCCTCGCATATCGAAGACGCCAATCTGCTGGGCTTCGTGCGCCGCGTCAAGGTCGAACTGTTTGGCTCGCTCGGTGCGACCGGGAAAGGGCATGGCACGGACAAGGCGGTGCTGCTCGGCCTCGAAGGCAATCTGCCCGATCTGATCGACCCGGACGTGATCGAACCGCGCCTGCAGGCGATCCGCGAGACGAAGCAACTGGTGCTGCTTGGCAAGCACCCCATCAAATTCGACGAGCGCGAACACCTCGGTTTCTTCCGCAAGCTGATGCCGGGCGCGCCGGGTTCGAGCATCGTGCATCCGAACGGCATGCGTTTTCAGGCTTTCGACGAAAACGGCCAACTGCTGGTGGAGAAAGAGTATTACTCGGTCGGCGGCGGCTTTGTGATCAATCGCGAAGGCGACCGCGTCAATGGCCTGCGTGCCGGCGCGGAAGTGCCGTATCCGTTTCGCACCTGCGACGATCTGATGCGTGTCTGCCGGGAAACGGGTTTGTCGATCGCCGAGGTGACGTTGCGCAACGAATGCGCGTCGCGCCCCGAACAGGAAGTGCGTGAAGGGCTGCTGGCGATCTGGCGTGTCATGTCCGCCTGCGTCGAACGCGGCTGCAAGGTGCGTGGCGAGTTGCCCGGCCCGATGCACGTGAAGCGCCGCGCGGCCGACCTGTGCGCGCAATTGCGTTCGCACTCGGAAGAGTCGCTGCGCGATCCGCTGTCGATACTCGACTGGGTCAATCTCTACGCCATGGCCGTGAACGAAGAAAACGCAGCGGGTGGGCGCGTCGTCACGGCGCCGACCAACGGCGCGGCCGGCGTGATTCCCGCGGTGCTGCATTACTACGTGAAGTTCATGCATGCGTCGAACGACGAGGGCATCGTCACCTTCCTGCTGACGGCTGCCGCGATCGGCATCATCTACAAGGAAACGGCCTCGATTTCGGGCGCCGAGGTGGGCTGCCAGGGCGAGGTGGGCGTTGCGTGTTCGATGGCCGCGGCGGCGCTCGCCGCGGTGATGGGTGGCACGCCGACGCAGGTGGAAAATGCCGCCGAGATCGGCATGGAGCACAACCTCGGCATGACCTGCGACCCGGTTGGCGGCCTCGTGCAGATTCCCTGCATCGAACGTAACGCGATGGGCGCGATCAAGGCGCTGAACGCCGCGCGCATGGCGATGAAGGGCGACGGCCAGCACTATGTATCGCTCGACAACGTGATCAAGACGATGCGCGAAACCGGTGCGGACATGAAGACCAAATACAAGGAGACGTCGCGCGGTGGACTCGCCGTGAACGTCATCGAGTGTTGAACAAGTTAAGAATCAAAGAGTAACAACAGGACCCAAAGGACCAACGATGAGCCGCTATTCGATATTCAGCCTGTTGCGCAACGGGATGTCGTATCACGAGAACTGGGAGCGCCAGTGGAAGAGCCCGGAGCCCAAGCGTGAGTACGACGTCGTGATCGTCGGCGGCGGCGGGCATGGTCTCGCCACTGCCTATTACCTCGCGAAAGAGCACGGTGTGCGCAATATCGCCCTGCTGGAGAAAGGCTGGATCGGTGGCGGCAATACCGCGCGTAATACGACCATCGTGCGCTCGAATTATCTGTGGGACGAGTCGGCCGCGCTTTATGAAAAGGCGATGAAACTGTGGGAAGGTCTGTCGCAAGACCTCAACTACAACGTGATGTTCAGCCAGCGCGGCGTGATGAACCTTGCGCATACGCTGCAGGACGTGCGCGACACCGAACGTCGCGTGAATGCAAACCGGCTGAACGGCGTGGATGCCGAATTCCTCACGCCGGAGCAAATCAAGGAAATCGAGCCGACCATCAATCTGAACAGTCGCTACCCGGTGCTCGGTGCGTCGATCCAGCGGCGCGGCGGCGTGGCGCGCCACGATGCGGTGGCGTGGGGCTTCGCACGCGGCGCGGATCAACACGGTGTCGACATCGTCCAGAACTGTCAGGTCACGGGGATTCGCCGCGACGGCAGCCAGGTCGTTGGCGTGGATACCACCAAGGGTTTCATCAAGGCGAAGAAGGTTGCAGTGGTCGCGGCGGGCAATACGTCGACGCTCGCCGATATGGCCGGCATCCGCTTGCCTTTGGAGAGCCATCCTTTGCAGGCTTTGGTCTCAGAGCCGATTAAACCGGTCGTCAACACGGTGGTGATGTCGAACGCAGTGCATGCGTACATCAGCCAGTCCGACAAGGGCGATCTGGTGATCGGCGCGGGCGTCGATCAGTACACGGGCTTCGGCCAGCGCGGCAGTTTCCAGATCATCGAAGGCACGCTTGAAGCGATTGTCGAAATGTTCCCGGTGTTCTCGCGCGTGCGGATGAACCGCCAGTGGGGTGGCATCGTGGACGTGTCGCCGGATGCGTGCCCGATTATCAGCAAGACCGACGTCAAGGGCCTTTATTTCAACTGCGGCTGGGGCACGGGCGGCTTCAAGGCGACGCCTGGATCGGGGTGGGCCTATGCACACACAATCGCGAAGGACGAACCGCATCCGCTGAACGCGCCGTTCTCGCTGGACCGTTTCTACACCGGCCACCTGATCGACGAGCACGGCGCTGCCGCTGTTGCCCACTAACACGGCAATCAATTGCATGGGACGGGAGTAGGTGCTTTGCATGGGACCGGAGTAACGCGCTAAAGCGCCAACTCCGGTCGACAGCTAAAGCGCCAACTCCCGTCGACAACGGAGAACACAGATGCTGCTAATCGAATGCCCGTGGTGCGGGCCACGCGCCGAAACCGAATTTTCTTGCGGCGGCGAAGCGGACATTGCCCGTCCGCTCGACACCGAGAAACTCACCGACAAGGAATGGGGCGACTACCTGTTCATGCGCAAGAATCCGCGCGGCGTGCATCGCGAGCAATGGATGCACACGCAAGGATGCCGCCGATGGTTCAAGGCGCAGCGCGATACGGTGAGCTACGAGATTCAGGGCTACGAGACGTTCGACCGTCCGCTGCTCACGATGGACAGCAATGAGGCTAAAGCACAAGACAAGGCAAACGAGGGTAAGGCACCATGAGCCAGAAAGACCGACTCCCCAGCGGCGGGCGCATCAACCGCGCTATCGTACTGAACTTCACGTTCAACGGCCGCAAGTACCAGGGTTATCAGGGCGACACGCTCGCGTCCGCGCTGCTTGCGAACGGTGAGCACTTCGTGGCGCGCAGCTGGAAGTACCACCGGCCGCGCGGCATCGTGACGGCGGGGGTGGAAGAGCCGAACGCGATCGTGCAGCTCGAAACCGGCGCGTACACGGTGCCGAACGCGCGCGCGACTGAAGTGGAGTTGTATCAGGGGCTCGTTGCGACCAGCGTGAACGCGAAGCCGAGCATCGAGAAAGACCGCATGGCGATCAACCAGAAGTTCGCGCGCTTCATTCCGGCGGGCTTCTACTACAAGACCTTCATGTGGCCGCGCAAGTTCTGGCCGAAGTATGAGGAAGTGATCCGCGATGCAGCCGGCCTCGGCAAGGCGCCCGAGCAAACCGATGCGGACCGCTACGACAAATGCTTTGCGCATTGCGACGTGCTGGTGGTCGGCGGTGGCCCGACGGGTCTGGCGGCCGCGCATGCGGCGGCGTTGTCCGGTGCACGGGTCACGCTGATCGACGATCAGCCGGAACTTGGCGGCTCGTTGCTATCGTGCCGCGCGGAGATCGACGGAAAGCCGGCGCTGCAATGGGTCCACAAAATCGAGGACGAGCTGCGGCAGATGCCGGATGTGAAGATCCTGTGCCGCAGCACGGCGTTCGGTTACCAGGACCATAACCTCATCACCGTGACGCAGCGGCTCACCGAGCATCTGCCGGTGTCGCAGAGAAAGGGCACGCGCGAGCTGATGTGGAAGATCCGCGCGAAACGCGTGATTCTCGCAACGGGCGCGCATGAGCGGCCGATCGTGTTCGGTAACAACGATCTGCCGGGCGTGATGCTGGCTTCGGCTGTGTCGACATACCTGCATCGCTATGCCGTGTTGCCGGGACGCAATGCCGTGGTGTTCACGAACAACGACGACGGTTATCAATGCGCGCTCGATCTGAAAGCCGCCGGTGCCCAGGTGACGGTCGTCGATCCGCGCGCCAGCGAATCGAAGGGCACGCTGCCCGCGCTCGCGCGGCGCTACGGCGTCAAAGTGATGAACGGCGTGGCTGTGACAGCGGCGCACGGCAAGTTGCGGGTTGCATCGGTCGACGTGGCGTCGTATTCGAACGGACAGGTCGGTGCGAAGCAGGCCGCGCTGCCCTGCGATCTGCTCGCGATGTCCGGCGGCTGGAGCCCGGTGCTGCATCTGTTCGCGCAGTCGGGCGGCAAGGCGCATTGGCATGACGACAAGGCCTGTTTCGTGCCCGGCAAGGCGATGCAGGCGGAGACGAGCATCGGCGCGTGTGCCGGTGACTTCACGCTGGGACAGGGCATTCGCTTCGCCATCGACGCCGGTGGCGAGGCGGCGCGTGCGGCTGGCCACATCGTTGCGCGGCCGAATCCAGTGCAGGTGGCTGAGATTACCGAAGCGAAGATGCAACCGCTGTGGCTCGTCGGCGGGCGCGAACTCGCGACGCGCGGGCCGAAGCAGTTTGTCGACTTCCAGAACGACGTGTCGGCGGCCGATATTTTCCTGGCGGCGCGCGAAGGCTTCGAATCCGTCGAGCACGTGAAGCGCTATACGGCGATGGGTTTCGGCACCGATCAGGGCAAGCTCGGCAACATCAACGGCATGGCGATTCTCGCGCAGGCGCTCGGCAAGACGATTCCCGAAACCGGCACGACGACGTTCCGTCCGAACTACACGCCCGTCACGTTCGGCACGTTTGCAGGTCGCGAGCTGGGCGAGTTTCTCGATCCGGTGCGCAAGACGGCGGTGCACGAATGGCACGTGGAGAACGGTGCGGCGTTTGAGGACGTCGGCAACTGGAAGCGTCCATGGTATTACCCGAAAGCGGGTGAAGACATGCACGCCGCCGTGGCGCGCGAATCGCTGGCGGTGCGCACGAGCGTCGGTATTCTCGACGCCTCGACGCTCGGCAAGATCGACATTCAGGGCCCCGATTCCGCGAAGCTGTTGAACTGGGTCTACACGAATCCGTGGAGCAAGCTGGAAGTCGGCAAATGCCGCTATGGGCTGATGCTCGACGAAAACGGCATGATCTTTGACGATGGCGTGACCGTGCGCCTCGCCGACCAGCACTACATGATGACCACCACCACGGGTGGCGCGGCACGCGTGCTCACGTGGCTCGAACGCTGGCTGCAAACCGAGTGGCCGGACATGCGCGTGCGGCTTGCTTCCGTGACGGACCATTGGGCGACGTTCGCGGTGGTCGGCCCGAACAGCCGCAAGGTCTTGCAGAAGGTCTGCCACGACATCGAGTTTGCGAATGCGGCGTTCCCGTTCATGAGCTATCGTGAAGGCACGGTGGCGGGCGCGGCGTCGCGTGTGATGCGGATCAGCTTCTCGGGCGAACTCGCTTATGAAGTGAACGTGCCCGCGAACGTCGGACGCGCGGTGTGGGAAGCGCTGATGGCCGCAGGGGCGGAATTCGACATCACGCCGTACGGCACGGAAACCATGCACGTGCTGCGTGCGGAGAAGGGCTACATCATCGTCGGGCAGGATACGGACGGCTCGATGACGCCTTACGACCTCGGCATGGGCGGACTGGTCGCGAAGTCGAAAGACTTTCTCGGCAAGCGATCATTGACGCGAACGGACACGGCGAAGGCGGGACGTAAGCAACTGGTCGGGCTGCTTTCGGACGATCCCTCGTTCGTGATCCCCGAAGGCTCGCAGATCGTCGCGGGTCCGTTCCAGGGCGATACCGCACCGATGCTTGGCCACGTCACGTCGAGCTATTACAGCCCGATCCTGAAACGCTCGATTGCGATGGCGGTGCTGAAGGGCGGACTCGACAAGATCGGCGAAATCGTCACGATTCCGCTCGCGAGCGGCAAGCAGATTGCAGCCAAGGTCACCAGCTCGGTGTTCTATGACAACGAAGGAGCACGTCAACATGTGGAATGAAACTAGAGGGACGGTGTCGGCGATGGATCGCGCTGTCGGCAAGCAAACGGGCGTGTGGCAGGAGTCGCCGCTGGTGGGGGCGGACGCGTTGTTGAAGAAGCATCAGGCGACGGCGTCGGCGGCGTTCCGATTGAGCGAGCGGCCGTTTCTGGAACTGGTGAATGTGCGTGGCGACACGCGCGACGCAGCGTTCATGCAAGCGGTGGAGGGCGTGATCGGCTGCCGGCCGCCCGAGAAAGCGAACACTATCGTCCGCGGCAATGGCTACGACATGCTGTGGCTCGGCCCCGATGAGTGGCTGGTGCGCTCGGCCATGGCGCATGACGCGATCCGTACCGCGCCGCTGCAGGCGAAGCTCGGCGCGGCGTTTGCGGGCGTGTTCGCTTCGGCGGTGGATATCGGCAGCGGTTATACGGTGCTGGAAATCAGCGGGACGCGTACGCGTGACGTGCTGGTGCGCGGTTGCCCGCTCGATCTGCACCCGAAATTGTTCGGTGAAGGGCAGTGCGCGCAGACCCACTATTTCAAGGCATCGATGACGCTATTGCCCACCGGCGCGGACAGTTTCGATATCGTCGTGCGCCGCAGCTTTGCGGACTACTTCGTCAAGATCATGCTCGATGCGGCCGAGCCGCTGATGTCGTGAAGCACGGCGAGCGGTGTCTTGCTGAGGCACCGCTTGCGGCTCCCCCGGCCGCCGACTGACATGACGTCGACCCGTCTAGCCACCGCGCGTCTCACCGAGCGCGCATGCCAACAGCACGATGCCCATGCCGCGCTCGCGCTGCTCGATCAGAGCATCGTGTTGCGGCATCGGCGCATCGCCTTGATCCGCTATCTCCTCGCGCAGCAGTTGGGCGCGCCGCTGCAGTCACGGCATCACGAATACGTTGAGAAAATCGCCGCTCGTTTGAGTGCGGATGCGCTCGCGCGCATTGCTGGCGCTGCGCGGGCGCGGCTGCGACCATAAGGGTCGATTTCGTGCATGCACCACCTCGGCCACGAAGCGCTGTTTCGCCATTGCACGGCTACGACACGAAAGTGCGCCTCTTACGCGTATGTATGCGCGCGCGAAAGACAGGAACGACGCCCCCGTTCCATCCGGATGACGCATTCCTTCTATGTGGCCGATTTATGTCGGCGTCTACTGAAATGCACTGTTCGGATGTCCACGCGGCAGCCGCCGCATCAACGAGGGGATCACATGTCTACCGCTTTTCAGCCTCGCGCGAGCGCTGCCGCAAGACTCGAGCGACTGCCGTTCTCCGGATATCACCGGACCCTCTTCATCATCATCGCGATTGCATTCTTTTTCGACTCGGTCGATCTCGGCACGATGACCTTCGTGCTCGGCTCGATCAAGACTGAGTTCCATTTGTCGACCGCGACCGCGGGGCTGGTTGCGAGTGCGAGCTTCTTCGGCATGGTGATCGGCGCTGCCGTTGCCGGATTGCTGGCTGATCGCTTCGGACGGCGCCCCGTGTTTCAGTGGAGCATGGTGCTGTGGGGGCTGGCATCCTATTTATGTTCGACCGCGCAGAGCGTTGAGTCGCTGATTTTCTATCGCGTGCTGCTTGGCTTCGGCATGGGCATGGAGTTTCCCATTGCGCAGACGCTCTTGTCCGAGTTCGTGCCTGCCGCGTCACGCGGACGGTTGATTGCGCTGATGGACGGTTTTTGGCCACTCGGTTTCATCACTGCGGGCGTGGTGTCGTATTTCGTGTTGCCGACGTTCGGGTGGCGCACGGAGTTCGCGCTGCTGGCGATTCCCGCCGTGTTCGTGCTGATCGTGCGCCGCGTCGTGCCGGAATCGCCGCGCTGGCTGGAACATCGCGGACGCCTCGCCGAAGCGGACAAGATCCTCGCCGAAGTCGAAGTGAAGGTCATGAAGGCGGCAGGCCTGAACCAGTTGCGCGCGCCGGTGATGCTGAAGGAGCCGCCGGCGGCGAAGGGCACGAGCGCGTTTCGCGAGATCTGGAGCATGGCTTACCGGCGCCGCACGATTATGGTCTGGACGTTGTGGTTCTTCGCGTTGCTCGGCTTTTATGGGCTGACGTCGTGGCTCGGTGCGTTGATGCAACAAGCGGGCTTTGCGGTGACGAAGTCGGTGCTGTATACGGTGCTGATTTCGCTCGGTGGGATTCCCGGGTTTATCTGCGCAGCGTGGCTGGTCGAACGCTGGGGACGTAAGCCGACCTGTATCGCGTCGCTCGCCGGCAGCGCGGTGATGGCCTATGTCTACGGACAAACCGCGCTGCACGCGCAAACGCCGACGTTGCTGATCTGCGCCGGACTTGCGATGCAGTTTTTCATGTTTGCGATGTGGGCGGTGCTTTATACGTATACGCCTGAGCTTTATGGCACGGGAGCGCGGGCTACAGGATCGGGCTTTGCATCGGCGATTGGTCGCGTGGGGTCGCTGATCGGTCCTTACGTGGTAGGCGTTGTGCTGCCTATCTTCGGACAAGGCGGCGTGTTCTCTCTCGGGGCCATGTGTTTTGTGATCGCGGCGGCGGCCGTGTGGATCATGGGCATCGAGACACGAGGGCTGGCGTTGGAGACCTTGGTGTCTGAAGCCGTTGAGGCGGACGCGCAGGGAGTGTTGAGTCCTGCGCGTGAGTGAATGTTAAAGGACGTTGGACCTCGCGCGGGATGTTGCTTCTGCTGTATTGAGTCCCGCGCGGATTGAACGCTTACTAGTTGACCAAGGTATAAAAAAGCCGCGAATCTCTCGCGGCTTTGTCGTTAGCACCTGGCTCGAACTGGTGCGGACTAAACCGCTGCCGCTTCCCGTTTCCTCGACGCCACACCGTGGGCCACGAAGTAAGGCGTCTCCACCCGCGCCAGCGCATCCCGTCCGCGAATCCGATCGGCGATCTTCTCCGCGAGCATGATCGTCGGCGCGTTCAGATTGCCGGTTGTGATCTGCGGCATGATCGATGCATCGACCACGCGGAGCGCATCGAGCCCATGTACGCGGCCCTCGTTATCCACCACAGCCATATCGTCATAACCCATCTTGCACGAGCATGACGGATGAAACGCCGTCTCCGCACGGTTGCGCACGAAGGTGTCGAGTTGCTCGTCGGTCGTGAGTTCAGCGCCCGGATTCAGCTCACGTCTGCGATAACGATCGAGCACCGGCTGCCGCATGATCTCGCGCGTAATGCGGATCCCGTCGCGGAACTCACGCCAGTCGAGCGGATCGGCCATGTAGTTGAACAGGATGCTCGGATGCGCGGCAGGATCGCGTGACGTGAGCTTCACACGGCCACGGCTCGGCGAACGCATCGAACCGACATGCGCCTGAAAGCCGTGCATCTTGATCGCGTTCGAACCGTTGTAGTTGATCGCAACGGGCAGGAAGTGATACTGGATGTTCGGCCACAGATCATCGTCGCGGGTACGGATGAAGCCACCCGCTTCGAACTGATTGCTCGCGCCAAGACCCGTGCCGTTAAGCATCCATTCGAGTCCGATGGCAGGCTGATTCCACCATTGCAACGCCGGATACAGCGAAACCGGCTCCTTGCATTCGTACTGGATGTACATCTCCAGATGGTCCTGCAAGTTTTCGCCGACGCCAGGCAGATCGTGCACGAGCGGCACGTCGAGTTCGCGCAGCCACGTCGAGCGGCCCACGCCTGAGCGTTGCAGCAATTGCGGCGAGGCAATCGCGCCGCTGCACACCAGCACTTCGCGGCGTGCATGCGCAGTCACGGCATTGCCATGCTGCAGATACGCGACGCCAACCGCACGCTTACCCGAGAACAGCACACGATCGGTCATGGCGTGGGTCACGATCGTCAGATTCGGACGCGTCTTCGCGCGATCCAGGTAACCGCGCGCGGTGCTGGCGCGTCTGCCGTTCGCCGTGACCGTGCGATCCATGGGGCCGAAGCCTTCCTGCTGATAGCCGTTCAGATCGTCGGTACGCGGAAAACCCGCCTGCACGCCGGCCTCGACCATCGCGGCGAACAAGGGATTGTTGCCGGGCTTGCTCGTCGTCACATGGACCGGGCCGTCGCCGCCGTGATACGCGTTCGCGCCGACATCGCGTGTTTCGGCTTTACGGAAGTACGGCAGGCAATCCAGATAGGTCCAGTTTTCCAGCCCGGCGCGTTCAGCCCAGCCGTCGTAATCGAGCGCATTGCCGCGGATGTAGCACATGCCGTTGATCAGCGACGAGCCGCCAAGCCCCTTGCCGCGTCCGCACTCCATGCGACGGTTGTTCATATGCGGCTCGGGGTCGGTTTCGTACGCCCAGTTGTAGCGCCGCCCCTGCAGCGGATAGGCGAGGGCCGCGGGCATCTGCGTGCGAAAATCGAAACGGTAGTCGGGGCCGCCTGCTTCGAGGAGCAGCACGGTCACGTCCGCGTCTTCGGTCAGCCGTGAGGCGAGCACGTTGCCCGCTGAACCCGCACCGACGATGATGTAGTCGTATTCGTTCGAAGCCATCGCCATCCCCCTTAGAACACCGGTTGATACGGGCCGAGTTCGACCTGCACGGACTTGATGCGCGTGTAGTGTTCGAGCGTGGTGATGCCGTTCTCACGGCCGACGCCCGACTGCTTGTAGCCGCCCACCGGCATTTCGGCGGGCGACTCGCCCCAGGTGTTGATCCAGCAGATACCCGCTTCGAGACGATGAATCACGCGATGCGCGCGCGCCAGATTCTCAGTCACGACACCCGCGGCAAGACCGTAAGCGGTGCTATTTGCACGCGAGATCGCTTCGTCTTCGTCGTCGAAAACGAGGATGCTCATCACCGGACCGAAGATTTCTTCGCGCACGATCCGCATATCGTCACGGCAGCCGGTGAAAACCGTCGGCTCGACGTACTGGCCGTTGCGGAAGTGGCCTTCCGTTAGCCGCTTGCCGCCGGCAATGAGCCGCGCGCCTTCCTGTACGCCGCTTTCGATGTAGCCCAGCACTTTCTGCAATTGCGCGGCGCTGATCACCGGGCCGAAGTTGATGTCGGCGTCTGTGGGCGCGCCGACGCGAATCCGCTTGACCCGCTCCAGCACCAACGCTTCGAACCGTTCCAGCACGCTACGCTGCACGAAGACACGTGTGCCGTTTGTACAAACCTGACCGGAGCTGAAGAAGTTGGCGCTCATCGCGATGTCGGCGGCGCGTTCGAGGTTGGCATCGTCGAAGACGAGCAGGGGGGACTTGCCGCCCAGCTCCATCGTCACTTCTTTCAGCGACGAGGCGCCCGCCAGCGACATCACCTTCTTTCCGGTTTCGACGCCGCCAGTGAACGAGATCTTCTCGATGTCGGGATGGGCGGCGAGCATCGCACCCACGCGTCCGTCGCCTTGTACGACGTTGAATACGCCGGCCGGGACACCGGCTTCTGTATAAATCTCAGCGAGTTTCAACGCGGACAGCGGCGTGATTTCGCTCGGCTTGAAGATCATCGCATTGCCGGCCGCCAATGCGGGCGCCGATTTCCAGCACGCGATCTGGATCGGATAATTCCATGCGCCGATACCCGCGCATACACCCAGCGGTTCACGCCGCGTATAAACAAACGACGAAGGCCGCAACGGAATCTGCTGACCTTCAATCGCGGTAGCCAGCCCCGCGTAATACTCGATCACGTCGGCGCCCGTGACGATATCGACCGCCCGGGTCTCCGCGATCGCCTTGCCGGTGTCGCGTGTTTCGAGCGCGGCGAGTTCGTCATTGCGTTCGCGCAGGATCTCGACCGCGCGGCGCAGGATGCGCGAGCGCTGCATCGCCGTGAGCGCGGCCCACTCGCGTTGGCCGTCTCGCGCGGATTGCACCGCGCGATCGACGTCGGCCGCCGAGGCTTGATGTACGGTCGCGAGCGTTTCGCCGGTGGCGGGGTCGAGCGTGTCGAAGGTCTCGCCACTGGTCGCGTCGACGTAGGCGCCGCCTATATAGAGACGTTGCGTTGCGAATACCGCCATGACTTGCTCCTTTTCTGAAAGTGTCGCTGCTCTGGACGCGTGCTAGTTGCGCGCTTCCAGCAGCAGATCGATGTAGTCGTTTGCCACGCGCAGTGCAGCCTTGGTATCGAAGGGCTCGCCGGACAAAGCGCCGCGCAGCCACAGTCCGTCGATCAACGCTGCCAAGCCGCTTGCCGCACGGCGCGCCGCCGCACGCGGCAGTGCTTTAGAAAAATCCGCGCACAGGTTCGAATTCAGGCGGCGCGTGTTCACGTACTGAAGCCGCCGCAATTGGGGCTTATGCATGCTTTCGGACCAGAACGCGAGCCACGTTTTCATCACGGGGCTGCTGGTTTGCTCGGTGTCGAAATTCGCCGCGACGACCGCGCGCAGTTTCGAGCGGGGATCCGCTTTCGCCGCGCGGCGCCGTCTTGACGTGGCTTGCCACAGGTCGCGCAGCACGTGGCGCATGGTGGCTTCGAGCAAACCGTCCTTGTCGCCGAAATAGTGGCTGACGATGCCGGTGGAAATGCTCGCGCGCTGCGCAACCGAGGCGAGCGTCGCGCCGGCCAGGCCGGTCTGGTCGATGGTCAGCAGCGTTGCGTCGATGAGCTGGGCGCGGCGGATTTCGCGCATTCCAAGTTTGGGCATGGTGCTAGGGGTGGCAGGCGCAGGCCGGCCACCCAGGTGTTCGATGGGCCATGTTAGTTTTTTTATATTGAATGGTCAATCAATAAAAAACGGGTTGCATCAGTGAAATCGTGGACGATCCGTACGTGGTACTCCCGAAATCGAAGGCGGCAACAACCCGAGCGCGCCGCATTGTTCGATAGGCGGCGCAGCCCGGTTGTGCCGGTCACCGGTTAGCGCATATTGCCCGTGTGGCCAAGTGAATAACGCCCGGGCTGCGGCCAGACTGTGAGCCCGTGCGGTTCCGCGCCAACCGGAATGGATTTGATGGAGCCGGTCGTCGTATCGATCGCGTAGACAACGTCATCGAAGCGGCCGGACAGCCACAGCATCTTGCCATCCGGGCTGACATTACCCATGTCGGGACTGCCGCCGCCCGGAATCGGCCAGTTCGCGACGACCTTGCGCGTTGCGAAGTCGATCACCGACACGCTGCCCTTGCCATGTCTCGGTCCGTGCACGAGATTCGAGCCGCGATTGGACACATAGAGCCGGGTGCCGTCGCGGCTCGGGTACAGGCCGTGCGTACCGACGCCGGTCTTGATGAAGCCGATCTTCGTGAAGCTGTCGCCGTCGACCACGTGGACGCCGTCGGCCATCATGTCGGCGACATAGAACACCTTGCCGTCCGGCGAGATGCGGATGTCCTGTGGCATGCCCTTCCTGTCGAGCTCGAGGTAGCCCACGACCTTGCGGTTGACCAGATCGATCTTGGCCAGCTTCCCGCCGAATTCGCAGGTGAAGAGCGCGTACTTGCCGTCGATCGAGAAATCGGCGTGATTGATGCCTTTGCACTGCGGCGCTTCGAGACTCGATTTCAACGCCATCGTGTGTGCATCGCGAAAGTCCAGTCGCGCGTGCGCTTCGGCCACCACGATCGCTTCTTTGCCGTCCGGCGTGAAGTACATGTTGTAGGGATCGTCGACCATGATCTGCTTGCCGGGTTTACCGGTCTTCGGATCGATCGGGGTCAGGCTGCCGTCGGGGCGGCCTTCGGCGTTGTTGGCCACCCACAGCGTCTGCAGATCCCATGCAGGGACGACGTGCTGCGGACTGAAGCCGACGTGAAACCTGTCGACGACCTTGAGCGTGGCCGGATCGATCACGTAGACGTCGTTCGACCGCAGGTTCGGCACATAGACGCGCGGCAACGCGCCTGCGACCGCGGGGCTCATATGGCCGGCGCCCGCTTCGCTGTACAGGTTATCGGGGTTCACCACGGGCGGCATGCCGGCCACCGTTGCGACAGCCGGCGCAGCCGATGCAGCGCCGGCGGCGCAGAAACCGGCCAGCGCGATGGCGACGGCCGTTGCAACGCGCGAAAAGCGGAAAGAACACAATTGCATGGCGAATTCCGTTATCGAGTGAATGGGGGAATCGGGGATGGACTCAGGGGGCGCTGTTGAATGTTTCAACGGCTTGCGGTCTCTTTCCTGATGTCATCGATGGTCCGCGACACGATCGCGTCAACGCCCAGTTGACCGAGTTCAACGCTCGAGTGCCGCGGGTCGCCGCCATAGACGCCGTCAGCCGGTCCCAGTTTCGGACCGGTTCGCAGGCGCTCGAGCCGCACCATCTGCGGCGCGACCGCCAGCAGCAGCGAGGTATCCGCGAGTCCCGCATGAGTGCCGATCTCGGCATCGTTGACGCCGTGCTGCCGCAGGATCTGCGCGTAGCCGTCCGAGCTGGTGCCGTAGTACGCCGGAGGCACGAATGCGCGGGCGTTGGAGCCGGCCCAGCTCTTGTTGAGCTGGGCTACGACGCGCCTGACATCGTTCTGGTAGCCGCCGTGGTCGCCGAGAAAGACGACGTTGGTGAAGCCGTGAACCTTGAAGCTGTTCGCGGCGGAGTCCAGCGTCTTTTCGAACACGTCGTCCGGCACGGTGATCGTGCCGGGAAAGCGCATGTGCGAGGTCGGCGGAGCGTAGCCGCCCTCAGGCACGTAGGCGATGACCGGCGCGACGATCGCGTTGCCGAGGCCCTCGGCGATGCGCTGCGACAGCACCTTGACGCGTGCATTGTGTTTGCCGAGTGCGACGTCGGGGCCGCTTTGCTCGGTTCCGCCGATGGGGACGATGATGGTGGTCTTGCCCGCCTGAATCTGGTCGCGCAGTTCGGTCCAGGTCAGGTCCTCAAGGAGTACGGTTTTCGGGGTTTGAGCAAAAGCAGTCTGCGTGGCGATGAGCAAAATGACGGATGCGAAAGCTCGTCTTGGTGGAAAGCGCATGAAGGGGTCCTCGTGGGAAATGCGTATTTGGGCTCTGAAATTTAAGGTCGCGCGGACTCGGGCACCCATCGCCCTTGATGCTACGACCTGGGCGATCGAGTTTCCAGGCGACCAGGGTGTCGCCTGCACGCAATACTTCCAGAGCCGTCTGTAGACCAGGGCGAAGGGTCCGTAGGTGAAAGCGAGAATAGCAGATCATACGGTTACACCTTGCGTGTCGGTTCCTGCCAAACCGGTGTCGTGTTCGGTGCATGTCCTTTGTTTCAGCGGGCGCTACGCTCGTTGAACGGCGCGCCACGTAGAGTCAGGCCCGCCGCTCACGAGACATGGAGACAGACAAATGAGCAGCAATCGCGGCGTCGTGTATCTAGGGCAGGGCAAGGTGGAAGTGCAGTCGATCGACTTTCCGAAGATGGTCGATCCGCGTGGCCGGTCAATCGGCCACGGCGTGATCCTGAAGGTGGTCAGCACGAATATTTGCGGTTCCGACCAGCATATGGTGCGCGGCCGCACGACTGCCGAGGTCGGTCTCGTACTCGGCCATGAGATCACCGGCGAGGTGATCGAGGTGGGCCGCGACGTTGAAACGTTGAAGATCGGCGACCTGGTGTCGGTGCCGTTCAACGTCGCGTGCGGACGCTGTCCGACCTGCAAGGCGCAGCACACCGGTGTGTGCCTGAACGTCAATCCGTCGCGAGCGGGCGGAGCTTATGGCTACGTCGACATGGGCGGCTGGATCGGCGGGCAGGCCGAGTATGTACTGGTGCCGTACGCCGACTTCAATCTGCTGAAATTCCCCGATCACGCCCAGGCGATGTCGAAAATCCGTGACCTGACGTGTTTGTCCGACATTCTGCCGACCGGCTATCACGGCGCGGTGATGGCGGGTGTGAAGCCGGGCGCCACGGTCTACATTGCGGGCGCAGGGCCGGTGGGGATGGCGGCGGCCGCATCCGCACGCTTGCTGGGCGCGGCCTGCACGATCGTCGGCGATATGAATGAGGCGCGTCTCGCGCATGCACGCAAGATGGGTTTCCAGACCATCGATCTATCGAAGGACGCTACGCTCGGCGAGCAGATCGAACAGATTCTCGGCAAACCCGAAGTGGACTGCGCGGTGGACTGCGTCGGCTTCGAGGCACACGGCCACGGCAGCAGCGGCTCGCATGAGGAAGCGCCGGCCACGGTGCTCAATTCGCTGATGGAAATCACCCGGGCCGCGGGCGCGATCGGCATTCCGGGTTTGTATGTGACGGACGATCCGGGCGCCACCGATGCCGCCGCCCGCAAAGGCAGCCTGAGCATCCGCTTCGGCCTCGGCTGGGCCAAGTCGCACTCGTTCCACACCGGGCAGACACCGGTGATGAAGTACAACCACAATCTGATGCAGGCGATCTTGTGGGACCGCTTGCCGATTGCCGACATCGTCAACGTGACCGTTGTATCGCTCGATCAGGCCCCGGACGGTTACCGGCAGTTCGATGGCGGCGCGCCGAAGAAGTTTGTGATCGATCCGCACGGGCTGTTGAAAGCGGCCTGAAGCACGAAGGGACCGCGTTCGCGGTCCTGTCTGAGACTGTCACGCAAGGCTGAACAGCGTGATCACAACGCACGCGTTGAGCGGGTTCCCGTTCAACGCGTTGTGCTTTCAGGCGGTGAAGTTGTCAGCGAGGTAATCGACTCAAGCCGCCATCACAGGCGTGACGGATGCCAGCGACGGCGCCTGTCTGCGCCGTTCACGCGTCGGCGCGGTGCCGAACGCGTCGCGATAGCTCTTCGAGAAGTGGCAAGCCGACTGGAAGCCGCAAGCCATCGTGATATGCATGATCGACATGTCGGTTTGCAGCAGCAACTCGCGAGCGCGCCGCAAGCGCAGCGTCAGATAGTAATGCGTCGGCGTCATTCCCAGATGTTCGCGGAACAGGCGCTGCAATTGCCGTTGCGACATGTCGGCGAGCCGCGCGAGTTCTTCGCGTGAAAGCGGCTCTTCGATGTTGTTCTCCATCAGCGAGATCACTTCGAAGAGCGACTTGTTGGCCGAACCGAGCCGCGCCACCAGCGGCATTTTCTGTTGCGCGCTCGTATCGCGCACATGTTCGACGATGAACTGCTCCGCGATCTGCGTGACCCGTGCCGTGCCGACACGCGGCGCGATCAGGTTGAGCATCATGTCGAGCGGCGCGACGCCACCCGTGCAAGTAACGCGATCGCGATCGATCACGAACAGTTCTTTCAGAAAGCGCGTGTCGGGAAACTCTTCCTTGAGCGCCGACATGTTCTCCCAGTGAATCGCACACGCATACCCACCCAGCAGACCGGCGCGCGCCAGCGCATAGGTGCCGGTGCACAGGCTGCCGAGCACGCTGCCCATGCGGGCGAAGCGGCGCAGAGCGGAAAGATGGGCCGGGGTCGTGGCGCGCTGCACGTCGATACCGCCGACCACGAACACGATATCCGGCTGACCGACGCATTCGACTGGCCCGGTGTCGACCGCCAGACCGTTGCTCGCGGTCACCGGGCCGCCTTCGGGGCTCACGATCGACCAGCGGTAAAGCGTTTGTCCTGTCAGGTAGTTCGCCATGCGGAGGACTTCGATCGCGTTGGTGAACGCGATCATCGTGAAGTTCGGAACCGGCATGAATGCGAAATGCGACAGCGACGCCGTGCGATCGGTGGACATGGGGGGAAATGAATCCTTCGAATCTGTAATGTCGCGTCGCCGTGGGGAGCGGCGACTGCTGCAATTTTGAGGACGGGTGCAACTAACGTGCCATCAGGCTAAACCCTCGGTTGCCCGTCAATAAAGAGGGATCGCTAAAACAAACGGCACCAGAACGGAGCCGTCAGCGGCCGCCTACGCACCCGAACCGCGCACGACGGTCAGCTGCAGTGCAACAAAAGCGCGAAAGGCTAACGATCGTGCGAAACCTGCCATCGCGACTTGTCGAAAAAGGTCGCTCATGGCGGAAAAGGCAAAGAACGCGTCTGAATTCGTAAATTGGCGCGCGGGGCGAACGTCAAGAATAGACGCAATGCAGACCGGTAGCAGCAGGGCGTTACAGCTGGATCAACCGCCCGCTTCACAGCCGCTCCCAGTCCTCCGCCAACCACCCCACGGACCTTCCATGTCGAACCCGAATCCTTTCTTCGAAGAATCGCTCGCCACGCGTGACGCGGCGGTGCGCGGCGCCATTTTGAAAGAGCTTGAGCGCCAGCAGTCGCAAGTCGAATTGATCGCGTCGGAAAACATCGTGTCGCGCGCGGTGCTCGAAGCACAGGGCTCGGTGCTGACCAACAAATACGCGGAAGGGTATCCGGGGAAACGCTATTACGGTGGGTGTGAATACGCCGACGTGATCGAAACGCTCGCCCTCGATCGCATCAAGCAACTGTTTAATGCGAAATTCGCCAACGTGCAACCGCACTCCGGCGCGCAGGCCAATGGCGCGGTGATGCTCGCACTCGTGAAGCCGGGCGACACGGTGCTCGGCATGTCGCTCGACGCGGGCGGCCACCTGACCCACGGCGCCAAGCCGGCGATGTCGGGTAAGTGGTTCAACGCGGTCCAATACGGCGTGAATCGCGACACGATGCTGATCGATTACGAGCAGATCGAGGAACTCGCGCAGCAGCACAAACCGGCGCTGCTGATCGCCGGCTTCTCAGCCTATCCGCGCGCGTTGGACTTCGCACGGCTGCGCGCGATCGCCGATGGCGTGGGCGCGAAGCTGATGGTGGATATGGCGCACATCGCGGGGATTATCGCGGCCGGGCGTCATCAAAATCCGGTCGAGCACGCGCACGTCGTCACGTCGACCACGCACAAGACGCTGCGCGGTCCGCGTGGCGGCTTTGTACTGACGAATGACGAAGACATCGCCAAGAAGATCAATTCGGCGGTCTTCCCCGGTTTGCAAGGCGGTCCGCTGATGCATGTGATCGCCGGCAAGGCGGTGGCGTTCGGCGAGGCGCTGCAACCGGGCTTCAAGTCCTACATCGACAACGTGCTTGCCAATGCTCAGGCACTGGGCGAAGTGCTGAAGGCGGGCGGCGTCGATCTGGTGACGGGCGGCACGGACAACCATCTGCTTCTGGTCGATTTGCGCCCGAAGGGCCTCAAGGGCAATCAGGTCGAGCAGGCGCTGGAACGCGCGGGCATCACCTGCAATAAGAACGGCATTCCTTTCGACACCGAGAAACCGACGGTCACGTCCGGCGTTCGCCTCGGCACGCCGGCGGGTACCACGCGTGGCTTCGGCGTGAGTGAGTTCCGCGAAGTCGGGCGGCTGATCGTCGAGGTGCTCGACGCGCTGCGCGATCATCCGGAAGGCCATGCCGCAACCGAACAACGCGTGCGCCGCGAGATTTTCGCGCTGTGCGAACGCTTTCCCATCTACTAAGCACGCCTGGAGCAAATGATGAGCACTCTGCACGACAACAGCATCATCATCGACGGTCTGAACATTTCGAAGTTCGAGCGCTCGGTGTTCGAAGACATGCGCAAGGGCGGTGTGACCGCGGTGAACTGCACGGTGTCGGTCTGGGAGAGCTTCCAGAAGACAGTCGACAACATCGCCGAGATGAAGCAGCAGA
Organism: Paraburkholderia solitsugae; assembly: GCF_013177695.1. Classification (GTDB taxonomy): domain Bacteria; phylum Pseudomonadota; class Gammaproteobacteria; order Burkholderiales; family Burkholderiaceae; genus Paraburkholderia; species Paraburkholderia solitsugae. Next base: position 167,545 of record NZ_WOEY01000065.1, on the reverse strand, counting down.
TCCGCGAATACGGCGAGATCCTGACACTTGTGCGCACCACCGACGACATCCTGCGCGCAAAGAAAGAGAACAAGACCGGCATCATTTTCGGCTTCCAGAACGCGCATGCATTCGAAGACAACCTCGGCTATATCGAGGCCTTCAAGGACCTCGGCGTGAACGTGGTCCAGCTTTGCTACAACACGCAGAATCTGGTCGGCACGGGCTGCTATGAACGCGACGGCGGCCTGTCGGGCTATGGCCGTGAAGTGATTCAGGAGATGAACCGCGTCGGCATCATGGTCGATCTCTCGCATGTGGGTGGCAAAACATCTTCCGAAGCGATTGCCGCGTCGAACAAGCCGGTGTGCTACTCGCATTGCTGCCCATCGGGGCTGAAAGAGCATCCGCGTAACAAGAGCGATGAGCAACTGAAAGAGATTGCGGACGCAGGCGGCTTCGTCGGCGTGACGATGTTCGCGCCGTTCCTGAAGCGCGGCCCGGACGCGACGGTCGAAGACTATATCGAAGCCATCGACTACGTGGTGAATCTGATCGGCGAGGACCAGGTTGGCATTGGCACGGACTTCACGCAAGGCTATAGCACTGAGTTCTTCGACTGGATCACGCACGACAAGGGCCGTTATCGCCAACTGACGAACTTCGGCAAGGTGGTGAATCCGGAAGGCATTCGCACGATCGGCGAGTTTCCGAACCTGACGGCTGCGATGCAACGCGCCGGCTGGAGCGAGACGCGCATCAAGAAGATCATGGGCGAAAACTGGGTACGGGTGTTTGGCGAAGTGTGGAAGGTTTGATTTCCACGTTATCGAACGTCAACCCGAACGCCACCCCATAAAAAACGGAGTCTCCACATGCAACCCCAACTGCCTATCGACGTCGATCCGAACACCGGCGTCTGGACGACCGACGCGCTGCCGATGCTTTACGTGCCGCGTCACTTCTTCACGAACAACCACACTGCCGTCGAGGAAGCGCTGGGCATCGACACGTATGCCGAGATCCTCTACAAGGCCGGCTACAAGTCCGCGTATTTCTGGTGCGACAAGGAAGCGAAGCAACACGGCATTGCCGGTATGGCGGTGTTCGAGCATTACCTGAAGCGTCTGTCGCAGCGCGGTTGGGGCATCTTCACGATTACGGAAGCCGATCCGTCCAGCTCGCGTGCCCGCATTGAATTGCACCACTCGTCGTTCGTGCTGGCGCAGCCGGGAAAGGAAGGCAAGCTTTGCTACATGTTTGCCGGCTGGTTCGCAGGCGCGATGGATTGGGTCAACGACACCGCGCCGGATGGACAGCGCAAAGGTCCGCCGTCCCATTCGCAGGAAGCGCGCTGCGCGGCTGAAGGCCACGACCACTGCGTGTTCGAAGTGTCGCCGCTCGCGTCGTAACAACAACGCACACAGCCTATCTATTCCGAGGTCGATCGCGATGCGTTACCCGAACCTTTTCAAGCCTCTCACGCTGAACCAGCTGACTTTGCGTAACCGTATCGTCAGCACCGCGCACGCGGAGGTGTATGCGGAACCGGGCGGTCTGCCCGGCGATCGCTATATCCGTTACTACGAAGAGAAGGCCAAGGGCGGTGTCGGCCTCGCCGTGTGCGGCGGCTCTAGCCCGGTTTCGATCGACAGCCCGCAAGGTTGGTGGAAGTCGGTGAATCTGTCGACCGACAAGATCATCGATCCGCTCGCGCGGCTCGCCGAAGCGATGCATCGGCACGGCGCGAAGATCATGATCCAGGCCACGCACATGGGCCGCCGCTCGGCGTTTCATGGCGAGCACTGGCCGCATCTGATGTCGCCATCGGGCGTGCGTGAGCCGGTGCACCGCGGCAACGCGAAGATCATTGAAGTGGAAGAGATTCGCCGCATCATCTCGGACTTTGCCGCAGCCGCGAAGCGCGTGAAGGATGCGGGGATGGACGGCATCGAGATTTCGGCGGCCCACCAGCATCTGATCGATCAGTTCTGGAGCCCGCGCACGAATTTCCGCACCGACGAATGGGGCGGTTCGCTCGAAAACCGCCTGCGTTTCGGCACGGAAGTGTTGAAGGCCGTGCGCGAAGCGGTCGGCGCGGATTTCTGCGTCGGTCTGCGTATGTGTGGCGACGAATTCCATGAAGACGGTCTCGATCACGAACAACTGAAAGAAATCGCCCAGGCGATGAGCGAAACCGGCCTGATCGATTACCTCGGCGTGATCGGTTCGGGCGCGGATACGCACAACACGTTGGCGAACTGCATGCCGCCGATGGCGCTGCCGCCCGAACCGTTCGTGCATCTCGCGGCGGGTATCAAGTCGGTGGTGAAGCTGCCGGTGATGCACGCGCAAAGCATTCGCGACGCAGGTCAGGCGGAACGTCTGCTCGCGAGCGGCATGGTCGATCTGGTCGGCATGACGCGCGCGCAGATCGCCGATCCGCATATGGTCATCAAGATCCGCGACGGTCGCGAGGACGAGATCAAGCAATGCGTCGGCGCGAACTATTGCATCGACCGCCAGTACAACGGGCTGGACGTGCTGTGCGTGCAGAACGCCGCGACCTCCCGTGAAGAAACCATGCCGCACGTGATCGCGAAGACGCGTGGGCCGAAGCGCAAGGTGGTCGTCGTCGGTGCGGGTCCCGCTGGACTGGAAGCGGCGCGCGTGGCGAAGTCGCGTGGCCATGACGTGGTGTTGTTCGAGAAGAACGATTATGTCGGCGGTCAGATCATGCTCGCCGCGAAAGCGCCACAGCGTGAACAGATGGCGGGCATCGTGCGCTGGTTCGATATGGAAACGAAGCGCCTCGGTGTCGATCGTCGTCTCGGTGTCGCCGCCGACGAAAAAACCATCATGGCCGAGAAACCGGACATCGTCGTGCTGGCCACGGGCGGTTCGTCATTCACGTCGCAAGTGGCGGCGTGGGGCGTCGAAGAAGGGCTCGCGGTGAGTTCATGGGATGTGCTGTCGGGCAAGGTCGAGCCAGGCAAGAACGTGCTGGTTTATGACGGCGTCAGCACGCACGCCGGCGCGGGCGTCGCGGATTTCATGTCGAGCCGTGGCTCGAACGTCGAGATCGTGACGCCTGACGTGAAGGTTGCCGACGACGTCGGCGGCACCACGTTCCCGATCTTCTATCGCCGCCTCTACGCGCAAGGCGTGATTCACACGCCGAACTACTGGCTCGACAAGGTGTACGAGGAAGACGGCAAGAAGATCGCCGTGATCCGCAACGAGTACACGGAAGAACAGGAAGAGCGCGTGGTCGATCAGGTGGTGATCGAAAACGGCAGCACGCCGAATGACCAGCTTTACTGGGCGCTCAAGCCTGAGTCGGTGAATCGCGGCCAGGTGGACGTGCACAAGCTCTTCGCGTCCGAGCCGCAACCGTCACTCAGCGAAGAACTCGGCAACGGTCGCTTCCTGCTGTTCCGCGTCGGCGACTGCATTTCCATGCACAACATTCACGGCGCGATCTACGACGCGCTGCGCCTTTGCAAGGATTTCTGACGATGAGCCCCGTGTTTGTCATCACCGTCCTGCTGTGGTTGTCGGTGGCGGGCCTCGCGTTCGCGCTCGCCAAACGCGCTGCGTACTGGCGCGAGGGCCGCGCCACGGCTGCGGGCGCGTACGGCTGGACCAATCTGCTGGCGATCCCGAAGCGCTATTTCGTCGACTTGCACCATGTGGTCGCGCGTGACCCGTACATCGCGAAGACGCATGTGGCGACGGCGGGTGGCGCGATCCTCGCGATGGCGCTGGTGTTCGTCAACTACGGTCTCGCCATCTACTCGCCGTGGCTTGACAAACTGATCTTTCTGGCAGCGCTGGTGATGCTGGTCGGCGCGGTGTTTGTCTGGCGTCGGCGGCATGGTGCGAAGGCCGTGCCGGCACGGCTCTCGCGTGGGCCGTGGGATCATCTGCCGCTCCTGCTTGGGTCGTTCGCGCTCGGTTTGGCGCTGTTCATTGCGCTGCCGGCCGCGGCGATGTCGGGTGCGCTGGCCATCATCGTCGCCCTGCTGATCGCGGTGGGCGCGTTCACGATGACGTTCGGTGCTGCACGCGGCGGTCCGATGAAGCATGCGCTTGCCGGTCTGCTGCACCTCGCGTTTCATCCGCGTCAGGAGCGCTTTGCCGAGCGTAACGACAACGATGTCGTCCCGCCGACTGCGTTGAAGGCGCCGCTGCTCGACGCGAAGGAATATGGCGTCGGCAAGCCGGTCGAGTTTCGCTGGAACCAGTTGCTGAGCTTCGACGCCTGCGTGCAATGCGGCAAGTGCGAAGCGGCGTGTCCCGCATTTGCCGCAGGGCAGCCGCTCAATCCGAAGAAGCTGATTCAGGATCTTGTCACGGGCATGGTCGGTGGCACGGATGAGGCTTATGCCGGCAGCCCGACGCCGGGCATCCCGGTCGGCAAGCACGGCGGTGCGCCGGGCAAGCCGCTCGTGTCGAGCCTGATCGAAGCGGACACGCTGTGGTCCTGCACCACTTGCCGCGCTTGCGTGCAGGAATGCCCGATGTTGATCGAACACGTCGACGCGATCGTGGATATGCGCCGCAACCAGACGTTGGTTGAAGGCAAGGTACCGGGCAAAGGCCCGATCACGCTCGCGAATCTGCGCGAAACCGGCAGTTCGAACGGTTATGACATCGGTGCGCGTTACGACTGGGCTGTCGATCTGCAAGTGCAGGTCGCGCAACCGGGACGTCCGGTGGATGTGCTGTTGATCGCCGGCGAAGGCGCGTTCGACATGCGCTATCAGCGCACGCTGCGTGCGCTGATCAAGGTGCTGAATCGGGCGGGGATCGACTATGCGGTGCTGGGTGGCGTCGAAACCGATACCGGCGATACGGCTCGGCGTCTCGGCGACGAGGCGACCTTCCAGCAACTCGCGCAACGGCTGATCGGCACGCTATCGCAGTACACGTTCCGCAAGATCGTGACCGCCGATCCACACGTGATGCACAGCCTGCGCAACGAGTATCGCGCGCTCGGCGGTTTCTATGAGGTGCAGCATCACACTGCGCTGATCGAAGAACTGGTCTCGAGCAGCAAGCTGGCGCCGAAGGCAGTCGCCGCGTTCGCCGACCGCAAGATCACGTATCACGACCCGTGCTATTTGGGCCGCTATAACGGGGAAACGGAAGCGCCGCGCCGTTTGCTGAAAACCATCGGCATCAAGGTGGTCGAGATGGAACGCAACGGGATGCGCGGGCGTTGCTGCGGAGGCGGCGGAGGTGCACCGTTGACCGATATTCCTGGCAAAAAACGCATTCCGGACATCCGTATCGACGACGCCCGCAGCATCGGTGCCGAGATCGTCGCGGTGGGCTGCCCGAATTGCACGGCGATGCTCGAAGGCGTGGTCGGCCCGCGCCCGGAAGTGCTGGACGTCGCCGAACTGGTCGCAGCGGCGCTGGAGTAACGCGATGAACACGCTCAAAAGAATCGATCCGCGCCGGCCGTTCACGATCACGGCGGACGGGCTCAAGCGCATCACGCTCGGCATGACGGGCCTGGCCGGCGCGATGGAATTCGCGGCACACGGCTCGACGGCGTCGGCGCATCGCGAGCACGCGAAACCGCGCCGCACGACGGCCGCGCCGCAGCGTGTGCTGTTGGTGGCCGCACACGCGGACCGCGGCGCGCTGGATGATCATGCTCGCCAGACTCTGGCCGCCGCTGCATTAATCTCGAACGCGACAACCGAAGTCGTCCTGCTTGTATTCGGGGAGTTCACCGGCGATGCCGCCGCGCTCGGCGCCGACAAGCTGATCGAGTTGCCGATGTTCGACCGTCGTGTTTTCGCGCCTCTGAACGAATTGAATGCACTGGCCGCGTGCGTCGCGGCCTATGCGCCGGCGCACATTTTCCTGCCTGACAACGCCACCGGCGACGGCGACCTTGGCCGCCGTTATGCGGCAGCCGCTAACGCGAGCGTCGCGACGCATGTCGTCGAAATCGACGCGGCACATGTCGCGGTTTATATCCAGACGAATACGGCATTCGCCACGCGCTCACTGCCTGAGGTCGTTTTGCTTGCGCCAAATGCGGTCGATCCGAAGTTGCCGTTCGTGGGTGCGGGTGAGCGGGTCGTGTGGCGCTTCGATCGCGAAGCGGCTTCGTCTGAAGGCGTCGTGCGCGATCTTGGCATCGAGGAGATCGACGCTGCCCAGCTTGCGCTCGAAGAGGCGGATTTCATTGTCTCGGCGGGCAACGGCGTCAGCGACGTCCCTTCGTTCGAGCGTCTTGCGGCCACGTTAGGTGCCGCGATTGGCGCAAGCCGCGTTGCCGTGGACGACGGTAAGTTCACGCGCGACAAGCAGATTGGCGCCACCGGCAAAACCGTCGAAGCGAGCGTGTATATCGCGTTCGGTATCTCAGGCGCGGTTCAGCATCTGCAGGGCATCAAGGATTGCCGGCACGTGATCGCCGTGAATCTCGACGCCAGTGCGCCAATTGCCAAACGCGCCAATTTGACCGTTATCGCCGACGCGCAGGAAACCATCGCGGCGCTGAACGAAGCCGCGGCGGCTGCGCGCACGGCACGCGGCACCGGTGCTGCGCTATTGAATTCAACGGCTGTTGCGGAAGGAGCGCTTGCATGAAAATCGCCGTACTGGTTTCCGTGGGGCGGCACCCGGTCAGCGGCACCGCGCGTTATAGCCGCAATGATGCCGCCGCGCTGACGATCGCGCTCTCGCTCGCCAAAACGCATGGTGCGACGCTCGACGTGCTGCACGCGGGTGATCCGTCGAACCCGGCGCTGAAGGAGTATCTCGCGCTTGGTGCGCGCACTGTCGAGGTGCTGGAAGTGGCTGCAACGCCTGAATTCAAAGGTGATGCGATAGCGCCGCTCGCCGCACGTCTGCGCGGTTACGACCTTGTATTGACCGGGACCCGCGCCGAAGGCGCATTCGATAGCGGCATGCTGCCGTATTCCGTTGCCAACGCGCTGGACATGCCGCTGGTCGGCGCCGCGGTCGATCTGACGCTCCGCGACGGCTGCGCCGAGGTCCGGCAATTCATGCCCAAGGGCTTGCGCCGCCGCGTCGAAGTACGGTTGCCCGCTGTGATAGCGGTGCACCCGATGGCCAACACGGCGCCGAGCTACGCCTATGCAAGGCTGCGCGAAGGCACGATCCGTCCGGTCGCGACTGGAGCGTCCGGAAACCCGGATGCCGGAAGCCCGGACGCCCGAAGCCCGGATGCCGCCAACTCCGACGACCTCGCCTGGACGACCCGTCTAGCGACCGCCAAACCGGTGCGCCTCGCCGCCGCCGAAAAGCGCTCGGGCCATGCCCGCATGCTCTCGGCGACGACGACCGAAAGCCGCGGCGGCAGCGTCGTAATTGAAGGGAGTTCCGTCGAAAAAGCACAAGTGATCCTTGCGTATTTGCGCGAGCATCAACTCGTGGATTACTGATTTCCGGTTCGGGCCAGCATGCGACCAGGAGGGCCTGGCGCAGCGCCAGACGTGACATGCAACGGAGCACACCATGAAAGTTTCGGCAGACGTTCGCACAATGGTCGAACGCCGCAAAAAGAATCACACGCTGGAAGCGCCGTTTTATACGGGCGACGATATTTTCGCGCTCGACATGGAGGCGATTTTCCGCAAGCACTGGATTCAGGTCGCGGTGGAACCGGATGTGCCGGAGCCGGGCGACTACATCACCGTGGAAATCGGCAACGATTCGATCCTGATCGTGCGCGACGACGACATGCAGGTGCGGGCGTTCCATAACGTTTGCCGCCATCGTGGCGCGCGTTTGTGCAATACGGACAAAGGTTCGCTCGGCAATATCGTGTGCCCGTACCACAGTTGGACCTACAACCTGAACGGCGATCTGATGTTCGCCGAACATATGGGCGACCAGTTCGACCGCTGCAAGCACAGCCTGAAAGCGGTACACCTCGAGAATCTCGCCGGCCTGATCTTCATCTGTCTCGCGGACGAACCGCCCGCCGATTTCGCCGTGATGCGCGCCGCGATGGAACCCTATCTGTTGCCGCATGATCTCGCCGGCTGCAAGGTCGCGGCGTCGATCGATATCATCGAAGAGGGCAACTGGAAGCTCACGATGGAGAACAATCGCGAGTGCTATCACTGCGTCGCGAACCATCCGGAGCTGACGATTTCGCTTTACGAATACGGGTTTGGCTATCAACGCACGCCCGCCAACGAAGAGGGTATGGCCGCGTTCGAAGAGACCGTGGCGCGCCGTACCGCGCAATGGGAGGCGATGAACCTGCCGTCGGCGGAAATCGACCGCCTCGCCGATCTGGTCACGGGTTTCCGCACGCAACGCCTGCCGCTCGATCGCGACGGCGAATCGCAGACCATGGACGCGAAGGTGGCATCGAAGAAACTGCTCGGCGGTTTCGAACAGGCTGATCTCGGCGGCCTCTCGTTCTGGACGCAGCCGAATTCGTGGCATCACTTCATGAGCGACCATATCGTCAGCTTTTCGGTGATCCCGTTGTCGGCAGGCAAAACGCTGGTGCGCACCAAGTGGCTCGTCCACAAGGATGCACGCGAAGGCATCGACTACGACGTGAACAATCTCACGGCCGTGTGGCGCGCGACCAATGACCAGGACCGCGCGCTCGTCGAGTACTCGCAACGTGGCGCGACCAGCAGTGCCTACGAACCGGGCCCGTACTCACCGTTCACCGAAGGTCTTGTCGAGAAGTTCTGCGAGTGGTACATCGGCCGTATTGCGGATTACAGCAATGCGCCCCAAACCCATGATGCCGGCGATGCGCCGGTTTCGCACGGCGAAAAAGTCGTGTCTTTCATGCGCTGAGCGCGATACCGCAACCAGGAGCGGGAGAAAATAATGATGCGCGATCAGGCGACGTTTCAGCTGAGTCCGGAGCCGGTACCAAACCACGAGACTTCAAGCCGCGAGACGCCAAGCCGTGCGACTTTAAGCCGAGTCACGCAGGCCCGGTTCTGGGAGACGTTGCCGGCGCGCTGGAACAGCGACACCGACGACACGCTGGTGTGCTGCCAGGTTCGCCAGGAAACCCATGACGTCAAGAGCTTTTTCTTTCGCGCGCCCTCCGAGCGGGCGTTCGTGTTCGAGCCGGGGCAGTTCATTACGCTGGAGTTGGAGATCGACGGCGAAGCGGTGAATCGCTGCTACACGATCTCGTCGCCGCCCACGCGTCCGCATACGATCTCCATCACCGTGAAGCGTGTGCCGGGCGGCAAGGTGTCGAACTGGCTGCACGACAATCTGCACGCGGGTACACAGGTTCGTGTGCTGGGGCCGTCCGGCGAGTTCACCTGTGCACGGCATCCGGCGCGTAAGTTTCTGTTTTTGTCGGCCGGTTCGGGCGTTACACCGCTGATGTCGATGAGCCGCGCGCATCATGAGCTCGGTGAGGATAGCGACATCGTGTTCGTGCACAGCGCCCGCACGCCGGACGACATCATCTTCGCTCGCGAACTCGATCTGATTGCGTCAAATCAGGCCAATTTCCGCACAGCGTTCGTCTGCGAACGGCTGGGTGCGCGGACCAATTGGCCCGGCGTCACCGGGTTTCTGACCTTGCCGTTGCTTAAACTCATCGCGCCGGATTTTCTGGATCGCGAGATTTTCACCTGCGGTCCCGCGCCCTACATGCAGGCAGTGCGTCATCTGCTGGATGAAGGCGGTTTTGATCGCAGCCATTATCACGAGGAAAGCTTCTCGTTCGAGACGATCAGCGAGGTGGCCGCACAATTGACCACCGCGCATGTCGCCGATGCGTTGCAAGCACCCACAGCCAATGCGGAAAGCTTTGCCGAAGCGCGCGAACAGGCGGCTGGGTTCATCCCCGCACAGGTCCCGGTCGAGACTGAAACGAAGTTCAAGGTGAGCTTCGCGAAGAGCAATCGTGAGATCGAATGCGGCAGCGGCCAGCATGTACTGGACGCCGCGAAGAAGGCCGGCGTGCGGCTCGCTGCCTCGTGCACGCAGGGCATGTGCGGCACCTGCAAGGTGAAGCTGGTGTCCGGCGAGGTCGCAATGAAACACGCCGGCGGAATCCGGCAGCGGGAAATCGATCAGGGCATGGTGCTGCTGTGTTGCAGCAAGCCGTTGAGCGATCTCGTGGTTGATAAGTAAGACGAGAACGGTGAGGCGCGAGGTCGAGGTCGCCTGCGGACAACTGGATGTCGGAAAACAACGCTACCCGGCAATTCTGGCTGGTGATTCTAAATGCTCAATGGGTAGTTAGACGGCGAACGGGAGAACGGCGATGAGACTGATCAGCAAGATATTCGTGTTGAGCGCTTTGAGTGCGGCGCTGGCGGCAAGCAGCGTGACTGTGTCGGCCGATACCAAGCCGACCATCAAGATTGGCTACGTGGAAGGTTGGGATGACAGCGTCGCGACCTCCAACGTCGCTGCACGCGTGATCGAAAAGCGCTTGGGCTATCAGGTGCAACTGGTGCCGGTCGCAGCCGGGGTGATGTGGCAAGGCGTGGCGCGCGGCGACCTCGACGCGACGCTGTCCGCCTGGTTGCCGGTCACGCATGGCGCCTACTGGAACAACTTCAAGGACAAGGTCGTCGACCTGGGCCCCAACTTCAACGATGCGAAGATCGGCCTGATCGTGCCGGACAATGCTGACGTGAAGAGCGTCGGCGATCTGGAAGCGAAGAAGACGGAATTCGGCTCGCGTATCGTCGGTATCGATGCCGGAGCGGGCGTGATGCAGAAAGCCAGCGAAGCGATCAAGGCATACGGGCTCGACTATCAGCTGATGCCGAGTTCGGGCAGTGCAATGACTGCGGAACTGGCGCGTTCGGAAGCGGCGAGCAAGCCGATCATCGTGACCGGTTGGAAGCCGCACTGGATGTTCGCGAAGTACAAGCTGAAATTCCTCGACGATCCGAAGAAGGTGTTCGGCGAAGCGGAGCACGTGGATAGCGTCGTGAATCCTGAACTGGAGACCAAGGCGCCGCCGGTGGTCGCATTCCTCAAGAAGTTTCAATGGAAGCCGGGCGAGATCGACAGCGTGATGCTGGCGACGCAAAGCGGCGAGAAGCCGACTGCGGCTGCCGATGCGTGGATCGCCGCGCATGGGGATCGTGTGGATAGCTGGGTGAAATGATTTCGTGCATCGAGTGAATGAGTTGCCGCTTCATTTGAGCGGCAACTTCCTTATAAAGCGCCGCTTTCGAGCGGCGCTTTTGTTTATTGCAGCACCACAGTCCGATCGCCGTTGATGAACACGCGCCGCTCGATAAATGCCTTCACGGCCCGCGCGAGTGTGATGCATTCAACGTCGCGTCCGGTTGCAAGCAGACGCTCCGGACTGTTTGAGTGATCGACGCGCTCCACGACCTGCTCGATGATCGGACCTTCGTCGAGATCATCGGTGACGAAGTGCGCCGTTGCGCCGATCAGTTTCACGCCGCGCGTATGGGCCTGGTGATAAGGCTTCGCCCCTTTGAAGCCGGGCAGAAACGAATGGTGGATGTTGATCGCGCGGGCCGCGAGGGCACGGCTCGTTTCGCCGGAGAGAATCTGCATGTAGCGTGCAAGGATCATCAATTCAGCGCCTGATGTCTCGAACAGGTCGAGCAAACGCGCCTCCTGTTGTGGCTTGGTATCGGCGGTGATGGGTAGATGATGAAATGGCAAGCCGTGTTGTTGCGCGAGCGGTTCGAGATCGCGATGGTTCGAGGCGATGCCGACAATGTCCATCTTCAACTCACCCATGCGCCAGCGGAACAGCAGATCGGCGAGACAGTGTTCGAGCTTCGACACCATGATCAGCACCTTCGGCCGCATGCCGACGTCGTGCATCGCCCATGTCATCTGAAAACGCTCGGCGATCGATTCGAATTCGCGCTTGAGTGCCGCGATGTGAAGGGGCTGGTTGATATCGACGCCATGAAACACGCAGCGGACGAAGAATCTCTCGCTGAGGTCGTCGTCGAAAACGGTCAATTCGTCGATATAGCAATGATGCCGGTCGAGAAAGCCGACGACGGCGGCAACCTGGCCCGCCGCGCTCGGACACGCGACGGTGAGAACCCGTTGATCGGGACGGGAATCGGCGGACATGCGCTCTCCACTTAGGCGATAGGGCAACGCCGCGGGGCGCGGCATGCACCATCGCAGTAGAGCAAATCAATGGGTCATGGGGATAGAAGCTAACCGCCGTCGCGCTGGAACGGGAGCGTCAGGGGAGGTTGGGGTGGGACGACGGAGCGCGATGGTATGCATCAACGCCTCCTGCGCTTACTCTGCGTCGAGTCCGCATTCGCCGATTAGCCATTGGCGAAATGCGCTGACCGCCGGTGTCGCCGCGCGTTGTGTGACGAGCAGGTAGCCGCGTTCGGTGGCCACGGGCGTATCAAACGGTTGGACGAGCTGCCCCGTGGCAACGAGCTCGTCGACCAGCGGCGCCCAGCCGAGCGCGACGCCCTGGCCCATGATCGCCGCGTGGGCCACGAGCGTAAAACTGTTGAACGTGATGCCGCGATGCGCGGCGGGCATAGCCAGCCCGTGCGCCGCGAACCAGTCGGCCCACGACAACCAGCGTGCCGGCTGGGTGGGCTCGAGATGCAGGAGCGGCAACGTCATCAAGTCTGACGGTGTGCGTAGTTGCGGATGCGCCGCGAGAAAATCCGGACTGCACACCGGCGTGACCCGCTCGGGAAATAGCTTGAGCGCACCTCGCGCGGTCCAGTCCGCATCCTCATCGCCGAACGCAATGGCAATGTCCGCCTGATCGTGCGATGGATCGAATACGTTCTGCGACGTGATGATCTTCACGTCGACGTCCGGCATGAGTGCCTTGAATTGCGACAGGCGCGGCATCAGCCAGTAGGTTGCGAAGCCGAAGTCGGTGGAGAGCGTGAGGGTTTGCGGCGTGCGCCGCGCGCGGATTTCGGCGGTGGCAAGACGGATGGTGTCGAGGGCGTTGCGCACCGCTTCGAAGAGGCACACGCCGTCTTCCGTGAGCGTGACGCCGCGATGGCCACGCTCGAAAAGCGGTGCACCAAGTGCTTCTTCGAGTTGCACGACGCGCTGACTGATCGCCGGCTGCGTCGAACCCAACTCGCGCGCGGCTGCCGTGAAACTCGCGAGACGCGCTGCGGATTCGAACATCGTCAACGCCTGCATCGGCGGCAAGCGATCCGGCCTCGACATAAGTCCCCCTTATAGGCACATAACGATTTGCCGTCTTCACAGCGGCGAATTGGACGGCAATAGTTGAGTTCATGCGGGGCCGGCACGCCCGTTATCCCGCTTGCAATGACACTCGCTCCAACACTTGCGATTCTATTCGAGGCGCGCTCCAATGCTTGATACGAAACAGAATATTCTCATTCTGATGGCCGATCAGATGACGCCGTTTGCGCTTGCCGCATACGGACATCGTCTAACGAAAACGCCCAATCTCGATCGCCTTGCGAAGCAGGGCGTGGTATTCGACTCGGCCTATTGCGCCAGTCCACTGTGTGCGCCGTCGCGCTTTTCCTTTTTATCGGGCAAGCTGCCATCCGCGATCGGCGCCTATGACAATGCAGCAGAATTTCCGTCGCAAACGCTGACGTTCGCGCATTATCTTCGTGCCGAAGGGTATCGCACGATCCTGTCCGGCAAAATGCACTTCTGCGGCGCCGATCAGTTGCACGGATTCGAAGAGCGGCTCACAACAGACATCTATCCCGCCGATTTCGGCTGGACGCCCAACTGGGACGATGTCGAAACGCGGCCCACGTGGTATCACAACATGAGTTCAGTGATCGACGCGGGGCCATGCGTGCGCACCAATCAGTTGGACTTCGACGATGAAGTCACGTTCACCACGCGCCAGAAGCTTTTCGATATCGCACGTGAGCGACATGCCGGCAAAGATGCACGGCCGTTCTGCATGGTCGCTTCGCTGACCCATCCGCACGACCCGTACGCGATTCCGCAAAAGTATTGGGACATGTATGCGGACGAAGACATCGCGCTGCCCGTGCATCGCGATTCGTTCGACGAAGCCGATCCGCATTCGAAGCGCTTGCGGCACGTGTGCGAAACCGATCGTACGCCGCCAACCGACCAGCAGATCCGCAATGCACGGCGCGCCTATTACGGCGCGATCTCTTACGTCGATGACCAGTTCGGTGCGATCCTCGAAGCGCTTGAACAGTCAGGGCTCGCGAAAGATACCGTTATTGTCGTGACGTCCGATCATGGTGAGATGCTCGGCGAGCGGGGGCTCTGGTACAAGATGACGTTCTTCGAGGGCGGCTGCCGTGTACCGCTGATCGTTCATGCGCCGCAGCAGTTCGACGCGCATCGTGTGCACGAGTCGGTCTCGCATCTCGATCTTTTGCCCACGCTGGTGGAAATGGCGCGCGGCGAACAGCCTGCGGTCTGGCCGGATTCGCTCGATGGTAAGAGTCTCATACCGCATCTGCTTGGTACACAAGACGCCCACGACGAAGCGATCGGCGAATACCTCGCAGAAGGCGCTATTGCGCCGATCGTGATGCTGCGGCGCGGGCGCTTCAAGTTCATTCACACGCCGGCTGATCCCGACCAACTCTATGACGTGGCAGCGGACCCGCTGGAACGCGAGAACCTTGCGGCTCGCCCCGACTATGCATCACAGGTCACGTTGATGCGTGAGGAGATCGCACGACGCTGGAACCTCGCCGCACTGCACAACGACGTACTGAGAAGCCAGTGCCGCCGCCGCTTTCATTTCGAGGCCACGACGCAAGGCACGGTCGCGTCATGGGACTGGCAACCGCATGTCGATGCGAGCCAGCGCTATATGCGCAATCACATCGATCTCGACACGCTCGAGGCGATGGCGCGTTTTCCCGCGGTGACGCGTTGATGTCTCCGCTCACGATCCATCCCACCTACAGGAAGCCGACATGATGAAAAAGCTCTTCAAACAGGCTGTATCCGGCCTCGCGCTGGTGTGCGCGGCGACCACCTTTGCCGCGGCCGCCGAGCCGCAGTCCTGCACGCAAGTCAACATGGCGGGGCCCGGCTGGACCGACATCGACGCCACCAATGCGATGACCGGCGTGTTGTTGAAGGCGCTCGGCTACCATCAGAACGTGGCGAATCTGTCGGTGCCGATCACCTATCAAGGCCTGAAGAAAGGACAGATCGACGTGTTTCTCGGCAACTGGATGCCGGCGCAAGCACCGGTCGTCAAGTCGTTCGAAGATGAAAAATCGATCGAGGTCGTGCATCCGAATCTGAGCAACGCGAAGTTCACGCTCGCGGTGCCCGATTACGTGGCGGCCGCGGGCGTGCATTCATTCGCGGACCTCGCGAAGAACGCCGACAAGTTCGACAGCAAGATCTATGGCATCGAACCGGGTGCGCCGGCCAATCAGAACATCAAGAAGATGGTCGACGACAAGGCGTACGGGCTCGGTAGCTGGAAGCTCGTCGAATCGAGCGAGACCGGCATGCTCACGCAGGTCGAGCGCGCGGTGCGTGAGAAGAAATGGATTGTGTTCCTGGCATGGGAACCGCATCTGATGAACACGAAGTTCAAGCTGACCTATCTCGACGGCGGCGACAAGTACTTCGGGCCGAACTACGGCGGCGCTACGGTCAATACCGTTGCGCGCAGCGGCTACGCCGAGCAGTGCCCGAACGTCGGCCGCCTGTTCAGGCAACTCACGTTTAATGTCGATCTGGAGAACGGCGTGATCACCGAGGTGCTGGAGAAGAAAACCGGCCTCGATGCCGCGGCCACCGAAGCACTCAAGCGCCACCCCGAATTGCTGAAATCATGGCTCGACGGCGTGAACACCGCGAGCGGCGCCAACGGCTTGCAAGCGGTACAAACCGCACTCGGTGTGAAATAACTCGGGCATTCCTGACTTCGAGGTCGCTACTCGACAGATTCATGTCGCATCCGGTCGAATCCTCATAAATCTGGACCCGTATTCTTGATCCGTCGATGCAGACGTGACAGATGATCGTACGCAGTGCCGATAGCTTCGATCAGTGAGGTCGGCCTGAGTCTGCTGAGTCGATTTGGTCAGCTTGAGTGAGCTTCAGTCCGTTTCAATCAGTCCCAGCCGGTTCCGAATTGCCCGTCATGCGAGAAGCGCCGCGCGCCAGAAGACAGCGCGCGGCAGGGATCGTTTTATCCAACGAAATACGCAGGCAAAGAGCAGGGGAGAATTAGATGAAGAAGAAAAACGCCGTGAGTCTTTCGGGACTCGCCCTCGCGGCAAGCGCTGTATGCGCACCGACGGTAGCCTATGCGCAAAGCAGCGTCACCCTTTACGGGATTCTGGACGCGGGCATCACTTATGTGAACAATGCCGGCGGCGCACACCAGTTCAAGTTCGACGACGGCGTTTCGTACGGCAACCGGATCGGCTTCAAAGGCGTGGAAGATCTCGGCGGCGGCCTGCAAACGGTATTCGTGCTCGAATCGGGTTTTCACCTGGGCAATGGGCAGTATGGATTCGGTGGTGCTGAATTCGGACGCCAGGCTTATGTCGGCATCAAGAATGGGTGGGGGACGTTCTCGTTCGGTAATCAGCTCGATATGACCGAAGAGTTTGTTTTCATGTACAACATCTCCGCATGGGCGAGCGGCTATGCGATTCACCAGGGTGACTTCGACCGCATGAACGGCGACCGTCTGCCGAACTCGGTGAAGTTCCTGTCGAACGATTTCGCAGGCTTCACCTTCGGCGGTATGTACTCGTTCGGCAACACCGCCGGCGACTTCCATCAGAAGAGTGCATGGAGCGTGGGCGCGCATTACGACCACGGCCCGTTCAACATGGGTGTGGCGTATACGCAGTTGAACAATCCGTTCGGCATTTATGCGTTCGACCCGTACGCAATGATCGGCACGCGCACCTTCCTCGGCCAGCCGACCGTTTCCGTGGATCCGGCCACCGGCGCTGTGACCGATCTGTATAGCTCGTCGGCATTCCCGGTGGATAAGCAAGGCGCGCTTGCGGTCGGTGCCGCCTATACGATCGGCGACCTGCTGCTCTCCGGCGATTTCACCTACACGACAATCAAGGGCTTTGGGCAGACCTCGCACATGCAGGTTTATGAAGCGGGCGCGTCGTATAACTTCACGCCTGCGCTGTCGCTGTATGGCGGCTATCAGCATACAAGCTTCGAAGGCAATCACTGGAACCAGGGCTCGCTCGGACTGCACTACCTGCTGTCCAAGCGTACCGACGTCTATGTTTCCGGCGACTATCTGCGTGCATCGAATGGCGTAAATGCGGTGATCGGCTACAGCTTCGCGCCGTCGACGTCGAATACGCAGTCCGATGTACGGATCGGGATGCGGCATTCGTTCTGACGCATCCGCGGCGGGTCAGGCACTCAGCGCCAGCCTGGCGCTGTGGGTACCGGTGCAACACCGCGTCTGAGCCGGCGTTACTCTGTGGCGACAGCGCTGCCGCCCAGATACGCTGCGCGAACCCGGTTGTCCTGGGCCAGTTCGTAGGCCGGGCCAGCGAGGGCGATGCGGCCGCTTTCCAGCACGTAGGCCCGCTGTGCGATGCGCAGCGCCTGGCGCGCGTTCTGTTCGACAAGGAGGATCGACGTGCCTTCCTTGCAGATGTCGGCGATCATGCCGAAAATCGCTCGAACCAGCTTCGGCGCCAGGCCCATGGAGGGTTCGTCGAGCACGATGATGCGTGGCCGCAGCATCAGTGCGCGTGCGATCGCCAGCATCTGTTGCTCGCCACCGCTCAGCGTTCCCGCCAACTGGCTGCGTCGCTCGCCAAGCCGCGGGAAGGTCTGATAGACGCCCGTCATCCGCTGCTCCAGGACCGCGCTGTCGCGCCGGATCAGATAGCCGCCAAGCCGCAGATTCTCTTCGACCGTCAGCGCCCCGAACATGCGACGTCCTTCCGGCACATGACCGAGACCCAGCGCCACGATCTGGTGTGCGCGCAGTCCGGCGAGCGCGTGCCCGGCCATTACGATCTGGCCCGCGCGGGGGCGAATCAGGCCGGAGATGGCGCGGAGTGTCGTGGTCTTGCCCGCCCCGTTGCTGCCGAGCAATGCCACGATCTCGCCCTCGCCGACGTCCAGCGAGATGCCATGCAGAACCTCTACGTTCCCATAGCTCACGTGCAGATCGCGTATTTCTAGGAGTCCCACAGCGATTTCTCCCCGGCTGCATCGTCGGCCGCTTCGTCGGCTTCGGCCGTGCCGAGATACGCGTCGATCACACGCGGATCGGCCTGGATCTCGGCTGGCGTTCCCTCGGCGATGATGACGCCGTGGTCCATGACGATGATCCGGTCTGACACGCTCATCACCAGCATCATGTCGTGTTCGATCAGCAGCACGGTCACGCCTAAATCGCGGATACGCCGGATCAACTCCATCAGCGCGTGCTTCTCGGTCGGATTCATCCCCGCTGCCGGCTCGTCCAGCAGGAGCAGGTGCGGGTTGCTGGCAAGGGCGCGGGCGATCTCCAACCGGCGTTGATCGCCATAGGGGAGGTCGGCCGCGCGTTCGCCCGCGCGTGCCCCGAGCCCGACGAACGCGAGCCAGCGCAGGCCTTCTGCGGCGTGATCCGCTTCCTCGGCGCGCGCGGAGGGCAATGCAAGCAATTCGGCGACGAGCGGCGTATGGAGGCGATGATCCATACCGATCAGCACGTTCTCGAAGGCCGTCATGTTGGCAAACAGGCGAATGCCCTGGAAGGTACGCGCCATCCCGGCGTGGACGATGCGATGCGGCGCGCCGCCGGCCAGCGAGGTGCCGCGCCAGAGCACCTGACCGCCGGTCGCGCGGATCACGCCGGTGAGGCAGTTGAACACCGTCGTCTTGCCCGCCCCGTTAGGGCCGATAAGGCTAAGGATTTCCCCGTTGCGTACGGTGAAGCTGATCCCGCCGACCGCCTGCACGCCGCCGAAGCGGCGTTGCAGGTCGCGCACCTCGAGCAGGACTTCATCGGCGACAGTGTCGCGGGGCGGGCGTGCTTCAGGTTCGGCTGCACCCTGGCGCGGTGGCGCCACCCGGCGCAGCGGCGCGGGCCACAGCCCTTGCGGTCTGAGCAGCATCAGGATCACGAGGCCGATCGCGAAAGCGAAGATGCGCCAAAGGTTGAGAAAACGCAGCATCTCGGGTAGGCCGGCGACGATGACTGCGCCGAGTATCACGCCCGGAATGCTTCCCCGGCCGCCCAGCACGACGACGATCAGGATCGTCACGGACTGCAGATAAGTGAAACCGGTCGGGTCGATGGTCCCGAAGCGCGCGGCGAACAGGCTGCCGGCGAGACCGCCGATCAATGCACCCAGGATGTACGCCAGCATTTTGACGCGCAGCGTCGGCACGCCGACGGCCTCGGCCGCCGCCTCATCTTCGCGGATACTGGTCCAGGCGCGCCCGAGCCGCGACTGGCCAAGCCGGATCGCAAACACCAGCACCAGCACGAGGAACGCGATGCCCAGCTCGTAGACCGCACCCGGCGAGCTGATTTCATAACCGAACAGGCTGGGGCTGGCGATGCCGTAGATCCCGTTGGGGCCGCCCGTGATGTTGAGATTGGTGGCGACAATGCGCGTGATCTCGCCGAACCCGAGTGTGACGATGGCCAGATAGTCGCTGCGCAGGCGCAGGGTAGGGTAGCCGATGACGATACCCGACGCGCCGGCAAACGCCAGGCTGAACGGCAGCGTTTCCCAGAACGAGAAGTGCAGCAGCGTTTCAAGCAACGCCGTCGTGTAGGCGCCGATGGCGAAGAAGGCCGCATAGCCCAGATCCAGCAGGCCGGCATACCCCACCACGATGTTCAACCCGAGGCCCAGG
This sequence comes from Paraburkholderia solitsugae, assembly GCF_013177695.1. Lineage (GTDB taxonomy): Bacteria > Pseudomonadota > Gammaproteobacteria > Burkholderiales > Burkholderiaceae > Paraburkholderia > Paraburkholderia solitsugae. Next base: position 147,769 of record NZ_WOEY01000065.1, on the reverse strand, counting down.
ATCGAATAGGTGGCGATGGTCAGGCCGACATCGACGATATAGTTGCTGGCGACAGCGGGCAGCGCCAGGGCGGCGACAAGCAGCGCGACGCCGGCAGGACGAGATCGACGCGATAACCCCTGCATGGCGCTCATAGGGCTACATTCTCTCGACGACGCGCTCGCCGAACAAGCCGGTCGGTTTGATCACGAGCACGGCGATCAGGACGCCGAACACGAGCACGTCGGTCCACCGCGATGAGACATAGCCGGCGCCAAAGGACTCCAGCAGGCCAATCAGGATGCCGCCCGCCATGGCGCCCGGAATATTGCCGATGCCACCAAGAACGGCAGCGGTGAAGGCGCGCAGGCCCAGCACGAAGCCCATGAAGAAATTGATCTGCGTGTAGTAGAGCCCTTCCATGACGCCGGCCACGGCGGCCAGCGCTGAGCCCAGGAAGAAGGTGAGCTGGATCAGCCGCTCGACATCGATACCCATCAGACGCGCCGCGTCCTGATCGATCGCCAGCGCGCGCATCGCGGTGCCGATGAAGGTGCGGTGAACGAAAAAATACAACGCGAGCATCAGCGCAAAGCTGGCGACGATGATGCTGACCTGGGCGAAGGTGATCTGCACACCCTGGAATTCGAGTCCGGCCTGACTAAGTACGTGGGGGTATGTGTTGAAACCGGCGCCGTAAAGCAGCAGCACGCCGTTCTCCAGCGCTAGCGAGACGCCGAGCGCCGTGATCAGAATGGACAGCCGCGGCGCGCGCAACAGCGGCTGGTACGCCACACGTTCGATTGCGAGCCCGAGTGCGCCCGTGACCACCATCGCGGCCACAAGCGCAATCAGCAGCGCCAACGCGAGCGGCACGTGCGCCCCGGCAAGCACCGTCAAACCGGTCCAGCCGATGAACGCACCCACCATGAACAGGTCGCCGTGAGCGAAGTTGATCAGCCGGATAATCCCGTAGACCATCGTGTAGCCGAGGGCGACGAGGGCATAGAACGAGCCGATCGTCAGCCCTTCGATGACGAACTGGAAGAAGTTGCTCATGGCGGGGCGCGCGGCGCGGCGGGGCCTATTTCATCGCCATCCAGTGTCCCGCGGCATCCTGCTTCTGATAAGGCGCGAAACTGTCGCCGTGCACGATGATGGTGATATACACCGCCAGACTGCGGTCACCCTTCGGGTTAAAGCCGATCGTCCCGGTCGCGCCCGGGTACTTCGAGATCTTGTGCAGGGCGGCCGTGATTGCGGCGGGCGTCGACGACTTTGCGTCTGCGATCGCCTTCGCCGTGACGCCAACGGCATCGTATTCGTAGACCGAATACGGTCCAGGCCCTTGCCCGTAGGCCTTCGTATAGTCGTCGACGAAGCTGTGCGCACCGCTCAGGAACTGCGCCAACGGCGCCGTGGTGATGATCATGTCGTTGGCTGCCGGGCCGGCTGTCTTCATCAGCGTCGGGTCGTTGGTGCCGTCGCCGCCCATCAAGGTCATCTTCAGGCCGAGTTGCCGCGCCTCTTTCACCAGCAGGCCAGCTTCGGAGAAATAGCCGGTGTAGTAGATCACGTCCGGTTTCAGCGAGGCGACATGGGTCAGCGTTGGCGAGTAGTCCATTTGACCAGGCGTGATCGCGTCGTCGTAGACGACATCGACACCATCCTTTTTCAGGGCTTCCACCGTGTTATCGGCGAGGCCCTTGGCGTAGGTCGTGTTGTCGTTGATCACGGCCGCACGCTTCACGTGTAGCGAATTTTTCATGAAACTGGCTGCAAACGGTCCCTGCTCGTCGTCACGGCCAATCGTACGGAACACGTTGTCGTAGCCCATCTCGGTCAGCTTGGGATTGGTCGACGCGTCCAGCACGTAGGGAATCCCGGCACGATGAAAGGTCGTCAGTTCCGGCAATGCCGCACTGGAGCAGTAACCGCCCGCCACGGCAACGACGCCCGCGTCGACCAGCTTCTGGGCGGCCTGCACGGCTGTCTGCGCGTCGCAGGCGTCGTCCTCCGGCACCAGTTCGATCTGCTTGCCGAGCACGCCACCCGCTGCATTGACCTTGGCGGCGGCTAGCTTGGCGCCATTGAGAATGTCCGTGCCGGCATTGGCGGAACTGCCCGACAGCGGCACCGGCACGCCGATCTTGATGGTCTGGCTTTGTGCCGGACTGGAGGCCATGCCGGCGAGCATGGCCAGAGCGGCCGACGCCGCGATTGTCGTTCGCCGCAGGACGCGACCTGCGCCCGGCGTACCATTCTTCTGAGCATTCATGTTGGAGACTCCTTATTGTGAAAGGGATCGGAGCGACCCGCCAGACGGCTATCCCGGTGGCATCAGAAAACGGATGGAAACGTAAATCGCATGCAAGTTGTAATCTGCCGGATCAACGGCCTGACTACCGGTCTCATCGCAGCGCTACCATGAAAGCGTCTGATTCATGATAGAACTCGCCGCACACTTAAGCGGTATAGGGTATCCGCGTATAGGACACCATACAAAAAGTATCGATAACGTTATATTGACTAACGGGAAGCATGCTCTGCATGGGACCGGAGTAAGCGCTAAAGCGCCAACTCCGGTCGACTGCTCTGCATGGGGCTGGAGTAAGCGCTAAAGCGCTAACTCCAGCCGACAGGAGTCATCCATGAAAACCGTTGTGCTGGGAGGCGGAATTGCGGGCGTCACGGCCGCCTGGTACCTCGCGAAGGAGGGCCGCGAGGTGACGGTGATCGACCGTCAGCCCGGCGTCGCGCTCGAGACCAGCTTTGCTAACGCCGGTCTGGTCGCGCCGGGACATTCGTACACGTGGGCGTCTCCCCGTGCGCCGAAAATTCTGCTGAAATCCCTCTTCGTCGAAGGGCCGGCGCTGCGCCTCAAGCTGAACGCAGACCCTCACATGTGGGCCTGGTGCTTCCAGTTCCTGCGCAATTGCACGGCGGAGCGTTCACGTCAGAACACAACGCGCAAGGTGCGGCTTTGCCGCTACGCGCAGAGTCAATTGCAGCAGCTGACCGCGGCCGAACACCTGCAATACGATCGCATCAGCCGTGGCCTGTTGTACCTGTATCGCGACGAAGCTTCTTTCGCGCGAGGCACGCAGAACATGTCGATCCTCGCGGACAACGGGCTGCCGCTCAAAACGCTCGATGCGGCGCAGGTGGCCATGCGCGAGCCGGCGCTCGCGCATGCGCGCGACAGGATTGCGGGCGCGATTTATTGTCCAACCGATGAAAGCGGCGATGCGCATCTGTTCACCCGCGCGCTGAAGGCCGTGTGTGAGCGCCTCGGCGTGCGTTTCGAATTCGATACGCCTATTAGCGCGATCGAGGCGTCCGGTGATCGGGTCGTTGGCGTGCAAACGCCGACGGGCCTTATCCAGGGCGACGAGTTCGTCCTCGCACTCGGTTCCTGGTCGCCGATCCTGGCGCGCCGCCTGGGCTACCGGTTGCCGGTGTACCCGGTGAAGGGCTATTCCGCCACGTTTCCTGTCGGACCCGAGCATCGTCCGCCGGATCTGGGGGGTGTCGACGAAAACAATCTCGTGGCGTGGGCGCGTTTTGGCCAACGGCTACGCTTTACCGCGACCGCCGAGTTCGCCGGCTACGACACCCGCCATACGCCCGCTGACTTCACGCAGATGCTGCAGGCCGCCCGTGAATTGTTCCCTGACGGCGCCGACTACAACCGCGCGTCTTACTGGGCCGGTCTGCGGCCAATGACGCCCGAGGGGACACCGCTGATCGGCCGCACGCGTCACCGGAACCTGTACCTGAACACGGGCCACGGACACATGGGATGGACCATGTCATGCGGCACCGCAAAACTGCTGGCCGACATCATGGCCGGCCGCGAGCCTGAACTCGACATGACAGGGATGACACTGAAATGAGCACGATTCCACTGCAGGGCGATGCCTACGTCAAGCTCGAATTCGCGCTGGACGACGGCATCTGCCGGCGCGCCGCCATTGGACTGGTGGTACTCGCCACCGATCATACGATCGAACACGAGTGGCGCAAGCTGCTGACTCAGGACGGTGTGGTGTTCTATGAGAGCCGCGTGCTCAACTCGCCAGACATCACGCCCGAACGCCTGGCTGAAATGGAGGCGCGCATCGCTTCGGCGGTCGCGCTGATCCGTCCGGCGGAGCGGATCGATGTCGTGGCGTTCGGCTGCACGTCGGCCTCGATGGTGATTGGCGAGGAAAACGTGTTCGCGCGCATCCGTGAAGCGCGTCCGGGCGTCGCGTGCACCACACCGATTACCGCTGCACTTGCTGCGCTGCGCGCGCTCGGCGTCCAACGCGCCGCGCTGTTGACGCCCTATGTGCGTTCGATCAACGACTTCATGCGCGACTACATCGAAGCGCGCGGCGTCGGCATTACGCGCATGGCGTCGTTCGAGCATGCAAACGATAACGAAGTGGCACGGATTGATATTGCGTCTCTGCGATCGGCTGTTGAGCGCCTTGCAATGCACCCGGACGTGGACGCCATTTTCGTGTCGTGCACGAGCTTGCGGATCGCCGAACTCGTTCCAGAACTTGAATCGAGGATCGGCAAACCGGTGATATCGAGCAACTTCGCGATGGCCTGGCACGCGTTGCGACTCGCAGGCGTGGACGACTGCGAACCGCAGCGTGGGCGGTTGTTTGCGCTGTAACCGGCGCATTGCGTTTTGACGCCGGAATTCCCGTCGTGCGCGGGCTAAGCGATACGCCTAAGCGAAGCGCGCCCGAAACTCATTTCTTCCATTGCGGCTGCTGCAGCTCCATCCCGTGCTGCCCCTTGTACGCCGCGACGGCCGGCGGCGTCCAGCCGTCCAGCATCTGCGGGGCGAGCCGGTAGACCTCGACGCCAAGCGGCCGGCACACCTCCAGCGGATCGCGCGCATCCGGTCCCCACATCGGCAACGAGAGATCGCCGCCCGGACAGGTCGAAAGCGCGCAAAGCAGGTCGATTTCCGCGAAAAACTCGAGGTAGTCCCCCTTCTTGGCGGGGCATGCCTTCATGAAGTATTTGTCGTCGAGATTCAGGCCGGTGCATTGGAACACGTTGAGCACGTCGTGCACATCGTATTCGGTCAGCCCGTACGGCGCGATCGCGCGCGTGAGATTGGAGTGGCAGTGGAAATGAAAATCCTCACCGGTCAGCATGCGGTTGACGTAGGGATCGCAGCGCGTGCCGAGCAGATCATGAACACGGCCACCGTGTTCGTCGACCCCATAGTCTGCGAGGCTGTCGTCGGTGATCGTCACCATGGGACGCAGGAACGGCAGCGTTGACCACAGGCGGTCGAACGTGCTCACGTGGGCCTGCTGCAACTGACGCGTGCGCGAGGCCCACATGCGCTCGCGCGGGTTGTGCAGGTTCCACATGTTCAGGTCGGCCACCTGCGGACCTTCGATCGTGACGATACGGAACACATGGCCGGCCGGCACGGTCCAGGCTTGACCTGACCTGATTGGCACGACGATCGATTCGATCAACGTGCGGGTGTCGTGCTGTGAGGCGACGCGTTGATAGAACGTCTTGTCGACGTCGAGTGCGGAACCCTTGGTGGACTGGTAGGCGGCGGGGTAATTCAGCATGACGGCGGCTCCTTCATAGGGCTGGCGGACAGCTTGCGCAGATGCACAGGGCAGGGCACGCGCGGCCGGTCATTGCGCCGCGCCGTCGCCCTGTTTTTTGTGCTGCGACGCCATCCGCTCCTGCTGGGCAGGGGGTACCGGATCGTAGTGGCTGAGCTGGATGCTGTAGTTGCCGTGGCCACCCGCGATCGCGTTCAGACGCGACTGATAGTCGTTGAGTTCGGACAAGGGCACCTGTCCCGCGACGACTACGGCGTTGCCGGCGGCCGTGCGTGTGCCGTGGACCTGCCCGCGCCGCGCGGACAGGTCGCCGATAATGTCACCCATCGCGGCTTCCGGCGTCATCACCTCGATGTCCACGATAGGCTCGAGCAGAATGGGCTGAGCTTTCAGCACCGCATCGATGAAAGCCTTGCGCCCCGCGGAAACGAATGCCACTTCCTTGGAGTCGACTGAATGGCTCTTGCCGTCGAAGACGGTGACTCGCACGTCCTGCATCGGGAAGCCGGCAAGCGGCCCGCCTTCGATGACCTGCTGGATGCCTTTTTCCACGGCGGGCATGAACTGGCCGGGGATGGCGCCACCCTTGACGGCGTCGACGAACTCGAATCCCGTGCCTCGCGGCAGGGGCTCCACGCGCAGCATCACTTCGCCGAATTGCCCGGCGCCGCCGGTTTGCTTCTTGTGGCGACAGTGCCCCTCGGCTTTGCCGCCGATGGTTTCCCGATAGGCGATCTTCGGTGGCCGCGTCACGACCTCGAGCTTGTACTGCTCGGATAGCCGCTCCAGCATGAGGCGCAGGTGCAACTCGCCCAGACCGCGCACCACGGTCTCGTTGGTGCCGACCGGATGCTCGATGCGCAGACACGGGTCTTCCGCGCTCAGCTTTTGCAGAATCTCCCAGAGGCGCTGCTCGTTGCCCCGGCGCGCAGGCTCGATCGCCAATCCATAGATCGGCGTGGGGAAGTCGAGCGGGGTCAGGTGGATGTTGCCGTCCTCGGGGGCGTCGTGCAGCACGGCATCGAAACCGATTTCATCGATCTTGGCCGTGGCGCAGATATCGCCTGGACCCGCTTGTGGGACATCCACATGTTCCTTGCCCTGCAGCATCATCAGATGGGCGACTCTGAACGGCTGGCGTCCGTTGCCGATATAGAGCTGGCTATCGCGCCTGATCGTGCCCTGATGGATGCGAAACACGGCCATTTTGCCGATGTAAGGGTCCATGACGATCTTGAAGGCGTGGGCCAAAACATGCTTGTCGGCGACCGGCTCGGCGCGCATGACTTGCTGTTGGCCACCGGCATCGCGGTAGAAGAGCGGCGGATTGCCTTCCATGGGATTGGGCAGGAGCCGGACGAATACGTCGAGTAACTCCGCGATGCCGGCGCCGTTGGCCGCTGACGTGAAGCAGATCGGGACCAGATGCGCTTCGCGCAGCGCCCGCTCGAAGGGTTCATGCAACTGTTCCGGGCTGATGGCTTCGCCTTGTTCCAGGTAAAGCTCCATCAAGGCGGGATCGATCTCGACCACTTGGTCGACCAGCGCATTGTGCGCTGCCGCAACGGACAGGAAATCGGCGTCGCCGGCCGGGTTGAAGAAGCAATCCACCACCTGGCGGCCGCTTTGCGCCGGCAGATTGATGGGCAGGCATTCCTTGCCGAAGGCCTCCTGGATCTGCGTCAGAAGCCCCGGGAGATCGACCTTTTCGCCATCGATACCGTTCACGATGAGCATTCTGCAGAGCTTGCGTTTCTCCGCCCACGCCATCATGCGCCGGGTCGTCATTTCGATGCCGGTCTGTGCATTGATGACGATGGCGACGGTCTCGACAGCGGGCAGGGCGCTGATCGACAGCCCGGAAAAGTCCGGATAGCCGGGCGTATCCAGCAGATAGATGCGGGTATCCCGGTAATGCAGGTGGGCGACGGCGGAGTTCAGCGAGTGGTGATATTTGCGCTCGAGTGGGTCGAAATCGCTGACCGTGGTGCCGCGCTCCACGCTGCCGGGCGCGCGTAACTCACCCCCCTGGTAGAGCAGGGCTTCGACCAGCGATGTCTTGCCGCATCCGGCATGCCCGACCAGAGCAATGGTGCGGATGGCGTCGGGGCTGTAATGCATGGTCGCCCTCGTCCAGTAGTGGATGTGGGGCCATTATTCGCGAAAACGGAGCCGTGTGCCATACAACGTCATCATCCCATTCGGCCATCCGCGTTCGCGGATATCGAACGAGGCGCAAAACCGCGGGTCTTCCTGACACGACTGAGGCGCCATAAGTCGTACGGCAAACCGTTTCTGCGTTACCTGCGGCGTCGGGGAGGAACCCTGCGCCAGGTTAGTAACACCACCAGAGCGAATGTCACGTATGAGAGCGTAAACACCCAGGCTGGAACATCGTAATAGAGCAGGCGGCTCACCCAGCGCTGGATGAAACCTTGCGTCCCAACCGAGCCAGTGCGCAGCCAGTCTTCGAGCGTAGTCAAGGGGCAGGATGCGCCCAGCAGTGCTAAGCTCGACACGAGGCCGATCGCGAACAGATGAGCGAGCCGGAATAGCCGATTGCGTACCCATTCCCAACCGAGGCACGCGCCAACCCAGATCGCAGCGAGTCCGCCCACGATAAAAAGCGCGATCAGCGCGTGCATCACGAGCACCGCATCGGCGAGCCAGATCATGAGTAAAGCCTGCGCGGCCGTCAGAGGGAGGCCACAATGATCGATTTCACGGAAGCCCGGGAGTGGATGGTTGTACGGCAAATCGCGGGGCGCGGCATCCGCGATGCCAATGTGCTATCCGCGATGCGCCGCGTGCCGCGCGAGGAATTCGTACCCGCGCAACTCCGTGAATACGCGTACGACGATAGTGCGTTGCCCATTGCGAGTCAGCAAGCGATTTCGCAACCCGCCGTCGTCGCGCAGATGATGGAGGCCGCCGAACTGGGTCCGCACGACCGGGTTCTCGACATCGGTACGGGGTCGGGGTATGCCGCTGCCATTGCGGCGGCAATCGTGGCGCACGTGCATTCCGTTGAACGCGATCCGGTGCTCGCAGATAGCGCTCGCGAGACGCTGGCGCGGTTGGGTTTTTCAAACGTGACTGTTCATCTTGGCGACGGCACGGTCGGGCTGGACGCCTATGCGCCGTATGACGCGATTATTGCGGGTGCCGGCGGTCCGCGTGTCCCGCGGGCGTGGCGTATGCAACTCTCGATCGGTGGCCGGATCGTCATGCCGGTCGGGCGCGAGCAGCATCATCAGCGATTGATTCAACTGGTACGCCACGGCGAACATGATTATCACGAGCGCTGGCTAGGCGACGTGAGCTTCGTGCCGCTTATTGGTGAAGACGGCTGGTCGGATTATTAAAGGCGCGGCCGCCAGCTTTCGATCTGGTACGGGAACTCAACATTGGGAACACGATGATAGAACGACATATGGTTACGACGGCATTTGAGCTTCCGGGACACAGGACAGCGCATTCCTTGGGCGTCGCTCGTGGGATTGTCGTGCGGTCCCGATCCATCGTTGGCGCGCTTGGCGCATCTCTGCAGACGATCTTTGGGGGCAACATCACGCTATACACGTCGCTATGTGAGCGAGCGCGACAGGATGCATACGAGCGCATGATTGCGCAGGCTGCGGATCTGGGCGCAAATGGCATCATCGGTATGCGGTATGACGCAACCGAGGTAGCCAGAGGCATTACAGAGGTGCTGTGTTACGGGACGGCGGTCCGTGCGACGTTGCTAGTTTGAAGAGCCAGGACCGTCGCAATGCCGCGTGCCGCGAGCTCGCGCTGAAGTTCGTTCATTGCATTGCGACGCTCACTGACCACCGGACGCTGGTGTGGCTTTATTTGCCGGTGTGGCTTTCTTTTCGTCTTGGGTGCCCGTCTTCTGGTGAGCGTGACTTTTTGCCTTCCGAGCCTTTTGCTGGGCCGTCCGCTGAGTGTCCTGCATCGGCTTTGTCGCTGCGGCGCCGGTTTGCGCGAATGCCACAGGCGCGGACACAAGCGAAAGGAGCACGTAGGCAACGAATGCAAAAGACGATGCGTGGCGTCCGTTCATATTGATCTCCAGAAGTCGAAAGAGTGAAGCCGCTCCGCGCGATTTGAGCCGGCCAAGTTGATGGTAAGCACTTGATTTTACTAGAATCGTTCTAAAGGTGTTGTAAAGGCGGCGCGAATCGCGCGGTTTCTTTTCCACGCCAATGACGCCGATTTTGGGGATTCAATAAGATTGCCGCCGTCGAATGGAAAAGTCCCTATCGACTGGGCGAAGTGAGTCCGAGGCTGACTGCCTCGTCAACATGACAAAGCCGTCTGGAGTGCTGTCCTGTTCAATCGATAAGGTATCCGTAACTATAGGAAACTTTTCGGTCAGTCCACCTATATGCACCAGAGCCCACAGTTGATCCTCGCGCAACCTACTGAATGGTTGCGGAAACACGCTCTCTCGATTAGTGCTCGTTTCAGTCAGTGACGTTCAGATTGGCGTTGTATTCGGCCTAGACTGATCGTCGCGTCATCTCGGATCCCTGCAGTTGCGTCACACTCGCGACGCTAACCGTGTAGCAAATATAGAGTCGTCAGCGCCTGTCGACTACGATTTCGGCTGATACCCACCATCAAATCTGCTGATGACCGAATCCGAATGCACAAGCTATCAGTGAGTTTTCGCTTCTGAACGTGCTGTGCTCATGCACGGTTAGGCCAATCGGTAGAGATTTACCCCGATACCTTCGCGAACGTACTACCTAGTATGTTTGAGCCACCCCCCGAAATGTGATTCGCTCGCTGAGCGTATCTGAGGGCGAACTGGAGAACGATGCCGCGCGCGTGCAATCGGTCACCCCGCATGGGTCTGGAGATAGAATGAACACTTATGTTGCCGAAAAGCCTGCCGTAGCGACCACACTCAGTCTGTGCTTCGCGATCGCCCTGCTCGAAGGGTTTGACCTGCAGTCGGTCGGCGTCGCCGCGCCGCGGATGGCGCACGAATTCGGTCTGACGGTGTCGCAGATGGGGCTCGCATTTAGCGCGTGCACGCTCGGGCTGCTGCCTGGCGCGATGATCGGCGGACGGCTCGCCGATCGGATCGGTCGCAAGCGCGTACTGCTCGTATCGGTCGCACTGTTCGGGTTGCTGTCGCTCGCGACCGCGCAGGTGTCGACATTCGCGATGCTCGTCGTGGTGCGCCTCTTGACGGGGCTCGGCCTCGGCGGCGCAATGCCGAACCTGATCGCGCTGTCGTCAGAATCCGTCGAGCCGCAATCGCGCAGCACAGCGGTCACCGCGATGTATTGTGGTGTCTCGTTCGGCGGCGCGATCGTGTCGCTAGTCAGTGTGGTGCTTGTCGGAAATACTGAATGGCGGCACATCTTCTACGTCGGTGGCGCGGCGCCACTGCTGCTCGTGCCGCTGCTGATCGGCCTAATGCCCGAGTCCCGCGCGTATCTGGAGGTCGCCGACACCGCTGCCAACCGCGTGAGCGTCGCGCAGACGCTGTTCGGTAACGACCGCGCGCTGTCGACGCTCGAGCTCTGGATCAGCAACTTCTGCACGCTGGTCGTCCTGTACTTTTTGTTGAACTGGCTGCCTTCGCTGATGGCGGCGCGCGGCCTCAACCATTCGGCTGTCTCGCTTGTGCAAATCTGTTTCAATGTCGGCGGCGGACTCGGCGCCCTAGGCATCGGCATGTCGATGGACCGGATCCGTGCTTCGCGCGTCGTCGTCGCCGGCATGTATGCAGGTACCGTGCTGTCGCTCGCCGGACTCGCGGCGGCGCCGGGCGGGCTGTCTCTCGCGGCGGCCTCGTTCGCGGCCGGGCTATTCGTGATCGCAGCCCAGTCGGCGCTCTATGCGCTCGCCGCCATCTACTACCCTACGGCGGTACGCGGCACCGGCGTGGGCGCCGCAGTCGCGGTCGGCAGGCTCGGCTCCGTCGTCGGTCCGCTCGCCGCCGCGCAGCTTCTCGCGGCGGGGCGCAGCGCGCCCATCGTGATCGGCGCAAGCATACCGGTTTCGCTCGTCGCCGCGCTGGCCGCGTGGCTGCTGATCGCCCGGCCGCACGCGAACGACTGAAGGCTTTTCGACAAAATGAGCGCGCAGACTCGTGCGCGCGATCGCCATCCGAACCACCTCTCGATGGCGAGACCTACGGGAACGCCAAAAGCAGTACCCGATCCCAGTCCGCCTAACACGATGGATAGCGCCCGGCCCTTTTGAGAGGCGTCGACCATATTGGCCGCCGTGGAAGACGCAAGCGGCGAGAAGATGCCGGCGCCCATGCCAGCGACTGCTCTATTTCTCCGCGATGTCGTCCCACATGCAACGCGAGAGCGCCCCGCGTTGCATATCGCGACGCGAGGGGCTCAGGCGGTCGTGGTTCTGGAGTGAGCGAAGGCGCGTTATGCCGGCACAGCCTGAAACTCGGGATAATCGGTGTAGCCCTCGGCTGTTGGGCCATAGACCATTGGCCAGTTGACTTCGGCAAGCGGCGCATCGGCGGCGAAGCGCGCCGGCAGATCCGGATTGCCGATGAACGAACGACCAAAGGCGACCATATCGACCAGTCCCGCTTCGATCAGCCGATTACCGCGCGTACGGTCGATATCGACATTCGCAATGATGTTGCCGCGATAGAGCTCGCGGAAATGGCGGAACATGCCGTCACCTGCCATGGCGGCCAGCGGCGTCGCCGACAGGTCGGCCATTGCTCCCATCAGCAGCAGATGCGAGAGATCGAAATCGTTGAGCCGGCCAATCACATATTCGGAAGTGGCAAGCGTTTCGTCATTGGAAACGAACGCGCCCGTCTCCGACGTCGCGGGTCCCGTCTTGATGCCGGTGCGCTGCGCTCCAACTGCCTCGACCACCGTTTCCACGACTTCGAATAGAAACCGCGCGCGGTTCTCCGTCGAACCGCCGTATTCATCCGTACGTAGATTGGTGCGAACGTTGAGGAACTGATTGAACAGGTAGTGATAGCCGCCCTGGATCTGCACGCCGTCAAAGCCGGCCGCGATCGCGTTGCGCGCAGCCCGGCCAAAATCGGCGACCGTGCGACGGATCTCGGCTTTGTCCATGGGGCGCGGGACCACAGTGTCTTTGCGGCCTGCCGCGGTCACGCTCTGCTGCTCCGGATTGACCGCTGAAGCGGATGGCGGCGCCTTGCCGGCGTCGAAATCCGGATGCCCCAACGAACCGGTATGCCACAGTTGGGCGACGATCCGACCACCCGCGCGGTGCACGGCGTCCGTCACCATGCGCCAACCGCGCACTTGGGCATCACTCCAGAGTCCGGGCACGTCTGCCCAGCCGACCGCCTCGGCGCTCACGAACACCCCTTCGCTGATGATCAGCCCCGCCGAAGCGCGCTGCGCGTAGTACTCGGCGTGCAAGGCCGTCGGGGCAAGCGCGGGATTGGCCGCGCGCATGCGCGTCAGCGGCGCCATGACGACGCGATTGGGCAGATCGAGGTTCCCCAGCCGAATCGGCTGAAGGAGGGGTTGGTTACTTTCGATGTTCATGATTTTTCCCGCGAAGTTGATAAATTCACCAAATCACAATGGTGATTGACAGTGAGTTTGGCGGGTGGAGATTGAGAAGTCAATGTTGATCACCATTGTTTTTTTCAAAGATGGCTATAATTGAACTAACAACGATGGGGAGCACATTGAACGATGGGTGTCTCGAAACAGCAGGCGGTGGAGAACCGGAAGGCCATCATTGCCGCCGCGGAGAAGTTGTTCCGTGCCCATGGAATCGATGGTGTGGGCCTTAGCGCGCTGATGAAGGCCGCGGGCTTTACCCAAGGCGGGTTCTACAACCACTTCAAATCGAAGGAGGCGCTGGCCGCTGAAGTTGTGGCGGCTGCGATGGACAAGGCCAACGGCGACCTGAAGGAAGTTATTGCCGCGCCGATTGAGCCGGACAGGAACCGGCTGAGCCGACAGGTGGACTTTTACCTGTCCGGTACGCATTGCAGTGATATCGAGCAGGGTTGTGCGGTCGCCGGCCTTACTTAGAAAAGCTTCGCTAAGAGCTTGCTCATCTTTTGGTTCGGCCATCAGGAGACTTGATGACCGCCGTGTTCAACGCATAAACGTCGTCCGAAATCTATTCCGCCGCGGGCGTCAATTTGGCGTCTTCGATGCTCGACGTGCGCGTGCGTCTTGCCGTTGCATAGACGCCGCACGCGGCAATCATCGCGGGCACGGCCAGCAGGCTAAACACCGAACCGAATTGCCAGCCCAATCCCATTAGCGCGGCACCTACCAGCGCGCCCGTCACACCGCCGATGCGTCCCATGCCGATCATCCACGCTACGCCCGTCGCGCGCCCTTCCGTCGGATAGAAGTTCGCGGCAAGCGCGGACATCGACGTGACTGCGGACGTCGCGACCGTTCCCGTCAGGAAGATCAGTGTGCCGAGCCACAGTTGATGCCCGACGCCGTGTCCCACCAGCATGACCAGCCCCGCCGACACGACGTATGTGCAGGCGATTACGCGATTGGCCTTGAAGCGATCCATCAACCAGCCGACACTAAGATTGCCTGCCACGCCGCCGATCGGAAACAGCGATGTCATCAGCGCGGCGTTCTGGCCTGAAAATCCCGCGTCCCTGAAAAGCGTAGGTAGCCAGTTCGTCAGCAGGTAATAGATCAGCAGGCCCATGAAGTACGCGAGCCACAGCATTAACGTGCCGAAGCGATAGCGTGACGACAGCACCACCCGCAATGCGGACCCGCGATTCTCCACCGTTGCATCAATCGCGACAAAGCGGCATTCGTCAAAACGTGCGTCTCCTGCGATGCGCGAAAGAACACGCGCGATGCGTGCGTGGCCGTGCTCTCTCGTCACCATGAACTGCGCGGATTCGGGCAGCAGCATAACGAGCACGAAGGTCAGTGCGATAGGTCCGACGCCGCCCGCTAGCAGCACGCTTTGCCAGCCGAAGTGGGGTATGAGCCACGCTGACGACACCGCGCCAATCGCCACGCCGCACGAAAAGCCGGAGAACATCGCATTCACAGCAACGGCGCGAATGCGCGCAGGCGCGTATTCGGACATTAACGTCACCGCGTTAGGCATCGCCGCGCCGAGACCCAGCCCCGTCATGAAGCGCATTAAAGTAAGCGATTCGATCGAAGTCGCACGTGCGGCGGCGAAACTCCACAGCCCAAAGAAAAACACCGATAAAACCAGCACTGTCTTTCGTCCGACGCGATCGGCAAGTGGGCCGGCACCCAGCGCGCCGATGCCGAGTCCGACTAGCGCGGCGCTCATCACAGGCCCTAGCGCCGCGCGCGTAACGCCCAATTCCTGCACTAGTGAAGGTGCAATGAAACCGACCGCGGCCGTGTCCATGCCATCGGCGGCCACAACCAGAAAGCACAGGACGAGAATGGTCCATTGAAAAGGCGAAAAACGTTGACCGTCGATGAAAGTCTGTACATCGACCGTGCGTTTGTTGTTCATTGCGCGTCTCCTTGAATACGGTTGAATAACCGTAACGTGCATCCGTTTCGATGTTGGTCAGGCAAGCATAGCGGGGCATAAAAAGGCAACGCAAATGAGTTAATCAGATGAGCCTGATCATAAATTCTGATGCGCCTATATCAGCTACGTGGTGACACCATGCTTGTCCATCGTTCATCAAAATTGCTGATCGGATACATCAAGCGTTATCGCTGGCGAGATCTTCATTTCCATCTAGCATGAAGGCTCCACAAGGTAAAACGGATCGGAGTGAATATGGAAGGCCCTTTTGCAGAAGCAGCGCGCGATGAGCAGGCGCTGAAGTCCGCACTCGACACTGCGGATATCGTTCCTGCGTTGATGACGCTGGTTTATCTGACTGGCGATTTTGAACTTCTCGACGAGGTTGCGCCGCATATCAAGGGAGCATGGAACTTCCTTGAGACGATCCCCGATAATCTGAAGGAGGAGATCAGATTGAAGCTCGTCGCGACACTGAAGCAATACGCCGCTGAAGGCGCGACCGTGCCACGCATGCCCCATCGGCAGACCTTGCGCCGGATGATGAGCGCCAGTGTTGGAGCCGAGGTTCCGGAAGAATATGTCTCGCTTTTCGTCGAGGAGCTACGCCTGGGCGACGTCGATACCCGCGCGTTGCAGTGGCGTACTGATCCGAAATCACTGTCACTCGATGACTTCAAGGTGGTGGTCGTTGGGGCAGGGCTGTCTGGTGTTTGCACAGGCATCAGGCTCAAGGAGGCGGGTATTCCGTTTGTCATTCTCGAGCGCAATGCGGGCCTCGGTGGGACATGGTATGAGAACGATTACCCGGGTGCCGGCGTTGATACGCCGAACCAGTTCTACTCCTATTCGTTCAACCCGAATCCGGACTGGTCACGGCATTTTTCCCGTCAAAACGAGATACTGAAATACATCAACGACACAGTAGACAAGGTCGGCCTTCGCGAGCATATCCGCTTTAACGTCGAGGTGACCGGCGCGAACTTTGACGAGGCCAGTGCGCGTTGGCAAGTGAATTGCCGTTCCCAGGATACGGAGACCGAACAGCTGGTATGTAATGTATTCATTACGGCCGCTGGGCACAACGTTGCGTCGACTCCGGCTTTCAAGGGTCTGGAGAGCTTCTCGGGCGACACGGTTCATACTGCTCACTGGAATCATGATGTCGACGTGAGCGGAAAGCGCGTTGCCATGATTGGCACGGGTGCCAGCGGAATGCAGGTGGGGCCGGCGATTGTTGACAAGGTCGCACAGCTGACGATTTTCCAACGCTCGCCGCATTGGGCGATGGGGAACGCGAACTACCGTCGGGACACGACGGAGGGGCAGCGGTGGGCCCTGAAACACATTCCGCTCTTCAACGAATGGGCACGCTTCCTTGTTTTCTGGGCTGCATCCGATGGCTTCCATAAGACACTGCACATCGATCCGGAGTGGAGCCAACCAGCACTTTCGCTCAACAGCGAAAATCACTCGATGCGAGAAAACATCATCGCGTACATGCACAGCGAACTGGATGGGGACGAGGAGTTGCTCAAAAAGTGCACGCCAGACTATCCGCCGTATGGCAAGCGTCTGCTGCGTGACAACAATTGGTTCAAGATGCTGAAGCGGGACCATGTTGACCTGGTCGTCAACCCGATTTCACATATCAGTAAAACGGGCGTCGTGACGACTGACGGCGTCGAGTACTCTGCTGACGTACTGGTATTCGCGACAGGTTTCAACGCGTCGAAGCTTCTGTGGCCGATGGAGATTCGTGGCCGGGATGGAGTATCAATCCGCGACGTCTGGGGCGAGGACGATCCCCGTGCGTACAAGGGGATGACGGTGCCGGGGTTCCCGAACCTCTTTGTCATTGCCGGGCCGAATACGATCCTTTCGCACGGCGGAAGCGCGATATTTCACACCGAGTGCCAGGTTACGTACATTCTGAATGCGATGCGGGAAATGATCGAGAGGGATCTGGCTTCGATCGAGGTGCGCGAGGAGGTCTACAGCGGCTACAACGATGTAGTGGACGAGAAGCTGCGTAACATGGTGTGGTCCCATCGTGGCGTCACGAGCTGGTACAAGAACAAACATAACCGGGTAACGATGACTTCACCGTGGCGACTGGTTGACTTCTGGGCGCTCACCCACGAATTCGAACTGGATGAGTTCATTGCCGTAGCAAATGTGGAGCGCGACGTCGCTGAACTTCAGACGGCTTGATCAAGTGACTTTACGGGTGGTCGAAATGCTATACGTCCATCATAAGGCGATGGTGCATGGTGTCGAGTCTCGCATGCTTCGAGGCGGAACAGGAGATGAGGTGTTGTTCCTGCATGGTGCTGGCGGAATGACTGGCTGGCTGGACTATTTTGACAAGTTGGCTCACAGTTATGACGTACTGGCGCCTGAGCATCCGGGTTTTGGAAGGAACGAGAGGCCAGAGTGGATCGCGTCGGTTGCTGACTTGGCCCGCTACTACACTACATTTTGTGCTGGTCTCGGCGGAATCCATCTTATTGGTAGCTCGTTGGGTGGCTGGCTCGCGAGCAGACTGGCCATGCTGCTGGCGCAGGAAGCGATTCGCAGCCTGACACTGATAGCGCCCGCAGGAATGCGCGCGCGGGCAGCGGGAAGCGGACCGGGCGCATTGCCTTCGCGCGCAGAACGTTTGCGACGGTACTATTTCGATCAGTCGTTTGTCGAACGTGCTCTTGCACAGGATCCCCATGATATCCAGAAAATTGAATCTGGAAATTTGAAGACCAGCGAGCTACTTGGTGGTCCGGGATTCTACGATCCAAGTTTGGAACGTGAGCTCGGGAAGCTTAGCTGTCCCACGTTAGTCTTGTGGGGCGAAGAGGATCGTGTCGTGTCGGTCGAACTAGCGAGGCAGTGGGGCGATGCGATCGCTGGCGCGGAGGTTCACGTCTTTCCACACTGTGGCCACTTGCCACATGTGGAGATGTCCGACGTTGCCGCGAGTTTGACGGAGGCATTCATCGAGCGAACGACTTCCCTGAGCTAGATGGAGCCTCGATTACACGAGATTTGTATCCGGCAAATTTACAAATGCCAGTTGAGCGTTCAGCCCAACTGGCTGTCGTCAATGTCCGCGAGGACGCGCACGCACCGCTCGTAATAGGCAGCACCGTCCGGCGTGAGGTTGAGGCTGCGCGTCGTCCGCTGCAGCAGACGCGTTTTCAGGTGCGCTTCGAGACTCTGAATGATCACGGTCACCCGTGCGCGTGACATATCCAAAGTCTCGGCCGCGCGCGTGAAGCTTTTCGTTTCCACGAGCAACGGCCGGCCGTCCATCGGTTGACAGCGAGGGCAGATTCGGAGGATCATGCGATTAAGTGCATACACACACTTTAGCCTGATCGCTGTGCGTCTACCTATATAGCAGGCGAAATGGGGATGTGAATTTTCAACGTTTCGCGTCCTGAAGAGGGCGAATGGAGTAACAATCGTGAGCAAGCTTTTTGATCTGAGTGGCCGCGTTGCCGTGGTAACAGGCGCAACCAAGGGAATGGGCCTGGCGGTCGCCCGCGCACTAGGTGCGGCTGGGGCGAAGGTCGTGATTTCCGGACGTAGTCAGGAAGTAGCCGATGCGGTTGCCATTCGACTGCAGAAAGAAGACGGCATCGCAATCAAGGCAATTTCCTGCGACATTACCGACCCTGAGAGCGTCGATCACTTCGCGTCGCAGGCGCTAGCAGCATTTGGACGGGTCGACGCGCTCGTGCTGAACGCGGCAGGTACTTCGCCGGACGGATCGATACTTGACCATACGGTTGCGCAATTTGACAGCGTAATGGCTGGCAACGTACGCGGTAACTTTGCACTTGTGAAGGCACTCGCTCCGCAGATGATCGCACGCAAGGATGGATCAATCGTCTTCATGTCGAGCCGGGCAGCAAAGCGCGGGTCGGCAATGCTGGGTTTGTATGCAATGTCAAAGGCGGCCGTTGACCAACTGGTGCGCAATCTTGCGCTCGAACTCGGACCGTCGAACATCAATGTTAATTCTATTAATCCCGGTGCAGTGCGAACCGATTTCTCAAGGGTACTTTGGGAGGATCCCGAGCGTGAAAGAAAGATCGCCTTGGGTATCCCCATGGGGCGCATCGGCGAGCCGGACGACGTCGCTGGACTGGCCCTCTTGCTGGTTTCCCCGGCTGGCCACTACATTCACGGGCAAAACGTCAGCGTAGATGGTGGTGCAACGGCCTGAGTGCCCTAAGTGCCCTGATTGGCATCATTGGCGGGAATACCGCGCAGGTGTCGCGTTGGCCATGTGGGTGGACCTCACACAATGACGTGCCAGCGAAAATCGCAACGTAACATAGTTCGGAGATTCAAGATGACCAACGAAAACGCCCAAAGAATTGTCCTGGCGTCCCGTCCGAAGGGAAAACCAACCGAGGGCGATTTCCGCCTTGAGCAGTTACCTGTCCCGAAGCCAGGCGCCCAGGAACTGCTGCTCAGGACACTCTACCTGTCTCTCGATCCCTATATGCGGGGACGAATGGACAGCGCAAAATCATATGCCCCGTCTGTTGCTATCGGCGATGTCATGACAGGTGAGTGCATCGCAGAGGTCATCGAGTCCCATCATGCAGGGTATGCCGTCGGAGACATTGTTCTCGCTCACTCTGGCTGGCAGACGCATGCCATTTCCGATGGCGGAGGTGTTCGAAAGATCGATTCGGCCGACGCGCCCTTGACAACACGTCTCGGGGTACTTGGCATGCCAGGCTTTACTGCCTATTCTGGCATGCGTGTCATCGGCCAGCCCAAGCCAGGCGAAACGGTGGTTGTAGCAGCTGCCAGCGGTGCAGTCGGGGCCACCGTCGGGCAACTGGCTCGCCTCGCGGGCGCCCGCGCCGTCGGCATCGCAGGTGGACCGGAGAAGTGCGCTTTCGTACGAAACGAGCTCGGCTTCGACTCATGCGTTGACCATCAGGCGCCCGACTTCGTGGAACGTCTTGCCGAGGCATGCCCGAACGGCGTCGATGTCTATTTCGAAAATGTCGGCGGCGCCATTTGGCGCGCCGTGTCACCGTTGCTCAACAGGTTTGCAAGGGTGCCGGTATGTGGCCTCATCGGTCAATTCGGTGTATCCGAATTTCCGGGGCCCGATACGCTGCCCGGCACCATGCGCGACGTCCTGAGCAAAAGCCTCACCATCCGCGGATTCATCAACTACGATTTCGCAGAGTTGTACCCAGACTTCCTTCGCGAAATCGGCGCCCGCGTCAAGAGCGGTGAGATCAGGTACAAGGAAGACATCGTCGACGGATTGGAGAGCACGCCGACGGCCTTCATCGGCATGTTGAACGGTCGAAATTTCGGCAAGCTGCTGGTCCGGGTTGCAAGCTGATCTGAGGCTAATCATTCACGGTGCGCCCAGATTGAATCCAATCCCCACCCCATCATTTATTTCTTTATAGTCGGTCATGGCCTGGAACGTGAGGATCCTCCATCCGCATTGGCAAAAGAGCATAAATTTACATTTTCCCGAGCGCGACGGTATCGACGGCTGCGCCGTCGAGGTTGCCGCGTCATAGCGTTTCTCGTACTGCACATTGCGTCAAACTAGCGCAGTCCTGACATTCGTTGTTGCACTATGGCCGGGGCTTACGGCAGCCGCTTTGTCCTTGGAGGAGGTAACACATGTCTAGCCCATCCCTTGTTAAAGTCGCCGTTCTCGATGACTACCAGAACGTCGCGCTCGACGTGGCCGACTGGACTCCGTTGAAAAACCGCGCGGAAATCATGGTCTTCAACGACCACGTGGCGGATACCACGCAGCTTATCGAACGTCTGAAGCCATTCGAAGTACTGTGCGTGATGCGCGAACGCACGCCACTCACCCGTCAGATTATCGAGTGCCTGCCCAATCTCAAGCTGATTGCCTCGACGGGCACGGGCAACGCGTCAATCGACACGGACGCGGCAACTGCGCACGGCATCAAGGTTGTCCACACGGGATACTCGTCCACGCCGACCATCGAATTCGCATGGGCGATGATTCTGGCCATGGCCCGCAATATCCCTGTCGAAAATCAGTCTTTGCGTGAAGGCGGTTGGCAGCTCACGCTCGGAACGCAACTGGCCGGCAAAACCCTTGGCCTTCTCGGGCTTGGCCACATTGGTTCGGCGGTCGGTGTGATCGGTCGCGCGTTCAGGATGAATGTGATTGCCTGGAGCGAGAACCTGACGGCAGAGCGCGCGGAATCGAAAGGCGCGCAATTGGTCGACAAAGATACGCTGTTCTCCACTTCTGACTTTCTGTCGATCCACGTCCGCCTGAGTGAACGAACGCAGGGTCTGGTCGGCGCTGCAGAGCTTGCGCGAATGAAGCCCACGAGCCGCATCGTCAATACGTCGCGCGGTCCGATAGTCGATATGGTGGCGCTGCTCACCGCACTGGAGAATGGGCGGATCGCAGGCGCCGCCATCGATGTGTACGATTTCGAGCCGCTCGAACTGACGCACCCGCTGCGCTCGCTGGACAACGTGCTCGCAACGCCGCATATCGGCTATGTGACGCGTGAGATGTACCAGACGTTCTACGGTGATACCGTGCGCAACATACTCGAATGGCTCGATGAGCCGCAACGACCTGCCCATGCCTAACACGCTGCAAAGCCTTTGGCGCAAAGTGACTGGGAGCGCGTGTTGAAGCTCGACCCTGTTTCTCTCAAGCTTTTCGTGCGCGTGGTGGATGAAGGCACGATCGCAGGTGCGGCCGAACTCGAGCATATTGCCGCGCCTGCTGTCAGCAAGCGCCTCAGAGAACTCGAAGAAGTCTTCGGCACGCCGCTGCTCACGCGGACAAACAAGGGTATTACGCCGACGGCGGCCGGCGTGAATCTGTCGATTCTGGCGCGCGACGTGCTGGACGACCTGCGCAATATCGTTCTGCAGATGAAGGCGTATTCGGACGGTCTGCGAGGATCCGTACGCGTACTCGTCAATATCTCGGCGATTTCGACCTTCATGCCGCCCATCGTCAAATCGTTCAGCGAGCGCTATCCGGACATCAGTATCTCGCTGATGGAGCGCGACAGCCTTGCGATCACCGAGAGCGTGGCGGAAAACGTTGCGGAGATCGGTGTCTTTACGCGCCTGCCGCATAGCGCCGACATCGAGGTTCATGCGTTCCGGACCGATGAGCTAAAGGTTCTCGTCCCGTCCACTCATTCGTTGGCGAAGCGCCGGCATGTCACGTTCGCGGAAACGCTCGACTATGAACATGTGGTGCTCCGTGCAGGCACGCATCTGCGCTTTCAGATGATGACGGAGGCGAGCAAGGCAGGAAAAACACTGCGGGCGAAGGTCGAAGTATCGTCGTACGACGCGCTGTGCAGGATGGTGCAGGTCGGCATGGGCGTCGGCATATTACCCGCGGGCAACGCGGAGCTGTACCGCTTGACGGGTACGCGCATGCTGAAGCTCGATGAGGTGTGGGCGAAGCGGGAACTTGTCGTATGCGTGCGCCGCGCGGATGCGCTATCACCTGTTGCGAAGCTGTTTTTCGAACACCTTCGCGCGAGTAACTGACGCGTTTGGCATGCTTATCCTGCCATAACGGTTCGCGATGGCAGGATAGCCATTCGCTGGTGTACAGCGCACAGCCATCTACCTAACATGAAGACACTCGACGCGCATACGTGGTGTCACTCATCGTTTGAGCGCCCCGCGCAAAAAAGCGCCCATTCACGGGCTAGCGCCGTTAGCGAACCACCATGCAAGAAAGGGTATTGGGTCGACGCTGGCAGCAATGATCGGCGTGCGCATCCGGGTATTCGGATCAACACGGTCAGCCCGGCCGTCAAGGAACTATAAATGAATAGTACTGGAGCAGTGGAGACAGCACGACCGGCCGAGGCCGCCTCTTCCGATCAAATGCCACGCCTGCAGCGTTATGTGACGCTCAGCGGCTCGTGGGGCGCATGGCTGTTCGACGCACTCGACGCGACCGTGTTCGGGTTCGTCATACTCGCCGTCGCGCATACGTTTTCGGCCTCGCTTGCCGACGTCGTGTCGACTGTCGCGTGGTTCCTCCTCGCGACAGGCATCGGCGGCTTCTTCCTAGGCAATATATCCGACAAGATTGGCCGAAAACGCACGTTGGTGATTTCGGTTCTCACTTACGCAACGGGCACACTGGCGTGCGGATTCGCACACAGCATCGCGGAACTCAACGTCTATCGATTCGCGGTGGGTATCGGCGTAGGCGGATTGTGGTCGGCCGCCGTGGCGCTTGTCAGCGAGATCTGGCCGCCGTCAGGCCGCGCGAAGGCAATCGCTGTGATGCAGACGGGCTGGTCCGGCGGCAGCCTGCTGGCCGCAATCTTCGCCTGGACGCTGCTCGATGCGTCGAATCCCGACTCGTGGCGCCGGCTCTTCATCCTGTCTGCCGTGCCTGCGTACTGCATAGCTTTCTTCATTCTCGTCTTCGTGAAGGAATCGCCCGTGTGGCTCGCGAATCGCGAATTTTTGAAGAACAACGCCAGCAAAAGTAATCTGCTGCAGATTTTCCGGCCTGAGTACCGCCGCACGATACTGCTGGCCCTGACGATCTCGGTTCTCGGCATGTACGGGTACTGGATCATCACCACGTTCACGCCGACCTATCTACAAAGCGTTCTGCACGTGCGCATCGACCAGGCTCCTGTCTTTCTGGTGTGGACGGGCATCGGCGCGACGCTTGGCTATCTCGCATACGGCTCACTGGCGGAGCGCTTCGGCCGGCGCGCGGCGTTCGCCGGGTTCTTTATCGGCATCGCGGTTGCGGTACCCGTGTTCGCGTATGGCGCGACGATGATTCCGCTGACCAACGGCAAGCTCGAATTCAACGCGCAGAACATCGCCATCATCGGCGTGCTGTCGGCATTGCTCGGATTTTTCACAGGGTATTTCAGTGGCTTCGGCGCGTGGTACGCGGAACTTTTTCCCACCAGCATCCGTTCGACGGCCGCAGGCTTCTGCTTCAACTTTGGACGTGTCGGCGCGATTGCCGGCATCAAGCTTGTTCCCTTGCTGATTCCGCTGATCGGATTCACGACGACCTACTGCATCGCATCCATTGCATATGTCACCGCCGCGATTCTTGTGTTCACGCTTCGGGAAACGCAGGGCGTTCAACTCACAAGCGGAAACTGATTTTTTAACTCTTGCCTTCCAGATCATGAAAACTTATCGAATCGGCCAGATCGTTCCCAGTTCGAATACGACGATGGAAACGGAAATTCCGGCCATGCTGACCTCGCGCTACGACATCTTCCCGGACGAGCGCTTTACGTTCCACTCGGCGCGGATGCGCATGATGCATGTCACGCCGGAAGAACTGAAAAAGATGGACGTGGATAGCGACCGCTGCGCGCTCGAACTCAGCGACGCGCGCTGCGACGTGCTTGCCTATGCGTGCCTCGTCGCGATTATGTGTCAAGGCCCAGGTTATCACCGCGTGTCGGAATCACGGCTGAAAGAGACTGTCGAAAGCAATGGCGCACCCACGCCCATCATCAGCTCGGCCGGCGCATTGGTCGAAGGCGTGAAGACGATGGGGTTCAAGCGCGTCGCGATTATCACGCCGTACATGAAGCCGCTGACGCAACAGGTCGTCGACTACATTCAGAGCGAAGACATTGAAGTAACGGCCTCGATGAGCCTGGAAGTGTCGGACAACCTCGCTGTTGGCCGTCTTGATCCAATGAACCTGATCGGTCACGCGGATCGACTCGATATCAGCCAGGCTGACGCTGTCGTGCTCTCCGCATGCGTGCAGATGCCCTCGCTGCCTGCCATCCAGGCCGTCGAAGACCGCCTGGGCAAGCCGGTTCTGTCTGCCGCGACATCGACCGTCTATCGCATTCTCAAGACGTTGGGTCTGAAGGCGCAAGTGCCAAACGCGGGTTATCTGCTGTCTGGCCGCTTCTAGGCAGAGCAACTTTGCGTCGCCACACGACTTAGCGGCGCAAAGTGACTACTGCATCGTCCGGTCGATACGAGTGGCTGGGTCGCATCATTGCTTCCGGCCACTAATCCGGCAACTCGCTGAGCGCCGGATAGCCCGTGTAGCCGCGCGCAGCAATACCACTCGCACGACTTTCGTGATTAGTCTCGAGCGAAATTGACGGAGTAGCGGACTAGCCTTGCCGCCGTTGAGCGGTCGCGCGGTCCAGCTCGCAAAATTCACGGTCGGACAAGGTGATCGCGCGGGCCGCCACGTTCTCTTCCAGATGCGCGACGCGGGAGGTCCCCGGTATCGGCAGGATCACTGGACTGCGTTGCAATAGCCACGCGAGGGCGATCTGTCCGACGCTCGCGTGATGGTTGCTCGCGATGGTGTCGAGTAGCGAGCCGGGGCGGGTCAGCTCGCCCGCAGCCAGCGGAAACCACGGGATAAAGCCAATGCCGTGAGCAGTGCAGTAGTCCAGCACGTCTTCACTACCGCGGTCACCTAGGTTGAAACGGTTTTGCACGGTCGCCACCTTGAAATATTTCGATGCAGCCTTGATGTCGGCCACCGAGACTTCACTCATGCCGGCGTGGCGGACCACGCCGGTGTCGATCAGGTGGCGCACGGCGCCAAACTGCTCATCCCGCGGCACCGATGGATCGATGCGATGCAACTGCCACAGGCCGATCTGATCGATACCGAGCCGCTGCAGGCTGCCGTGGGCCTGCTGAAGCAGGTACTCAGGCCGGCCGTGCGGGGTCCACTGGTTGGGACCCGTGCGCGCCAGTCCCGCCTTGGTCGCTACGAGCATGTCGACGCCATATGGATGCAGCGCTTCGCGGATCAGTTCTTCCGAAACGTTCGGCCCATACGAGTCCGCCGTGTCGATGAAATTCACGTCGAGTTCGGGAAGGTGACGCAGGACGCGGAAGGCTTCGGCCCGATCGGTGGGCGCGCCCCAGATGCCAGGGCCGGTGATTCGCATCGCGCCAAATCCGAGCCGCCTGATTTCCGTGTCGCCGCCAATTTTGAAAGTAGGGTGTGGGATATTCATGTTCGCCTTTACTGCTTGTGTTAGACCGATCGAGGGTGCACACGCCGCCGGGACAGGGATAGTGCCGGTTGGAAGCAGGCCGTCCTGGTGCCAGCATTTTCGTCATGGACACCTAAGGCATCCGAAGCACTTTCTCCCGGCTTGACGATGTGGCCGATGAGTGACCGATAAGCGCCCTGTGAGCTGCGGCAAACGTCTGCCGCACAGTAGCGATACCTTAGGCGGCAGTGACCGCCCCTTTTTGCATCCGAATCAGGTGCTTGCCGATGCTTGCGGTCAGGATCAGCGCCGCGACTTCGCACGCAGCGGCGGTCCAGCCAAGGTTGTCCACCGAGATGAAACTCAACGTCAGGGAACCGAGCGCGAACGTTCCTGGCGCCAGCCAGTAAAGCGGTGAGAGGGAGGTGGGCTGGGCCGTGGAGGTCATCGCGTGCTCCGCTTACGCTGATACCGTTTCGTCGCTATAGAACGGATAGTCGGTGTAGCCGACGTCTGTGCCGCCGAAGAAGCTAGGGCGGTCGTACGGATTCAGCGGCAATTGAAGCCGCAGGCGTTCGGGCAGATCCGGGTTGGCGATGAAGTCGCGCCCAAAGGCAACCAGGTCGGCGTCGCCTGCGTGCAAAATGGCTTCGGCCGTGTGGCCCTTGAAGGCGCCGGCGGCGATGATGATGCCCTTGTAGTGCTTGCGGATCAGTTGCGCGGCGATCGGGTTCGGGTCCTTGCTCTCGTCATCCACATTGCCCAGCACACGCGGCTCGATCAGATGCAGGTAGGCCAGGTTCAGCTTGGCCAGCTCCTGCGCGATGTAAGTGAAGAGGGCCTTCGGGTCGCTGTCGGACATATCGCCAAAACTGCCGCTCGGGCCAAGGCGCACGGCCACGCGGTCGCTGCCCCACACCGAAATGACGGCCAGGGTGGCTTCCATCAGGAAGCGGGCACGGTTCTCGAACGAGCCGCCGTAGATATCGGTGCGCTTGTTGCTGCCGTCCTGTAGGAACTGATCGAACAGGTAGCCATTGGCGGCGTGCAATTCGACGCCGTCGAAACCGGCCTCCTTGCCGCGGATCGCGGCGGCGCGGAAGCTCTCGACCAGATCGGCGATCTCGGGGATTGTCAGCGCGCGGCTCGGCGTGTTCGGGATCCAGCCCGCTTCGGTGTAGGCGACGCCGCCATGCGGCACGGCGGACGGCGCCACGGGCTGAACGCCGCCTGGCTGCAACTGGCTGTTGGACTGGCGTCCGGCGTGATACAGCTGCAGGAAGATGCGGCCTCCCTTGGCATGCACGGCGTCCGTCACCTGCTTCCAGCCGGCGATCTGGCTATCGTCGTAGAGGCCAGGCGCACCGAGGTAGCCGTTGCCGTTGGGCGCTGCGATGGTGGCTTCACCGATCAGGAAGCCGCCTTCCGACGTGCGCTGGGCATAGTACTCGGCCATCAACGGGCCGGGCCTGGCGCCGTCTTCGGCGCGCATGCGGGTGAGCGGCGCCAGCACCACACGATGGGAAAATTCGTAAGGACCGACTTTGATTGCGGAATGAAGTTTGGACATGATTTTCTCGAGATTGAGTGGCTGGTGACGCTCGATCAACAGCGGGCTTTCGACCTTGAGGAGCAGTGTATGGACGGACGGAGATAAGAAAAATGGGCTAAGGTTCCGAATATATCGGACACTAAAGTCCGCAATCGAGTCGTAGCCGGGTTTCGAACGCTCGCCTGCGTCGCCCGGCCGGCGCAAATCGGGCTCGGGCCTCGGGAAGCGGCAATGGACAGCCTCAGCGGTATTTCAGTGTTTGTGCAGGTGGCGGAAACTCGCAGTTTTACCGAGGCGGGACGGCTGCTCGGCGTATCGTCTTCGGCGGTTGGCAAAAGCATTGCGCGCACCGAGGAGCGCCTCGGCGTGCGGCTCTTTCACCGCAGCACGCGCAGCATCACCCTGACGGCCGAGGGGGCGTTGTTCCTGGAACGGTGCCGGCGCATCCTCGGCGAGGTCGAAGCAGCCGAAGCGGAATTGTCCGATGCCGCCGGCAGTCCGCGCGGCAGACTGCGGATCAGCACGCCGCAATTGTCCGGGTTGATCATGCCGGCGCTGGACGGCTTCATGACGGAATACCCGGACATCGCACTCGATGTCGATCTCTCCGATCGCATGGTGGACATCATCGAAGAAGGCTTCGATGCAGTCATACGCACGGGTGAGCAGCACGATTCGAGGCTGGTATCGCGGCGCCTCGGCTCCTGCGGTCAGGTTCTGGTCGCCTCGCCCGGCTATCTCGAGCAGCACGGCGCACCTGCACATCCGTCCGAACTCGTTCGGCATGCCTGTTTACTACATAAATTCCCCGCTAGCGGCAAGCTGGAACGCTGGCCATTTCAGCTCGCTGCGTCGGAAGCGGAGCCGGAGTTGCCGCAAACTTTCGTCAGCAACACCATTGAAGTGCTGGGTTTTCTGGCGCTTCAGAACAAGGGCCTCGCCTTCCTACCGACCTTCCTTGTGCGCGATACCCTGGCGAGCGGTGCGTTACAGATCGTGCTCGACGATTTTCTGGACAAGACCGTCACCTTCTGGATCTTGTGGCCGGCAAGCCGTTACGCTTCGCCGAAGCTGCGCGTCTTTATCGACTATGTCAGCCAGAATCTGCAGATCTAGCGACGAGCAAGGAATCGGCTAAAAGTCGCGAAGCCGGACTGAAGTGTCCGAAATGATCGGAATCGCAGCCTGTTTATCTCCATCCTCCTGAACTCTACTATTTCCCCGTCGCTGCGCAGATACGCTGCACAGCGTTGAACTGGAGAGTTCTTGTGAACGGTCTCGTCAGGCGAGTTACAGGCTCCGGAAAATCAGGCACTGACGCCGGCTCCAATCTTTGGGCGGCTCCGTCAGCCACTTTCGCAAACTTCACCAAGGAAAGGCAATGTCTACCCATCCCGTCGTTCTTGTCACTGGTGCGTTGACTGGCATTGGCCGCGCCACCGCGCTGGCTTTCGCCCGTGAAGGCGCCCACGTCGTTGTCTCCGGGCGGCGAGCCGACGAAGGCCTGAAGCTGGCTGAGGAGCTTCGCGCACTCGGCGTGGAAGCCGAGTTCGTACAGTCCGATGTCCGATTCGAAGACGAGGTACGCAACCTCGTCGATAAGACGGTTGCGCGCTTTGGCCGGCTCGACGTGGCGGTCAACTCCGCGGGGACCGAAGGCCAGTCCGGCCCGGTGACCGACCGGACCCCTGAGGGCTATGCAGCCGTATTTGATACCAATGTGCTCGGCACGCTTCTCAGCATGAAGCACGAGATGCGCGTGATGCTCGCGCAGGGCAGCGGTAGCATCGTCAATATCTCATCGACGATGGGCTCGCGCGGCGCGGCGAACGCGTCGCTCTACGTGGCAAGCAAGCACGCGGTGGAAGGTCTGACCAAATCGGCTGCGATCGAGGGTGCCGCGTCGGGGGTGCGCGTCAATGCCATCGCTCCGGGTCCGGTCGAGACCGCGATGCTCGACCGGCTGACCGGCACCGTCGAGCGAAAAACCGCTTTTCTCACGAACGTTCCGCTTAGGCGCGCGGGAACCCCTGAAGAGATAGCCGACGCAATCGTGTTCGTCGCGTCTGACAAGGCGGGTTTCATCACTGGCGAAATCATTAGGATCAACGGCGGGAAAACGGCCTCGTGAGGCTAGTTAGTCATCACCAGACTGTTCTGTCTATTAACAAAGCGCTGATTCTTGAGGTGTTCGAAAGACGCTTCAATAGGGCATGCGTTGATATCAACGACGCGGGGAGACCCGCGTCATCATTCACGAGGTGAACCATGTTCACTACACTCTTCGATAGCCTTCCCGCACCACTTAAAAGTGTGCAGACGCGCCCATTGTTTGTCATGCGACTCGACGTCAAGCCGATTGTTGTTGTCGGCGCTACCCCGGGACCTTTTCGTCGTGTGGGTATCGTCCCATCGGGCTCGTTCGAAGGCGACCGATTGTCCGGAAAAGTGCTGGATGGAGGCAGCGATTGGCAGGCCGTGCGTAGCGACGGCAGCACTACGCTTGACGTACGCCTTGTTCTGCAGACTGACGACGGCTCGACGATCGCGATGTCGTACCGGGGCGTTCGCCATGGGCCAGTCGAAGTGATAGAGCGACTCGAGAAAGGTGAGGTTGTCGATCCATCAAGCTACTACTTCCGGATAAACCCCATCTTCGAAGCGCCGGCCGGTCGATACGAGTGGCTGAACCGCATAATGGCTGTCGGCACCGGGCATCGGTTCGCAAACGGACCCACGTACAGCGTGTTTGAAGTTCTGTGAGCTGACGTTGACCCGCCAAAACGGCGTTCGAACTGGTGCGGGCCCTGCAGGCCGCCAGTCAAGGTTTGTCGCCAGGGACGTCCGTCAAAATCCAGTCTTCGACCGGGATGCGCGGCAAGTCGACGATGTCGGAGGTGCGCACATATGCGCTCGCGTGCATACGCCCCACTAGATGAAGCCTTGCCGTATCGATCCAGCCACGCTCGGCGTCAAGCACAGCGTCGTCATCGACGTGCATGGCCAGTACTTCGCCGAGGACTAGAGAACGCATGTCGCCGAGCGGAACGATCTGCATGAGCCTGCACTCGAACGCGACGCGGCTCTGCGCGATACGCGGCGTCTTGATGTGCTCGGATGGAGCGGGGATCAGCCCCGCCTCGGTGAATTCGTTGATCTCGGGGGGGAACTCGATGGCAGAAATGTTCATCTGTTTGAGATTTTCGTCACTCACCAGATTCACGACGAATTCCTGCTGCATCCGGATATTCTGCCCCGTGTCCTTTAAATCGCTTGCCGAACGGTGAAGAATGGAAAATCCCACAACGGCAGGCGCTTCGCCAAAGACGTTGAAGAATGAAAACGGCGCGGCGTTCAAGGTGCCGTCAGCGTTGAGTGTCGACACCCACGCGATAGGGCGTGGTACGACAGTCGCGCCGAGCAGCTTGTATCGTTGTTGCCGGTCCAGTTTTGCAAAATCAAAATGCATTTCAGCCTCAATTCGGTGATTTATGTCGATACAGTATCGGAACGAATCGCAGTAGAAAATACATTGCGGTGAATTCACAATTCAGGTTGCGCCAACAAATCCACATAGCTCAGCCGTTGTTCGCGCCGGACGAATAGTAGGGTAGCATTCTGTTTTTGCGTCCCTGACGCTAGCGGTGTACATCGACTTGACGCGTTACCTCCCTAACCATGACTTTGCGTATGACTCCAAGCAAGCAGGAAATTCTTTTGGTCGCGGCCGAGTGCTTTATGGAGCAGGGCTACCATGCCACCAGTATCGACGACGTAGCGCGCCGACTCGGTGCAACCAAGGGTCGGGTTTATCACCATTACGCGTCGAAGATCGACTTGTTTTTCGATGTACACCGTGAAGGGATGGCAAGGCTGTTCGCCGCGGTCGAACCCGCTCGCGAAACGGAAGGTGACGGCGCGACCGTTCTTGCGGCCATGCTTTACGCGCACGCGCTGGCAGTTCTCGAGCATCATACGTTTGAAAGCGTCGTCGCGCAGGGTGTGCAAATGCACCGGTTCGGCGCCACCACGCCCGGGCAGCGCGCAACACTTGACGAACTGATCGCGAGCCGGGACCAGTTTGAAGCCCTGTTCAAGAGTCAGGCGACGATCGCAAAGAAAGATGGTTCGCTCGCGGACGTCGACGTTTCCATTGCGGTCAAGACGATGCTCGGCGGAGTTCAATGGTCGCTCATATGGTATCGACCCGACGTCGATTCCTCGGCGCGCACACGTGCCAATCTCGCGAAGCAGATGGTCCGCACGCTGATTGATGGTGTCCGAACGAGGGCGGCTGTGCAACAGGAAAAACTCGAGCGGCGGCCGTCTCGCGCAAAGTAAGCCGACCGCCGGCTAACCGCCGGGCGCGGGAAAACCGCGCGCCGACATGCCTGCTATGCCGAGGGCGTATGCTCGTGATGCCCCATTTCTTTGCGTTTCAATGGTGGCCACGCGACGCATTATCGACGCACAATCGGCCCGAAATCAGAAAAGGTCTAACCATACGGCCAGTGGCATTGCGATTGTCTTGTTTGCATAGACAGTGAATTCGGAACTTAAGTATTTACCCTAGATGTCTGGTTCTCTACACTGCCCTTACGGCTGCAAACAAAAGTGTGCGCGGCAGACACCATTGAACCAGACAATCTTTGCAGGTAGTCCTCATGAAATCGCTTATCAAAGCTGCGGCATTAGTCGCCGTGTTCGCCGCTCCAATCGTTTCTTTTGCGCAGTCCAATGAGCCTGTTAGTCGCGCGCAGGTTCGTGCCGAACTAATTCAGGTTGAGAGGGCAGGTTACAACCCGGGTGACTGGATTCACTACCCAGAAAACATCCAGGCGGCGGAAGCGCGCGTTGCTGCGCAAAACGACACCGTGCGAGCTGACCACGCCGGTTATGGGGACGGTGTCACCGGCTCTTCTCAGTCCGGTAGACGGGGCGATACGAGCGAGAGTACCTACTCGCCGCCCGTTAATGTCGTCAATTAATTGACCGGCAGACGACTGGGGCGGTACGTTGCCCCGTTTGCACTTCGTTTCAGAGCCTCTCGCCTTGGTTCAGCAAATGTCGGCACTCCCGGCAGTTTGCCGACTCCACTTGAAGGACGGGAGGCAAGCCGATGATCCTCAACCTGAGATCAATATTCCTGATCCCTTCCATCAGCCAACATCGTACCTAAGCAAACGTCCAGGTCATAAGATCAGTAATCGAAATCTGATGCCAGCTATCGAGCGAAGCACAGGTTCACGAACTGGAGCACCCAAAAATGACCTATCGTCTTCTTGTCGATGGCGAACTTGTCGCGGGCGCAGCGTCGCTCGATGTCATCAACCCCGCCACGGGTAGGGTATTGGCTACCGCACCCCGCGCGGATATGGCACAGGCCGAGCAAGCAATTGCTGCTGCGAAACGCGCTTTCCAAGTCTGGTCGAAGCTCAGCTTCCCACAGCGGAGAGTGTATCTTGACCAGTTTGCTGATGGGATCGAGACGCGCTTTGACGAATTTTCGCGTGTTTTGACGCAGGAGCAGGGCAAACCGCTTGAAGAGGCGAAGTTCGAAGTCGGCGGGACTGTTGCTGCGCTGCGCTACTTCGCGTCTCTTGAACTCGAGTTCCGCGTGTTGCGCGAGACCCGGAAGGAACGCATCATTGAGCAGCGCTATCCGCAAGGTGTGGTAGTGGCAATCAATCCGTGGAATTTCCCGCTCATTTTGCTGATGAAGAAGTTAGGACCGGCGTTGATCACTGGCAATACAGTGATCGCGAAGCCTGCGCCTACCACACCCCTCACCACACTCATGCTGGGAGAGGTTGCATCAACGGCATTGCCGGCCGGTGTGTTCCAGACCATCGTAGACCAGAATGACTTAGGCCCATTCCTGACCAGTCATCCTGACGTTGCTCACGTTAGCTTCACTGGTTCCACGCCGACCGGGAAGAAGGTGTTGCACAGCGTCGCGGACACGTTAAAGCGCTTTACCCTCGAACTCGGCGGCAACGACGCTGCAATCATTCTCGACGACGCGGATCTCGACGCGGTCGCGCCGAAGGTGTACCGATCGGCAACAGTGAACGCAGGTCAAGTTTGCTTTGCCACCAAACGTGTCTATGCGCCGCGTACCATGGTTGATGCGCTGTGTGATGCGCTTGCCCGCCTGGCAGGCGAGTCCAAGGTCGGGGACGGTCTCGAAGACGATACGACGATTGGCCCGATCCAGAACCTGACCCAGTACGAAAAAGTGCTTACCTTCATCGAAGAAGCGCGGACCAACGGGACGATCGTCGCTGGCGGCGAACCGATCGAAGGCGATGGTTATTTCATCGCACCGACAATCGTGCGCGATTTGCCAGACAGCGCGCGCCTTGTGCGGGAAGAGCAGTTCGGCCCGGTTCTGCCGGTGCTTGCCTATGACGATATCGATGAAGTGATTGCACGCGCTAACGATAGCGATTATGGCCTCGGCGGAACGGTGTGGACCTCGAACCCACAGCGAGGCATTGAGATCGCTTCGCGCATCGAGACCGGCACAGTCTGGGTCAACCAGCACCTGGCGTTGCCTTTCGATGTGCCGTTTGGAGGTGCCAAGCAGTCTGGCATTGGCCGTCAGCAAGGCATTGAAGGATTGGAAGACTTTACCCAGATCCGAATAATCAACGCCGCACTCGTCTGATTGGCCGACAACTCGCGGCGCGTGTACGGATAGCTACCTCGGTCCTTGATGCCGCCAGGCTGAATGCGGGCGCAAAAAAAAAATCGCGCACCCGGGCGTGAACCCGGGTGCGCCGCTTGATCGCGCGGTGACCCTGCTTGACGGTGTTGTTCGGAAACGTTGTCTGACCGATCTGGATGGGTGTTTCGCGCTCGGCTTTTATGGCTTCGAGCGCGGCCAGATTGCGAGAGAACCGACTGGCGTGTCGAGCCTCGCGAATCAGAACAGTTGTTGAAGGCCGGCCATCACACCCAACTGTCCTTGACCGGGAGGTGGCGTCGTGCCGCCCGCGCCGGAAACCTCATAAGAGGCGTGCGCACTATTGGTGAGATAAGCCGACTGCAGATAGACGGCCGTACGCTTTGAGAGGTGATAGGTGCCACGCAGCGTGACCATGGTGGCGCGCGCGTCCTGCACCTGATTGATGATCCGGAACGCCTCGCCGTCGAGCATGAACGAAGGTGTTGCCTGCCACGATGCGCCGACAGAATAGATATCGGAATGCACATCGGGCCCTCCCGCCACCGTGGTCACGCTACGCCCTACAAACCCGGCGGAAACCTTAACCGAACCCAGCACGGCATACGTGCCTAACCACGTGTGGACGTCCTTGTCGCCGCTGTTGGTGAACGGAAAGGGCGCATTCCCGTCATAAAAAATCGCCGCGGCATTGGCGCCGCCGCGCTGTTCGTCGTATGCACCCGAAACGCCGAACCACGAGGTGTCGTATTTCACCATGGCAGACAATTGTCGACACTGAGTCGGCTGTCCGGGTACGGAACCCGCACAGGTGCCTTCCCCTGGCGTATTGCCTGTGCCCGTCGAGTCACGGCCGAACGAATAGGTGGCGCCGAGGGTCAGTCCATGGAACTTCCCGCGATAGGCCACCGTATTGTCGCTTCGATCGGAGGCGAGGTAAGGGTCAAGGGTCGCCATCCCGTAGATGTCCGGTCCGAGGATGTCGCTGTCCGCCATCGCCCAAAGCAGCATGGTGTATTGACGCCCGAAGGACAGCAAGCCATACGGGGAATTGATTCCGACCCACGCCTGGCGACCGAACAGCCGACCGCCTTGCCCTAAACTTCCGTTTGGCATATTGATGCCACTTTCCAGCACGAACTGCGCCGACAGTCCGCCACCCAGATCTTCGTTGCCACGAAAGCCCCACCGTGACGGCAATTCGCCCGTGATACCCGGCATGCGAAGCACGCCATTGCCGTTAGCATCAGCGTGCGTGACATATTCCACTCCGGTGTCGACGATGCCGTACAGCGAAACGCTGCTCTGTGCATACGCTGTAGCTGCTGCGAGAGAAAACCCCAAACCGAATCCAGCGGATATCAGATTCCCAAATTTCATGACAATCTCCTAATTTTTGCAACACGCTTTTGTAAGAAAAATAAATATGGTCTACTAAGGTTTATTTCGATATTTTCGTCCTGCAACGGAATAATTCATTCAGGGTAGAGATCGCTTTGCAAGCCTTACCCAAATCGTCGGGCTGTTTCAGGTCCTAATCTGATGCAGACAATCGTTCGCCGCACACTTGTCATGAACGCCGGCCGTCCGGGAGGTTGCGCGAACCAAGGCACTCGTCGGCCTGTACGGGAAGTCGCAAGCTTGATTACGGGAATATTGTTGTATTTCGGCCGGCAGACCTGTCACGAAATTCGCCAATAGGTCGGCTTTGAAACTTTGTTTAAGTCTCTTGTTCGCGCGCTAACTCAAGCGATGGTTTCGAGTCGCAAATGACCCGGGGGACGTCCGTCTTTCAGCATCAGCGACCCGAGGAAGAACAAGCCTTCGACACAGCAGATGAACGCAAACGCTGCATGAAAGTCTCCATGGTCAATATCGACGAGCCACGCGAATATCGTCGTTGCCGCCGTTGCGATGACATAGCTCACCGACCAGAAAATGCTGAAACGGACGGAGACCCGGGCCCAAGTCATTCCGGGTTGATCCTGTCCGAGTGTGAATACCGTGGCTAACGGCAGAATCAAAAAGATGCCCAGCATAATCGCGCTAAGGAATACGATTGTCGGGTTCTTCGAGAAGCTCAGGAGGCAGGCGAAGAGTGCCTGGAATGCGCCACTTATCCGGAGTAGTCGCATTCTGTCACGCACCCGACTGGCGACGACCATGCCTGCGATGCCTCCGCCGAGTCCGGACAATAGGACGGTATGCGTCTCGTTGATCCCGGCGGCAGGGTAAAACGTGAACATGACGATGTAAAACGAGAGCATTCCAGAATAGATCGTTGCGAGCTTCCACGTGAACGGATCACGCAAGCCCTTGCTGAACGGATAGTGTTCATCCTTTACAGCTACATCGGTGGCTTTGACGGGACCTGCTTGCCCAAATATCAGCCACAAGAGTGTCAGAAGTAAGCTGGCAAAAGATATGGCAGTCAGTACGTGCCCCCAACTTCCCAGCACGGAAACGGCGGGCTGAAGCAAGAACATGGTCAGGACGGCACCCAGATTGAACGTGATGTTGTTCAGGCCGTTCACCGCGGGGCGTTCCGAGGGGGCGAACCAACTGACCACGATGGGGTTGAAGTAAACGATCATGAGTGCTCCACCGAGGCCCATCAGAAAACGAGATGCAATCAGCAAAGCGAAGTTCGTTACGAGGGGCGTGCAGATCCCGAAGCAGACTAGCAGTCCCGCTAAGAGCACAGCCCGGCGTAATCCGATCTTTCCGACAATCGCCGCCGCAATCGCTGTACCGACAATCTTGGCAATCGTGACCGCGGTACTGAGACTACTTGCCTGCGTCAGACTGTGGATGCCCACCTGTTTCATGATGTCCTGCATGAAGGTGGACGCACCGACCCAGGACATAGCAAATGTCAGGTAGCTGAAGAAAATAATCGCCTCGATGAGGTACTTCTTTTTCATCGTCGTCTCCAGTAGTTTTTTGTTTAGTGCATGTCGACATCATCGATGCTGGACGGTATCGCGCCCCCTCTTGGCAGGCGCAATATCCACCTACACCAACGGGGATCCAGGTGCGGATTCACCGATCAACCGGTTCCAGACTTCCGGTTCGTTGACTCGTTCATCGTAAGTCCCAATGGTGGGGGGCGACCCGTGACGTCGTGTTCAGGTGTGAATCTAAGGCCGGCCCCGGCCTTCCTGCAGCGACATACAGTGATGGACCGCATTAGGAATACTGATACAGGTGGTCAGCTGAGCGATCGACAACTGCGCTCCACGCTGACGGTGCCATCCTGTCACCCAAGCAGAGTCTGGGCTTGAGACTAATCAGACCACATCCGTCCCGCGAAATGCAAACGACCACATCAGGCGAGCACTCGCCAGCGGTATAGGGTAAATCGGGATAGGTAAGCTTTCTCTGCGATGAAAAACACAAGAGCGCCTCTGGGAGTGAAGGCGACTGAGTTTTGTTCTCTTTTGCATGCAATGAGGATTTCACTTCATCGGCCCTGACAGATTGAATGCCGTCTGACCGGAAAGAATGGTGGCGAAAACCTGAGTGACGACGCAAGTAGTTCTTGCATGAAATAAACATACCGAGTAGTATGTTTTTCATCGGCTATCGGATCCGATGTCATGGCGGCGGCGATGATACGGTGAAGAGGGATTGAGCACTGGTGCCAGGCCCGGCTAGTCGAAGAAGTGATAGACAGATTTCGCGATCTTTACTGGACTGGTGAGGTTGAACCATGCGGGTACTGCTTACGGGCGCTGCGGGGTTTCTCGGTAGGGCTCTAACCAGGGCGCTGCTGGCCGCGGAACATTTGACCTTTCCCGGCCGAGGCGATAGCGCCATAACCGAACTCATCCTCGTCGATCGAGTTTCAACGCCCGCGCCAGTTCCACCAGATTCACCGATACCGGTGCGCGTACTGACAGGCGACCTGGCCGATGCTGGTTTCGTCGACCATCTGGCGTCGCTCGACAGTGACAGCATCTTTCACCTCGCCGCCAGTCTTACTCTGGACGCCGAGCGCGATATGGAGTCTGGTTACCTGATCAACGTCGAGTCGCTGCGGCGTCTGGTCGAAAGCTCGACCAAGCCAGCTAAATTCGTGTTCGCCAGTTCGATCGCGGGGTTCGGTGGGGAACTGCCTGCATCCGTTGACGACTCGCTTCGGTCTGAGCCGGACACGACCTACGGTGTACACAAGGCGATTGCCGAACTGATGGTCGCCGACTACAGCCGCAAGGGCAGAATTGACGGCCGGGCGCTGCGTTTGCCCATCGTTCTGATCCGCGACGGCGCACCCACACCGGCCGTCTCCGATCGGATTGCGGCGATTGTCCGGGAGCCATTGAGGGGCAGGGACGTCGTATCGCCGCTCGCGCTGGGGACGCGGCTTCCGGTTGCTTCGTCGCAGGCCGTGGCGGCTGCATTAATCGCGCTGCATAACCTCCCTGCAGACGTTCTGCCGCATGGACGCGTGATGAATCTGCCCGCGCTTACGGTAAGCGTGGCCGATATGGTCGCGGCCGTTGAGCGACGGCGCAGCGGCGCCGCAGTGGGCCGCATTCGTTTCGATGTGGATAGCGAACTTCAGCGCATCGTTGATAGTTGGCCCAAGGAATTCACGTCGGCGAATGCAGTCCGACTCGGTCTGTGCGCCGATGCTAATTTCGAGTCTATCGTGGAAAGCTATCTCGCCCGTTCGGCTTAAGGGAATCGTGGGCAGAGCAAGCGGAGTTCGATCAAGGTTATATGCTTTAACGAAGATAATTAATACTACGCACTATCCGAGAATGTGTGGTAGTCGATGATCCGCTCCGGAGGATCTAGTCCCGCACAGTGAGTAATTTTGTCTATTCATTAGGTAAGGCCATGAAATCAGTCATGAAAAATCCGTCTAATTCCTCGATCCCTCTCGATCAACTGCCCGTCTGCATCATTGGTGCCGGGTCATCGGGCGTTACGGCCGCAAAATCGCTAAAGGAGCGGGGCGTCGCATTCGAATGCTTCGAGATCGGCTCGAATATCGGTGGCATGTGGCGATATGAGAACGACAACGGGCTTTCGTCCGCGTATCGCAGTTTGCATATCGACACGAGCCGCAATAACCTCGGCTACTCTGACTATCCCATTCCGGATCACTATCCGGATTTCCTCTCCCACTTTGAGGTTCTTGACTATCTGGAAGACTACGCAGAGCACTTCGGCGTGCGGCCTCATATCCGGTTCAATTCTCGCGTGGATAAAGTCGAACAGGAATCTGACGGGAACTGGCGGGTAACGCTGGAGAGCGGGGAATCCAAGCGTTATCGTGCGGTGATCGTCGCCAATGGTCACCTTTGGGATCCGCGCTGGGCCGAGTTCAAAGGCGACTTCGAGGGCGAACAGGCCCATTCACACCACTATCGGACAGCCGATCCATTCAAAGGCAAGAACGTGCTTGTCGTTGGCATCGGAAATTCGGCGGTTGATGTCGCAGTCGACCTGTGTAAAAGCGCCGCAAGCACCTTGTTGTCGACACGGCGCAGCGCGTGGATCATGCCGAAGTACATCATGGGCATTCCGACCGACCGTTGGTCTACGCTTTTCTCACGACGCTTGCGTCTACCGACACGCGTCTCGCGCACGTTGGTTCGTTGGCTCGCCTTTATGGTGACGGGAGACCAGGCGCGGTTCGGCGTTCCTCGTCCCAAACATGCGGTCTGGCGGGAGCATGCCACGCTCAGCCAGGAATTGCTGCCGTTTTGCGGTCATGGCTGGATTCGCGTGAAGCCCAATATCAAGGTATTGGACGGAACACATGTCATCTTTGAAGACGGCAGCAGAGAACCTGTCGACGTAATCATCCACGCGACTGGGTATCGAGCTAGCTTTCCGTTCCTGGACCGCACCGTTTTCGAAGTGGCCGATGGGCAGGTCGAACTCTACCGACGCATGGTGGCGCCGTCCCGTCCCGGTCTCTATATGTTGGGGCTCGTTCAG
Organism: Paraburkholderia solitsugae; assembly: GCF_013177695.1. Lineage (GTDB taxonomy): Bacteria > Pseudomonadota > Gammaproteobacteria > Burkholderiales > Burkholderiaceae > Paraburkholderia > Paraburkholderia solitsugae. Next base: position 107,497 of record NZ_WOEY01000065.1, on the reverse strand, counting down.
CCAATCGGACCGACCATCCCGTTGGTGGAAATTCAGGCGCGTTGGCTCGCGTCCGTACTGGCCGGGGACACAGTTTTGCCCGGCGAGCATGAGATGAAGAAAGAAATTCGCGCGCATCAGGCTGAGATCAGCCGTCGCTATGTCGGTTCTGCCCGCTACACACTGGAGGTCGATTACCGGAGCTACGCGAAACAACTGTTCGGCGATATTGCGAACGGACGAGCTGCGGCGTGAGGTCGGAGAAAGGACGGTCCGAAGTGACTTTTTTATCGGTTCGTTGAGCAAAAGCTACGCATCCAGCGCCGGCTATCCGGATCCACGAAGCGCTATTCGAGGAATTAGAGGAGGACATAGATGGACCGCCTGCAGGCAATGAAGGTTTTCACAAGGGTGGTGGAAACCAGCAGTTTTTCGCGCGCAGCGGAGGCGCTGGATTTACCGCGCGCATCGGTTAGCAACCTCGTCCAAAACCTTGAGGCGCACCTCAAAGTGCGTCTCTTGCAGCGTACTACGCGCCAGGTGAGGTTGACATCGGATGGGGCCGCTTACTACGAGCGGTGCGTAAGCATCCTCGCGGACGTCGAGGAGACGGAAAGTTCGTTGTTAAACTCATTCGCTTCTCCGCGCGGCAAACTGCGGGTCGACATACCTGTGGCGCTGGGAAAGCTAATCGTGATGCCCAGACTTTTTGAATTCCATGCACGCTACCCGGACATCGAGTTAATGGTCGGCTTCGGAGACAAACGGGCCGATCTGATTCAGGGTGGCGTCGATTGCGTGATTCGCATCGGCACGCTGCAGGACTCAAGTTTGGTAGCACGCCGCATTGGCATCTTTGAACGTGTAACGGTGGCGAGTCCGGCATATCTGCGGCTCAAAGGCACGCCTCAAACGCTCAAGGACCTGAACGATCACGTTGCGGTGAATTATTTCCTCGGTCGAACGGGGCGCATGATGGACATGACCTTTATGGTGGATAACCAGACCGTCGGGGTGAAGATGCGCGGTAATGTCGCGGTGAACGATGCGGAAGCATATGTTACGTGTGGTCTGAATGGCGTGGGCCTTTTGCAGGCGCCGCGTTTTATGGCGCTGCCGCATTTGCGTTCAGGCGAACTGGTCGAAGTGCTGTCGCAATGGAAGCCGTCGCCGATGCCTATCTCGGCGGTCTATCCCCACAATCGGCATCTGTCTGCGACCCTTCGCGTGCTCGTCGACTGGCTGAGCGGGCTGTTCGCAGAGTACCCGCTGTTCTCTGGCCGACAGGATGCGGAAGAACAGTGCTTGCCAACTGTCGCATCGACATCGTTCACCCGACGCGCCATCGGCGAACCAACTGAATCAATCGATCCGATTGCCTGATATCACAGTGTCCAGCCGATCTACTATCCCGCAATCACAGGGTGGTTCGTGATAGCCAACTTCAAGTGGAACCTCGCGCTTCACGCACAGCCGCGATCGGATCAGAAACGCTGATTCGGCGCATCAGGCGATATCGCACCTCAGCTTGCCATGACCTTCTATATTGGTAGATGCGGCGTTCTGCAACGGCCACATTCTGTTGCGTTCTGAACAGGACGATGGCAGGTCTGTAGAAACAGCGCGTGATTTACGCGCGACCACGAGATCAATTAAAGGAAAGGGCGAGGTTAGCACCTTGGTTCAACGAGCAGAGTATGTGAATTTCGCTCAAGGTGCAGCGCCGTGACCGGTCGACGTTGTGATTGTTGCGAACGACTACACGCCGGCGCGTGGCATTCACATCGATTCTATGCGTGAGTCGCAAGCGACTCAATTCACTGGCCGTGCGATTTTGACGACACGCTATTGTCGCCTAAGTCGTGCATCACATCCTGGAAGCCAAGCAATGAAGAACGCGACGGCGAAAGACTTAATACTTAATTCGGAGATTCCCATGGAGACGACTCAAGAGCACCAATTATTTCGCCCCTATCTGTTGAATGACCAGCAGCTTCTGAATCGCGTGGTCATGGCGCCGCTTACACGAGCTCGAGCCGAGAACACGGGCTTGGTACCGACAGAGTTGCATGCCGAGTACTATGCCCAGCGCGCGGGTGAGGGCTCGGCTGGCGCGATTATCACTGAGGGAACCTGGGTCAGTCAGCAGGCGGTGGGTTGGGCGGATGTTCCAGGTATCTATACCGAAGAGCAGGTTCGCGGATGGCGCCTCGTCACGGATGCGGTTCATCGAAAAGGAGCGAAAATCTTCGTTCAGCTCTGGCATACAGGCGCGACTTCGCATCCGGATTTCTTTGGCGGTCAGCCTCCGCTTGCTCCGTCTGCCGTCAACCCTCATCTTCAAAGCCCCACTGCATCAGGTCGCAAGGATACGGTAGAACCCCGCGCGATGAGCACCGAGCAGATCAAGACGACAGTCAAGGATTTCCAGAGGGCGGCGCAACACGCGATCGATGCGGGTTTCGATGGCGTCCAGATTCAGGCAGGGTACGTCTACCTGTTCAATCAATTTCTCAACCCGCTGACCAATCACCGGGAAGATGAATACGGCGGGTCAGTTGAAAACAGGGCGAGGTTTCTCTTCGAAGTACTCGATGCACTGTCCGCTGTGATGAATACCGGCCGTATCGGGGTAAAGACAGGTCCGATAACAGGGGAGTTGGGGAAATTCGTCTCGACTGACCAGACGCTGCCTACCTCCGATTACGTCATCAACCGCCTCAACGACTACAAGTTGAACCACTTGCTGCTCATGAGCGCGATGAGCGACCTCTCCACCACGCCAGTGGCTCATTTGCAGGGCGATGCAATCTACCGGCACTACCGCAAAATATACAAGGGAAATCTGATTGCGAACGTTGGGTTCGATTTTGAGCGGGCAAACAGAGTGCTCGCTGAGGATCTGGTCGATTTGGTTGCTTTCGGACGAGCGTTCATTGCGAATCCAGACTTGACTACTCGGTTCCAGAGGGGGCTGCGAATCGATCAATCGAACCCGGCAAGTCACTACGGCGGGGGCTCTGTCGGGTACACCGACTATAGGCGGGCTGCGTGACGCAGTGATTGCGGTTTGACCTCAACACTCGGGTGGCCATGCCCGAGTGTTGAGGTCTGTCCCGCCCCGGCTATTCAATCGCTTTTCCCATCTCCTCGACCACCTTTTTGGCGTCCCCAAAGGCCATCATGGTCTTGTCCATGTAGAACAGGTCGTTGTCCAGCCCAGCGTAGGCTGCGGCCATTGAGCGCTTGTTGACGATCACGGTTTTGGCTTTGTACGCCTCGAGAATCGGCATGCCGTAAATCGGGCTGCCCTTGTTGTGCGCCGCCGGGTTCACCACGTCGTTGGCCCCGAGGATGATCGCGACATCAGCCTGGTCGAAATCGCCGTTGATGACATCTATTTCGAATACCTGGTCATAAGGTACTTCGGCTTCGGCCAGCAGCCAGTTTGAACACGTACAGTGTGGCCTTGATCAACGAGCTTTTTAGCTGTCTCCGCAGTGACCGCAACACGGGCTTCGTCCGGTGCGGTTTCGGTGGGAACCCCTAATATCACGCTTTAGCTCCTTTACAAACTGATGTATTCACATTGGAACGGCACACAAGTGCTAATGCGCCGCCGTGACATGTCGTTGCCGGCATGGCGTCCTCTTGACTATGGTGTGGATAAGAAACTGGAGCTTGCGGACGCTGTAAAGCGCCGCAAGGCGTGGGAGATCAGTGGCCTGATTCGCGTTATCGGTGCGTGGGCATGCTACGCAACGGCGTCCTCGCCGGTGTACTTCGGGTTGCTCAACCAGCGATCGAGATGATCGACGGTATCGCCGTAGAAGGTTCGGTACAGACTGTCTGAAACATAGCCGATGTGCGGCGTAGCCAACACGTTACTCAATGACCGGTACGGATGCGCCTTCGTCAGTGGCTCCTCGTCGAACACGTCCAACGCCGCACCGGCTATCCGGTTTGTGGCAAGCGCATCGATCAGGTCTGCTTCGCGAACAATGGGGCCGCGCGATGGGTTGATCAGCCGCGCGGTCGGCTTCATCAAGGCGATCTCTTCCGCGCCAACCAGCCCCCGTGTTCTATCGCTCAGGATCAGGTGTATGGAAAGAATGTCGGCCCTTCGAAAGAGTTCATCCTTGGAAACGTAGCTGACTTGAGCCGCCGCCGCCTTCTCGGGCGTGAGATTCTGACTCCATGCGATTACCTGCATGCCAAAAGATCGACCGATCGCCGCAACGCTAGTGCCGATATTTCCGAGCCCGAGGATCGCTAGTGTCTTACCGTATAGATCCTCTCCCACTTTGGTCTGCCACTCACCCTTACGAAGGGACGAGGACTCCGCGACGATATGGCGGGTGCTTGCCAGAATGAGGGCCCACGTCAGTTCAACAGTGGGAGTCGATGAATAGCCGGTGTTGACAACCGTGATGCCCCGTTCCTTCGCGGTCTCCATGTCGATGGAACGATTTCGGGGCGCTGTCGATGCAATGAGCCTCAGGCGTGGCAAATTCTCAATGATCGAGCGTGGCAACGGCGTGCGTTCACGCATGACGCAGAGGACGCTGAATGGGGCAAGACGCTCTATAAGGGCCTGAGAATCGGAGATGTTGTCACGGAAGACGGTGATCTCCGCTCTGTCGCGTAGGCGGGACCAGTCGGCCATCTCCAACGCGACGCCCTGATAGTCGTCCAGGACTGCAATTTTAACGAGCTCACCGGTGCGGGCCACTTTTCCTCCTTGAGTGCTATGTACATTGAGCAGGCTATTTGGTCGTCTATCCAGAACGACGTGTTGGCCGGAAATCTGATTCCCTTAGTGGGTATTTTTTATCGGACGTCAGATTTCCCGCCAACCGAATTTCATCTACCGTCATCGATGGAAATATCAGCAAGTGTTCATCGGTTTAGAAAGAGGCGTTACGAACACATGCTGCGTTAAAGCCCCGATTGTTTTGAAGCCGTCAAGGCTTCGACCACGGCGGCGTCCCCGGCAAGAATGAATTTCTTGATCTCTTGCAAAACTGGTCCGCCGACCTCGCTTTGCTTCTTGATTTCAAGCCACTCCGGGTCTGCCAGGAACGCAGCCCATGCTGCGACACGCGCAGGTTCGCTTTCGAAACTCAGGACATACCAAAGCTGCCGCGGATCTTCTACCGGATTCGTTGCGAAGACGAGCGTAAGACCATGCTTCTCGAAGAGCGGCAGCGTCTTCAGGAAGCGCTCGCGCATGATCGACTCTTTTCCGGGGTTCGGGGTGTACTGACGCAGTTCGTAGATCATTGATGTGTCCGCCTGGTTGATGGAAATTGAAAGATAACGGTCCAGCTATGGTGGAGGCAAACGAGTTATTTAGATGGGTGCGATCACGCCTTTTGATGCGGGCTAGTTATCGTCATTGTCAGTATCTGGACACGTTCCGCTATCAAGATTCCTGATTACCCACATCAAGCGATATCGCCGATGAACGGAGTTGTTCCGACTATTCTTGCATCTCCTCAAGATAAAAGCCCAATCGGAGTAACCTATGACAAGTCCTTTCGATGCAGCCGTTCGCGATGAGCGCGCGCTAACCTCTGCTCTTGAAACAGCAGATTTCGCCCCGGCGCTGATGACGCTGGTCTATCTGACTGGAGACTTCACACTTCTCGAGGAAGTGTCGCCCCACATCAAGGGCGCGTGGAGTTTTCTTGAATCTGTTCCGGAGCCGTTGAAGAACAAGGTTCGCACGCGATTGGTAACCGCGCTCAAGGAGTTTGCCGCAGAGGGTGCTCAACTGCCGTCCCTCCCGGATCCAAGATCCTTGCGCCGTATGATGAGCGCCAGTGTGGGCGCCGAGGTGCCGGAGGAATACGTTCCGCTCTTCGTCGAAGAGCTGCGTCTGGGCAATGTCGATACACGCGCGCTCCAGTGGCGAAGCGATCCGGGATCGTTCCGACGCGACGCATTCAAGGTCGTAATCGTGGGCGCTGGGTTGTCGGGCGTATGCGCTGGCATTCGGCTCAAGGAAGCAGGAATTCCCTTCGTCATCCTGGAACGTAATACGGGCGTTGGCGGCACCTGGTTCGAGAACCACTACCCGGGAGCAGGTGTCGATACGCCGAATCAGTTTTACTCGTATTCGTTTAATCCGAATCCCGACTGGTCTCGCCATTTCTCGCGTCAGAATGAGATCTGGAAGTACATCGACGATACAGTCGACAAGTTCGATCTTCGTCAGCATATCCGCTTTGGCGTCGAAGTTAACGGTGCGAATTTTGACGAAGCAGGCGCGCGGTGGCGTGTGTCCTGTCGTACGTCGGATGGGGAAGCCGAGACGCTGGAATGCAATGTTCTTATCACGGCTGCAGGACACAACGTCGCTGCAACACCGAGCTTCCAGGGCTTGGAGACGTTCGCTGGTGAAAGGGTGCATACGGCGCATTGGGATCACCGGGTCGATCTGAGTGGCAAACGTGTCGCAATGATCGGTACGGGCGCGAGCGGGATGCAAGTGGGTCCTGCCGTTGCCGGCGCCGTTGACAATCTCACCATATTCCAGCGCACGCCACATTGGACCATGGGCAATGCCAACTACCTCCGGCCGACGTCGGATGGGCAGAGGTGGGCGCTCAAAAACATCCCGCTCTTCAACGAGTGGGCCCGGTTCCTGGTGTTCTGGGCCGCATCGGACGGATTCCACAAGACCTTGCACATGGATCCCAACTGGCATCTGCCGGCGCAATCGCTCAATAGCGAGAACCATGCGATGCGCGAAAACATCATTGCCTACATGCGCAATGAACTGGATGGCGACGAGGAACTCCTTCGCAAGTGCACGCCGGACTACCCGCCATACGGCAAACGTCTCCTGCGGGATAACAACTGGTTCAAGATGTTGAAGCGTCCGAACGTGGACCTGGTTACCGACCCGATCTCACACATCACCGAGTCGGGCGTGGTGACAAAAAATGGTTCGGAGTACAAGGCCGACGTTCTCGTCCTGGCTACAGGCTTTCACGCATCGAAGCTATTGTGGCCGATGGAGATCCGGGGGCTCGGCGGCACGTCGATTCGCGACGTCTGGGGTGATGATGATCCTCGCGCATACAAGGGTATGACGGTACCGGGCTTCCCCAATCTTTTCATCGTTGCCGGCCCCAATACCATTCTGTCGCACGGCGGAAGCGCAATCTTTCACACGGAGTGCCAGGTGACCTACATCCTGCAGGCCGTGCGGGAAATGGTCGAAAAGGCCGTCGCGACGATTGAGGTGCGCGAGAATGTCTACAGCGACTACAACGACATCGTTGATAACAAGCTTCAGAACATGGTTTGGTCACACCGTGGGGTGACCAGCTGGTACAAAAACAAGCGCAATCGCGTGACCATGACATCGCCTTGGCGCCTGGTCGATTTCTGGCAGATCACGCACGAGTTCGATCCGAACGATTTCATGCTGGTCACGAACGCGGAGCATGACGTCTCCGAGCACCAACCTGTTTGACGATTGTTTCTTTCCGGGGTGATCGAATGGCTTACGTTCAACGCGACACCATGGTGTCTGGGGTACGGTCTCGCATGCTTGAAGGGGGGGAGGGTGAGACAGTCCTTTTCTTGCATGGCGCTGCCGGGTTGACTGGCTGGCTTCCTTATTTTGAATCCTTGTCGCGCCGCTTTAAGGTACTGGCGCCAGAACATCCAGGCTACGGCGAGGTTGTAAGGCCAGATTCAATTGCCTCGGTCGCTGATCTGGCCGAGTACTACAAGTCCTTTACAGCCGGTTTGGGGCGGTTTCACCTGATCGGGAGTTCATTGGGCGGCTGGCTTGCCAGCAAGCTTGCATTGTTGGCGCCGGCGGAGGCTCAAAGCCTGACGCTCATTGCTCCCGCCGGCATGCGCGAGAGGCCCGATGGATCAGGTCTGGGGACTTTGCCGTCCCGCGGAGAGCGTCTTCGCCGGTTGTATTTTGACCAGGGATTTGTCGAACGCATTCTGGCACAGGATCCGCCGGACATTCAGCAAATCGAAACCAGAAACTGGGTGACGTCTTCTCTTCTCGGCGGCCCTGGTTTCCACAATCCGATGATGGAGTCGGAGTTGGCGAAGCTGGCTTGTCCGACACTCATTCTGTGGGGACAAGAGGATCAGGTCGTGTCGGTCGAGCAGGCACGTCTCTGGGGCAATGCGATCGCGGAAGCCAAGGTTCGTATTTTTTCGCGCTGCGGTCATTTGCCCCATCTGGAGATGGCGACCATGGCTGCAGGCCTTACACAGGACTTCATCAACAAGCGGAATATCCTGGCGTAATCTTCGCTCGACGGGCACCCGATTTCGGGTGAAGTTCTTGCGCTGCCGCCGCTCCCGATTCGTGCTGGATTCAGGTGAGATATTTCACCTGGATGTGTCTGTGGAGCGCGGCAACAAAAGGCTTTCGTACAAAAGCCGCATGAATCGCTTGTGGCTTTTGAGAAGGAGGTAGCGATGCAATTCAGGGCGAAATGGAGGCTTGCACAGAATGGCTGAAGAACGTTGGAAACGTCGTCCTCAGGGCTCGAATTGGGGCGACTTCGGGCCGAACGATCAATTGGGGCGCCTTAACCTCCTTACGGCGCAACAGGTTTTGAAGGGACATGAAGAGGTTCGGGTTGGGGAGACGTTTTGCCTGAGTCTGCCGCTCGACTACCCTGGGGGCAACGCGCTTCATGCGAATCGATATCCGCCGGTGATCCGCCCCACGTTGCGCAAAGGATACGTGAATTTCAATTGCGTGCTCGACGACTTCGATCCCGGCCGAACGGATGTCCTTTCCGACGACCTGGTGGTGCTTCATTTGCAGTACTCGACGCAATGGGATGGACTGTCTCACGTCGGTTCGCGGTTTGATGCAGACGCCGATGGACTGCCCGAGTCAGTCTATTACAACGGGTTTCGTGCGGGCAGGGACATCGTGGGGCCAAGCAGCCCAACTGATGCGGGCGTGTTTGTTGATCCCGGCAACTTCTCCACTTCGTCTGCAAAGGCGCTCGGAATCGAGAACATGGCTCAAAAATGTGTTCAAGGGCGCGCTGCCATGGTGGATTTGCACCACCATTTGGGCTTTGGTCGCACGGTGGTGGGCTACGATGCCTTCATGCGTATCCTTGACGCCGACTCGATAGAAATCGAGACGGGCGACATTCTATGTCTCCATACTGGATTCTCGGAATCGATCCTCAAGATGAACCGGGATCCCGACCCGAGCAAGATGCACACCACGGGAGCGGCGCTGGACGGACGCGATGAGCGACTTCTGCAATGGATAACCGATAGCGGTGTGGTCGCGATCGCCGCTGATAATTATGCGGTGGAAGCTTATCCTGCGAATGGTGACGATCCCTGCTGTGCGGCCTTACCGCTTCACGAGCACTGTCTGTTCAAACTCGGGATTCATCTGGGTGAACTGTGGCGGCTAACACCACTGGCTCAATGGCTTCGCAACCATAAACGCTACCGTTTCCTGCTCACCGCTCCTCCGCTCAACCTGCCAGGCGCGGTCGCTTCGCCTGTTACTCCGGTGGCGACAGTTTAGGCACTGGCAAGGAGCGGCGGGAAAAGCCGTCCTGCACTTCAATCGGCCGCGTCGATCCGTCGACGCGGCCCTCTCCATCATTCACCCGTCGTCAGGGCTGTCGCACTCACTCAAGGACACCCCGTAGCGGGACAAAACCGGGAATGGCCTCGACACGGGCTAACCAGGCGCGAATTGCGGGGAAGTTGTCGAGCGGGACACCACTGCCAGGCAAATGCCTCGTATAGGCATACATGGAGAGATCCGCCAGGGTGGGTATGCCATCTACCAGGAACGCTTCGTCGCCGCCCGACTCCAGAGCCTGCTCCATCAGACGACACAAGGTTGTCGCGCGCGTTATTTCTTCGTCGCAGGGCTTCGATAGCTTCAGCAAGGTGACGAAGCGCAAGACAGCCGCGCCAAAAGCCAACTGGCCCGCGGCGGCCGAAAGCCAGCGATGTATGCGAGCGGCCGTAGCGGGGTCATTGGGCCACCACGATGTGCCGGGCGCGTAGCGTTGTACAAGGTAAATCATGATCGCATTCGAGTCGGCGAGAACTACGCCGTTGTCGTCAATCACTGGAACCTGCGCGAAGGGATTCAGCGCAAGAAAGGCGGGTTGGCGCTGGTCACCTTGGCGTAGGTCGATTTCGACCGGCTCGAACGGCAATCCAAGGATGCCCATCAAAGCCTCCACTCGATGACAGTGGCCCGACGTGGCCATTCGGTAGAAGCGAATGGGACGAACCGGAGACGTATTAGACATGAGTTGTTGCTTACGTGGATGGCCGGGTGAACGGCACGTGGTCAAACTAAGGAGAAGTTGCTGCCAGACCTCGTATATCGATTGCGTGGCGCATCAGGTTTTCCCGGTCAGATCGTGGCGGCTGGCCAAGGCGCCGGTTCAAACGCAAAGCCGCTAACGGCGTGTCGGACATAGCCACAATGCGGATTGCCGAAATGTGCGGGGAGCAATAGCGCGCTGCGGTCGGCCGCGAGGCCAAGCAAATGCCGGCGGGTATCCCGAGCCAGTTCAGGGTGGCTATCGAAGCATGAGTTCCAATCAGGGCGCAAGACCTGAATAGGATGGTGAATCATGTCGCCGCAGAACATGGCGTGCTGTCCCTCTGACTCGAAATGAAGACTGGCTTGCCCCACCATGTGCCCCGGAGCCGGTTCGGCCTGAAGACAATCTAGCAGTAAGTCAGTCGATTCGAAGACGTCCACCAGGCCACGCTCAAGCAATGGCACTACGCTGTCCGCGTAAGCGAGGCTGTACCCGTGGGTCGGGTTGTCTTCGTAAGCTTCACTCATGTACTCAAGACATTCACGAGGCATCAAGTAGCGCGCGTTAGGAAATGTTGGTACCCATTCGTTATTGACGTATTGCGTATTCCATCCGACATGATCGGCATGCAAGTGCGTCGCAATGACGTGTGTAACCGATTCGACAGGAGCGCCAGCCGCCTCGAGCCATCCGAGATACTGCGTGTTGAGACGGTGCAGCCGCTCGAAGGAGGGACGCTCCTTGCCGTTTCCGACGCCCGTATCGATGAGAATGACCTTATCGTCGACCTGGAGCAGCCAGCTATGCAGCGCCACGACAAACTTGTTTACTCCGGGAATCCAGAAATCGGGGGCGAGCCAATGTTTGTTGGCTTCGAGGACCGACTGGTCTACCTCAGGAAGCAACTGATTCGGGCCATGTGAGGGGCCTGAGTACTCTCGCACCACGGTGAGCGTGGCCGATCCAATTTGCCTTGTATGAATCATGAAGAACTCCTTCCTTGAAACTAAAACGTTCTGCCGGATTTGCCGCACTTCCCAAACTAAGCTCCGCTGTGACGCCCGTAGCTTGTCGACAAGTCCACTTGGGAAGAAATAGACGGAGAGGGCGAACCACAGGAGCCAGGGGGGCGGATCAAATAGCCTACCTAGTTATTTGATTCGCTTGGCCTAATGCGTGGTGGACCGCGGGTGACTGTTTAGGCGTGTGCCCTACCGCAAGATGACTGTTCCGGAAAATTTCAACAAGCGATTTAGGCTGATGCGACGCATCAGTCTTGGTGATGGGTCAGTCGCGCGGTTGGCGGCCGGCGTCGCCTGCATGTGTTGCCTCAACGCTGACCGAAACGTCTTCTTGCAAATTATAAACATACCAAGTAGTATGTTTTGGGTGACCTAAAGAGGTCTCGGCTATGACCCCAGGTGCGCCGCACGGCATCGGGTAGGCGTGTCTGATGTTTGGATGCGAGCATGCGCGGCGTGTGCATGCCGCTCATATCGGCGCTGCCGCGACAGTTCATGGAGACATATCACATGCGTTGGAAGAACAGGCCGGAAGGGGCGAACTGGGGCGATTTTGGACCGGATGACCAACTCGGACGCCCCAATCTGATCGGTGCGGAGCAGGTGTTGAAAGGCGCTGCCGAGATACGTTCGGGGCATAGCTTCTGCCTCTCGTTGCCGCTCGATTATCCTGGGGAGAGTAAGCTCAATGTGCGCCGTCGGCCACCCGTTTTGGGTCCGACCATGAAGGATGGTCTAGCCTACGTGAACTTTCCTTTTGCGCGTCTCGATGAGCAGGCAATCGACGTAATCAGCGACGACCAGGTCCTGTTGAGTCTGCAATATTCGACGCAATGGGATTCGCTCGCACACGTCGGCGCGCTCTTCGATGCCGACGGCGACGGTGTTGCCGAAAGCGTTTATTACAACGGCTACAAAGCGAACGTTGATATCGTCGGTCCGGTGGATTATCGCGCTGACGACGCATTCAACGCACACGCCTGCGCGAGTGAACACAGTCATGCGGATGCACTCGGAATCGAGAATCTGGCGGTAAAGGGGATGCAGGGACGGGGTGTATTGCTTGATCTCGTCGCTCATTACGGCCGCGAGTATCGGACAGTCGGATATGACGACCTCATGTCGGTGATCGAGGCCGACGGGGTTCAGATCGAACGGGGCGACATGTTACTGCTGCGCACCGGCTTCGCGGAGATGGTGCTCGAAATGAACCGTAGCCCCGATTTGGCCATTCTCGACTCGCATTGCTGCGCCTTGGATGGACGGGATGAGCGTCTATTGCAATGGATCACTGATTCCGGTATCGCCGCGCTCGCCGCTGACAACTATGCGGTCGAGCGCTATCCGGCCCGGCCGGTAAGCGGTGACCATCCTTTGTTGCCATTGCATCATCATTGCCTCTTCAAATTGGGCTTGCCCTTGGGCGAACTCTGGTATTTGCGGGAATTGGCCGAATGGCTACGCGCTAACAAGCGTTCTCATTTCATGCTGACTGCGCCGCCGCTGCGCCTACCCGGCGCGATGGGGTCGCCCGTTACGCCGATTGCTACTGTCTAGTGTTTCTGATATCAGCCGAGCAGAGTATGACCAAAGAAAGAGTACTGATCACGGGTGGCGCTGCCGGAATCGGCGCAGCGTGCGCCGAACGATGCAGAGAAGAGGGCTACGAGGTCGTGACAATCGACCGGATCGGCAATGGCCTTATCGCGGATCTGACGAACCCGGCGGCGACCGCACGTGCGCTTGATGAAGCGCTGAGGAACGGGCCGATCACTCGACTCGTCAACAACGTCGGTGTGGTTTGCCCCGCGAGCGCGGATGAGCAGACGTTTGCAGAACTCGACCTTGCCTGGTCGCTGAATGTGCGCTGCGCGATGCAGTGCATGCAAGCAGTCCTTCCAGGGATGATCGCAGCTGGCTTCGGCCGGATTGTCAACATGTCTTCGCGCGCAGCGCTTGGGAAAGAATTTCGTTCGGCCTATGCGGCAACCAAGGCCGCGTTGATCGGCATGACCAGGGTGTGGGCGCTTGAGATGGGACGGCACGGCATCACCGCCAACGCAATTGGTCCGGGTCCGATTCGCACAGACCTGTTCGACCGGGCGAATCCCCCGGAGAGTCCTCGTACACAGGCGATCATTGACAACGTGCCTGTCAGGCGAATGGGAACACCCCACGATGTGGCACATGCTGCCGCATATCTTTTGGACCAGCGCAGTGGGTTTGTCACCGGTCAGGTGCTGTACGTCTGCGGTGGAATGACGGTCGGTGTGGCGGGAGTCTGATATGAGCAAAAAACTGACAACTCAAGCGGCCATTATCGGGGCGGGTAGCATCGGTGTAGCGTTCGCGATCGTTTTTGCGAGGGCAAAGTGGATTGTGCGGATGTATGACCCGGACGCGGTACGGCGCGAACGCGTACCCGAGGAAATTATGGGACGTCTGCGCGAACTCGACAATTTCGGCTTGTTGAGCGAGCCGATGGACGTGCTGATGGACCGCATCGAGATCGTTGCAACGCTTGAGCAGGCAGCCGCAGATGCCGACCTGATTCAGGAATGCGCCCCGGAGCGCGTCGAACTGAAAGAGATGCTATTCGCAGAGCTCGACGCAATTGCACCGGCCGACGCGATTCTGGCCAGCGCATCATCTGCATTGACCACGTCTTCGTTTGTTGGGAACTTGAGCGGACGGCACCGGTGCCTCGTTGCCCATCCGGGTAATCCACCGTACCTGATTCCGGTGATCGAGCTTGTGCCAGCGCCATTCACCGCATCGGGCGTGGTCGAGCGCGCGTTGTCGCAGTATCAGAACTGTGGACTCAAGCCGATCGTGGTAAGGAAGGAACTGGAAGGCTTCGTGTTCAATCGTTTGCAGGGCGCGTTGCTGAGGGAGGCGTATTGTTTGGTGAGGGATGGCGTAGCGACCGTTGACGAGATTGACACGGTAGTGCGGGACGGTCTTGGCTTGCGGTGGTCGGTTATCGGGCCATTCGAGACAGTTGACCTCAACACTCGAGGCGGAATAGCATCGCACGCGCTAAAGATGGGTCCGGCATACGCGCGGATGGGGGCTGAGCGGGGGCAGCATGACCCGTGGACCCCGGCTCTGGTCGAGAAGGTTGCCGCCGCCCGGCGCGCTGTATTGCCAATCGAGCAATGGGACGAGCGCGTTGCCTGGCGTGACCAGAACCTGATGGCCTTGATTCGCAACCGGAATAAAGCTGATCTTGGATGACGGAGTGCCGTGGGTGACTTGCCAGGGGATCTGAGTCGTGAGTGAGTTACCCGCCGTCAAACACATCCGGTGTTGCTAAAGCTCAACCGCTCCGTATTCGTTTTACCTGTTCGGTGTCTAGCTTCGCCGGTGGACCTTCAGTTGCTGTAATGGACATCAAATTTCTTTGTCCAATTGGGCAGCGCTTCCGTTCCTTCAAGTGTCTAGCGTATCACCAAGGCGGGAGGGCGTGGAGTCGGGCGTCGACACGGGGCCCGAACCGAACTCACCCTGAGGGAGGTTGAAAATTGCCGTGTTTGCTCGCAAACGACGTGGTAGTAACACGGCGGATCCCAAAACAGCACTTCCGACGCATTGAATAGTCCTGGTTTGCGAGTCAGTTGCGTTTTTGTTTCGCTCCGTTGCACACTACGGACGACCACTAGGTTAGTGGGTCCTATGCTCGGACAGAGGACGCCTGACATTCAACGGTGAAGAAGCACCGCTCCAGAGTGTTCTGACTTCTTTGAGCCGGTTTCCAAACATTTCAATAAAAATTCGAGCAGCGGGCGTGAGTGGCTTCCTAAGATCATGCAGCAGGTATAGATCGAAAACGGTATGTGGATTTGTGATGGGATAGATGTATGTGTCCGGGTTTTCCAGCTTGTCCACAACGGAATTCATCAGGCACATAGCACCCCAGTCCGAACTGCGGACACTTTCGAGAGTGGCCACCATGCCGTTAATTGTGACTACGCTCTTTGGCGAAATGCGACCACTGGCAATATGGCCGCGCATCGTCGTGCCCAATAGGTGGCGGTCGGATGGGATAACGAGCGTAAGGTCTTTCATCAGAGAGAGGTCGCAGGGTGTAAGCGACGGGCCGTTTATCGGGTGTCCGGAGACCAGAACGTACTCGTCCGTGAAACCGAGCCGACACGATAGACTATTGCTGTCCAAAGGCAGGGCGCCTAGGCCAACATCAAGTTCTCCTGACTGTACCAGGTCTGTGATGTCACGCGCGTACGCTTCGGTCACGATGATCTCGACCTGCGGATACAGCGCATGAAAGTCGCCAAGCACATTTCCCAGAACGTTTTGACACATTGATGAAGTCAATCCGATTCGCATCGACCCGACAACTGACGTTCCCTGTGCTAATTCGACCAACTCCTGCTTGGCAGCGGCGATGCTACGCGCAATCGGAACGCAAAGTTCATAGAATCTGCGCCCGGCAATTGTGGGTTCCAATCCACGTTGTGCGCGCTGGAAGAGGGGGGTTTTTAGCTCTTCTTCCAGATTTCGAATTTGCATGCTCAATGCTGATTGCACGACATGCATCCGCTCGGCTGCCTTGGTGAAACTGCGTTCTTCAAAAACGCTGATGAAATAGTGGATTACTCTCACGTCCATATCTGTCTCCTTCTCTTACTTTTGTTGCCGCGACGACGCTCGTGGTCGACGCAATTTGGACATCTCCAAGTCGCTGTTTCTCGAGCCGCTTCTGCATCGGCTTCTATGTCAATCCGTGTTGGTATTTGCGATTTTCGTGCGATTTCGCAGAACGGATAGTCTGGTCGGAACACTTGGGTTCAGCTCGTGCTCAGTCGCGCGGACGCCCATTAATGAGAAAACCAAGGGGTGGGCGCCAGTGGCGGCCGGACGGCGTGCAGGCGGAGAGTCGGCAGTTCGGTTCGATTTGCTTCAAAGTTTGCCGCACTGCGCAAAAGGTAAGCCGTTGTGGTAACAGCTCTTTACGAACGACTTCGAGGCTGACAATAGCGTCGATTCGATGCATGTCTTTTGCACACCACAGGTTGGTGTATCACGCTCCAGTCGGGCTACGCGAGCTGCAGGCGTTGCCCCCTTTAATGCCCCCCGGTAGTGCTGCAAAGATTTCCACCCGAAACGTTCATTGGATGGTTTATAATATGACCGGTCGTATTAAAAGTCAACTGCTGTTGTTGAGATCAGGATTTGATGGCTGCTCGCTGCTCGCCGGAGTCAGCCGGACAGCGGCCGCTTCGGAACTGCCGTTCGAGGCCGGCGTTAGTGCACCCGGACCGGCGGTTAAATGAGTACGTTTGCGTTCCGCATGGGGGTAGACGTTGCACCTCGCCGCTGTCATGGAGGTAGCAATATTGTGAAACTCGTCGAGCAATTGCAGCGGGAGTGCAATTGCCTTGTTTGGAGGCGTAACGGTCAAGTTTCGGCAACCACGCTCGCGAGTGGAATGGACGGAGGTGCCTATGATGAACGCTGCGGCCCGAGCAGGCATCGCGACCGCTAACCGTTAAAGCGCCGCCATAGTCCGGGTGATACTCCTTGTACCGCTATGAACCGCCTACTGAGGTGGGGGGGAGCGCTGAAGCTGCTAGCGAGTGCAATTTCCGCGAGAGAAGGATTGGCAGTTAGCATCAGCGTCTTAGCACGGCGCTGTCGCTGCCCGATCAGGAACGGATAAGGTGACTGGCCGATGCGCTTCTTGAGCGCATGACTAAAATGCTCGACTGACAAGCCGCACACCCCGCGATTGCGTTGTCCGTATGTGGTCTGTCGGTGCGACGCCGAAGCGGGTGGTCGCAACAGTTATAGTCGTTCCACATGGAGAGGTTATGTATGGTGTCTAAAGTACGCGAGAAAATTGTTAGCGCGGCCTTGGAGTGCTTCCACGAATTGGGCTTTAGCGCATGCAGCGTTCAGGACATCGTTGATAGGGCGGGCGTGCCGAAGGGTTCGTTCTATAACTATTTCAAGGCTAAGGAGTTGCTGGCCGTCGAAGTGCTCGAGATCTATACCGCAGGCTCCAGGCGAGAGTTGCTTTCCGATGTCTCCGTTGCACCGGTTGTGCGTCTGCGAAACCATTTCGAATTCCTGGCGTCGCGTTACGCCGGCTTTGGCTACGCCAAGGGATGTCTAATCGGCAACATGGCCGCGGAATGCTCCGACAACATGCCGCTGGTGCGTCAGGCTCTAGCCGAGTCGTTGAAACACTGGACAAACACCGTCGCCGATACGATTCTTGCGGGACAGAGCGATGGCAGCATCGTGCCCGGACTGGATGTAGATACGACGGCACGTTTCATGATTAACAGTTGGGAGGGCGCTGTCGTTCGCATGAAAATTGCCGTCAGCCGGGAGCCTCTGGATGATTTCTTTACCGTCGTTTTTCCGCTGCTGACCCGGCCGACTGCAGAAATCGAGAAAGCCGGCACAAATAGACCGGTCACTTCCCGGGCCCAGCGCCAGGCAACCCGTGGCGCTTCCCAGTAACGCTCATCAAACCGGCCGCTCCTTGAGAAAGAAGACGACATACCCTAGCCGGAGGATATAAGGGCCGGGTCTGTCCGCAGCCACTAATTGAGCAGGATCACGCTGTTTCCTCGCAACTTCCCATCAGTTCAGGCGGAGGCTAAGACATGGGCGGAAACGTCGGGGCGAACTACGTTCGAAATATTCATTCGGCTATCTTACGCGCCGGGCTACCGCAACGCTGCGAGACAAAGTGCAGGTCGGCCACTTGGTGCACGTCATCGAGGGGAAGGAAATCCGGTGCTACTGCGTTAAGGAGTTTTCGTTTATGCAATTTGACATAAGATAAATTATCAACAATTAAGTGACTGATTAAATAAGAGAGCTGGGTTCATCCCGGCTCTTTTTGTTTGGTGTTTGTATGTTTTATGTAAGGTGTGCGTGGGCGCGTCAGGGGCGCGTCTTCTTCAATCTCTTACAAGAAAAGCATCATGAAATATCCAAACCTCCGATATGGCAACCCACGCGAAATGGCGTACTACGCACAAGGCCGCAGCCTTAAAGATCTTGCGCGTGAATTACGTCGATCCGAGCGCAGCGTGCGCGACTGGTTGTCCGGCCGGGAGCGCGTACCCTGGTGGGTGCCAGAGCTTTTGAGGCTCCGCGACATGGAGCATGACCTCCGCCTTCGGCAAATGAATATAGGTCGTCTTGCGCCGCCCCTCGGCGTCGTCGGCGAGCCACCTTCAAACGTCTCGCGGCTACGCCCGTTGATTGGCGACAACCTCGCGACCGATCCTAGATCAACCCAGCCGGCGGCAGACGAACAGGAAATGTCGCCGCGTTTCGCCTGACCTTGCATCAATCATTTATCGTATGTACAATAAATCGCATGGGATCGAATTCGACCCGGCCAAAGACCAGATCAATCGCAGCAAACATGGCGTTTCACTCGCTCTTGCCGAAAGCTTCGAATGGGACAGCGCGCTCGACGCGCTCGACGACCGATATGCGTACGGAGAGCCACGTTTCATCGCTTACGGCTTGATTGGCGATCGCGTCTACTGTCTGGTCTATACACTGCGTGGCGAAACGCTACGAGCTATCAGCCTTCGCAAGGCAAACAAACGTGAGGTGAATGATTATGTTGAGCAAACGCACGATCGTGATGCCGACTGATGAGGAAGACGCGGCGATCAATCGCGGCATTGCGGCAGATCCCGATGCGCGCGAGCTGAGCACCGAAGAAATCCGGCGCATGCGCCCTGCGCGTGAAACGCTTCCGCAGCGGATCGGCGAAGGTGCCGCGGCCGAACTGCTGAAGCGCCGCGGCCGCCCACCGGCCGACGTGACCAAAGTCGCAACGAGCGTTCGTTACGATCGCGACGTGCTCGACGCTTTCCGCTCGACCGGCGAAGGCTGGCAGACACGGATGAATGACGCCCTACGCGACTATGCCAAGTCGCACGGCATGATGTAACGAAAGCCCGCTTCGGCGGGCTTTTTTCTGGTTCATTTACCCTTGCGTTGCGTCGCCTCGGAACAACGTCAAAGCGATTTTTGGCGTTCCAGTTCGACCCTGTAGCGGGCAGTCGAAATCGCCCGGTGTCACTCGCGGCTTTAGCGCTAGTTGCCGACATTGAACTACTGCTCGACGATTGTCTGCGGCCAAACCGTGCCGAGCGGCGACATTTGATCGTACGTTGGAGCTCTTTGCCTTTTGGTCAGCTTGTCCTTGCTGGATTCGGCAATGCGCTTAACGCAGAAACCATCTGTTCACGCATCCAATGGTGCGCTGGCGACCCGGAATGTCGCGTATGAAAGAACACCTTGAGTATGTAGCGAGGGATATCGAACGGCGCAGGGTAAATTGTTAGCGGGATCGCGTCCGCCAGTTGTAGCGCCACCCGTCGAGGTAACGTGATCAGGAGCTGAGAATTGGCAACGATGACCGGGGCGGCCATCACGCTCGGCAATTGCACGGCTACGTCGCGAACAAGCCCCGACTTTAGCAGCGTCCCGTCGACAACGCTGCCCTCTGCGTTCCATGGGGTGACAACGACGTGTCGCTCCGCGAGGTACTGAGCTAGCGACAGCTTTTTTTTGATTCGGGGGTGCCCCTTCCGGACCGCGACCACGTAATCGTCCGCAAGGCAATCGAGCGACTCGAGTCCGGATTCCTGGGTGTCGTTTTCGTCTGAAAACCCTAGGGCAAACTGAACCCGCCCAGAGGCGAGGTCATCCAGCGACTCGCGATGGGTCGAATAAATCACGCGGACGCGGATATGTGGGGCGTCGCATTCCAGCGCTGCAACCAGGGGAGGTAATAGCGCGAACGCGGTGAAGTCAGTCGCGGCGAAGACAAAGGTCTGACTGCTCGCAGACGGAACGAACGGACCAAAATCCCCCAGGCTGCCCGTCAGGCTTTGCAATGCTTCGCTGACGCCCGATGCTATTTGTTCGGCTCTTGCGGTCGGCTGCATACCGTTCCCGAAGCGCACGAAAAGCTCGTCCCCCAATGCGCTACGTAGGCGCGAGATCGCGTGACTGCACGCCGACGAACTTAGGCAAAGCTCCTCGGCTGCCGAGACTACGCTTCGATGCCGGAATAGCGCGTCGAAGACCAACAACAGGTTCAGATCAATTCGGCGAAGACTATCGTGCATGACGTGCAGTATCGGATGAAAAAAATGCAGCGCATGCATTTTGGTTCTTTTTTATCATCTTGTCTTTTCCACCTCAATGGGCCGGTCCCCGGTCGAATCTTGCAGATGACAACTCCGAGCTTCCGACAAGCGATTCCGTCAGATACTGACCGCTGCTTTGAAATCGAGACTTCGGCCTATGAGGGCGACGAAGCTGCCACGCGGAATAAGATTACCACTCGCATCTTCCAATACCCGCAAGGGTTCCTTGTGATGGAACTCCACGGGAAAGTGATCGGCTTTATCAACAGCGGGTGTGCGTTCGAAGTGGTCATGTCCGACGAAGCGTTTAAGGAACTTGTCGGGCACGACCCTGCCGCGCCGAACGTCGTAATCATGTCGGTGGTGATCGACCCGGCGCACCAGGGTAAAGGCTACTCGTCGTTGCTGATGCGGACCTTCGTCTCGCAGATGTCTGAGATGGGCAAGAAAACCATTCACCTCATGTGCAAGGAGCGTCACGTCGGGCTGTATGAACGCCTTGGCTATAGCTATCTCAAGCCGTCCAGTTCCGATCATGGCGGCATGTCATGGCATGAGATGGTAATGGCCATTTGAGATCGCGCATCGACTCACCGGAGGTTGGCGTGGATACGCCATAGCCCAAGAGAACGCTACACCCCGCAGACGACCGCTTCCCGCTAGCTATCCGCCATTGGACGTACTGTATTGCCCACATGTCGAGTGTCCCTTCATGGCTGCAGTGCGTCAGTCGCGGCCCTCCGTCCAAACGACGAGCCAAGATGAAGGACGCACCGCCCTCCTCGCCCGACGCTGCATATCAGGGACTCTGGACGTGTACGCCGCCTAAAGGCTACTTCCCTACCCGAGCCGGATGCGTTGCGCTCACGCTGAATTCTTCGCGCAGCTAATAGCGATACGGGAGTTCAAGTCGATCTGTGGCCATATCGGCCCCTCCAGCAAGGCGGGCCGCTCCCAGCATGATCCCCGCATCGGCAAACATTGACGATTTTTGAACAGCATTCAGGCAACGACTGGCCCAAACGTGATGCGCACATGGCAACACATTGCGGCTTCCAATTCGGAAGTTGGCTAAATAAAACAGGATCGAATTATTCTCGGGGTCGTCGCTCCCCAGCTTCCCGATTCTCAGCCACGACTCGGCGAACGGCTTCCAAAAGGTCCGGGCGCGCTTCAGGGTCGGGGACTTCGATCAGCTTGCGCGGAGCCCTGGCTTGGGGCTTCAGCGTCACACCGTCAAGTTTTTGCGGCGCAGTCATAGTTCGTCTCCGGCTTCGATGACAGCCAATTCGGACGGCAGGCTCGGTCTTGCTTCTGGTTTCCGAAAATCACACTTTCGGATCTTTACGGAGTAAGGAACTGTGCACTCCGTGCGTCGTGCGCCTCCAGGCTTCGTCGGCGCGTTGCTGGGCCGATTTCACGGTATATGCGACCCCCTGCTTGCCCTTCGGAGCCGGCGAAAACGCCGAAGTCAGACCGGAAAGTGTCCGGCGGACGGTCTTGGTGACCATGGCGCACTCCGCGTTTGTGTCGGAATGGTCAGTCTAGGCCTTTACGTGCAGCTCGTGATACTGCACGTTTACACAGTACTTTGGCGAGTGCGCTATGGACGGACGCGAGAGGACGCCTCGAGCGAAACCGTGCCCGTGCGATCCCGCCGCGCCAGGGGAATGATCAGTTACGCCGTCTTGTAAGCAGGTCTGCCACGCCGGCGCGGGTGGCAATTTCCCAAATATATCCGCGCGAATAATCGACGCCCACCGCCGATGAAGCGCGGTGCGCAAACGAGCGTTCGTCCAGTCTTCACAGACGCATTCAGCACCGCTGGGAAGGTCGCGGCTGTGCTTCACTTCCAGCTCACTCGGACGCTAGACCTTTCAAGCCGGCCTCACGCCGGTCTTTTTTCGCGCCGCGTTCACTCGCGATCACCATTTGACTGGTGGTCCGACGGGCTATCCGGCCTCTTACCCTGCGATTTCTTCGTTCGACGCAGCGCCGCTCCCATCTGACCGGCTGTGTCTCGGATAGGCGAGCGCATGTACCAGGGCCACCACGCCAGGTGATAGAACCACACGAACGCTGAGCGATACCCTCGGAGCCACTCCTGGCGAATACCGGTTGAAGGAAAGCTCTCAAAGGTGCGATGTCCGAGTGCCATCACGCCAATTGCCATCCAGACAACAGCAATCACGAAGGTGGAAAGGGACAGCAAGCAGGCGGCAAAGAACAACGCGAGCGGCAAGCAGAGGATAAGTGGCGAGCGAGTTTTCATGTCGTTTTCGCGCCGGCATAATCATTTCGATTTTTCAGCTTACAGCATTTCGCTGGGCGTAACCGACCAGGGTTTTTGTCATTTTTTTACCGCTAAATGCGGATGTCCCCCGGTGGGATATTCTGCACGTTGAAAGCCTTAAGCTGGTTCACAATTGGATCTAAACGCGGAAGCATCACCTCTTACACTGAAGAACATGAAAGATCGATCCACAATCGTATGCGTACGGGACGGCAAGGTGCTTCTAGTCGATCTTCGAGCTGAATGTCGAAAGCTATCGGCGCCGCACAGCTAGCGACAAGCAGAAAGAGCGCCGCCGTCAATTACCCACTGACAACCCGAACGGAGCGACAACCATGCCCCCTGACGCAGCGACAATCACCTCGGCCGACCGGCCAAGATGTTTGTCGGTAAACTGAACTTCCTGCTTGACGCTATCCACCGAGCGCCTCGCGGACGTCCTCTGGTGGCATCCACGCCAGCAGAACTTTCCCTATGGCCGCGCTGTAGAGCGGGTTTCGTCGTCCCACACGAGATTGCATGCGCAGTCCATACTCCGAATCGATCTTGCGGATGTATATGATTGCATCATCATCCATCCGCACCGCGATTCAACCATCCCCCTCGCCTGTCCAGCAGCAATGTCAATCTGCATGATGTTCTCAAAGTGAGATCGGCTCATCTGGATTTGCTGTTGGACATGACGTTGCAACGGGACAATTCTATGCGACATAAAGACGTGTCGACTAAGTCGAGCGTCACCTGCATCGATATCAACTGAAATCGCGATTTTTCAAGGAGCACGCCGGATGTCCGCTTTGTTCACTCCTTTCAACCTTAAGGACGTATCTCTGCGCAATCGCATTGCAATTCCGCCGATGTGCCAGTACAACGCCATCGACGGACTGATCAACGATTGGCATCGCGTGCATCTTGCCGGACTCGCACGCGGCGGCGCAGGCCTCGTCATCGTCGAGGCGACTGCGGTGTCGCCGGAGGGTCGAATTACGCCGGGCTGCACCGGCCTCTGGAGCGACCAGCAGGCACAAGCTTTTGCGCCCATCGTCGCTTCAATCCGTGCGGCCGGGGCCGTGCCCGGCATCCAGCTCGCCCATGCAGGCCGCAAAGCCAGCGCGAACCGCCCGTGGGAAGGTGGCAACCACATCGCTGCCGACGATCCTCGCGGCTGGCAGACCATCGCGCCGTCGGCCATCGCATTCGGCGACCATCTGCCGAGAGTACCCAAGGCAATGACGCTTCAGGACATCGCCCGGGTGCGCGAGGATTTCGTAGCGGCCGCGAAACGTGCGCGGGACGCCGGCTTCGAATGGCTCGAGCTGCACTTTGCACACGGCTATCTCGGCCAGAGTTTTTTCTCGATGCACTCGAATCAACGGAACGACGTCTATGGCGGCAGCCTCGATAACCGCAGCCGTTTCCTGCTGGAGACTCTGGCGGCGGTGCGCGATGTATGGCCCGAACATCTGCCGCTGACCGCCCGTTTCGGCGTCATCGAATACGACGGGCGCGACGAGGAGACCCTCGCCGAATCCATCGAACTGGCAAAGAACTTCAAGCGTGCGGGTCTGGACATGCTGAGCGTTAGCGTAGGCTTCTCCACACCGACAGCTCAAATTCCGTGGGCGCCTGCATTCCTCGTGCCCATTGCCGAACGCATACGCCGCGAAGCGCAACTACCTGTTGCATCGGCGTGGGGCATCGATACGCCAGAAGTCGCAAATCGTTGCGTTGAAAATGGACAACTCGACCTCGTGATGGTTGGGCGCGCGCATCTTGCCGATCCTCATTGGCCGTATTCCGCAGCGCGCAAGCTCGGGATCGACCGTGCGTCATGGACACTTCCCGCACCCTATGCTCATTGGCTCGAGAGCTATGCCGTTGCTGACTGAGCAGTAGCGTCTCCGATGCAGTAGGAATCCTCTTCATTTAGGCCGGGAACATGGATCCCGGTCCATCAGCGTGGGCACCAAAGCGGACGGATTCACGCTCGCAACGTAATTGGCGGCACGATGCTCGCCTGTGCGAATGTTGACGGGCAGCGTTTCATAGGCAATCCCCTTGAGAGCGAGCGCGATGCGCACGCGATACGATGTCGAACTGTTGAAGAAGCTATGGAGTTGCACAGTGAGTTCTTCCATCGATTGCAACGCCTGAAGTCAAACGACGCTCACGGCGATTTCACCCAGACGATCGACACCGACCTTCATCGTGTCGCCCTTCTGCACAGCACCGACGCCTTCAGGCGTGCCCGTGAAGATCAGATCACCTGGTTCGAGGCGGAAGAACTTCGACAGATACGCCACTGTCTCCGCGACCGACCAGATGAGATACGACACGTCGCTCTGCTGTTTGGTCTCGCCGTTGACCGTCAGCCACAGGCCGGCGTTTTCGAAGTGGCCGACCACGCTGGTCGGATGAATCGGTCCAATCGGCGCCGAGCGGTCAAACGCCTTGCCAACCTCCCACGGACGCCCCATTTCGCGCATCTTCATTTGCAGATCGCGCCGCGTCATATCGAGGCCTACCGCATAACCCCATACGTGCTCGAGCGCCTGCTCGACATCGATATCCGAGCCGCTCTTGCCGATCACCGCTACGAGTTCAGCTTCGTAGTAGTAGTTCCGCGTCTGCGACGGATAAGCCAGTTCGAGTGTTTCGCCATAAGCGACGGGCACGATGGCATCGGCAGGTTTGCAGAAGAAGAACGGCGGTGCGCGATCTGGATCGAAGCCCATTTCGCGCGCATGCGCCGCATAGTTCCGGCCTACACAATAGACGCGGCGCACCGCGAATTGAGCGTCGCCGCCGGCGACGGGAACAGCGATGGGCGCTTCGGGCGGGAAAACAAAAGCCATAATGTTTTTACTCGACAGGGTTAAGAAAGCAGCAGCGTGCCGCGAGCAGGGCGTGCAGAAGCGAAACGGCTGCGTCTAGCTGCGTTCTTCGCGCAACAAATTCAGTGCGGCAAGCACAGGGCGATCCGAGTAGCTGAACAACACGCTTTCCACCGATGCCGAGAGCCGCACGGGTGCCCACGACGGTGCGATGAACACGTCATGCGGTTCGAACAGGAACTCATCGTCGCCGATCCTGACCGTGCCCTTGCCTTCTACGACGCAGTAAATCGTTGCGTCTGTGCTGCGATAGGCGCGCCCCTTGAAGCCTGCGGGCAGGTACTGCATGAACGTCGCGATGCCCGGCATGGGCCAGCCGCCCGTGGCCGGATTCACGTAGCGCAGCTTCACGCCGTCCCACTCGTCGAGTTCACCATTGCGGTACAACGCGTCGAGCGCTTCGCGGCTGCGCGTATAGGGGTAGCTGAATATCGGCGAAGTGGGATCGGATACCCGGTGCCTCACAGGTCCCATGTTGTGGCCAAAGCGCGCAAAACTGTCGCCCTCGGGCCGCGAGATCGGCTGTGTAGTCTCGGAGTAGTTTTCGGCAAAACCAGCGTCCATGTGCGCGACAAGCGGGATATCCAGGCCATCGAGCCACACAACGGGTTCGCCCCCCTCTTTCAGGGAAGGATTGCCGTGGTCATGCCATGTCCATGACGGCGTAATGATGAAATCACCCGGGTGCATCGTTGTGCGCTCGCCGTTGACGGCCGTCCAGGCGCCCTTGCCTTCTACAATGAAGCGCAGCGCCGACTGCGTATGCCGGTGGCTGGGGGCAATCTCGCCGGGCAGGATCAGCTGCAGTCCGGCGTACAGGTTCGGCGTCATACTCGACTTGCCTGGGAGACCGGGGTTTTCGAGCACCAACACGCGACGCACGGCTTCTTCGGCGCTGATCAGGGAACCGGCCCGCATCACGAGATCCCGCACCTGCGCATATTTCCAGATCGCAGGCAGCGTTTTCGGCCGAGGGGCTTTCGGAACGAGACTGTGCAGCGATTCCCAAAGCGGCGTCATACGCTGGCGGCCAATCTGCTCGTAGTAAGCGGTGCGCGATGCGTCCGGATTATCGTTAGTCATTGCGTCTCCTTTCGGTGCTGCGGGCAACGCGCGTTCAAAGGCGCCCTTGCTCAACGAGGCCACGACGGATGTGCTGGATCCCCAAGCAGCACCCGGGCGAGCCCTATTTGCGGAGTATCGGCTGCGGACTGATAGACGCTTTCCGACGGACCGAGCTCCAAATCCGGCGGCAGCGCGACCCAGAGCTGGAAACCACGTGTCAACCCCGGCTCGCCTGCTCCCCCCGCATGCCACACCCCCTCGCCGGCGCGCATCCATTCCACTCCTCCCGCACGCAGAATGCCGGTCGCGTTGTTCGTGTCTTCGTAGCTGACACTACCTTCGGCCACGCAGGTCAGCGTCGCGAGCCCCGAATGGGGATGCAGGCCGAAGGTCGGAAAGACGTCGCCACGATTGTCAAAGAGATCGAGGAAGACGAACGGCTTCAGGACCCGGCCCAGATCACCAGGACTCATCAGGCGCGTGATGTAGCCGTGGCTCTGGCCACGGGAACGATAAACGATGGCACGAGACTGATCGGACTCGATAGCTGCGGTATTGGACATGGGACCTCTTGTAAGGCCGGAGCGAAACGGAAACGAAGATGCTTGCGATATCAATTTGCCAGGTCAGATCGGCGCCTTACGGCGCGTCAAACAGAGAGTTCAGGTGCCTTCCGTCAGAAACTCGATGATTAGCTTTCCTACCTCATCTGCCCTTTCGATGTTCGGGCAGTGGCCAGCGTTCGCGAGAACCGCCGCACGGGCGTCAGGAATGCGCGCAGCGAGTTCGTTAGCGAACCCCGGAAGCCGCAGCCTGTCCCGATCCCCTGCAACGATCAGCGTTCTGGCTGTTATGTTCCCGTACGGCGTGCGATCGGCGCCGCCGAACTCAGTACGAACGGGCGCCTGCGGCGAGCGAAAGCGTGCCGCTGCGATCGCCTCCCACGCCCCAGGTGCGACGCTAAGTGCATGGCGGCGGCGGACGTACTCGCGATCCTGATACCAGACGGGATCTTCGAATATGGCAGCGAGTAGACCAGCCATAGCTTCCTCGCTGCCGTCATAGTCGAGCAGGCGGCGGCGTTCTTCGTTGTCGGGAATGAAACCGCCGCCGCTAATCGCGACCAGGCGATCTATCGGCAACCGGCACGGCCTTTCGGCAGCCATCTGGAGCAGAAAGGTTGCCCCCATCGAATTTCCAACGAAATGCGCTTTGTCCAGCGCCATCAGTTGAATGAAACGCACTATGTGCGACAGCATGCGCTCCCGCTTGCTGTCGAAATCATGAATCTTTGCAGTCCTGCCGAATCCAAGCCAGTCTGGGGCAATCACCCGGAAATGGCGGGCGAGCGCGGGTATAAGATATTCCCAGCTCGTCTCGGCACCACCGCCAAACTCGCCGCTGTGAAATAGCACGACTGCAGGCCCTTCGCCAGCCTCGAGATAATGGGTGCGCATCCCATCCACCTCGACATACCGGCTGCGATGCACCACCTCAACCGGCGGCACGCGCCATGTCGGCTCGCCTGTGACTACGGTGTTCACGACAATGCTCCCATTGGCCGCAGGCGGCGCAGTTCGGCGCGGGGGCCCGCCGCCATCATGTCCGGAGTCCATTCCGACGCAGGATCGACTGTACAGATAACCTTGCTGACGCCAGGCACGCGCGCCACCACCTGCTCCACCTGAGCGATGATATTGGCCGCTTGCCAGCAAACCGGACTGGTCAGGCGCAACCCAATGTGCGCCACACCGTCTTCGTTCAGCGTTACCTTCGTCACCATTCCCATGTCGATCAGGCTAATTGGAAGGCCTGTTGCAATCGAGCAGGGATCGACCACCTGATCGAGCACGGTTTGAATTCCGGCGGTGTCACGCATTGGAAAACTCCTGCACGGTTGAGAACGGTGCGAGCGGCCCGTCTGGCCGCCGGCGCGCGAATTCGTCGTCGCGCGTAGCTGAGAGGCGGGCGTCGAGATCGAGTCCCGTCATGCGGCCATAATTGTCAAACAGGATCGCGCGCTTGGCGGCAAGATCGAGTTGCGGAAGACCAGCGCCCTCGATTAGCGCCTCCGGAAAAGCGAATTCGCGTACGAACGTCTCCAGCAGCGGTTGTGGATGAAAGGCCATCGCTCCCGTGCCCCACAGGATCCGCTCGATAGCATCCTGCCCTCCTGGGCCGATCAGCGCAGCCATCGCATGAAGAAATGCCGCCGGGCGGCTTGCCGCCAGAGCGCTGGTGATCTCCAGATTGACATATACATTGTCGAACCGCGCGAGCTGCCACGCCGTCTCCTCGAGGAACGCCATGCCTCCGTGGACAACCTCGAAATTCAGCCCAGGGAAAGCCATGCATGCCCGGTCGATATCGTCGACCTTGTAATGCTCCATGGGCACAGGCCCAAGCGGAAGTGCCTTATGTACGGCAACGACCTTGATCCCAAGCCTCTCGGCCCGTTCGAACAATGGAAACGCGATTTCCGGATCGTCCATCTTCCATCCACGTATCTCGCTGCCAACCCAGCTGTTCGGATAGAGCTTGAGTCCGACCGGACGCAACAGTTCCACCTGCCGTTCCAATTCATCCAGCGCGGCCTTACCGGTCATCGGATCAACGCCGCAGTAAGTGATAAACCGATTCGGCCATCGCGCCTGAGCCTCAATTGCCTTTTCCAGGCTGCACAACCCGTCCTTGAACGAGAATATGGGTAGAACGTGATAAACGGCGAGATCGGTATCGCTTTCGAGGAACACCTGCTCAGCCGCCTCCTGGATAGACCAGTCCCGATAGAATTGCGACCGCGTCGGTGCGTAGCCATGCCGAGCTGTCGCCACGACCGATCCATAAACAAGATCGCATAACGGGGCGGCAAAGCGATTGGCGTAGTTCGCCGCATCCATGTTATAGGCGTGCACGACAGCATCTAAAACGGGCAGACCATCAATCATCGTTCGCCTCCTCAGTGATTTTTAGAGAGTATCTCCGTCGACTTCACTAACGTCCAGAACAGAAAACTCACAGCGTGATCTGGTTTCAAGATCAGGTGACATGCTTTGATTAGAGGACTACTCAATCGGCGACTGACAAAGTCAATTAAAAACATCGTCGCTCTGCACCCTGTTCTCGAAGTGAGATTGCCCTATCAGGTTTTGCTGCTGGACATGCCGTGACAGCCAGATAATCTATGCAAGATAAGGAAGACACGCCAACCGTATGAAGATCGGCATCTTTGCCATGGTGACCGGGAATGGCGGACGGGATCTGGCGCATCGCCCGGGACGTGCTTCCGCTTATGGTGCAGGCCGGCCTGCGTGTGCCATTCGTCAACTATTTTCAATAACTTAATTAGCATAACTTCAAATTGGAGAGTCTCATGACATCCCAGCGCCACATCGCTATCAACGCTTTCTATATGGCTTCGCCTACGCAATCATGGGCAGGAATGTGGCCGCACCCGCAGTCAACCGGAGCTGACTACAACAAGCTCAAATTCTGGACCGACCTCGCCAAACAGACGGAATCGGGATTGATCGACTGCGTGTTCCTTGCCGATGCACTCGGCGTGCCGGACACATATGGCGGTGCGCCCGATGCCGCAATCCGAAGCGGCGCGCACTTTCCCGCCAACGATCCAATGTTGTTGATTTCGGCCATGGCCTCCGTTACCCGACATATCACCTTCGGTGTGACCGGCAACACCACTTACGAACCGCCCTATCTCCTTGCCCGCCGTCTGTCGACGCTTGATCAACTCACGGAAGGCCGGCTGGCATGGAACATCGTTACCGGCGTGATGCCATCAACCGCGAAAGCGATGGGGCAGAGCGAGATGGTTTCACATGACGCCCGTTACGATATTGCAGATGAGTACATGGATCTTGTTTACAAGCTTTGGGAAGCCAGCTGGGAGGACGGCGCTGCGATTCGCGACCGTGCGCGCGGAATCTTTACCGATCCCTCCAAGGTGCATACGATTCATCATCGTTCAGAGCATTTCTCTTGCGACGGCATTCATTTGTGTGAACCGTCGCCCCAGCGGACACCATTGCTCTTTTCAGCGGGTGCCTCATCCCGAGGGATCGCCTTCGCGGGTCGACATGCGGAGTGCAGCTTCATGTCCACCAACAGCATCGACTTTGCCAGCAAAACAACTCAGCGATATCGCCAGGCCGCGGTAGCCGCCGGACGTACGCCAGATTCCATAAAAGTATTCAATGCAACTACCGTCATTGTCGGTGCGACTGAAGACGAGGCGCGCGATCGGGTCCGGGAATATCAGCGCTATACAAGTGAGGAAGGCAATCTCGCGATCTTTTCCACCTGGCTCGGCGTGGATCTGTCGCGTTACGATCCTGATGGACCGATTGACGTGGTGGAAAGCAATGCTGTGCAGTCCATCGCCGATTCCATGCGCGCTACCGGCGACATGGGCAAGGTGACGTTGCGCGAGCTCGCGCGCTTCGCCAATGTCGGTGGAAGAGAGGCGTTCATTGTGGGCTCGCCCGATCAGGTCTGCGATACGCTGTTGAAATGGCGCGACGAAGCCGATGTAGATGGATTTAATCTCGTGCGCACCGTCGAACCTGATAATCTCCAGAATTTCATCGATCTGGTCATCCCACGTCTTCAGGAAAGGGGGGCCTTCAAGACTGGCTATAAGGAAGGCACCATGCGCGAACAGCTGTTTCCGGAAACCGGACCCAGGCTGCGAGCAGATCACTATGGAGCGCGTTTCCGCCCCTCGGTGAACCGCCCATAAGGACCTCCCCATTTCTGCAAGCATGAGCCGGCATCTGAGGCACCCACCGGCAAGGACAACGTTGCCCGCCGCTCACTCGGTGAGCCGCGGGCAGCGCTTGTCCAGAACACCGGAGCCTCCCCTCGCCTTACACTTTGACGAACCTGACTCCAGCCAGCGCACCGAACGGCAACGATGCTAGCGGCCCGCCGACATCGAGCGCTCCAAGATCGACTGCGAAAAAGCCGGCCTTCGCTATAAGCGAGCGGACGGTCGCTTTGGCATCCAGGTCGTCACCGGAGTAAAACAGCACGCGATTTCCACCAGACACTTCCGGCTCGTGCAGAACGTTCACATCGAGGTGGTTGAATGCCTTGACGAGACGCGCGCCAGGAACGAGATCGCTAACCACGCTGCTCGAGTGACGGCCACCAAGATCGACTGGCTTGAGTTTCTGGCCCGTTGCAGCGCCGGGTGCATGGCTTCCTGAATATCAGCGCCGACCGGACAGGCAATGCATGGCGGTGTCCGAGGCAGGCTGAAGAGCTCCGTATCCTCGACTGCGTTATAAACGTCCAGCAGACAGATCCTTTTAAGCGGCTTTGCTAGCAATGCGCCCCCGCCGGCGCCCAATTGCGACTTCGTTAGACCTGCGTCGCTCAGCCGCGAAAGCAAGCCACGAATGACCACCGCACCGGTGTTCACCGAATTGGCCAGATCCTCCGAACGCAGCGGCTTGCCGCCGTTGACGGCAAGCGCAGCGAGTGTGTGGACAGCGACGGCGAAGCGAGTGCTGGTGGGCATAGACTGGATCGAGCAATGCGACTAAAGCGCAGACGGAACCACAACCGAAGCGCGACGATTGATCCGGCGGTCGATACTGAATGCACCCGCACCATGGGCTGAGAAGGCCAGAAGGCCGCCCGCCATGGCGACGTTCTTGAGGAAGTTGAACATTTGACTCTGGTCGCCAAATGCATGATGGAAGATGATCGCAGTCACAACGCAGTAAATCGCCAGTACCCACGCTACGACGCGAGTGCGGTACCCAAGGATCAGCGACGTCGCGCATACCAGTTCAAGTACCATTGAACCGATGTACCCCAGCAGCGGTGCAGGCAACCCTAATGATGCGATGTAGCCCATAGTGGGGCCCGGCGAAATGAGCTTTTCCACGCCACTGATAACAAAAATTATCGCCATGAGAAGACGCCCTGCCAAAAGGCTCACGTCGTTGTTCGAGTAACCCGAAGTGTTCATTTCAATTCTCCACGAAGGATTTCCAGCTTGATGATGGGGGTGACATAAATCTTCGTACGAGTTGGCTCCATTGCCCTATTCCATCCCGTAGATATAGATAGACGTCAACTGACTGGCTCGTCGCGAGCCTTTGCGTATATGCGTGCTGTCCATATCGCATAAGCTAGTGGCGTCGTGATATCGTGTCCAACGGCGAATTCAGATGGCATGATCGAAAGTGGTGATAGTGGATCACCAGGCAAGCATTCCGCCATCCACGATCAAATCTGTGCCGGTGATATAGGAGCTCTCGTCCGAAGCCAGGAAGAGTGCCGCCTGCGCCACCTCTTCTGGTTTTGCGGCGCGGCCGAGCATAATTCGACCGAGCACGTGATCGGCCCATTCCTTATTATTAAGCTGCTCGCGGGTCTGGTTGGTCTCAGTCACTCCCGGGGAAATGGAATTGGCACGGATGCCAAATTCACGCCCCTCCATCGCCATCTGGCGCGTCATCGCGATGACACCGGCCTTCGATGTGCAATGCGCCAAAGATCCGAGCGTGCGTACCGTCGTGTACGCGTTCGCGGAGGCCGTATTGACAATCGTGCCGCCGCTTTTCTTAAGGTAGGGCCAGGCAGTGCGAGTGAGGAAGAAAACGAGACTGACCTCCTCGTTCAGGCTGCGCGTCCATTCTTCATCTGAAATATCTTCAATCCAGTTGAAATAGGCCATCGCTGCATTGTTGTAGAGCACGTCGATCCGGTCAAAGCGCTCAATCGCGAGATCGACCAAGGCGCGGCACTCATCCGAATGAGTGAGATTGCAGGGATGGCGGGAGACCATTTCGCCGCCTGCAGCAAGCACCGCCTCTACCGTATCCGCGCCAGCTGCTTCGTTTAAATCGCACCCTACGATACGCGCGCCTTCTCGTGCGAATAGCAGCGCTGCGGCGCGCCCCATGCTCCCACCCGTACCTGTGATAACGCAAACCTTATCCTGAAGCCTGCCTGTCATGGTTGTCCTCTCATATTGTTGATGAGGTTGGTCGGCTAACACTAGCTGACCTTATAGAGTCCACCGTCAACGACCAACGCCTGCCCTGTGATAAACCCGGCCTCCTCACTCGCAAGGAAGGCGACCGGACCGACAAGGTCCCGCGGCTCCGCTAATCGCTTGATTGCCTGTTGCTGCCAGACGGCTCGTTTCGCGTCCTCGGGCATGCCAGCCGTGGCAGGCGTATCGGTCAGGGACGGGAGTATCGCGTTACAGGTGATCCCGTCGGCGGCGACGTCATTGGCGAGACCTCGCATAAACCCGATCGCGCCCATTTTCGTCGCTATGTAGGCACTGAGCGCCTGCTCCGCGATGCCGATCGAATTGGACGATATGGCAATGAATCGACCATAGCCATTCTTGCGCATGCGTGGCACGAAATGCTTCGCGCTATAGAATTGTGCGTCGAGATTGACTGCGAACCCCCTACGCCATGTGTCGAAGTCCAGTTCATCAATCAGGCCACGCGGAAAGGCAGCGGCATTGTTCACGACGATATCCAGACGGTTGAACCTTTCGTCTATGGCATGTCCGAGTTTTGCCCATGTCGCCTCGATTGACACATCCCCAGCGAAAGCCATTGCCGAATCTCCGGCTAATTTCGCCGATTCGGCCGGCGCTTCCAGATCGACCAAAACAACTTCTGCACCGCATTGCGCAAGCTTGACCGCAATAGCGCGGCCAATGCCTCGGCCCGCGCCAGTGACGATGGCCACCTTGCCTTTCAACGATGTCATGTGTCCCCTCCAGCAGAATTCAGTGCCTGGCACAAGCGTCCATCTCACTTGCCACCGAGCGGATAAAAAAGCACGACTCGATCTCCTAAGCCAGGTTTCCAATGACAACGCCGGCGATGGCGATCACCCCGCCAATTCCCTGAACAACCGAAATCCGTTCGCCGAACGAGAGACCTATGAGGAACGAGCCGATCATTACGCCAACGGTCAACGCTGTCACTGCGGCACTAACCGGCGCTCCGGCCACCATCGCTCGCCCCAGGAACCAAAGCGTCAACATATTGGCGAGAATCATTCCAAGGGTGGGCCATGGCAGTGTCATGCCGGCGCAGAGCTTCATGAAATAGACGGCAATGAGATTGGCGGCGATGGCAATCGCGACCATGACGTAGCTAACAGACATTTTGTCTCCTCCAACGATAAGTATCAGCGGTGCCCTCCGCCATAGGTATCCGAGCACATTGTTTTGATCAGCAATTTCGTCAACCTACCTGGTTCAACGCGTCGAATTCATACCGCCCGGCACAACGGCAGACGCAAAATCAAGAATCTATCCCGCCTTATATCATTTGCATTCCTTAGCATTGCGTTTATAAACAGATTGTTAAATGATCGCCTCAACCCGCGGCGAACTCCCGAAGCACTTTTGTCGAGCAAGAGAAACTCGCCGCTCCTAAAAGACTCTCACTGCCTGGACCAAACAAGTACGTCTCCACCTAGCCGGTGACATAGCTCGCAGCACGTCGTGCACCATAGTGTGCATCCCAATAGTGGAGATGCTCAAGCCAAAGCACATGGGTCAAGCCGATGTCATCGTTGAACGCCATGACACGCGGCGCGGCTGGATCGAAAACCGGCCAATCTGGAAGACCCTTCGCCGCCGGACGGCCGGTACGAGCGAATTGCACCCAGGCGGCGCGGATTGTCTTGCCCAAAGCATAGTCCCCGGGTTGCCATGGCCAATCTCGCAGACTAAAGCGATCGAAACTAAAGAAGATAGAGCTGCAGTGAAAAGCTCCCAGTGGCCTTGGGAAGGCCTGTTCGTCGTAACTATCAGCCGGCACCGGGGGGGCTTTCTGAAACTGGTAGTAGTAGACGTCGCGGCCAGCTGCTGCATGAAGATGGGCCCATGTCCAATTCTGCCAGGTGAATACACGGTGACTATTGGCCTTCAGGCTAGCGGCAAGCGCTTGCGCATCTGTCGCGGCTGGGTAAAGCGCAAGGAAGCGCTCCGCACTATCGCCATATTCAATTTGAACGTAGTCGCGATACGCTGCGAGGCTGGGGGAGAAACCGATCACGAGATCTTCATTCGCAACCGAACCAACGAGTAGCGGGACAGCAGCCTGCTGCCGGCTCTCAAAGATCTGATAGCTCCCCGCCGGCAGTACCGCCCCATCCACAATTGGCTGAGCCGCGTCAAAAATCCCCTGCATATTGGTGCCGTCGACACCGCTCGCTGCCCGGATCGTATCGACATCGAGCGTCCGGATGTCCAGGTTGGCACCGTCTGCAATACCGTCGGCCCAAGCTTCACCCGACCGTGTTGCTGCCGCCAGAGATTGCCAGCGATCAGCAACGCCGCTATCTTCAGCCACGGTACCGAAACTTCCACCGCTCTCAGCGATCGCTCGATGGAACAGGCCGCGTGCGCGGGGCGATGCCATGAGCAGGCTGACGCTGGAGGCGCCCGCAGAAATGCCGAAGATAGTCACGCATCCGGGGTCGCCGCCGAACTCAGCAATGTTGTCCCGCACCCACTGGAGCGCCGCGATCTGGTCAAGCAGCCCGTAATTGCCGGAAATGCCCTCGTCATTTTCCAGAGAAAGCTGGGGGTGGGCGAGAAAACCAAGTTTCGCCAAACGGTAGTTAATGGTAACGAACACCACCCCGTCACGCGCCCATGCATCACCATCAAAGAAGGGAGCCGATCCTGATCCAAACTGGAAGCCACCGGGATGGATCCACACTATCACCGGACGCTTCTCTGCGGCATCCTTGGCCGCCGTCCATACGTTGAGATACAGACAATCCTCTGACTGGCTTTCAGCGCCAAAGGGGAGAAGCGAATTACCTAACATCGATTGTTGAATCGCAATGGACTTCGCGCGCGTGGCGTCTCTCACGCCGCTCCAGGCAGCCGGAGGCTGCGGAGCACGCCAGCGCAGATCGCCAACAGGCGGCGACGCGAACGGAATGCCGCGAAACGCAGTCACCTCGCCGTCCACGGACGGCTCTCCCCTCAACTGCCCCTGGCTTATCGTTACGATCTCGTTCATATTTAGCTCCTCACATGCCGACAAGCGATCAGGTCCGCCCCATCTCGCTCTGACTCCGTGCGGTGAAAGGCGCACGCAGGCCAGTCTGCTCCATAAGCGGAAGCACGTCTCGGGTGAAGCGCCCGATCCCGTCCAGCGGATCAACCCAGGTCAGCAGAATGCCGTCGAGCCCGCAGTCCGCCAGCATCTCCAGGCGCTCGGCGATGCGCGCTGCGGAGCCTATCAGCGGAAAACCGCCACCGCTGCCGGCCATGCGCTGACGGAAAGCCTTCAATGCCTCAGGCGACATGAGCTTTGCGTGCTCCTGCTGCATCTGCATCCACGCATCGACGCACGCCTTGTCTTCATACTCGACAATGCAGCGGTGGTAATACGCATCCGCCTCCGCCTGCGTATCACGCTGCATCACCATCGAATTGGTCCATACCTGGATCTCGCGGCCGAACTCCTCTCTCGCCAGGCGCTTATACTCGTCCACCTGGCGCCGGATTGCCGCAGGCGACTCAGACTGGATGATGAGGAAGCACATATCGGCGTTCTCGCACGCAAATTGCCGGCCCCGGTCCGATCCACCTGCATTCATGATCGGCGGATTCGACTTCTGCACTGGCTTGGGCATTGACGATGCACGCACGACATCGAAGAAGTCCCCGTGAAAGTCGAATTCGTCATGAGATTGCCAGAGCTGGCGGATAACGGCGAGCCATTCCGACAGGTGGTCGTAGCGTCGATCATGTTCCTTGAAGGGCGCACCGAACATCTCGAGTTCGGGCTTGTTCCAGCCACCTACGACATTCAGCCCGAAGCGGCCGCCGGCAATGATATCGATCGTCGAGCTCTGCTTGGCCGCGAGGATAGGATGGATCGTGGGGGCATGCGAGGTTGCAAAGACGGCGGAATAGCGCGTCGCCTGCGCAATGCCTGCTGCCCACGTGAAAGGATCCATCGTGACGCCGGTGGAATCGTCATTGCCACCTGTTACCCAGCCTTTCCAGCGGGCGTAGGAGACAATCGCCTCGAAACCGGCTGCGTCTGCCATCTGCGAAGTCTTCACCGACAGGTCCCAGGTTGGCTCATAGGCTTCCGGTACCGTCGTCATGATCCCACCTCTGCCATTTATGGCAAAGATGCCGATCTTCATCCGGTTGGCGTTGAAGATCGGATTGGTCGAGCCAGGCATCAATGTCCCTCCTGCAGATCTCTGCTTATGTAAACGTATGCGACGCTCGACACGGTCGGCGCGTCTTCCTGATGTCGCATAGATTATCCGGCTGCCACGGCATGTCCAGCAGCAAATGCTGATTGGGCAATCTCACTTTGAGATCTCATTCGGCAGTCGCAGTGAACCAGTCTGAAGGCCCGAAAGACGTTCACAAGATTCGATCATGCCATCAGGATTTGCCGTTGGACACGCTATGAAGGCGGCATTAGCTTATGGGTATGGGCTGGCACGCATAGACGCGAAGGCCGTGACGAGCCAGTCAGTTGAGCTCTATCTACAAGGAGAAGACAGAATATGGCAACCCTGCAGACCCGTACCAAAGCTCTGATGTGGCAAGGCAAACCCTTTTCAATCGAAAGCTACACAAACGGCCCCGTCTTTGTGGCGGACACCGACCTGAGCCGGGCTAACAAGGAAGTGTTTGAACGCCATCTCGTCGCGGAATGGTCGAGCGACATCGAAGAAACGATGGCGACGGTTCATCCGGTTGGCTCCTACCAAAGAATTCCGGCACTCGGCGTTGACGTAGACAGCTTTAACGGCATCCGCGAGTTCTATCTCGACCGTTTCGAAAAGTGGCCTGGTCCGGCGCTCAAGTCTTTTACGCGCGTGACCGTCGTGGACACTTACATCTACGTCGAGGGAGAGTTCGACGTGGAAGCCGCCGGGGACGACCTGCAAAGTCTCAACGTTTCCGGAAAGTCGGTCAAATCACCGTGCATGATCGTACTCGAGTGCCGGGACGGTCTGCTCGTTGGCGAGATCGTCTACATGGACAGCGGCGCGCTCAAGGTTTCCTGACATCTGAAAGCGCAATAATCCGGCCTCCGCGGTGAAAAATTGGATCGTCGCGACGAGCGGGTTATCTCAACAGGAGAGAAGATGAGGATCGTAGCTCTTGAGGAGCATTTCCTTGTTCCCCCGCTGGTCCACGCCCATTTTGATGCCAGCAGCAATCCCGGCTATTCCCCAGAGAGCGACATCGTACTAGGGGATCTCGATGCTGGCCGCCTTGCTGCCATGGACGAGCACGGTATCACTCAGCAAGTGATTTCCGCGAGTATGCCCGGGGCCGATCTTCTAGACGGTGGTGCCGGAATCCGCTTCGCCCAGGAGACGAACAATCGCCTGGGCGTTGCCGTGCGCCGGCATCCGAACCGGTTCGGCGGATTTGCTCATCTGCCGATGCGAGAACCTGACGCAGCGGCAGACGAGCTGGAACGCGCCGTCTCCGATCTCGGTTTTCGCGGTGCAATGGTGAACGGACTCACCGATGGCCGCTTCCTCGATGACGAACGTTTCACACCGGTGCTGGCTCGGGCTGTCGCGCTCGATGTGCCGATCTATATTCATCCCAATCTGCCACCGAAGGCGGTATATGACTGTTACTACGACGGGCTGCCAGGTCGAGCCGGGCCGTTGCTTGCGTCCGGAATATTCGGCTGGCATTCGGAGACCGCGATTCATGTCCTCAGGTTGGCACTAGCCGGGACGTTCGAGAAATTTCCCGGCTTGACGGCGATTGTTGGGCATATGGGAGAAATGCTGCCTTTCATGCTCGGACGCTCCGATGACGTGCTTTTGAGCCGTGGCGCGAACCCGATCAGCCAGACGATCGTGAATAACGTGTACATCACAACATCGGGTGTATTTCACCTATCACCTTTCCTGAACGCACTGACTGCATTCGGTGCGGACAGGATCATGTTTAGCGTGGATTATCCGTACAGTGCCAACGCACCGGCGCGAAAATTCCTTGATGCTCTGCCGCTGTCTCCCGCGGATCGGATCAAGATCGCGCATGGCAACGCCGATCGGATTCTCAAATTGGACGTTTCCACCACGTTTGACGCCCATGCTCAAACAGCAATGTAATTTATCTCGCACCACATCACATTAGGGGGCGCTGCATAGGTCAGTCCGGTTCCGCCCGTTCGGAGGCTCACGCGCAATATTTTCGGTTCGATCCGGTAAATCAATTTGGACTCCGATATAGATTATAGATGAACACACCCTGACGTTTCTTATTATAAAAGCGATTTTCTTACGCGCCGATGATGTGTTTTTGCTTTATCTGAAGAACTGACATGCAGAGTTGAATTAGACATATTAAATGACCACATTAGGAGACGAAATATGAAAAAAAAGCTTGTTTGCATGATGTTAACCTCGCTCGGTGTTTGTGCGGTGCACGCCCAAAGCTCTCTGACGCTTTACGGACGTGTGGCTGCTGATGTTGATTTCGTGAACCACGTTGCGACTCCGGACGGCAGCAAAAACCTCTTTCGGTTTGGCAGCAATCAGTACGGGGCAAGCTTTCTTGGTCTTCTCGGCAAAGAGGATCTTGGCGGGGGGACGAAAGTAGTCTTCAACCTGGAAAATATGTTCCTTGCGGGAACCGGCCAGACAATCGGGGATGCTTACTGGAATCGTTATGCGTACGTCGGCCTGTCAAACGACACCTACGGCAGTTTGTGGGCCGGCCGTGCAATGGTGTTGTCGGACGCAACTGAGTGGTACCTCGATCCGTTTGTCGCACAGCAGACCAGCGTCCTCAACTTTTCCAGGTACCGCGGAACTGGACAGGCGGTGAACGCTTTGACCTACAATTCGCCGGAGATGCACGGTCTTTCGTTTCGCGTGCAAAACGGCTTCGGGAATACCGCTGGTAACTTCAAGGCATCGCGAACATTCAGTGCGAGCGTGCAATATTCTTTGGGTGGATTCACTGGCTACGGACTCTACGACGAGCGTCGGGACGCGAACGGAAACTTCTCGGGCCTGTACAGCAACTCGAAAGAGTATATGGCTGGTGCCACGTACCAGCTGCAGGCGTGGAAGTTCTACACGGGCTACCAGCAACTGGTTTCCTCGGGATCGGATACTGTCGTCGATTCGACCAACACCGTTGGTGCAACACGAGCGAGTCAGGAGTGGGTTGGCGTGTCTTATCAGTTCAATCCGGCACTTCAGCTACAGGCTGCGTGGTACCACACCAATGTCAATCACGGCGGAGGAACTGCCAACCTCGCTGCCCTGGGCGCGACGTACAACCTCTCGAAGCGCACATTTATCTACGTGGTGGTTGCCTCAATGTTCAACGGCGCAAATGCAGCGTTTCCTGTAGAGACGCAAGATTCGCCACCTTTGCAAGGACATAATCAGCAAGGTAGTTACATCGGCATCATGCACATGTTCTGATGTGCTTAGGAATGGCGCTAACACGCGATAACGTTATGAGGAAGTCGCGAAGCGGTGAAGTTTTGGCTTCTGATATCTATTAGGAGATGCCCCGATGAAATGTAAGTTTGCGTTTTTGGTGTTTTGCCTTCTCACGTCAGCGTCAATGGGTGCTTATGCCCAGACAAGTGAGGCTTCTGCCCCAGCGCCTCAATCAGCCAAGTCGATTAGGGCCGCTGATCGCGCGCTTTCGAAACAAGTGCGAGCGGCCCTGATCAAGGCGAAGATTGTCGACACGCCGACCATCTTCGTGCGTGCGAAGAATGGATCGGTCACGCTCGCAGGCTCGGTCAGCGACCAGTCTCAAATCGAGCGTGCTGGCGAAGTCGCCCGAGGTGTAAGTGGAGTAAGCTCGGTCAACAACGCACTGACGATCCGTCAGCCCGGTCAATAGAATCAGACTGCTCTGGGTATCATTCAATGGTCCGTGCCACCCAGACGGTCGTTTGCCCCCTAAACAATACGATTCATTGTAGGGATGGACGAGCGCATCCAAAACACGCAGGTCATCAGCCATCGTCTCACTTTCCAGTGATTTTAATGGAGTATCTCAATCGACTTCACTGACTTCCAGAGCAGCAATCTGCTGGAACGGTCTGGCTTCAAGACCAGGTGACATGCGCTGAACGACTCGTCTAAATTGATTGATCGCGACATTGGTGCTGGTCGCCGCCTTTCGCCACGCGATCCGCAGCTCATAATCGGGTAACGGATCGGTCAGGTACGCATAAGATGCGCCTGTAGAAAAGTTTTCAGCAACCCATTTCGGTGCGAGTGTCACACCGATCCCGGCGTTGACCAACGACATCAGGGTATGAAGCTGCTCAGCCTCCTGTGTCACCCTGGGCATGTATCCCGCCCCCGAACAGGCCGCGACAATCATCTCCAGCATCCGGGTCCGCTTACGCGTGGGGAACAGGACGAAAGGCTCAGTCGCTAGTTCTCGCAACGAGATGTCACGGCGACCGGCGAGGCGGTGTTGCTTAGGCAGTACAGCCACGAAGGGAGCAGCAGCGAAAGGTTCCGTACAGATATCCGCATCCAGTGGCGCAGGTGACGGAAAGATGGCGATATCGATCGCCGAGGTATTCAGCGCTTCGATCTGCGCGATGCGGTCAAGCTGCCGCAATTGCAGATCAATCGACGGAGCTTGACTGCGAAACTCACTCAAGATTGCCGGCAAAGTCGCCCAGAGCGCGACGTCAACGAAGCCGATCGTCAAGCGGCCGACCGTGCCGCGAGCGCAAGCGCGCACCCGTTCCAGCCCTTCGTCCGCCCGTTGAAGGATTGCATAGGCTTCTGGCAGAAAAATTTCGCCTGGAATGGTGAGACCCACCTTTGGGCCAATGCGTGTGAACAACGTGAATTCAAGCTCCTCCTCCAGAAGCTTGATTTGCCGGCTAACCGCCGACTGCACGACATTTACCTTTTCTGCCGCACGACCGAAGTGCAGCTCTTCGGCAACAGCCACGAAATATCGAATCCTGCGCAGATCCATGGGGATCACCTCAAGAGTCAAGTGCAACGTTTAGCAAGTCCAGCGTTTGGCAACTCACTGTCCACGACGAACTCGGGCGCATCTCAGCCAGCTAATAGACGACGCGCCGTGGCGCGCCAGTTCACGCAAAACTGTCGAGGCGCTTCGCCCAAGTCGTGCGATGGCCTATGCGGCGCCTCTCTAACGATGTTCGATCATGGTGACCGCGCGCTCCTCCGTGTTGAGCGTCTGTTTTGCAAAAATCAGTCCAGCATGTGTCCGAGCACGGCTTGTTTTGTTCTCAGATAGAAAGCGTTTTCGCTGTTTGGCACCGTTACTAGGGGCACGCGTTCCTCGATGCTCAATCCGAACCCGGAGATGCCTTGATACTTGCGCGGGTTGTTTGTCATCAGCCTCATCTTTGTTACGTCCTGGTCATGGAGAATCTGGGCGCCAACCGCGTAATCTCGCGCATCCACCTGGAGACCCAATTGCAGATTTGCCTCAACGGTATCGAGGCCCTCATCCTGCAACGCATAGGCCCGCAGTTTCTCGGTCAATCCGATGCCTCGCCCTTCGTGTCCCTTGAGATAAACAATAACGCCGCGGCCTTCTGCTGCAATCTGGCTCATCGCCAGATCAAGTTGTGCACGGCAATCGCATCTGATCGACCCGAACACTTCTCCAGTGAGGCATTCCGAATGAACACGCACAAGAGGCGAGTCGTTTCCCTGCAATTCGCCCATTACCAGCGCCGCGTGTTCCTGCCCAGTAAACGTTTCCTTATACCCATACACCGTAAACACACCATATCGGGTGGGCAGACGCGCGACCGACATGCGTTCTACGATGCATTCATGCTTGCGGCGATACGCAATCAAATCCTTGATCGTGATAATGGGCAGCGAATGTGTTCGCGCGAACGCCATCAATTGCGGCAACCTCGCCATCGTTCCATCGTCGTTGACGATCTCGGCCAGCAAGCCACCAGGCGCCATCCCTGCGAGTCGCGCGAGGTCAACCCCTGCTTCGGTGTGTCCGGGGCGACGCAATACGCCGCCGCGCACCGCACGCAACGGGAAGACGTGTCCCGGCCGGTTAAACTCCGCAGCGTCGGCATTCTCGTCGACGAGTGCCCTGACGGTGATGGCACGGTCGGCCGCCGAAATTCCCGTCGTCGTACCGATGCGATAGTCCGTGCTCACCGTGAATGCAGTACCCATCGAATCGCTATTGTTCGCCACCATCAGCGGAAGCGATAGCGCGTCCAAACGCTCCCCCGGCAGCGATACGCAAAGCACTCCGCTCGTGTAGCGCACCATAAAGGCAATGTCGGCCTCAGTTGCGGCCTGCGCAGCCATAATCAGATCGCCTTCGTTCTCGCGGTTTTCGTCGTCCACTACGACGACCATCCGCCCGGCCGCAATCGCGCCAATTGCGGTTTCGATCGAATCTGTCTTCACGTCCCGTCTCCTTCATTCCCAAATCAATATGGCACGGCGCCCGCGATCAGGCTGAAGCGCCGTTCGTGAAACTACGAGATCTGCGGGCGGGAAAGTCGCCAACAAAGTCCCGCCCGCCGGCGTCCGATATAAACACCCGCTCGAGCCGCACATTGCCCCAGCCTGCGGCACGGGCCACAATTGCGGCTAGGTTCTAGCAATCATTGCCGGCCTCACGGCCTTGAGTGTTCGCCGAGTCGGCTCGGGCATCCGCTTCGGTCAGCACCTGATGCCTGGCAATGAATGGGACTGTGACCACCACTGCTTCAGCAAAGCGTCGCAATGCCTGCACCGAGCCATGCACGCTGTTGTATTCCTGCGTGCCGATGCGACCATCCAGCGTGATGTGCATCCCTGAAGCGATGGCCAGTTCGATAATGTCCATCAGTCGTCTCCTCCTACACATGGGTTCCCTGCTAATCCCGGCAAGCAATCGACCCATACGATGTGGTTCCTGGGTGCCAGTTTTGCCCCACACAACAGGTACATCTACGTCGCGAC
The DNA here is from genome assembly GCF_013177695.1 of Paraburkholderia solitsugae. Classification (GTDB taxonomy): domain Bacteria; phylum Pseudomonadota; class Gammaproteobacteria; order Burkholderiales; family Burkholderiaceae; genus Paraburkholderia; species Paraburkholderia solitsugae. Next base: position 62,785 of record NZ_WOEY01000065.1, on the reverse strand, counting down.
GCAATTAATTTAGAGCGAACGTTGGCTTCTTCGAGGCAGGAGGAAAAACACTCCATGACCCATCGTCGTGACGGAAAAAGAATATTTTGATTGCAACACCGGCCCCAGTCGATTCGAAGCACACGCAGCGACCTACAGGCGAATGCACACGCGATGATCGCGTAAGTCGATAGGTGCCGTCAGACGGGAAACCAAACCATTTTTCAATGAGCCACCGCAACGAATTTACATCCGCATGCATTTTGGCCTCCTAATTTCCTCTACTGAATCACTCGCCCCGATTTGCCTTCTCGTCACTGACGACCGGATCCACTCGCGAGTCATCGGGCGCGCGTACTGTCGCTCGCTTCGCACGTGGTGCGCTTCCTGAAGTGCCGTGCTGGACGGCGTCGATGAGAATCATCGGCCTCGCCGCAATACTATCGGAGCGCCTGCGATATTCGTCTACGAGAACACAGCCGATTTTAAAATCATCATATATTTATATTAATAATATTCATCATCGTTTATTAATTGCAAATCAGCGCGTCTCTTTCGCTAACCAACACGATATTCGACGGGATCTGTGTTCCATCTGTCCGAACTCTTCAGTGTGGCCAACTTCTTCATCCGAGCGAACTCCACGACTTGCCTGCCGACCGTTTCTAGAGAATCGGCTACTTTGGAATCGATACATTCATCGTTCACAAAGATTCCACCTGAGCTATTGATCGCGGCTCCAAACGGCGTAGGCCAACCACGCAGGGCATGGGTAATTGTCCGCAATGTGACCAAGGTACTGCCTGTCGCCTGCCAGCCATAGGCCGTTGCTATCAGACCAACTGGAACACCCTCCAGATACGGGCGACTATCCTTGGCCGTCTCCTCAAGATAGTCAATTGCATTTTTCAGCAGTCCGGAAATCGTTCCATGGTACCCAGGGCTGGCAATGACCACTCCGTCGGCAGCCCTGATTGCTCTCAAAAGCAGGACCGCGCATGGGTTGTCGGCGGCATTCGACACAAGATAGTGGGGCAACGATGCAAGTACTTCGCCCCCAAACATCTGTACATCAGCCCCCGCACTCTCGGCCGCGGACATCGCGATCCTGAGCGATTTTTCAGTAGATGAACCCGGCGTAGACGTACCACCGAGGCCAACTATGAAGGGACGAAAGTTATCTTCGGACGACATCGTAAATCTCCAGAAATTGCTGAGGAAGCTCGGACAGATAGCCCCTCGGACTCGCCATACTCGCCTTGATTACCGGGCATCATCCAGAAATGGGAGCGGCAAGTTCTTCAGGCCACACAACACTTCCATCGCGCCACGGATAAAACGTAAGGAATCCATATCATTACATCATCACCAAACCCATCATTGCTCCCCGTGCGAGATCCCACGCGATCAACATACGGGGACTACATCAAAAATGCTCCCTCACATTGTCAGTTCAGACGGATCCGACCGTCATCCGAGTCACTGCGCAAAGTACTCGCCAACGATCAGTTCCAACGGCTATTCAATGTCGACCGCGTTCAGTGACCCGCATCTTCTCGCCATCGAATTGCCCCAACTACCATTTTCGTTAGCGTTTCAACCAGCTCAGAGTCATCAATGTTTCGATTCAACAACTCCAGGTCACCATTTGCGACAACCCAGTTGTAGCAACTGAATTCAACCATCGAGCAAAGCACCGAGCTTGCAACTTCCGGATCAACGCCCTGGCAATAACCGCGACGCTGCGCGAGGCGAATTCGAAGGCTGGCGATGCGGATGCCCTGTGCACGAATCTGCCGCCACATGTCCGCGAACGACTCGTTCACCATCGCGGCCTGAAAGACCGCTACGGCAACCGCCCCGTGTTCGCGGTAAGCCCGCCAGAACGCACGCACCACCCCGCGCAAATTGTCAAAGGGGTCCAGTTCGATCCCGCTGGGGGCGCCAATATTGTCTTGCACTGCGATCCGGAATTCCTCAGCAAGTGCCAGAAGCAGTTCCTCTTTGTTTCGGAAGTACTGGTAAAAGGACCCAATTGCTTTACCCGCCTCTTCCGCGATATCACTAATCTTCGCGTTGTGATAGCCGTCTCGCGCCAACACGCGGCGGGCCGCAGCCTTGATTGCCGCTTCCGTCTTACTACGCTTCGTGCTTTCGCGAAAACGCCCCGCCTGTTCGATTGCCATGTCTGCGCTACCCACCTATCCGACTTCCATGCAGACAACTATAGCAGCCCGATATCTAAAATGAAAGTGAATTCATATTCATTTTAGATATCGGGGCACGACCCTGACGCACACCACCCTGATGCGCTTCAGTTCGCGCGGCGAGATCGAGCGTGTGAAGATCATCGAGGCGGTCGTCCAGCTGCGGCTGACGGTCGTGCTGGCGGCCGAACGGCTGAGCTGTGTGAGCCGCCAGGTCAGCCGGCTGGTGCGGCGCTACGAGGCTGCAGGACCGGCTGGGCCGTCGCGATCCTCCGTCTGCAAACCTTGGAACATGAGCTGATGCGCGATCAGATGGGATTTACCAGCCGTCCGGTTCACGAGGCGTTCAGGCGCGTCGCAAATTTCTTCAATCGGTCGAGGCGGCGACCTACAGCGGTAAAGCGCAGACAATTGCCGTCTTACCCAACGGTCACTTACTGCTTGCCCGCAGCGAGTTGCTCGTTGCGCTCAGCGAGAAACCGGATCAGACCGTCCACACCGCTTTCCAGGATCTTGTCGCTGAACTGCTGCCGATATGTCAGGATCAGCCAGACGCCCAGCACGTTCAGGTCATACAAGCGCCAGCCCTGCGGCGTGCGGTACAACCGGTAATCGATCTCGGCTGGCTCGCCGTTCCTGGTCGCAATCGTGCGCACCACCACGTCCGTATCGGTCGGCGCAACGTGTATCGGCGGGTACTCGATCCGTTGATCGGGTTGGAGCTGGCCGATAGCGCCCGAATAGGTGTGGATCAGGAGCATCTTGAACTGTTCGACCAGTTGCTGTTGCTGTGCCGGCGTTGCCGTCCGCCAGTAGTGGCCCATCGCGAGCGACGTGGTGCGGCGAAAATCGGTGTAAGGAATGATGTCGCGGTTCACGATATCCATGATGCGGGAAATATCGTCCGGCTCGATCGCCCGGGTGCGCACCTCGTCGAGTATCTGCTGCGTCGCGGTCTTGATCAGAACCTGCGGCTCCGATTGGTCGACTTGCGCGTACGCCGCACCGCCAAACGAGAGCAACGCCGCGCAAAGCGTCACTAGATAACGTGTCTTCATGTGCAGGATCCCGGCTGGATGGGTTAGCGTGCTGCTACGCAAGTATCCTCCATCTACGCGCAAACATCTCGCGCCAGCACTCGTCACTGTTGAAAGTCAGAGGGTGACGCTTGACACACACGAACCCGACACGGGAAAAACCGAGCGCACTGCACGCACCATCGAAGCTCATTTGAAAGGCGCTTTTTCCGGTTCCGCTGCGTATTTGTCCCGAAGCGCGTTCACGCAGGTGGTGAACCGCGTGCGGAAGCCGACGGGATCGGCGCTCGGCGGTCTGAGTCCATCCGAAGTAACGTGCCATCCGTCGGACGCACGGGCGACGTCCAGATCGAAGGATGCGCCCGGTTCGTCCTCGAGAATCACCGTCTCGCGCACCTCGCGCCCGCCGGCCTGGATGATCGCCTGGCAGCCCTGGTGAAGCTGCATCGGGGCATGCGCGCTGCTGCCCGGGGCGATGTTATCCGGGGGGGCGCCGTACATCCGTAGTGATTCGAATTGGGGCGGTGTTCCGGCGGTAACGAATGCGACGTCGGCCTCTGATATCCCGTCGCTACAGCCGCTTACCAGGTTGGAAAGCGCAGCCAACATGATGCCGGCGAAAGCGCGGCGTCGATTCGATGTGTCGTGGCGTAGCATGGTTGATCTGGGAATACGTGGACTCGGAGCCATACGCTAGATAACGGCATGCACGCCTGAATCTTTATACCGAATCACCGATGCCCAGCAACCGCGCTGACTTGCGGAACCGACAATTCCTCAAAAACCGGTTCCAGACGCCGATCCGCAGGGGCGTCGCTGAAGAGCACAACATCGCACTTCCCGCTTCTTCTCAATGTTCGATCTGCCCTGCTGCAATATCCTCGAGCGACCTTCCGCGCGTCGGCACCCCCATGAGCACCACGGCCAACGCACCGGTCAGCAGCACCAGCGTCGTCGCACCGAACACCCCGGCAAAGCCCAGCCGCGGATAGACGTACCCGACGAGGATAGGCGCAGCAATCGCACCCAGCCGGCCAATGGACGAAGCGAGTCCGGTGCCCGTTGCGCGCACGTCGGTGGGAAACACCTCCGGGGTATAGGCATAAACGCCGGCATAGGTGCCGTTCATGAAGAACGAAAGCAGGATGCCCGACACCATGATGCCGGCATCCGTATGCGTCAACGCGAGCCCGAGCGCCGATGCGCCGCCCAATATCATGTATGACGCGATCGTCGCCTGCCGGCCGATCTTCTCGTTGAGCCACGCGCCTGAAAAGTATCCCGGGATTTGTCCAAGGTAAATCACGACCGAATACGAAAAGCTCCGCGTAATCGTCATCCCGTTCTGCACCAGCAAGCCGGGAATCCACGTGAAAAAGGCGTAGTAGCTGAACGTGATGGATAGCCACATCAGCCACGTCATGGCCGTGATGCGCGCGAGCTTCGCCGACCACAACGCTTTGACATTCGCGACGATCGAGGCCCGTCCGGCCGCGAGCGGAACGGCTCCGCCGCGCACGGGAGCCAGCGGCTCCAACTGCATGCCCGCTTTGGTCACCTCCTCCTCCATCCGCGACACGATCGCATCGGCCTCCGCGTGCCGGTCGCGCGCCTCGAGCCAGCGCGGTGACTCGGGCAACGCGCGGCGCCACCAGAGCAGCATCACAATGGGCAACGCAGTGATGACCATGACGGCGCGCCATGCATTCGGTGCGAGCGGGATCACCAGATAGCCGAGCAGTGCGGCCGCCACGAAGCCAAAGGAGAAAAACCCCGCGAGGCTGCCCGTGAAACTCCCGCGATATCGCCGCGCCACGAACTCCGAGAGAAACGGCGCGACGATGGCGCTTTCCGCGCCCGTCCCCAACCCGGCGACAATGCGCGTTCCAAGAAAAAATCCCCAGTCATTCGCGACCGCGCTGGCAAGCGACGCCACACAGTAAATCACCAGCGCGACCATCATGACCTTGCGTCGGCCGATGATATCGCCGAGCATGCCGGCCACCATCGCGCCGACGAAATAGCCGATGAACGTGCCGCTTCCCAGCACGCCCGTCTGGACACTCGTCAGCCCCCATTGCGTGCGCAGCACCGGCAGCAGGAACGCGAGCACGGCCGCGTCCATCGCATCGAAGGTGTAGCCAAGGCCGCCCATCAACAGCAGACGGCGGTGAAAACCTGAAAACGGCAGGCGCTCGATGCGGTCAGCAATCATCGACATGAACAGGCTCCGATAGGGACTGTGGGGTGCCGCGGATGCAGGGGCATACGGTCAAACGTTTTCGAGCTCGTTGACGAAGAGCTGGCCATCCTTCATCACGAGCGGAATATGCTCGCCCTGCCCCAACAGGCAATCGACGGATTTCAGCGGATTGCCATCGACCACCAGCACATCGGCATGGGCACCCGGCATGATTCTGCCGAGCTTGTCCTGCATGCCCAGCACTTCTGCCCCAACAATGGTCGCGCTCACAATCACCTCCGCCGGTGACAGGACGTCGGCCAGGATCCGGAACTCATCGCTTTGCAGACGTTGCGCCTCGCCGAGCAAGTCCGTGCCGAAGCCCATCTTGACCCCGGCGCGCTTCATGATTTCAATCGAGTGCAGGCCGGCGCCATGCACGTCCGCAACTTTCGCAATGCTTTCCGGCGGCAGTCCATATTTCTCGCCTTCGCTTGCAAGGGCATCGTAAGTGACAAGGGTCGGCACCACATACGCACCGTGCTCTGCGACGAGGCGGGCGGTCTCCTCGTCAATCAGATTGCCGTGTTCGATCGTGCGCACGCCACAGCGCACCGCGCGCGCGATCGCCGCAGCCGTATAGGCATGCGCCAGTACATAGGTGCCGCGTCCCTGAGCTTCGGCTACGATGGCGCGGATCTCATCTTCGGAGTAACCGAATGCGCCGACCGGATCGGTCGGTGATGCAACCCCGCCCGAAGCCATGATCTTGATCTGGTCGGCGCCCATCTGCAGTTCCTCGCGCACGGCCCGGCGCACTTCATCGACGCCGTCTGCCACGCGGCCAAGCGCGCCTACGCGCACGCAGCATCCGCAGGGTGAATCGGGCGGCATGTAGTCGGAGCGGGCGCGCGGATCGGCATGACCACCCGTCTGGCTTAACGCGCGGCCGGATACGAAAAGACGTGGACCTTCGATCAGCCCTGACTCGACCGCCTGCTTGAATGGATACCCTGCACCCCCTGCGTCACGTACGGTGGTGAAGCCGCGGCGCAGCATCGCACGCATGATCGGCACCGCACGCAGCGTAACCAGCACGTTGGGGAGCGTCGCGACGCGCGGCAGATTGAACTCGATCGCGACGACATGCACATGCAGATCGATCAAACCCGGCATGATCGTTTTGCCTTTGACGTCAATGACGCGCGCGCTGCTGCTTTTTATCGGCTTGTCAGACACTTCGCGGACGAAGCCGTCTTCAATGAGGACTTCGAAGCCTTCTAGCAGATCAGGACGGGTAGGATCGAGAAGCGCGCCGTTACGGAAGAGGAAGGTGGTCAACTGTTGTCTCCTTCAGGGTTCGATCGCAGCGCCCGGCATTCGGGCCTCGCTTCGAGTATGCAGGCTAGCGTATGGAAGCGCTGCCAGGATATTCATCAGGGTCGGACTAGTAAGCTTAAAGTATGTGCGCTGACGAACACGTGGCGCGAAGCGGCCCGCGTTCGCGGGTCGCGGGGTCATGCTGCACCGCGACGGCTTCACGCTGGTACCGTAAAAATGTCGAAAAAGTTTTTCCCACATATTGATCTATTGGACACCTCAGCATTAAGATGGGTGCCTTGGCGCGCGACATGCCACCCGAACGCAGGGTGACATCCCGTAGCAGCCATCCCCGAATTGATCCTGCTCGCGAAGCGAGGCCAACGGATCAGATTCCCAGCGAAGCAACAGGCTCAGCCAGGAGACGGAGATGCTCAGTCCACATGAATTCGCTACCCTCATGCTGCTCAAGGATGCACCGGATCTGCTGAGTCTGGACAGCGCCGATCTGGAGGCGCTTCTGGACCGCCAGCTCGTCACGCTGGAAAACCTCGCTTCCGGGCAACAACGTCCTCTCATTACCGATGACGGACAGATGTTTCTGAAAGCTGCCGCTCGTATCCTGAACGACGAATGACACGTATCGCTTGATCCGTTTCATAGACAAGGAGTGTTCCGTGGCCGAATCGGGAACAGGAATCGTCGTGGGTCTGTGCGCGCTGAGCGCCGCCGTGCTGCTGGTTGCCGTTCACTATTGGCGCGAAACGATACGGCGGCGCAAGCTCATGCAGATGGACCATCGCGATTGCTGGGAAGTGATGCGCCCTAGGCGCTGAAGATGCGCTTCCGGACCCGTCAATGGTCACGACATGAAGCGGCTCACGTGGTTCATGCGGATTTCGGCAGCACTCCTTTGTAGATTCTCTCGGACCTGGGTCCGATTCAGCAGCCCTTCGCGCTCAAGCGACACATTCTGCTGGCCCTGCTCTACTGCAAGCCGCTCGCCGTGCGCCTTGTACCGTGCCATCGTTTCACCGGACTCATCCAGAATCGGTCCGGTTTCAGAGAAGATGCGCGCCTCCTCCCTTATTGCGCCACACAATATTTAACGTGACATGCTGTCTGTCATACGACTGAAAGGCACTATAGTAGAGAGAATTTCCAGCCAGCAGAGGGAGTTCGAGTATGAAAGCACGTATGTATCGCACCGCAACAGGGATCCTGATCGCCGTCTTGCTACCCGTCTCAGCCGCTCAGGCGCAGCTCGGAAACCTGCTCAACCAGAGCGGAGGTGGCGGATCGACCGGCGGCCTCGGGAGCCTCGGTGGCATGGGCAGTGCCTTGTCAGGTCAGTCACTGACGTCTGGCAGCACCGGCAACGTCGCGGGCGTGCTGGAGTTCTGCATCAAGAACAACTATCTCAGCGGCAACAGCGCCTCTTCGGTCAAGGACTCGCTGATGAGCAAGCTCCCGGGCGGTTCCAGTTCGGCCTCGTCTGACAGCGGCTATACCAACGGCGCCAAGGGTATCCTGAGCAGCGGCAGCGGCCAGCAGTTGGACCTGAGCGGTGGCGGCCTGAAGGAAGAGGCCACGAAGCAGGTCTGCGACAAGATTCTCGCGCAGGGGAAATCCCTGCTGTAAGCACGCGTGGTGCAATGCGTGTTGCTCGTTGCCGGGGCGGGTGCGTCGCGCGCTGCGCCCTCTCCCCGCGTTCGCCGCTCCCAATTCAGAACGCGAGTTCCAGCCTCAACGATTGCCGCCACCGTGGCCCGGAAACGTGCGTGGCGCGGCTTCTTCCGCATCGCGGCGTCTGGGTCGGGAATGCGAGTAGACATGCAAGTTCCCTGCGGAAATAATGTAAGACCCAAGCCCGCATGTTATTCATGATCCGGAGATTGCCACTATGAGCGCAGGTGAATTACTTCTCAAGATGTTCCGTTATCAAGCGTGGGCTAATGGTGAATTACTTGAGGCAATGAATGGATTGAGCGCTGAGCGCCATCCGGCGGAATTGCATCTTGCCATCCGGCTTATGAATCATTGTCTGGTAGTGAACAGAATTTTCGCAGCGCATCTCGTTGGCGAAAGTCAGCACTTCGCGTCGGACAATACGCCAGAGACCCCAGAGCTCGCGGAACTGCGTGCTGGCCTGGCGGCTGCAGATCACTGGTACCTTGACTATGTAGGGACCGTTACTCCGGCCATGCTGTCCGCATCTGTGCCCTTTACGTTCACGGATGGGGACAGTGGGTATATGACGCGCGAAGAAATGCTGACCCACGTCGTTACCCATGGCGGCTATCATCGCGGCGAGGTAGGGCGAATTTTGGTTCAGGTTTCCAATGGGTCGGAGCAAGGTATCAAGTTGCCCTGGGACACCTACGCCGTGCATCTGCACAGAACAGAACCCTCGCGCCGACTTCGTAGCCTAGCGGCTTTGCCAGAGGTCGTTCATATCGAGGAAAGGTGAACGTCGGCCAACACCTACGCATTCGGCTCGTGATCACCAGCGGGGCACATCGCGACGAGCACGCTGCAACTGACTCTGTCCAGCAGCCGCCCGTCGTTTTTGCCGGCCCACCAGCGCGCCAGGCGGGTGGCATGGCGGTGACCCACCACGATGAGGTCGACGTTCAAATCCTTCGCAAACAGCGGGATCTGATCCAATGGCTCGCCGACGGCGAAATGCCCGGTAGCCTGGATTCCACGCGCCGCGAGCTTCTTGAGTCCCTCCTGAAGCAGTTCTCTGGCGGCCGTCTCGACGACGTCAAAGGGCACGGCGGAGGTGATGTCTGCGCTCTGCACCCATGCCGAGTTACTCAGGATGGAGAGTACGTGCGTTTCCACACTGAGTTCCTCGACCAGCGCGGCCGCCTCTCTCAGCGCCTGCTGCCCTTCACGGGTTGCGTCATAGCAAAGAAGCACACGGCCGAAAGCCGACATACACCCTCCTTTCCTCTTTCACCGCGCCGGCGCGGAAGTCAATCCGGCTGCGCTCGCCGCGCCTCGTCCAGAACGGGTGGCCAGCCATCCGCACACGAATCTTCCTAGGCTCCATTATATATCACCTCTTGATATAACTTGGAGCGCAGATATGTCTGCCCCTCAACGTGCATTGTGGGCCACCGCGACGATGAACGAGCGCTCGTGAAAATTCGATGGGGAATGGCCCCATCTTCGCTACGGCTGACCGAAAGCGCCAAGATATATCACAATGCAATATAATCGCGACGATTGTTTATTTCGTTTCGCGCGGGCTTCCCCGCCAGGTCATGGCCTCGCGATTGACTTCGTGTCCTCTTTTTTCCGGTCAGATCTTGTTTCGATCCATCGCAATCAGCTGGCTTTCCAGCTTTATTCCCGCCCCGATTACGGTCAAATGGCAGGAGCGCGCGCGATCCTGCCTCGGCGCGCTGCTCGGTATCGCGTTCACGGGCGGTTCGATGCATCTCCTGCTCGGACACGCGGCGAACATTCCACTGCTCGTCGCACCAATGGGTGCCTCGGCTGTATTACTGTTTGCCGTGCCAGCGAGCCTGCTCGCTCAGCCATGGTCCATTGTGGGTGGCAACCTCGTTTCTGCGACGATTGGCGTGACTTGTGCGAGCACGATTGCGGACCCGATCCTGGCGGCGGCCCTCGCTGTCGCCCTGTCGATCTGCGGTATGTTCGCCCTTCGGTGTGTTCATCCGCCTTCGGGTGCTGTTGCGTTGACGGCGGTGCTAGGCGGTCCCACGGTGCATGCGCTGGGCTACGCTTTCGTGCTTGAGCCGATTGCCGCGCAGTCGGTCGCCCTGCTCTTTGCAGCGATCCTCTATCACGCCGCCACCGGTCATCGCTATCCGCACGCCGGCCGCCAAAACCGGGGCCAGGCAGGCACACCCGCCGACGAAGCGTCGCGTTCAGGTTTCACCAGAGCGGATCTCGAAGCGGTTCTGAAAAGGCGCAGCGAAATGCTGGACATCGATCCGGACGACCTCGAGTCACTGCTGCGCGAGACGCAGCTTCAGGCGTTCTCGCGAACCTTCAACGAACTAACGTGCGCGGACATCATGTCGGGTCACGTCGTGACGGTCGCGCCGGACACCCGGACCGCCGCCGCCTGGGGCCTGCTCAAACGCAATCATGTCAAAGCCCTGCCTGTCGTCGATCCGGCGCAGCGGTTGCTCGGCATCGTGACCCGCGCGGATCTGATCGACAAGCGAACACTCGGAAAAACCTCCTCCATCGCCGCTTACTTCGACGGCTGGCTGCGTCGAGATCCGCTTTCCGCACCGAATGTCGGCACGGTGATGAGCACTGAAGTCTGCACTGTCGAGGCGGCATCGCCGATTACCGACCTCGTGCCAATGTTCGCGAACTACGGCCACCACCATATTCCAGTACTCGATGCCACGGGCCAGGTAGTCGGCATGATTACGCAAGTGGATCTGATCTCCGGCCTGTATCGTCAGACCTTCGCGAAGGACAAGCAGCCTGCATGACGACGGCACACCACCGCTACAGCCGGCCTGCGATCATTTATATCACTCTATGATATAATTGCAGTTTTAACGTTGGCGGATATCCAATGAAAGAACGGATTCGCGGGCTGCGCAAGGCCGATTTCGAACAGCTGTCGGAATTTCGCTACCAGATGCGGCGCTTTGAACGTTTCTCGGAACAGGCCGCCCAGAGCGAGGGCATCACGCCGCTGCAATATTTGCTGCTGCTGCACATCAAGGGTTATCCGGAGCGCGATTGGGCGACGGTTGGCGAACTGGCGGAGCGGCTTCAGGCACAGCATCACGGTGTCGTCGCGTTGGTGTCCCGGTGTGAGGTACTCAATCTGGTCCGTCGCCAGGCTAGTGAAACCGACCGCCGTCAGGTTGAGGTCCACCTGGAAAAAGCGGGTGAAAAGGTACTGGCAAAACTGGCGGAACTGCATCGTGCCGAGCTCAAATCGCTCGAGGGTGCCTTCCGGGTCCCACAGATCGACTTTGAGTAAAGATGAGCACGGATTCCCACAAGCGCGATTTTGCAGCTAATGCGCGGCTGCCCGGCATTTGTGTACTTGCCGCATGCGTCGGCGCCGTCAGCACGCTTGCCGCATTCGTATTACTGAATCTGATTCATTTTTTCACCAATCTGTTTTTCTTTGGCGTTCTGTCGTTTGCGGACCGCTCACCGGCCCACAACACGCTCGGCGCCTGGGTGATCCTGATGCCCGTGGCGGGCGGTTTGATCGTGGGTCTGATGGCGCGGTACGGCTCCAAAAAAATCCGTGGGCACGGCATTCCGGAAGCGATTGAAGCGATCCTGTTCGGCAAGAGCAAGATGTCGCCGAAGGTCGCCATACTCAAACCGCTGTCGTCGGGCATTGTGATCGGCAGCGGTGGCCCGTTCGGCGCCGAAGGACCGATCATCATGACGGGTGGTGCACTCGGCTCGCTCATCGCTCAATGCGTGAAAGTGACATCGGCGGAGCGCAAAACACTGCTGGTCGCCGGCGCCGCAGCGGGCATGACCGCCGTGTTCGGCACACCTGTGGCCGCTGTGTTGCTGGCAGTCGAGTTGCTGCTGTTCGAATGGCGGCCGCGCAGCTTCCTGCCGGTCGCGCTCGCCTGCGCGGTAGCCGGTTTCGCCCGCGCTGCATTCTTTGGTACCGGACCCTTGTTCCCGCTTGAGACGGGTACCCCTGATGGTTGGTCGCTGATCTCGTGCGTCATTGCAGGACTGCTTTCTGGCGCACTGGCTTCAGGTCTTTCTGCTGCCTTGTACAAGACGGAAGATCTGTTTGGCAAGTTGCCCATTCACTGGATGTGGTGGCCCGCGCTCGGCGGCGTTATCGTCGGCATCGGCGGATTCATCGAGCCGCGCGCACTCGGTGTCGGCTACGACGTCATCGGCGATCTGCTTCACCAGAATATTGTCTTGCAGATCGCGCTCGCATTGCTGGCCGTCAAGGCCGTCATGTGGGTGGTTGCGCTGGGATCGGGAACCTCCGGTGGCGTCCTCGCACCGTTGCTGATGCTAGGCGCCGGGCTCGGCACGGTGCTCGCCCACTTTCTGCCCGGCAATCAGCCGGCGCTATGGCCGCTAGTCTGCATGGCGGCCACGCTCGGCGCGACGCTGGGTGCGCCACTGACCTCGATCGTCTTCGCGTTCGGCCTCACGCACGACAGCAATGCCCTGTTGCCGCTTCTGACCGCCACACTGGTTGCGCACGGATTCTCGACCGTGGTGATGCGCCGCTCGATCATGACCGAAAAAATCGCGCGTCGCGGCTATCACATCTATCGGGAGTACGGCGTTGACCCGCTGGAGCGTCACTATGTCGACGAGGTCATGACAACCTCGGTCGAATCGATCGATGCCGGAATGACCGTCGCCGATGCGCTTGCGACGTACTTTGGCGACACACAGACGCGCCGTGCGTACCCGGTGTCGCGAGAGGGTGCGGTACTTGGCATGGTCGACCGGGTGCTGCTTCAACAACTCTGTCACGATGACTCAGGATCGCAAGGCCACCTGCGCCTGGTTGACGTGCTGCAGCAGCGGTCCCCCGCTTTTGCATTGCCCGACGAAACCTGCCGGCTCGTCGCTACGAGGCTGGCCGTACATGGCCTCGAACGTTTGCCCGTCGTTGCTGACCGGGAAACGATGCGTCTGGTTGGGATCGTATCGCGTAGCGATCTGATCAAACCGTCGCTCAGCCATTTTGAAGAAGAGCATAAGAAGGAGCGTTTCCGGCGGATCACGCCAGCCCTTCGAAAGCGGTACTGGTCGCGCAGCGGTTAACCCTGCTGCGCAGCGCCGCCTCGCCTATTGACACGCTCTCACGAATGTCAATGCCTGACCAATGGGCAGGTGCTCTCCTCAAGCGGCCGGAATGACGGCCTTCACGGTGTAGTAGTCTTAGGGATACTTCGATTCAGACGGCTTCTTCACCGGCAGCAACGCTTGCTGGATCAACCGGTCCGCATCGCCTTGACGTCGTGGACCGTTCGTTGAGTCGCTTCCCGCGCCCGCTTAGACACCGCGCGCGATCGGCCCAAAGATATGAATCAGGTTGCCTTCCGGATCGCGCAGCATGGTCGAGCGCCGCTCAGCCGTTAGTTGTTGCTCGGCCCACACCATCTCCGTATCGTGCTCGACCAACGCAGCGGTAACCGCAGCGAGGTCGTCGGTTTCGAACACCAGTGCCTTGAAACCCAGCATGCTCAAATGATCGGGCGGCGGCGTCCGATCTACCGGACGCACTGTTGGGCCCGGGCGTGATACCAGTTCGATACGCAGCCCGGCGATTTCCAGCATTGCAAAGTCCGCCCCCACCGCGTCGAAGTGGCCGCGCTCCGACACGACGCCGCCTAGCCGGGTTTCATACCACGCGATCATCGCATCCAGGTCGCCGACGGCCAGCGCAACGTTATTGAGCCGCAGGCCGCGCGCGGGTGGAGGGGTAATGTGGGCTTTGAACATGACGCAAGTTCCTTGTCGCGCAAAGGGTGTGCCTTCGCGCATATTCGATTCAGCTCACGCGAGCTGTGACGTGAATCCTGTGAGCCGCGCACGGTCGTGCGGCGCGGAGAAATCGAGCACAGGGCCGAGCGGCACGATGCCGGACGGATTGACGTTGCGATGGCTCTCGTAATAGTGCCGTTTGATGTGCTCGAAATTGACCGTGTCCGCCACACCGGAGAGCTGATAAATTTCGCGTGTGTAGGCCGAGAGATTCGGGTAGTCGGCGATCCGGCGCAGGTTGCACTTGAAGTGGCCCACGTAGACCGCGTCGAAGCGAATCAGCGTCGTGAACAAGCGGATATCGGCCTCGGTGAAGGCATCGCCGGCGAGGAAGCGGCGTGGTGCGAGCCGATCTTCCAGCCAGTCGAGCGTCTCGAACAACGGCGTGACGGCTTCCTCATAGGCGCTCTGCGTGGTCGCAAAGCCGGATTTGTAGACACCATTGTTCAGCGTGTCGTACACCCGCGCGTTGATTTCGTCGATCTGGGTTCGCAATGCCACCGGGTAGAAGTCACCCGGGTTTGCACCCAGGCCATCGAACGCCGAGTTCAGCATGCGGATGATTTCCGACGACTCGTTGCTGACGATGGTGCCTTGCTGTTTATCCCAAAGCACGGGCACAGTGACACGGCCGGTATAGTCGCGATCCGCAGCGGTGTAGACCTGATGCAGCAGGCGTGTACCGTTGACGGTGTCGGGCACCACGCCCGGGCCATCGGCGAAGGTCCAGCCTTTGTCGAGCATCAGCCAGTGGACGCTCGAGACGCTGATCATCTCTTGCAAGCCCTTAAGCGCCCGCACGATGAGCGCGCGGTGCGCCCACGGGCAGGCGAGGCTCACGTATAGATGGTAGCGGCCGGCTTCAGCCTTGAAGCCGCCATGCCCGCTTGGGCCAGGCGCACCGTCAGCGGTCACCCAACTGCGGAACGCGGCATCCTTGCGCACGAAGCGGCCACCGGTCGACCTGGTGTCGTACCAGACGTCCTGCCATTGGCCATTCACTAAAAGTCCCATGTCGATGCTCCTTGTATCGCGACGCGTTGTGCGGTGCTGTCCGGACGCAGACCAGCGGTCGCGAGCGGTTATTTCGTTGCCGGCGTATTGATGAACTGAACGATAGCCGGAATGGTCTGCTCAGGCGCTTCTTCCATCAACCAGTGTCCCGAACCTTGAATGATGATTCCCTGCACGTTCGTATCGATCAGACGAGCCTGATTGATCAGGAACGTGCCCGAGGCCTTTTCCCCAGTCAGCACCAGCATCGGCATCGTCAGCGGCGTTTTCGCGAACTCGGCAAAGTCTTGCGCGTCCTGCGGGAACGCCCGGAAGTACTCGAAGCCCGCGCGCATTCGTCCCGGCTGGGCGTAGGTCGCGGCGTACAGTTCACGATCGGCCTCAGGCATCGAATGCTTCGGGTCGGCGGCGAAGTCGTTCCAGAAGTGTTCGAAGTAGATCCGCTCGCGTCCCTCAACCAGTTTCAGCGGCGTCTCGCCGTAAAAGTTGTAATGCCATTTGTCGCGCAATAACCATACTTTCTGCCAGTCACCCACGCCGGGAAGGAATGCATCCATCAACGTGATGCTTTCCACCTCGTCTGGATACTGAGCGGCGTAGGCGTAAGCCACCATCAGCCCGATATCGTGGCCAACCAGCTTCACTTTGCGATAACCGAGTGCGTGAACCATCGCGTGAATATCTTGCGCCATGGTCTTTTTGTCGTAGCCGGTTTCCGGCATGCTGGAAGCACCTGCACCGGGTAGATCAGGCGCAATGACGACGCGCCGGTCGTCGAGTTGCTGGATCAGCGGCAGCCACATGTGACTGGATTCGGCATAGCCGTGCAGCAACACGACAGGCGTGTCGGAGCCATGCCCGGCTTCCAGGTAGTGCAGTTCGATACCATTCGCGTTGATCGAATGATCCTCGATGCGCGGGCTCGCAGCGGCGTGTGTCGCGGTTTGCAACGCTCCAGCAACCACGAGCGCCGCGCCGAGTTGACGCGAGATCTTACGGATAATGCTCATAACCTTCTCCAGTGATGGACGGTTGCGCTTGTGCGATGCGGTGGACGTAGCGCGGGTCGTTCGACGACAGCGTAGCGATCCTCTGCGTGCCGCAGAAAAGCTTCAGATTGCGTAGTGACATGGTGGCCTGCCTGCGTTCGTTTGCCGTACGAGTTTCCCGATGAACACGTTCGACAGAGCTGCACATGTTGACGGGGGAAGAACCGGAGTAGATCACTGCGGATCACGATAAGGCAAACGCTAATTTGGAATCTGATCTATTGCCATTCGGCACTGGAAGTCCGACTTTCCCGTCTCTATACTCGCCCCACCCCGGCTCGTAGCGGCACCTCGCACTGGCGCCCGCCAGTCGTCATCGCGGACCCGATGAGATGAACTTCCTCATCTTCATGCCATGTCTACCCGCGCTCGACGGTACTGCCCACTCACCTTGAGAAACGGCTTTTCATGTGCCCTCCCTCCACCTTCGCATCGTTACGAATACGAAAACCTGTTTTCTGTCGGCGGTTCTCTCCGCTTGTGTGCTGTGGTCAACCTCGTCGCTCGCGACTGACACGCTCACTGCTTCATCAGCACCATCTTCCACAGCGCCGACGGCGAGCGGGCCGCAGACCGAAGGTAACGACGGTCCGGCGTACGGTCCTGAGTTACAGGGCTTCGACTATCCGTACCCGGTACGGAGCTCCTCCTTCACGTCGCAGCGGCAGGTGATGCAAATGGCCTACATGGACGTGCAGCCGCAGCACCCGAATGGACGTGTCGCTGTTGTGCTGCATGGAAAAAATTTCTGTGGCGCGACCTGGCAGCAGAGCATCGATACACTTTCCAACGCTGGCTATCGTGTGATAGCACCAGACCAGATTGGTTTTTGCAAATCAACCAAGCCAGAGGCATATCAGTACTCCTTCCAGCAGCTCGCTCACAATACGCACGCACTGCTTGAGACCTTGGGTGTAAAAAAAGCCACGCTGATCGCGCATTCGACGGGCGGCATGATTGCCATACGCTACGCGTTGATGTACCCGCAGCAGACCGAGCAACTGGTCCTCGTGAATCCGATTGGCCTTGAGGACTGGAAGGCGAAAGGTGTACCGCCGATTCCCGTCGACCGGTGGTACGAACGGGAACTTAAAACGAGTGCCGGTAGCATTCGCCGCTACGAAGAGGGGACGTACTACACCGGTCAGTGGCGTACGAGCTACGAGCCATGGGTGCAAATGCTCGCCGGAATGTATCGAGGACCAGGGAAGGACGTCGTGGCGTGGAATTCCGCACTGCTGTACGACATGATCTATACCCAACCGGTCGTCTATGAGTTCGAGCAGATCAAAACACCGACGCTGCTGCTGATCGGAGACAAGGATACGACCGCAATCGGCAAGGAGTTTGCGCCACCTGAAGTGCGTGCGACGCTCGGACACTATCCGGAACTCGCGAGACTCGCCGTTGAGCGCATCCCGCACGCAACGCTGGTCGAATTTCCGGAACTCGGCCATGCCCCGCAGATTCAGGATCCCCAAGCCTTTCACAAGGCATTGCTGAGCGAACTGGCGCCGCTCGTCGCCCACCCTTATTGAACAGGATTGGGCTGTAGCTTGTCGGTGTCCACTGTGTTCGCTGCACGGTCCGGCAGCAGGAAGGCAATGAGTGCGGCGAGAAACGCGGCAATTGCCAGCACGACAAGCGCAGCCGAGAAATTCCCGGTGAGATCCTTGATCACACCGACGCCCCACGGTCCCAGTAGTCCGCCGAACTGCCCAATGGTATTGATCAGCGCAATGCCGATCGCGGCGGCGGCCCCGGTCAGAAAGTCGCTAGTCAGCGTCCAGAACACCGCCAGACAGCCCCAGATTCCCGCCGCGGCGATGCATAGTAGTGCAAGGCCAATCACCGGCTGCGCAACGAACGCGCACCCGAGCAGCGCCAATCCACCAACGGTCATGCACGCGGCGATATGCAGCCTGCGTTCGCCGACCTTATCGGAATGGCGCGCCACCAGATACATCGATACCGCCGCGCAACAGAACGGCAGGCCGGTGACGAAACCCACCTGCACATCCGACAGCGTGCCCATGTGCTTGACGATCTGCGGCAGCCAGAGCAAAACCCCGTAGAAGGCCGTCAGAAAGCAGACGAATAGTGCGGACAAACTCCAGACACGGGACATCGTCGCGATCTTCGCCAACGGCAGGCTGGCGGTTTGCGTGAGTTTCGACGCTTCGCTAGCCAGTTCGGCGACGAGCCAGTTCCGCTGCTCCACCGGCAGCCATCCGGCACGCTCCGGCCGGTCGGTGAGCCAGATCAGCACAACGACGCCGAGCGCCACAGCCGGCGCTGCCTCGAGCAGCAGCATCCAGCGCCAACCGGAAAGACCGTGGCTGCCGTCCAGTGCGTGCATAAGCAGACCCGAAACCGGCGAGCCGATCGCCGAGGCAATGGCGGTCGCCATGATGACACCCGCGTTCGCACGCGAACGGTAGCGCGCGGGAAACCAGTAAGCGATGTAGGCGACCACGCCCGGAATGAAGCCCGCTTCGGCTACACCGAGCAGAAACCGCAGCACATAAAACGACGTCTGCGTGTGAACGAACGCCAGCGCCGCCGACACCAGTCCCCACGTGATCATGATCCGGCCGATCCAGATTCGCGCGCCAAATCGATGCAGCATCATGTTGCTCGGCACTTCGAAGAGCGCGTAGCCGATGAAGAATATCCCTGCCCCGAGACCGAACACCGATCCGCTGAAACCGAGTTCCTGATTCATGCGAAGCGCGGCGAAGCCGATATTGACGCGATCCAGATAATTTATAATCAGTAATACAAATAGTAATGGAACCAGTCGCCGATAAACCCGGCTGATGGCAAGCGATTCGATGGTCTTTTCCACATCTGTCTCCTGAGTAAGCGTGTGCCGCGCGTGGTCCACGCAGCACGCTCTTTCAATCGTGTTTGGCGCATCGAGGTCCGACGCGATCCGTGAATCGGGTCTGTCAGCCCGCTGCCGCAGGCTTGCCGAGTGCTTCTGGATTGAGAAGATTGATCGGCGCACCGGCGCGCCATGCGAGCAGCTGTTCTATCGCAATGCTGAAAAACTGCTCGTACGTATCTTTTTCGACATAGCCGATATGTGGCGTCGCCAGCACATTGTCGAGACCGATCAATGGATGATCGGCTTGATAAATCGGCTCGTGTTCGAACACGTCGATCGCCGCGAAGCCCGGGCGCCCGGCTTTGAGCGCGGCTTCCAGCGCACCCACTTCGATCACTTCGCTGCGACCCGTGTTCACGAAGAGCGCAGTCGGCTTCATCGCGCTCAGGTCCGCCAGCGTGATCGAATTTCGGGTTGAGGGCAGCAGGCGAACATGGCAGGAGACGACATCCGCTTCACTGAAGAACTTGCGGCGGTCTGTCTCGACCTCGACCCCATCGTTGGTTGCGGCCGTTCGCGACGTTTCGTGCTCGCCCAGTGCGACGACCCGCATCCCGAATGCGCGGCCATACCCTGCCACCACACTACCGATCTTTCCATAGCCGGCGATCCCAAGTGTGCGCCCCTTCAGACCCACGCCCAGATGCCCTTGCCACAAACCCGCTTTTAGCCGGGTCGCTTCGAGGTGCACCTTACGCATCGAAGCCATCACCAGTGCCCACGTGAGCTCGGCGGCCGCCGTCGTTGCGGACCCTTGCGCAGAGACCGGAATGCCTAGCGCCGTGCAGGCAGCGAGGTCGACGTGATTCGCGGCGCGTCCGGTCTGGCTGATGAACTTGAGCTTCGGCAGGCGCGCCAGCAGACCGGCAGTAATCGGGGTGCGTTCGCGCACCAGCAACAGCGCGTCGGCATCAGCGAAACGCTGCACCTGCGCGTCGAGCGAGGTCACGGTATCGTTGTGAATCTCGACATCGAAATGCTCAGCTAGCGCCGGGTAGCAATCCAGCGCCTGAATACAGTTCTGGTAGTCGTCGGAAATAATCACTTTCATGCTGTAGCCACCTGCGCGTTAAATGTTCGACCACGGGGCCGAGATCAGCAGCTGATTTTCTTGCTGCTGGATGTAGCGGCCTTCGGCCGTCATTTTTTTGTAGGCGACCCAGTCGGGATCCGCTTCCATCGCTGCGCGGCGGCTTTGGCGGTCTTCCGCGCTCTGGTAGCCCCACAGGTGGACCACCTGATTCAGCGTGCCCACTTCGGAAATGAAGTAGCCCAGCGGCTCTCCAGTGTGCCGGCGCTGTACCGGAAGACCATAGGTTTCATAGACGGCCAGATAGGCCTTTAACTGGCCCGGCACGATCGTGTACCGGCGTAGATCGACTAACATGGCTTTTCCCTCATGAATTCAAATCGTGAACCGAGTCTACGGGCGTCGGTCCCAGCAGTACAATCGAATAAATTCGCTGGATTCACGAGAAAATTCAATGAATGAACCACGCTCATCCACGCGGCTGTCGATCCGGCACATCCGCTCGTTTGTCGCCGTCGCCAGGCATCGCAGCCTGACCCGCGCGGCGGAATCGCTCTTTGTTACGCAATCGGCCCTGAGCCTGACGATCCAGCATCTCGAGGACGATCTGGGTGTTTTGCTGTTTGACCGATCGACCCGTAGGCTGGATCTCACACAGGCGGGCGAGGAGTTCATGCCGTCGGCGCAACGACTTCTGCACGACTTCGATTCGTCGATACGAGACATGCGCGCGCTTGGCAACCGG
The DNA here is from genome assembly GCF_013177695.1 of Paraburkholderia solitsugae. Lineage (GTDB taxonomy): Bacteria > Pseudomonadota > Gammaproteobacteria > Burkholderiales > Burkholderiaceae > Paraburkholderia > Paraburkholderia solitsugae. The sequence continues at coordinate 41,829 of NZ_WOEY01000065.1, read as the reverse complement.
GAGCGCGGCAAAGTCGGCGTAGCCGCGGTACCGTCAGTGATGGCGCTGCTGCTTCCGGAAGTCGTCGCCGCTTATATCGAGGCCTTTCCGGATATTGATGTCTATCTGCGTGAGGACAACTCCGAGGCGGTACAGCAGCGCATCATCGAAGGGGATGTCGATTTCGGCATTTGCAGTCCGTGGGAGCCCGACGCGGAACTGATATTCGAACCCCTGTTTGAGGATTCCTTTGGCGTCGTCTTCGCTCATCATCATCCGCTCGCGACTAGCGCGGACGATCTGTCATGGAAGGAGATCGACGGATACAGGATTATCGGCTTCAGCCCCGATCTTGGCATGCAACATCAACTGAGCCACACGGCGGGGCTGAGCGAGAACGTACGCGAGCCGCGATATCAAGTCTCGAATACGTCGACGATCGAGACGCTGTTGACTCGCGGCGCAGGTGTGTCGGTGATGTCCGCACTCGCTGCGCAGCGGCCGCCGCTCGATCGCCTTGGCCTGCGGCTCCTGACGAAACCGGTGCTGACCCGCACCGTCGGGATAGTGCGCCGAAAGGGGAAGTCGTTGTCACCGGCTGCTTCGACGATGCTGCAGCATATACTCGGCACCGTCGCCCAACTCGGACGCTTCCCCGGCGTGCGAATACTGGACAACGTTGCCGCAACGTCACGCGGCAAGACCTAGAACGCGGCCAAACCGGCGACGCTATTCGTCGCGTTCAAACTCATCGCAAGCCAATCTGAATGATGTGCTGCTGAAATGCAGGCCGTTCACATAATCGCTGGTACTACGCTACCGGAACTCCTCGCCGGTGCACAGCCCTCGCCGCTCATTCCCTCCATGCCGGATTGGAATGAGGTCACGGGCTGAGGATAGTCCCGATGGCGTATTCACCTGACATGCTCTAACGTCAAACAGACTACGCCGACTACCCACTGCAAAAGTCCTTACATGGATTTCCACAAGCTACCGAGCCTCGATCTCCGGCTTCTGGTCGTTTTCGATGAAATAACCAGGCACAGGAGTCTGACGCTCGCCGCGAACAGCCTCGGGATGACGCAGTCCGCGATCAGCAAATCGCTGCAGCGCTTGCGCCATGAACTCGGCGACACGCTGTTCGTTCGCACGCAGAAGGGCATGGAGCCGACGCCGCGGGCCATGGCGCTACACGGCCCGATCACCGAAATTCTTCAAACGTTTCATGACCGGATAGTGGCTGCACCGCACTTCGACCCTCTCACGTCTGATCGCATCTTTACGATTCACGCGTCCGATCTGGGTATTTCCGCACTGATTCCGGCGCTTGCACGCGATCTCAAAACCACTGCGCCGCATGCACGACTGCACGCGATTTCGGCAAACCAGAAGGAAGTCGTCGAAGGACTGGCGAGCGGAGAAATCGATCTCTCAATTGGTGCCTTCTCGTCACTCAATGAAAGCGGTATTTACCAGCAGAGGCTCTACACCGAGAAGTACATCTGCCTCGTGCGTGCCGACCATCCGCTTACCCACGTCGAAACCGTTGACGTCGAACTCTTCCAGCAACAGACCCACATCATGATCTCCGCAGGCCGATCCGGGCATATCCACGGACGTGCGGAGGCCGTGCTGCTCGGCGAAATTCCGCCACGCAACGTCGCGATCAAGGTCCCTAGTTTCGTACTGGCTGCGATGCTGTTGCGCAATACCGACCACGTCCTCACCATACCGTCAGTCGCGGCCAGAACACTCGCAACCGAATTGGGGCTTGTCTGTGTGCCATGCGCCATCGAACTGCCGGGGTTTACGGTCGCACAGTATTGGCATGAACGCTTTCTCCACGATCCCGCATGTAGATGGTTGCGCACGCAAATGCATCAGATCTTTGGCGATGCCTCCCCCATCGGATAGTGACCTACGCCATGCCCAATCAGCTTGAATGATTTCACGCGCTCACCTCCGGGCGATCCAATTCGTTTGTCCAGCGCTCAGGCCGGCTAAAGCAGAATAAGGCCACGCCGGGTGGCAACGGCGATCGCCTCGGTACGGCTGACGACGTTCAGCTTCGTGAATACGCTGCGCAGGTGTGACTTGACGGTGGTTTCGCTGATGTACAGGTTGCCACCGATTTCTTTATTGCTTTTTCCCCGCGCTAGAAGTGTCAGGACGTCGAGCTCCCGGCTTGTTAGTGCTTCGCTGCTCATGCCTGCTGCCAGCTTCGCCACGAGTGAAGGCGGGATGCAAGTTTCGCCGGCATGCACTTTGCGAATGCAATCAAATAGCTCTTCCCGTGGGGCATCCTTCAGCAGGTAGCCTTTCGCGCCCGCCTTGATCGCACCGGCGATCTCGCTATCGCTGTCAAATGTCGTCAGGATGATGATGCGTGCTGAGGCATCCTGATGATGTATTTCACTGATTGCTGAAACACCGTCCAATACAGGCATCCGCAGATCGAGTAGCGTGACATCGGGACGATGCTTCTGCCAAAGGTCGACCGCTTCGCGCCCGTTGGCGGCTTCCCCGACGACCATGGTGTCGGCCTGGCGGCCGATCATCGCGGCCAGGCCCTCGCGCACGGCTACGTGGTCGTCGGCAATCAACACCCGGATCTTTGCGAGCGGCACATCGCCCTGCCCTGTTTCAGATGTCACACTCATTGTCCATACCTCGGTGATGGAAAGGAGATCAGCCTGGCATTGACCTGGCGGCGCGAGCTATGAATGTTTGCCGGGCCGTTCCGTGATCAGCAACGCAGCGGTTGACTCATGCAAAAAAGGCAGCGAGATCAATATCGCCGTACCCATGCCGGGCGCACTCTCAACGGTGAGCCGACCGCCCATACATTCGACTCGCTCGGCAATCCCTAACAAACCAAATCCATCGCGTTTGGCCGATGGGTCGAAACCGCACCCCGTGTCGCGCAACACCAGGCGAATTTTCTCGGGCTCAAAAGCGATTTCGGCCGTGAAGCGATTTGCTTTTGCGTGCCGAAGCACATTCGTCAACACCTCCTGGCCAATGCGAAGGAGATTCTGATCCCACTCCGGTGGAAGCAGTCTTGATTGTCCCTGCTGGGTGAACTCGCACTGCAGGTCCGTGCCCGCTGTCATCTTCTTGAACAGCGTATCCAGCGCTTCACACAGATCCTTCTCATCCAGTGCCTGTGGGCGGAGCGCCTGCATGGAACGCCGGGCCTCCCGCAAGCTTTCGCGTGCGAGGTCGCCGGCCCGCTTGAGATGTTGGTCTGCCTCCATGACCAGCGCTCGCCCTCTTGCGTCTTCCGCAGCTTGCAGTTGCACGATTACACCGGTGAAGCCTTGTGCAAGCGTATCGTGAATGTCGCGCGCCATTCTATTGCGTTCGGCGATAACGGCTGACTGGCGGCTCCGGGCAGATAGACGAGCCAGTTGCATGGTCAGCATTGCCTGATTGGCCAGCGCGTGAGCCAGCTCGATTTCTTCTGCGCGAAAGACGCGCCTACGTGTAAAACGAAGGCTGATCACGGCTTCGACGCGCCCGCCGATCGCCATCGGCACCGCGAGAACGATGACGATGCCAAGCGAGAGCAACCGGTCCCGCCACGGGGAAAATCGTAGATCGTGGAGGTTCGCGACGGTGTGTTTGCCGGTGCGAAAAACTTCGGCCAGCGGGCCATTGTTTTCGGCTGCCATAGACAGGCCGACCCCCGCAAGCGCGGCGTCCGACTTCGTCACGATTGCACCGTTCTCGAAAGCGAACTCAAACTCAATCGGGCCGCCTGGTTCATCCTTGCGCCACACGCTGCTGCTGTGCGCGCCCAGTTGTTCGGTGAGGGTGCGCACGACGTGCTCAGCCAGCCGGTCGGGAGCGGACTCCATCGACAACGCATCCAGCGTTTGCGTGAGCACCTCGACCTGGCCGCGGGCGAACTGTTCCGAGGCGCTAAGGGCTTCTTCTGCGCGCTTGCGTTCTGTGATGTCCATCACGATGCCGAGCATGCGTGTCGCGACGCCCTCCTTCGTCTGATAAACCCTCCCGCACGCGGCGAGCCAATGGACGCTGTGGTCCGGCCACACGACACGGAACTCCGATGACCAGTCCAACAATCCTTGCGCGGCCTGACGAAGCGTCGTTTCGACGCGCTCACGATCGATGGCATGCACGTGCCGGATAAATACCTCGATGCCCCATTGCGCGTCAGGGATGGGCGCGTTGTATCCAAAACATTGGTCGTGACGTAGCGAACGGTGCGACGTGTCGTGAATCAAATCCAGATCCCAATCCCCTACCTTGGCCGCTTCCAGCGTGAACTGCAGTGCGGCCTGCGTTTCGCGCAGCGCTTCTTCGGCTCGTTTGCGTTCGGTGATGTCCATGACAACACCCAGCATCCGCGTGGCTCTTCCCGCTTTCGACTGATAAACCCGCCCACGCGCGACGATCCAATGGATGCTCTGGTCCGGCCATACGACGCGAAACTCCGACTCCCAGTCTAATAACTCGTCTACCGCCTGACGAAAGGTCGTTTCGACCCGCGCACGGTCCGTGGGGTGCACATGCTGGAGGAACGTCTTGACACCCCATTGCGCGTCGGGAATGCACGCGGTGTAGCCGAAGCATTGATCGTGACGCAGGGAGCGGCGCGATGTGTCGTGGATGAGATCCAGATCCCAGTCGCCGACCTGTCCCGATTCCAAGGTGAATTCCAGTGCAGTCTTCGTCTGCTCAATCAGCACGCGATCCGTGATGTCGACCATCATGGTCCGCGTGTAGTTTCGACTTGGAGCGGGCTTGGACCACCATTGAACCCAGATCGGCGTGCCGTCTTTGCGAACTAACTCGAGCACGACACCACCGGTTTCCTTACCCTGTCCGACGGACTCGAACGCCTCGCGCAGACGGTGCTGGTTTTGCGGAGTATCAGCCACAAAAGTCTCACCGAAGGTCCCGGCGATGTCCTCGGGCGCGATGCCAAGCACGTTCATTGCCGCGCGGTTGGCACGGATGAAGCGCGAGTCCAACCCCTCGTGCACATAGGGAATGGGCGCTTCGTCGAACAGATCGCGGAAGTCTTCGCGCAGACGATCGTTTTCCTCGACTAACGTGCGAAACGCATCAAGGAGGGATGGCTGCGGGTCTTCCCTGGAAATTAGTTCGAGAATCCGCTTGTCGACGCCGAGCAATGCTTCTGCTCGCTGCTGATCTTCCAGGGTTGATGTTGTCTGAGCCAAGCCAAAATCTGCGCGACATGTCGCGACGATCGGGTCCCGTCCATCGAGCGCATACCGGGTTAGACGCAGATCCAGCGTACGCAGGTTGCCGGCCTTGCTCAGGCAGTTTCGCCGGCTAGCGACAAAGACTTCGGGCACGGGGCCTTGTGGAAGATCGAGGATCTCCTGACGAGCCTCACTCGTCACGAAATCCCACAAGGGTATCGAGGAAAGCTCGTCCCTTGAGTAACCAAGGAGCGAAGAGGTCGCCGGATGGACGTCAACGATGCGCCCATCGGAATCCGCAACGAGAATCGTATCGGCCAGTTGGGCCAACAGCCCATCCATGTATTCTTCGCGCTTCAGGCAATGGCTCAGTTCGCGTTGACACCGGTCCAGTTCGAGTTGGAGTGACTCGACTGTCCGTGCAGCGCTGCTGAATTTTTCTCGCCGGATGTTCATGGCACGCCGCAAGGTAGTTACCGTCACGCTTCCGGATGTCACTATACCCCGGCAACTATCGACCAACCCATCACAATCCGAAGACGCACGCTGCCTACCGTTGCGCCTCGGCACACTCATCGGCCAGGGCTTCGTCTTCTATTGCCGAGGCCAGAATCATCGCTAGCGCATTGGCCGGCGGGCGGTGCCCCTGGCGGGGACGATAGATCGGATCCCCCCTTCCGATGGTGTTTCCGCTCAATGCGCAGATGCCCGTTCTGGCTGAACGGCATCTGAACCAGACCTGGTCTCCATAGTGACAACGCGTCGCGTCTTGCCAAAGGATGACGACTGAGTTTTCCGATCGGCGTTCCAACACCCTGACCAGTGCGCTCGTTACGGCCATCTCGGGCGCATTTAACGGGGGCCTGCGAACACGACGCTCACACGCAGCGGTGCGATCACCTGCTGGAACAGCGCGCTCCCGCCGTTCTGCCGCATTCGTCGCTTCGCAACCGCAATCACGCACCAGGGCGCTGATAATGCCGCTCCATGGCGTGCTGTCGCTTGCTGCGTTGCGGCCTTGCTTCGATACCGATTTGATCAAGCCTGCGCGCATCGCATACCTCGAATTGGGTGGCGGCCTATCCTGATTCAAAGGGCGCTGTGCCGCCGCCCCGATCCAGGAAGAACACTGTGTCGATCACACTAACCCGCGATCTTCTGCGCGATCTCAGCGACGTGCTTACCCTGGAAGCGCGCGATCTCCAGTTCGTTCGCCGAAGGTTGCCGGCTGCCGTCAGTGCCTGCCAGCGTCGTCGCCCCGTAGGGCGTGCCACCCGTGATCTCATCCATCTTGACCAGTCCCGCGCATGAATACGGCACGCCCACGATCACCATGCCCTGATGCAGCAGCGTGCTATGGAACGACGTGATGGTGGGCTCCTGGCCGCCGTGCTGGGTACCGGTGGAAGCAAAGACGCTGCCGACCTTGCCGACCAGCGCGCCTTTCATCCACAGCCCGCCCGTCTGGTCGAGAAAGGTCCGCATCTGTCCGGCCATATTGCCAAAGCGCGTTGGCGTTCCAAAGATGATGGCGTCGTAATTGGCTAACTCGTCAGGGGTTGCCACAGGCGCCTTCTGGTCGAGCTTGACGCCGTAGGCAGCAGCCTGCTCGGCAGGAATCGTTTCAGGCACACGTTTGATCGTCACTTCGTTGCCTGGCACTGACCGGGCGCCTTCTGCCACCGCGTCAGCCATGGTTTCGATGTGACCGTACATCGAGTAGTAGAGAACAAGTACTTTCGACATGATTACTCCTTGGTTGAAGGACGTTCCGCCACGCCATCTACTTCCCGTCTCCGATAAAGTCGCTCACGAGCTTGATCGTCGCGTCAGGGGCTTCCTCCATCAACCAATGCCCTGAATTCGGCACAACCGCTTCCTCTACGGTCGTTGCGGCGTTTCGCATCACGACCGCCATCGTTGAGCCAAACGACTGTTCGCCACCAATCGCAAGAACGGGCATTGGGAGTTTGACGCGCGAGGACATTTGATTGTCCGCAACGTCGTTAGTGCCGATGGCATTGAACTGAGCAAAGGCGGCCCGCATGGCGCCGGGCTGCGCATACTGTTTCGCGTAATACGCACGCGTCGCTTCATTAATTCTGGAAGGATCTCCTGCAAAATCGTCCCAGAAACGGTCAAGATAAATTCGCTCCCGGCCGGCTACCAGCCGCTCGCAATCCCGGCCGCCAAAGTCGAAGTGCCACAACTTCGGGCTGCGCACGATTTCGTCCCAAGGCGCGATGCCAGGCACTGGCGCATCCATGACGATGAGTTTGTCGACCTTGTCCGGGTACCGGGCCGCATAGGCGTAGGCCACCATCGTCCCGATATCGTGGCCGACCACCGCTGAATGATCCTGCCCGAGCGTTGTCATGACATACCGGATATCCGCGGCCTGAGATTTCTTGTCATATCCGCCGGCCGGCTTCGAGGATCGCCCCATGCCGCGCAGGTCCGGAACGATCACGGTATGCGTTTTGGCCAGCTCCCTGGCAAGCGGCCCCCACATCTCGCCCGTGTCCCCGAACCCATGAATCAACACCACGGCCGGGCCGGTGCCGCCAGAACGCACGAAGATTTGCGCGCCATCCGGCGTCGAGATGGTCCGCGTAGCAAAGCCCGCGGGGAAGGACGGGCTGGCCGCGAACGCCACTTTATTCACAAGCGCAGTACTCAGCATCAGCATGACAATAGCTCGCCTATCCATGACAGACCTCCGTATTTCTATTGTGGTTTAACGGTCAGACGTACGATCTGACGTTCAATCAATCATCTTCGGCGTCTGGTCCAGGATCGCACTGGCTCAAGAAACTGCACCGAACGCTCGGCCGCCATTAACGCCGACAATGCGCTCTCATGGGCCTGTCGACGGTTCGCGGCTGAGTGATGTGTTTCAAAGTGTTCACGGCTGCACGCCCATGTTTCGTAGAGAACGAGCGTTTCCGGTTCATCCACTGAGCGATGAAGAAATGCACTCAGGAAATCCGGTTCCTGAGCCACGCTGTCCATCATTTCAATCAGCCTGTCTTCCAGCTCCCGCCTGTGTTCTGGTTTTCCCGGCAACTGAACGACCAACGAGATGGTCAGCTTCATAGACGCTCCATTGCGAGCCAGCAGAGCCGGCGCAGGTCCCACGGAAGGTTCTCAACCCGCATAACGGTCAACGTCAGAATGCTGGTTTGCGCCGCGCAGCGCCATTGACCGCCAGGGCGATTTTTTTATGGAGCGAAGGGAGGGGCTTTATCTCATCCTTTAGGACGAGTGAATCCTGCAGCGAGCCAGCGCCGCCACCTGGCAGTGTGCGAGAACCGTCCTGCCTTGCTCGGTCAGGCTTAACTGCCCACGATATTCCTGTTTTTTTTGAAAGTGCTTCAAAACCTACGCCAATTATCAAACCGCAGCGTAATAAGCAGAATGTGCCCACATCACCGGCCCCTGCATTGCGGGTCATGAAGCCAGAGCATTCAACGGAATCGCCAGCGATCAGGCGACGTTGCTCCCGGCCCTGCTAACTACCTCGGAGATTCACCGTGTCCCACTCAACATCGCTCTTTACGCCTGTGGCTATCGCCGGCCACGCGCTCCCCCATCGCGTCGTCATGGCGCCGATGACGCGGGCACGCAGCACCCAGCCTGGCGATGTACCCAACGCAATGAACGCCCGCTATTACGCGCAGCGTGCGTCGGCTGCGCTGATCGTGACCGAGGCCACGCAGATCTCGCCGCAAGGCAAAGGCTATTCGTTCACACCGGGTATCTACAGCGCTGAGCAGATCACAGGATGGCGCCTTTCGACCGACGCGGTTCACGCTGCCGGCGGCCGGATCTTCCTGCAACTCTGGCACGTGGGGCGCATGTCGCATCCGGACTTTCATGATGGCGCGCTGCCCGTCGCCCCTTCCGCGGTGCCGTTCGACGGCCAGATCTGGAAGGTCGACCCGATGACTGGCGTGGGCGCGATGGTTGACTCCCCGACGCCGCGCGCGCTGACCACAGACGAGGTCAAGGGCGTTGTCGCGAGCTTCCGTCAAGCCGCCCGCAATGCGATGAAGGCGGGCTTCGATGGCGTCGAGATTCACGGCGCCAATGGTTACCTCGTCGACCAGTTCCTGCGGACGACGTCCAACGGGCGGACCGATGAATACGGTGGTTCGCGTGAAAACCGTTTGCGCTTCCTGAAGGAAGTCGTCGATGCGGTGGCCGACGAGGTCGGTGCCGATCGCACCGCCATCCGTCTCGCGCCGTTCCTGACCGCGCGCGGCATGGACTGCCCGGACATTTTGCCGACCATTCTCGAAGCGGCGGAGTTTCTTCAGGCACGCGGCATTGCGTACCTCCATCTGGTCGAGGCCGACTGGGACGACGCCCCGCAATTCACTGAGGAATTCCGCCAGGCAATCCGCGCCCGATTCACTCAGCCCATCATCGTTGCGGGCAACTACGACAAGGCGCGAGCCGAGTGGGTCATCTCCAGCGGCTATGCGGATCTGGTCGCCTTTGGCCGCCCATTCGTGGCCAATCCGGACTTCCCGCACCGTCTTGCCAATGACCTGCCTCTCGCCAGTTTTGACAGCAGTATGCTGTTTGGCGGCGATGACCGCGGCTACACAGACTATCCCAGCCTGTCGCAGACGGCCGATGCCGACGAGGCTCTAAGCGTCGACAGTCTGGTCTGAACATCCGCCATGCCACCGCTGGCTATCGTGCAGCGGTCCGCATCCGGAAACATCTGAGTCACCCGTTCCGGAACCGCATGAAGCCGGAACCCACCTAAAACGGAAATTGAATATGAACCAGCTCACATCGAAAAAAGTTCTCGTCGTTGGCGGAAGCTCCGGGATCGGCGCAGCCACGGCGAAAGCATTTGCCGAACTCGGCGCGGACGTGCTCATCGCTTCGCGCGACGCGGCGAAACTGGCTGCGACGGCAACCGGAATTGGAAAATCCGTCAGCACAGCCGTGCTGGATTCGACCGATACCGATGCCGTGGAAGCGTTCTTCGCGAACGCAGGCCCGTTTGATCACGTGGTGATCTCCGCAGCACAGACGCGGGGCGGCCCCATTCGCCAACTGGAGCTTGCCGACGCTTACGCTGCGATGGACAGCAAGTTTTGGGGCGCGTACCGCGTGGCCCGGGCCGTGAAGATCACCGACGGTGGGTCGCTGACGCTTGTTTCCGGTTTTCTGAGCGTTCGTCCGAGCAAAACGTCAGTGTTGCAAGGCGCGATCAACGCAGCGCTAGAGGCTCTGGCGCGCGGTCTCGCACTGGAGCTGTCACCGGTACGGGTGAACACGGTGTCGCCGGGACTGATTGCAACACCGCTGTGGTCGAAACTCACTGAAGACGACCGCCAAAGCATGTACGAAGGGGCGGCAGCGCGCCTGCCCGCGCGTCGTGTCGGCCAGCCCGAAGACGTGGCGAACGCCGTCGTCTATCTGGCGAGCACACCCTTCGCGACGGGTTCCACCGTGCTGGTCGACGGCGGCGGTGCAATCGCCTGAGGGCGGCGCGGGCCACACGCGGTTCAACCGACGTCCAGGCTCGGGTATGATCTGACGCTGCCTTGATCCACCGGCAAAGCGAAGGTCACATAACGTTGACCTTCCGCTTCGACTCCGGCTCGACAGTTAAACCATGCCCATGCACAACGCGGATTCCGACACCTCTCTCGATTTGCCCGGGCACAGTTCGCCGTGGACGCTCTTCTGCATTTTTCTACGGCTCGGCCTGACCTCGTTCGGTGGTCCTGCCGCGCATCTCGGCTACTTCCGCGACGAGTTCGTCAAACGCCGCCGTTGGCTCGACGAGCATACGTTCAGCGACGTGGTCGCGCTGTGCCAGTTTTTGCCGGGTCCCGGCAGCAGTCAGGTCGGTATAGCAATCGGCCGTTTTCGTGGTGGCATTGCTGGCGCGCTGGCGGCCTGGCTCGGCTTCACGTTGCCATCAGTGCTGCTGATGGTCGCGTTCGCCTACGGTTTCACTCATCTGGCGGACGCGAGTGCGCTCCATCTGCTGCGCGGCCTGAAGCTCGCAGCGGTCGCCGTCGTCGCGCAGGCGGTCTGGTCGATGGGACGCACGCTCTGCCCCGACCGTGCCCGCGTCACCATCGCGGCGGCGTCGGCCATCGCGGTGATCGTGCTCGGTGCGGCTTACGGGCAGATCGCTGCGATTGTCGTGGCGGGCATGGCTGGCGCCCTGCTTCTGAAATCGTCGACCGAGGTGCCACGCGCCCCACTCGGCATGCCCGGTACAAAGACCGGCGCTTTCGCCTGCCTCACGATCTTCGTGCTGTTGCTAATCGGCCTGCCTGCCGCGGCCGCCTTGCTGCATGCCTATCCGCTCGACCTGTTCGCGGCGTTCTACCGGGCCGGCTCGCTGGTGTTCGGCGGCGGCCATGTGGTGCTGCCTCTGCTTGAAGCGGTCGTGGTGCCGCGCGGCTGGCTCTCGACCAATGCATTCATGGCCGGCTACGGCGCAGCCCAGGCGATACCGGGACCGCTGTTCACGTTCGCGGCGTTTCTCGGCGCCGCCAGCACCGGTTATCCGGCTGGCATCCCCGGTGCGCTGATCGCCACCGTGGCTATTTTTCTGCCGTCGTTTCTCCTGGTCGGCGCGGCGTTACCGCTGTGGGGCGAGTTGCGCGCGTTCGCCTCGATGCGCCGGGCGATGGCTGGCATCAACGCCGCCGTGGTCGGCATTCTGCTCGCCGCGCTCTACGATCCGGTGTGGACCAGCGCGGTTCACAGCGGCCGCGATTTCGGGCTGATCGTGGTGGCGCTCGTGATGCTTGGCTGGTGGCGCGTGCCTTCATGGGCCGTGGTGCTGCTCACGGCGCTGCTTGCTTGGTGGGTGTGAGTTGACGGACGCAGCTTGACTGACGTGATTGAGCGTGGAGAAGAGAAGGCGGCTCTAACTCACGTGCAGGTCACGCCAGCGAGTGCGAGCTTGAACGCACCCGAACAATTCGGTGATACCTGACCAGACAAGGACGCAACAACACGGGCTGCTACACCGAATAACAGCCAGCGCGAAAACGCAGCAAGCGGTTATATGAAGAACCCTGCGGCGCGCGCAGCGCCGCCGGAAGAATGACGGCCTTGTCACCAGGGCGGAATGTGCGAGAACACTGATTCCAGATGCACCACTACCGTGGCTGTGCGGGGGACCCGCTTATGAGCTGGCGGTGTGAGCCGCTTTCTTTGCTTATCTTTCTTTGCGGCGGCAAAGAAAGTAAGTGCCGCCCCGCACAGGGGCGACACTAATAGACCAATAAGAAATCAAGAAAAGGCCAAAAAGCCAGATCAAGGAAAGCCCAACGCCGCAGGCGTCCAAACGAAGCATCAATTCGCCGCCGCCCCAGCATCCGCAGCAGACGCTCCTGCGGTCTTCATAGCGCCAGCCCCATCCGTCCCATGCTGAATAGCATAGATTTCCCGATTCCGCGCAATCTCCGTCGCCGTAGGCGGATAGTCATTATTATGCGTTGGCACGAGCCCTTCAGCCTGAGCCTGCTGCAACTGAGCCATGACATCAGCGCGCGTCAACCCAGACGGATTGGATTGAGCGAAAGCACTCGTGCCGAACGGCAGACTAAGAGCAGCAACAGCAATAGCGGTAAGCAGTTTCATGATGTCTCTCCAGTGAAGTGCAAGAAATGAGTGGCCTGAACCACGCTTCCCATTGTTGTCATTTCACCTGTCGGAGCACTGACCTGCAGATTACCGTTTTGTTATCTACGCACCGCCGTCAAAAACGCCCTCAGATAACAGAACCGTAATCTACTGGACCGCAGCCGGTAAGCGCCCACAATCCACACTCCTGACTCACGAAGAAGCCCGCGTCACGCCCCGCCAGGCACTGAAACAGGACGCCCGCCTCCATCCGCCTCTTTTCAGGAAACCGTCATGTGGATCGTCAAGCTCGCGCTGCGCCGCCCATATACATTCGTGGTTCTCGCGGTGTTGATCTTTATCATCGGCCCGCTCGCGATACTGCGTACGCCCACCGATATCTTCCCGAACATCAACATCCCGGTAGTCAGCATCGTCTGGACGTATAACGGCTTTTCCGCCCAGGACATGGCCAACCGCATCACGTCGAACTACGAGCGCGCGCTGACCTCCGACGTCGACGATATCGAGCATATCGAATCGCAATCGCTGAACGGCGTCTCGGTAGTAAAGATATTTTTCCACCCCGGCGCCGACATCAACCGCGCGATCGCCGAGGCGGCCTCCAATTCCGCATCGATCCTGCGCGTCCTCCCGCCCGGCACGTTGCCGCCGAACATCATCACGTACAACGCGTCGACGGTCCCGATCCTGCAACTCGGACTCTCCAGCGACACGCTGTCCGAACAGCAACTCTACGACCTCGGCAACAGCCAGATCCGCACGCAACTCGCGACGGTGCAAGGCGCGTCCGTGCCACTGCCGTTCGGCGGCAAGGTCCGGCAGATCATGGTCGATATCGATCCGCGCGCGCTGCAGGCCAAGGGCCTTTCCCCGCTCGACGTGGTCAACGCCGTCAACGCGCAAAACCTGATTCTGCCCGGTGGCACCGCCAAAATCGGCACGAAGGAATACAACGTGCAGATGAACGGCAGCACCGACACGGTGGCCGCGCTCAATGATTTGCCGATCAAGACGGTGGCCGGCGGCGTGGTGTATGTCCGCGACGTCGCCCACGTGCGCGACGGGTATGCGCCGCAAACCAACATCGTGCGCAGCAACGGCAAACGCGCCGCGCTCCTCACCATCGAAAAATCCGGCAGCACGTCCACGTTAACCATCATCCAGCAGGTCAAGGCGATGCTGCCGCATATCGCGGCCGGTTTGCCGAGTGCGTTGCATATCACCGCGCTGTCCGATCAATCGGTGTTCGTGAAGTCGGCCGTGATGGGCGTGGCGCGCGAAGCGGTGATCGCGGCTGCGTTGACCGCGTTGATGATCCTGCTGTTTCTCGGCAGCTGGCGCGCCACGCTGATCATCGCGGTATCGATTCCGCTTGCGGTGCTGACCTCGCTGATCGCGCTGTCCGCGCTCGGCCAGACCATCAACATCATGACGCTCGGTGGGCTCGCGCTCGCGGTGGGTATTCTCGTCGACGATGCCACCGTCGCCATCGAAAACATCACGCACCATCTTGAAAACGGTGAGCCGCTGCACGACGCGATTCTGAATGGCTCGGGCGAAATCGCCGTGCCGACCTTTGTCTCGACGCTATCGATCTGCATCGTATTCGTACCGATGTTTCTGCTTTCTGGCGTCGCGCGCTATCTGTTCGTGCCGCTCGCCGAAGCGGTGGTGTTCGCGATGATCGCGTCGTACTTCTTCTCGCGTACGCTGGTGCCAACCCTCGCGATGTATCTGATGCGCGCGCGCAGTAACGCGCCGGTCACGGGAAACGGCCCGATTGCACGCCTGATCCGTTTCCAGTCCGCCTTCGAACATCGTTTCGAGAGGCTGCGCGAACGCTATCGCGGCGTGCTCGGCTCGGCGATTGAAAGACCGCGCCGTTTCATCGCTATCTTCCTGTTGCTGTGTATCGGCTCGCTCGCGCTGGTGCCGTTTGCGGGTCGCGATTTTTTCCCGGCCGTCGATACCGGCGAGATCCGCCTGCACCTGCGTGCGCCGACCGGCACGCGTATCGAAGACACCGCCCGCATCACCGATGAAGTCGAAGCCCGTGTGCGCAGCGTGATCCCGAAGCAGGAACTCGCGGCGATGCTCGACAACATCGGCGTGCCGGTGAGCGGCATCAATCTGACCTACGATTCATCCGACCCGATCGGCCCGGAAGACGCCGAAGTGATGATCACGCTTGCAGCCGGACACAAGCCCACCGCCGCCTATGTGGCGACGCTGCGCACCACGCTCTCAAAAGATTTCCCCGGCGTCACGTTTGCCTTCCTGCCCGCCGACATCGTCAGCCAGATTCTCAACTTCGGCCTGCCCGCGCCAATCGATATCCAGATCGTCGGCAACAAGCTCGACGCCAATCGCGTCGTGGCGAACCGTTTGCTTGCACAACTGCGAGGTGTGCGCGGCCTCGTCGATGCGCGCATCCAGCAACCGGGCGACGAACCCGCGATCAACGTGAATGTCGACCGTACGCGGGCGATTCAGGCCGGCCTGTTGCAACGCGACGTGTCGCAGAATCTGCTGATCGCGCTTTCCGGCAGTTCGCAAACCTCGCCGAATTTCTGGCTCGATCCGAGCAACGGCGTCAGCTATCCGCTGATGGCGATGATGCCTCAGTACGACATCAACTCGCTGCAGGCGTTGGCCAATATTCCGGTCGCACAGAGCAGTGGTGCAAGTGCAGGCGTGGCGACAACCGGCAACGGCCCTGCCCCGCAGAACCTGCTCGGCGCGCTGAGCACGCTGACACGCGGCACCCAGCAGGCTGTCGTCTCGCACTACAACGTGCAGCCAGTGCTCGACATTTTCGCGTCGGCGCAAGGGCGCGATCTCGGCGGCGTGGCAGCCGACGTGACCCGGCTCGTCGATCAGATCCGGCCGCAACTGCCGCCGGGCGCGTCGATCGTCGTGCGCGGCCAGGTGCAGGCGATGCACGACTCGTTCAGCGGCCTCGCAAGCGGTCTCGTGTTTGCGATCGCCCTCGTCTATCTGCTGATGGTCGTCAATTTTCAGTCGTGGCTCGATCCGTTCATCATCATCAGCGGTTTGCCGGGCTCGCTCGCGGGCATCGCGTGGATGCTGTTCAGCACCGGCACGAGCCTGAGCGTGCCGGCCTTGACCGGCACCATTCTGTGCATCGGCATTGCCACGGCCAACAGCATTCTTGTGATCAACACCGCGCGCGAATTCCACCACGGCGGCAAGCCGCCGCTGCAGGCTGCGCTCGAGGCGGGCTTCGGCCGCTTCCGGCCGGTGCTGATGACCGCGCTCGCGATGCTGATTGGCATGCTGCCGATGGCGCTCGGCCTCGGCGATGGCGGCGAACAGAACGCGCCGCTTGGCCGCGCCGTGATTGGCGGCCTCGCGCTCGGCACGGTGTCCACCTTGCTGTTTGTTCCGGTCGTCTACGGGATGGTGCATGCGTGGCTCGACAAACGCCGTGCGGCCCGCATCGACACAGAAGAATCCCGCGTTCCCGCCCGCACACTTTGATTCCGACGAGAGCCTGCCCATGAACAATCCATCATTTCCGCCCGACCTCGGCGACGGGTCTGAACCGGCCGCCGAGGCTGATCGAATCGCTGAGGGTGCCAAGGCCGCCAAAGTCAACCAGGCGGCCCGCGCCGCCGACACAGCGCGCGCCGCTGAAACTGCTCAAGCCGCTCAGGCAGCGCAGCCCGCGAGTAACGAGGACGACTCGCATGCCGACACCGCCGGAACCGCCCGCGCCGCCGACATGACCACAAGCCCGAAGCCACGCCGCCGCCTCTGGCCGCTCGCATTGACCGGCCTCGCCGCAGCGTTGCTGATCGTCGGCATCGTGCCGCGTCTGCACGCAAGCGCCGCGCTGACGCAACAGACGCAAGCGCAAAGCGTGCTGAGCGTGTCTGTGGTCACGCCGCGCCCCGCGCCGGCTGTCCACGAATTGCTGCTGCCCGGCGCGGTGACGCCGTTCGCCGAAGCATCGATCTATGCGCGCACGAGCGGCTACCTGGCGCACTGGAGCGCCGACATCGGCGCCCAGGTGAAAGCCGGTCAGACGCTCGCCACGATCGACGCGCCCGATCTGGATGCACAACTGCGCCAGGCCCGTGCCGACGAAGCCACCGCGCAAGCCAACTTCGACTTCGCGAAGACCACCGCGCAGCGCTGGCAGGAGATGCTGAAAACCCAATCGGTCGCGCAGCAGGATGCGGACACGAAAGTCAGCGACATGGAAGCGCGTCGCGCGATGCTGGCGTCGGCGCAGGCCAACGTCGCGCATCTGGCCGAGCTGGTGTCGTACGAGAAGATCACCGCACCCTTCGACGGCACGATCACCGCGCGCAACGTCGATGTCGGCACTCTGGTGACGGCCGGCGGCACGCCGGGCACGCCGGGTATGTCGGGCGAGCTGTTTCATATCCAGCAGACCGGCGTGCTGCGCGTGTTCGTCGACGTGCCGCAGAACGACGCGCCCTACGTCACGCCCGACACCGGCGTGTATCTGACCGCCCAGCAGTATCCCGGCCGGCACATCGCCGCAAAGGTGGCGCGCACGAGCGGCTCGATCGATCCGTCGAGCCGCACGCTGCGCGTCGAGGTCGACGTCGATAACAAGGATGGCGCGCTGATGCCAGGCGCTTACGCGCAGGTGCATCTGCAGTTGCAGTCGACCACACCGGCGCTCGATCTGCCGGTGAGCGCTCTGCTCTTCCGTCCGGATGGTGTGACGGTCGCGGTGGTCGACGGCAACGGCCGTGCGGTGCTCAGGACGGTGCATATCGGCCGCGATTTCGGCACGCATGTGGAAATCACCACGGGCCTCGCTGCGACCGACCGCGTGATCGATAACCCCGGCGATTCGCTGAGCACCGGCCAGCTCGTGCAGATCGCGCCGGCCGCTCATGGCTGAGCGCCCGTTATCGAAAGGATGAGCCGAATGTCTCCAATATCTCCGTCGCGTCCGTTGTTGCGCCGTTCGTTCGTGGTCACGTTGATCGGCGCGCTGCTGAGCGCCTGCTCGACTTTGCCGCCGTACCGGCGCCCCACCGTCGAAATCCCCACAAAGTACGCAGGCGCGGCGCCGGGTTGGGCCCAGGCCGCACCTGCCGACACCGCACCGCGCGGCCCCTGGTGGACGATCTTCAACGATCCGGTGCTGAATCAACTCGAAGCGCGCGTCGATGTCTCGAATCAGACCGTGCGCAAAGCGGTTGCGCAGGTCCAACAAGCGCGTTCGATGGTGGATTATCAGCGCGCTGGCTTTTTCCCGACCATCACCGCGGGTGTCGCGCAGGACCGCTCGCGGACGTCGCAGAACGTTGAAGGCAAATCGCTCGCAGGCAAGACTGTGCCGGATTATTCGGCCGGCGTGTCCGCGAGCTGGGAGCCGGATCTGTTTGGCCGCGTGCGCGATAGCGTGACCGGCGCGAAGGCCGATGCCCAGGCGAGCGAAGCGGATCTCGAAGCCGTGCGCCTGTCGATAAGCGCCGATCTCGCCGTCGACTATTTCGCCCTGCGCTCGCTCGACACGCAAAAGAAGCTGCTCGACGACAGCGTGACCGCCTACGCCGCCGCCCTGAAGCTGCTGCAGCAGCAACTGAAAGACGGCGCGATCGATGCATCCGCCGTCGCTCAGGCCACCACTCAACTCGAAGCGACACGCACGCAAGACACCGACATCGACGTGACGCGTGCGCAGATGCAGCATGCGATTGCCACACTGATCGGCGAGCCCGCCTCGACCTTCACCCTGCCGCCGAACGGCTCGGCTGCGACGCCGCCGGCGATTCCCGTTGGCCTGCCGTCGCAATTGCTCGAACGGCGCCCGGACATTGCCGCCGCTGAGCGGCGCGTGGCGTCGGCGAATGCACAGATCGGCGTGGCGCATGCGGCGTTTTTCCCCGATCTGGTGCTGTCGGCGAGCGCGGGGCTGGAAAGCACCTTCTTCGCGCCGTGGCTAAGCGCACCGAGTCTGTTCTGGTCGCTCGGCCCGCAACTGGTCGGCACGCTGTTCGACGGCGGCAAGCGCACGGCCAGTCTGCATGGCGCGACGGCGCAGTACGACGGCGCGGTTGCGGATTACCGGCAATCCGTGTTGGTCGCCTTCCAGCAGGTCGAGGACAATCTGTCAGCCTTGCATTCGCTCACCGACGAAGCCGCCAGCCAGCAGCGCGCGACCACGGCCGCTGAGCTATCGTTGCGGCTCACGACGAACCGCTTCAACGCGGGCGCGGTCAGTTATCTCGACGTGGTGACGGCGCAGACGATTGCGCTGACGAACCAGCGCACCGCGGATCAGATTGCGGCGCGGCGGTTGGAGTCGAGTGTGTTGTTGTTGAAGGCGCTGGGCGGAACGTGGCATGGCCAGGGTGATGGCGCGGCGACGCAGGATGAGTCGGCCGCGGCGAGCGCCACCAGGCCTGTCGCCCCGCCCGCTGCCCAATCCAGCACCACGCTTGCCACTGCGCCCGCCGCACAGCCAGTCCCTAAACCCGTCGGAACGTGAGGATGAAGCAGGTGCTCCGCGCGTCGCTTTCAGCACGAACGGAGCCGCCATGCAGTTCCATGATCGTGCGAACGATCGCAAGGCCAAGCCCGGTCGAACCCGTGGACCCTTGCGACGAGCCGGTAGACGGCAACGAACTGCGCGACGGATCGATACGATAAAAGCGGTCGAAGATCCGCTCGAGATGCTCGTGGGCGATCGGCTGCCCCTCGTTCGACACGGTGATGCTCACCTCTTCGCCGGACTCGGCGGCGTCGAGCACGATCTCGCCGCCGCGCGGCGTATAGCGGATCGCGTTAGCCAGCAGATTGCTGACGGCGCGGCGAAACAGTTCAAGATCCGCCGTCAGCGTCGCCGCGCCGGTGACTTGCATCCGGACATTCGCATCGTCAGCGATACCCTCGAAGTATTCGGCGATTCGCGTTAGTTCCTGCCCCGCATCGAACTCTCGCATGTGTTTGACGAACTGCGGATGTTCAGCGCGTGCCAGAAACAGCACGTTTTCGATCATTCGCGAGAGCCGGTCGCACTCTTCCAGATTCGATGCGAGCAGCGACTCATACTCTTCGGTGGAGCGTGGCCGCGCGAGCGCGACTTCAGCGGCGCCGCGCATGTTGCTAAGCGGCGTGCGCATATCGTGCGCGAGGTCGGCAGTGAACCGCGACAAGTGCTGAAAGCCGCGATCGACGCGTTCCAGCATCGCATTGAGCGCGTTCACCAATGCTTCGAGTTCGCTCGGCACACGCGCCACCGTGATCCGCGTATTCAGGCGATTGACCGTGACGCGACCCGCACTCGCCGCGATATCGCGCAACGGCCGCATGGCGGCGCGAATCAGCAGATAGCTCAGCAGCATCGCCAGAATCACGCCGGCCGCGCCTGCGATGTTGAGCTTGTCGCGATACCGGTCCAGCAGCCGCCAGCGGTCGCTCATATTGCGCGCGATCAGCACGGTTGCCGTGTCGCCGTCGTGCAGCCGCGCGTCCGCGAGAATTCCGCGGATCGGTGCGCCGTTGCGGCCGGTCCAGGCGCCGATATCCACGTCGGTAATGCGCGCCGAAGCGGGAATACGCGTGAGCGGCGGCAGCGCGCCTATCGTCTCGACGCCGCCAGCTTCAGCGACTTCTCCGGGATCATGGATATCGCTTGCGTCGCCTGCTTCGCTCGTTTCGCTTGCCTCATCAAGTGCGATGGATGCATTGGGCGCATTTGAGCCCGTAGAAGCCGCGTTGCTTGCCGTGCCGCCAGACGCCGGGAATGTCTCCCCGGCGTTATGCTCGATCGCCATACGCCCATCAGGACCGAACACCTCCATCGACATCGCTTCATTGCCCAGCACGATGCTGGTCAGCCGGTCGCCGTGCTCGCGAATCCCTTTCGACGTATCGAGTTCCTGTACCAGCCGCCGTGCATGGCGCGCGGCGAGCACGATGTCGAGGTCGTCCTGCGCCTTGATCTGCTTCTCCAGCGCAAGATACAGAAAACTCCCGACCAGCACGAAAACCGCGAGCGTGGTGACACCGAAGGCAAGCGTGAGCGTCGCGGCAAGCGAGCGGCCGCGCATCAGGCAGCATCCTTCAGTTCGAGCACATACCCGACGCCGCGCACCGTGTGAATCAGCTTGACGGGAAAGTTATCGTCAATCTTGGTGCGCAACCGGCGGATCGCGACTTCGACGACATTGGTGTCGCTGTCGAAATTCATGTCCCACACATACGACGCAATCTGCGTGCGGCTCAGTACTTCGCCCTGGCGGCGCGCCAGCAACTGCAGCAGCGAAAACTCGCGCGGCGTGAGATCGATACGCGTCCCGCCGCGTTTCACGCGCCGGCGATTGACGTCCATTTCCAGATCGCCCACCTTGATCAGTTCGCTTTCGCGCGGCGGCCCCCGGCGTGCCAGCGTGCGCACCCGGGCCAGCAATTCGACGAAGGCGAAGGGCTTGACGAGGTAATCGTCCGCGCCGAGTTCAAGGCCGCGCACGCGGTCGTCGACGTCGTCGCGTGCGGTGAGGAACAGCACCGGCGTGGTACGCGTGCTGCGCAAGGTCTTGACGATGGTCCAGCCGTCCATGCCGGGCAGCATCACGTCGAGCACGATCACGTCGTATTCTTCTTCCAGCGCGAGAATCAGCCCTTGTGGGCCGTCGTTCGCGACATCGACCGCGTAGCCGGATTCTTCCAGGCCTTTCTTCAGATAAGCCGCTGTTTTGAGCTCGTCCTCGATCACCAGGATTCGCATGGGGAGTGCTCCGCTGTGCTTGACCGTCAAATCATACCGGCAAGCGAAGCGCGTGATGATTACGATCCGGTAATGTTGGCCGGGGACCCTGGCCGGCCATGCCGGTTCGCGGAAAGGCCGGCTTAACCGGCCGCCGCCCCGTTGAACATCGACATCCTTTCCAGCATCCAGCGAAGCAGCTCATCCGCTGCGGTGGCCAACGGCCGGCCCGCCCGAACCAGTATCCGGGCCTTCGCCGAAGCGAACAGCGGATACTCGATCGGCAACGCAACGAGTTCGCCCGCCGCGATTTCGTGCATCGCGGCGAAGCTTCCCATCAACGCCGCCCCGTCGCCCTTCTTCACGAAGCGTTTCAACACTGCCAGCGAGTTGGTGGTGAGCGTCGCGCGGATCTGCACGTTGTCGGCGAAGGCGAGCATCTGCACGGCCTGCCCGAGACCGAACGCCGGCGGCATCAGGGCGAGCGGACACTGGAGCATCTCATCGACGCTGACAGGCCCACCGCGCACCGCTAGCGGATGCCCGGCGTGCACGAGCAGCACGACAGGCTGTGGCGAGGTCGCCCGGTACTCGATGTGCGGGTCGCTCGGCGGGTTATACGCCAGCCCGATATGGGCACGGCTTTCGACGACTTCGCTCACTATGTCGTTGACCGCCAGCGTTTCCACCGTGATATCGAGCTTCGGATAGCGGGCGCAGAAGTCGGTCAGCACCTCGTCCATCAGGCCGTCGATATAGCCTTCGCTGATCGCCAGTCTGACATGCCCCTGCTGCAGTCCATGGAGCGCCTGCAAGCGCTGTTCGAATTGTTCCTGCTGCGCCTGGCAGCCGCGCCAGAATTCGATCAGATGCTGCGCCGCTTCGGTGGGTGCGACGCCGCGCGCGCGGCGCTCGAACAGCGGCGCGCCGATCTCCTCCTCCAGCAGCTTGATTTGCCGCGTGATCACCGACGCAGCCGTATTCAGCCGGTCCGCCGCGCCGCGAATCGAGCCATGGGTGAGGACTTCATGGAAATAGCGCAAGCGGCGCTGGTTGATTTCCCGCATCGTCTGGTTCCTTTGGCTTTGCCCTTTTCCGTCAATCGTTGAGCGTTGCCTAACGAGCAACATTACTTCACTTTAGTTGCTGTTGCTACTCAGTTATTGGTTACCGACTATCGGCGCGTTACCTGAAAAAAAAAAGATCGATACCCCGTGATCGCCTAGTCGTTCCGTATCCGCCGCTCGCAACCGTTCCCCTGGAGGCTGTCCGTGTCCGCTATTCCATCGAATCCGAGTGCCGACGAGGCCACAGCGCTTTACAGCCGGCTCAACTGGCGTTTGTTGCCGTTCCTGCTCATCTGCTATCTGTTTGCGTCCCTCGACCGGCTCAACATCGGCTTCGCGAAACTGCAGATGCAAAGCGATCTGGGTTTTTCCGATGCGGTCTACGGCGTCGGCGCGGGCATCTTTTTTCTCGGCTATGTGCTGTTCGAAGTGCCGAGCAATCTGCTGCTGCCGAAAGTCGGTGCACGCAAGACGATCAGCCGCATTCTGGTGCTGTGGGGTCTCACGTCCGCGTCGATGCTGTTCGTCCACAACGTGCCGATGTTTTACGGGCTGCGCTTTCTTCTCGGTGTATTCGAAGCCGGCTTCGCGCCGGGGATGATCTTTTACCTGACCTACTGGTACGGCGAGGCCCGCATGGCGCGCGCGATCGCGACCGTGATGATCGCCGGGCCGCTCAGCGGCGTGGTTGGCGGCCCGCTGTCGACGTGGGTCATGACGGCCTTTGCGGGCGCCTACGGACTCGCCGGCTGGCAATGGATGTTTCTGGTCGAAGGACTGCCGTGCATCGTGCTCGGTGTGATCGCGTGGTTCTTCCTGGTCGATCGCCCTGCCGATGCGAAATGGCTCTCTGCCGACGACAAACGGGTGCTCGACAGCGGGCTGGGCGCGCCGGCCGTGGCACATCACTCGTTCGGCCAGATTGCGCGCGATCCCCGCGTGTACCTGATGGCGATCGCGTATTTCTGCGTGATCTGCGGCATCTATACGGTGAATTTCTGGTTGCCGACTATTCTGAAAGCCGACGGCGTGACCGACACGATGCAGATCGGCCTCTATTCGACGATCCCCTACATCGCTGCGGTGATCGGCATGTATCTCGGCGGACGCAGTTCGGATCGCCACGGCGAGCGGCGTTGGCACAGCGCGGCGCCGGCGCTCATCGGCGCGGTGTCGCTGGCCGTCGCGACGCTTGCGAGTGGGCATCTCGTGATGTCGCTGCTTTTCATGACGATCGCCACGGCGATGATGTGGGTCTCTTACACCGTCTTCTGGGCCATTCCGTCCGCTTATCTGAAGGGCGATGCGGCCGCCGGCGGCATCGCATTGATCAACACCATCGGCCTGTTGGGCGGCTTTCTGAGCCCCACGATTATCGGTTGGGCCAAGATGGCGACGGGCAGCCTGCAAGCCGGCCTGTACGTGATGGTCGGGCTGCTGGCGCTCGGCGCGATCCTGCTGGTCGCGAATCGCCTGCCTTCGCCTGTCGCCCTGCAGGCTCGCCGGGCCTGACGCGCCGGCTCGCGTGACGCGATGCGCTGATTCAGTGACGAAACTGAGTGACAAAACTCAGTGACGAAACTGGGTGACCCGACTCAATGGACATGCCGGCGCGACCCTGCGCGCCGGCTTCTTCAACGGAGAGCATTAACTTGGCATTCAAGATCCTGATTGCTGGCTTCCAGCACGAGACCAATACCTTTGCGCCCTCACCCGCGACCTACGAAAGCTTTGTGCGTGGCGAGGGTCATCCGGCCATGACACGCGGCGATGCCGTGCTCGCGCTACGCGACGTCAATTTGCCGATCGGCGGCTTCATTCTTGCGAGCGAGCAGCACGGCCATGCGTTGATGCCGGTGATCTGGACCGCTGCAAGCCCATCCGCCCAAGTGACCGAAGACGCCTACGAGCGGATTGCCGGCGAGATCGTCGCGGCCGCCGGCGCCGGCGGTTTCGACGCCATCTATCTCGACTTGCATGGCGCGATGGTCGCGCAGCATGTGGAAGACGGCGAAGGTGAACTGTTGGCGCGACTGCGGGCGAAGGTCGGTGCATCGGTGCCGATCGTCGCCTCGCTCGACCTCCACGCGAACGTGACCGAACGCATGCTCGCGAGCGCGGATGCGTTGGTCGCTTACCGTACCTATCCGCACGTCGACATGGCGGCTGCGGGGGCACGGGCTGAGCGCCTGCTCGCGCGTCTGCTGGACGAGCGCAGGCCGCTCGTGCGCGCCTCACGCCGCTTGCCGTTTCTGATTCCGATCAACGGCATGTGCACCCTGCTCGAGCCGGCTCGCTCGATGTACGAGGCACTCGGCGCGCTGGAAAAGGATCAGGTCGTCTCGCTGTCGTTTGCGCCGGGCTTTCCGGCTGCCGACTTTCCGGAATGCGGCCCGGTCATCTGGGGCTATGGCGACAATGCAGCGGCAGCGCGCGCGGCCGTCGATGCGCTCTACGACACCATGCTGCGCGACGAAGCGTTATGGGCCGTGCCGTTTCTATCGCCCACGGCTGCCGTCACTGAAGCGATGCGCCTCTCCGCCACGGCGCAGAAACCTGTCGTGATTGCGGACACCCAGGACAATCCAGGCGCGGGCGCCGATTCGAACACGACCGGCATGCTGCGCGCGTTGCTGGCCGAAGGCGCACAAGACGCCGCACTCGGCCTGATCTGGGATCCGGAAGCGGCCGCGCAAGCGCACGCGGCAGGAGTAGGCGCAACGCTTGAGTTGACGCTCGGCGGCCGCTCGAACGTGCCGGGCGACACGCCGTTCGCAGGCCGCTTCGAAGTCGTGGCGCTGTCCGACGGCCGTTGCCGCTACGACGGGCCGATGATGCACGGCATGCAGGTGAACCTCGGGCCCGTCGCCTGCCTGAAGATCGGCGGCGTGCGGATTGCCGTGAGTTCGACCAAGGCGCAGATGCTCGACCGCAATCTTTACCGGGTCGCGGGCATCGAGCCGGAGCAGATGAAAATACTCGTGAACAAGAGCTCGGTGCATTTCCGGGCGGACTTCGAGCCGATTGCACACGCCGTGCTGGTTGCCAAGGCACCCGGTCCGATGACCGCCGATCCGGGCGACTTGCCGTGGACGAGGCTCACGCCCGGCATCCGCACACGGCCGATGGGCGCGTCGTTCGTTGGCTAGGTGCGCAGAGCGGGGGCAACGGCAACGGTCGTGCCTACTCGACGTTGTCCTCCACGTCCACCATCCGGACCATATGCGGCCTGACGACATCGTCTTCATCGGCGGCTGCCGAGGGCGGATGAATCAGCGCTTCGAGCCGGGCCTTGGTGGCAAGAAATTCCGCTGACGTGACCTGCGAATAATCGCGCGGACGGGGGACCGGCACTTCGATCAATTCCTGTACCTCGCCGGGATTGGCCTTCAGCACCAGGATGCGGTCGGCGAGGAAAATCGCTTCGTCCAGATCGTGCGTGATGAACAGCACGGTCACATCGATATTGCGCCAGATATCGAGCAAATGCGTCTGCATCTTCGCGCGTGTCTGCGCATCGAGCGCGCCGAACGGCTCGTCCATCAGCAGAATACGCGGCCGGTTCGCGAGCGCGCGAGCAATCGCCACGCGCTGCTTCATCCCGCCGGACAATTGATGCGGATACGCATTGGCGAACTTCGTCAGACCGACCAGATCGAGCCATTGCAGCGCTTCGCGCTCGGCATGCAGGCTGCTGTGGCCGTTCATCTTCAAACCGAACATGACGTTTTTCTTGACCGTCAGCCACGGAAACAGCGTGTAGCCCTGAAACACCATGCCGCGATCGGCGCCGGGCCCCTCCACGGGTTTGCCGTCGAGCAGCACGCTGCCGCTTGTCTGCCGCTCGAGGCCCGCGAGAATGCGGATCAAGGTCGACTTGCCGCAACCCGACGGTCCGATCACGCAGACGAACTCGCGCCGGTGCGTTTTGAAGCTGATGCCGTTCAGCGCGGTGCATTCGCCCTGTGGACTCTCGAAGCGCTTGTCGAGGTCACGAACTTCGAGGATCACCTCGCGCGACTTCAGACGGTCGAAACGCTCGCGCACCGCTTCGGACTGGATGAGGTACGACGGAATCGGTTGCGGATTTAGCATGATTGAATCCCTTGAATGCGGTGCAGTGCGGTGCAGTGCGGTGCAGTGCGGTGCAATAGATGGCAACAGGCCGTAGCGCGAACGGATCCGCTACGCTTTGAGCGTGCGGTCCCACGGAAACAGCTTGCGGCCGACATAGGCCAGCACGAGATCGGTGCCGAGTCCGATGATCCCGATCATCATGATCGCCGCGTAGACGTTGTCGAAATGCTCATACCGCGCCTGCTGCGTGATGTACCAGGTAATGCCGGAGCTGGTGCCGACCAGTTCCGCCACGATCAGATACGTCCATGCCCAGCCGAGCAGAATACGTTGGTCGCGATACAGGTCCGGCAGGATGCCAGGAATCACCACATGCGTGAGCAGCTTGAGTTTTTTCGTGCCGAGCGTCATGGCCGCTTCGAACAGGCCGTACTCCAGCTTGCGTGTGGTGTTCGCCACGATCAGCACCTGCTGGAACAGCGTGCCGATCACGATGATGGCAATCTTCGGGCCGTCATAAATGCCGAGAATCGCCACCATCAGTGCGCCGAACGCGGGCGCCGGCAAGTAGCGGAAGAACTCGAAAAACGGCTCCTGCAGCCGTGCGATCGCGCTGTAAGTACCGCATACGATGCCGATCGGCACACCGATCACCGATGACAGCAGAAAGCCCCAGAAGATCACCTGGATGCTGTGCCACAGGCTTTGATGCAACCACACGCCGTCGCGCGACGCGGGCGGCGTCGTGAACGCGGTGTAGAACGCGCGCAGCACTTCGTGGGGCGCGGGCAGGTACACCGGGTTGACCGGCTCGCCGGTCGGCAAGTCGGTGTGACCCACTCGCGCATGACTCAGCTCGTCGGCGAACACGTCCTTGTCGACCCGCATGCCGGGCTGGAAATAGTCGACACTGCCCGGGCTCTCGATCAGCACCTGCGGATGCCAGACGAACGGCACGTAGCTGACGATGGACCATACGAGAAGCGGCAACAAAAACGAGCCGAGGCCCAATAGCCACTTGCCGCGTACGGAGAGTTCGCGGCGCACCGCGAACCAGTCGCTTCTGTTAATAACGGTCATGGGATTCTCCGAGGCAGTGTTCGGTCGCGCCGCTTTCGCCTTCATTGTTCGCATTCCGAGCACCGCCTGCGGACCATGAGGCCGCATTCGCACGGCTCTGCCCGGGTGCCGTTTCACCGAGCCATGCACGCGCCAGATCGAGCAGCATGAGGTCCTGATGCGCGCGACCGACGAAGGTCACGCCGAATGGCAACCCGGCATGCACGCCGCTCGCGCAGACACCCGCCGGCACGGCGAGTGCGGACAGGTCGAGCAGATTGACGAAGTTCGTGTAGTAGCCGAAGCGCGAGTTGACACGGATCGGATCCGCTTCGAGTTCGTCGACGGTGGCCGTCGTGGCCGAGGTCGGTGTGACGATCGCGTCGATCTGCTGCCACACCCGGCCAGCCTGCATGCGCAGGACGGCAAGGCGGTCGAAGGCGGCGAACGCATCGGCGGCGCTCCAACGTGCCGCGCCGCCGAGGATCTCGCGGATCACCGGATGCAACGCGTCCGGCTGCGTGTCGGCGAACTCGCGGAGCGCGGCGAGCCGCTCGGCCACCCACGGCCCGTCGTACAACAACCGCGCAGTGGCAAGGAACGGTTCGAAGTCGATCTCGATCAGCTCGGCGCCGGCTTCGCGCAAGCGTGTCAGCGCCGCGTCGAAGGCCTGGGCGTAGGATCTGTCGCCGAAAAATTCGAGCTGGTCGGCGCGCGGCACGCCGAAGCGCACGCCGCGTAACGACGGTGGCAAAACCCGCGGCGCTGATGCGCGCGCCGTCAGAGTCAGCGAGCGTGGCGGCGACTGCAGCAGCGGCCCCGGCTGATCGAGCGGCTGAAACTCGCGCGCGTACGGATCGTCTTCAGCAACGCCGTGCGCCACCTCGAACACGCGTTGCGCATCGTTCGCCGAGCGCGCGAAGATCGACACGCAGTCGAGCGACTTGCAGGCCGGCACCACGCCGAGCGTGCTCAGCACACCCTTGGTCGGCTTCAGTCCGAGCAGGCCATGAAATGCTGCCGGCACCCGTCCCGAGCCGGCGGTGTCGGTGCCCAGCGCAAACGCCGCGAGGCCGAGCGCGACCGACACCGCCGAGCCGGAGCTGGAGCCCCCCGACGCGTATCGCGGGTCGAGGGCGTTACGGCATGCGCCGTGCGGCGAACGCTGCCCGGACAAACCGGTTGCGAACTGATCGAGGTTGGTCTTGCCGATTGGAATCGCACCGGCCGCAATCAGACGCTGTACGACCGCCGCACTTCTGTCGGGCGTGTAGGCATACGCGGGGCACGCGGCTGTCGTTGGGATCCCGGCGAGATCGATGTTGTCCTTGATCGCGAACGGAATGCCGTAGAGCGGGAGTGCCTCCCTATCCACACCTTCCAGGCCTCCGAGTGCATCGGCGTAGCGCATCATCTCGTCGCGGCTCAGCGGTCGAATCCACGCGTGATGAGGATCGTCCCCCGAGGTGCGCGCGGCAATGGCGTCAACCAACTGCGCCGGCGTGAGGCTGCCATCGCGGTAACGCGACTGCAGCGCTGCAATCGACATCGATTCGAACAGATCATCGTGTTGTTTCATTTGCACGTAGCCTCCTCTGTGGCGCCGGCCGCAATGCCGGCCCGCAGCACCATTAACCGCTGACCCGCGACGACCGCCGCGCCGGCCACACAATCGATCGTTTCGATCACACCGTCTTCCGTGACGGCAACGGACACTTCCATCTTCATCGATTCCACGATTGCCACCACCTGCCCTTCGCTCACACGCTCTCCCTCGCTGACGAGCAGTTTCCAGACACTGCCTGAGACGTCGGCGACAATGCTTTGCTGACCCGCCGCAAGCGCGTCGGGCGTCCCGTTGCCGGTAGCCGAATCCGCGTCGCTGGCCGGCTCGCCGACATACTCCGCGTGCCCGGCGGCATTCCAGCGCTCGCGCTCTTCGTCGAACGCCGCCTGTTGCGCGTGCTTGAAGGCGGAGATCGATTCCGCTTCGTCCTTCAGGAAGCGGTTGTACGCACCGAGGTCGAAGACCGACTCCTCGATCTTCAGACTCGCCCGGCCCGCGACGAAGTCGGTGCGCAACTCGGCAAGCTCGGCCTCGCTGACTTCGTAGAAGCGGATTTCGTCGAAAAACCGCAGCAGCCACGGCTTGCCGGCTTCGAACTCGCGCGTGGTGCGATAGCGGTTCCACATCTGGACGGTGCGGCCGACAAACTGATAGCCGCCGGGCCCTTCCATGCCATACACGCAGAGGTAGGCGCCGCCGATCCCCACCGCGTTCTCCGGTGTCCAGGTGCGCGCGGGGTTGTATTTGGTCGTGACGAGCCGGTGACGTGGATCGAGCGGCGTCGCCACCGGCGCGCCGAGATAGACGTCGCCGAGACCCATTACCAGGTAACGCGCGTCGAACACGATGCGTTTCACGTCGTCGATGCTAGCCAGACCGTTGATACGGCGAATGAACTCGATATTGCTCGGGCACCACGGCGCATCGGGCCGCACCGATTGCATATAACGTTCGATCGCGATCCGCGTCGACGGGTCGTCCCATGACAGTGGCAGATGCACGATGCGGTTGGGTACGCGCATGTCGTCGACGGCGGGCAATTCGCGCTCGGCCTGCTGAAGATGCGCGAGCAAGGTGTCGTGCGAGAGCGTGCGGTGGTCGAAATGCACCTGCAGCGAGCGGATGCCCGGCGTGAGATCGACGATGCCGGGCAGCCGGTGTGCATCGAGCCAGCTCATCAGCGCATGCACGCGAAAGCGCAGATTCAGGTCCAGCATGAGCGGGCCGTATTCGACCAGCACGTTCCGATCGCCGGAGCGGCGGTAGACCACGCCTGTCCCCTCGCCTGCTGATGGATCGCTGTAGAGGATGCAATCGTGCGCGCTGAGGGTCGCGCTCCCCGCGGATACGGCTGATGGCGCGGATGCCGTCAGCGACTGTTGCGCGCGCACCGGTTCGAACCGCACCGTATCCCCCGGCCGCAGTTGACCGAGCTTCCACAACTCGTCGCTCACCACGGTCACCGGACAGACAAACCCCCCGAGGCTCGGACCGTCCGGGCCGAGAATCACCGGCATGTCGCCCGTGAAATCGACCGCGCCGACCGCATACGCGTTGTCGTGAATATTCGACGGATGCAGCCCCGCCTCGCCGCCGTCCGTGCGCGCCCATTGAGGCTTCGGACCGATCAACCGGACCCCTGTGCGGCTCGAGTTGTAGTGAACGGTCCAGCGCGTGCCGTACAGCATCGCGATGTCATCGGGCGTGAAGAAGTCCGGCGCACCGTGCGGACCGTCGAGCACCCCGAGAGCCCAATCGTGCGTCAGCACCGGCACTCGCGCTGAATCGAGTTGCGCGCCCGCTTCGCCACGACCTGCGTCGGCGGCGAGATGCAGCACGTCGCCCTTGCGCAAGGCGCGCCCCGCGTGACCACCGAACTGGCCCAACGTAAAGGTTGCCTTGCTGCCCAGATAATCCGGCACTTGCAGGCCGCCCTTGAGCGCGAGACACGCACGCATACCGGCGCCTGTCACGCCGCCGAGCTTGAGCACCGAACCCGCCGGTGCGCGCGTGACCTGCCACAGGGTCACCGGCTGGCCGTCGAGTGTGGCGGCGAGCGGCGCGCCGCCCAGCACTAACAACGTTGCGGTGTTAAAGCGCAGCGTCGCGCCGACCATCGCGCATTCGAGTCCCGCCGCGTCGGCCGGATTGCCGAGCAGTTCGTTGGCGAGCCGGAACGACAGATCGTCCATCGGACCAGACGGCGGCACACCGATATCCCAGTAACCGACCCGTCCCGGCGTTTGCTGCACGGTGGTCTGCACGCCGCCGTCGAGCACGTCGATGGTGTGCGGCGCGAACATGAAGCGCGTGAGGAAGCCCGTGGTTTGCTCGCCTCGCGCGAAGGTCGCCGAACCGGCGATGGCGCGCAGATAGTCGAGGTTCGTCTCGATGCCGTAGAGCTGTGTTTGCGCCAGCGCGGCGCGCATGGCAGCGAGCGCGGCATCGCGTGTTGCGCCTTTGACGATGATCTTCGCAAGCAGCGGGTCGTAGAACGCGCTGACTTCGGTACCTGCATCGACCCATGTGTCGATCCGTGCATCGGCGGCGAACGCGACATGCGTCAGCACACCCGCGCTCGGCTGAAACTGCTTGTGCGGATCTTCCGCGTACAGCCGGACCTGAATGCTCGCCCCGCTGGGCGTCGGAACCAGCGTGTCGAGCGGGGCAAGCTTGCCCTCTGCCTGGCGAATCATCCACTCGACCAGATCGACGCCCGTCACCTCCTCCGTGACGCAATGCTCGACCTGCAACCGCGTGTTCACTTCGAGGAAATAGAAATGCCGCGTGTCGGCATCGAATACGAACTCGACCGTGCCGGCGGATTCGTACTTCACGGCCTGCGCGAGGCGCACGGCGCTCGCGTGCAGTGCTGCGCGTTCCGCCTGCGTCAACCCGGGCGCGGGTGTCTCCTCGATCACTTTCTGATTGCGCCGCTGCACCGAGCAGTCGCGTTCACCGAGCGCAATCACGCCGCCACGGCCGTCGCCGAAAATCTGCACTTCAATGTGGCGCGCGTTCTCAACAAACTTCTCGATATAGACACCCGCGTTCGCAAAGTTGGCCTCGCCTAGCCGCGCCACCGATGCGAACACGCTCTCCAGTTGTGCCGCATCGCGGCACAGCGACATGCCGATGCCGCCGCCGCCCGCGGTGCTTTTCAGCATCACGGGATAGCCGATCGACGCGGCCTCGCTTAACGCGGTTGAAACATCGGGCAGCAAGCCGGTACCCGGCAGCAACGCCACGTCGTTCGCTTTCGCGAGCTCGCGTGCCGTGTGCTTCAGGCCGAATTCAAGCATCTGCGCGGGGCGCGGCCCGATGAAGCGGATACCCGCGTCTTCGCATGCCTGCGCGAACGCGGCATTCTCCGAGAGAAAACCGTAGCCGGGATGCACGGCATTCGCGCCGGTCGCGCGCGCCGCCTCGAGAATCGCTGCGTTATTCAGGTAACTGGCGGCCGCCACCGCCGGGCCGATGCAGACAGCTTCGTCGGCGAGCATCACATGCATGGCGTGGCGATCGGCGTCCGAATAGACCGCCACCGATGCAATGCCGAGGCGCTTGAGCGTGCGAATCACGCGACAGGCGATTTCGCCGCGATTGGCAATCAGGACTTTGTCGAATGTCATTGGGCGTCCCAGATGGTCAGCCGCACGGGCGTCGGGTTGTAGCCGTTGCACGGGTTGTTCAGCTGCGGACAGTTCGAGATCAATACCGTCACGTCCATCTCGGCGCGCATCTCGACGTATTTTCCCGGCGCCGAAATGCCGTCTTCGAAAGTCAGTTTGCCGAGCGGCGTCACCGGTACATTCATGAAGAAGTTGATATTGCTGACGATGTCGCGCTTGGTGAGCTGCGTGCCCACGCCACACGTGCAATGTGTAATAGCATGCAGGAAGCTGTCACGGCAGCTGTGCATATGGCGTTTGTCGAGCGCATAGCGAACCGTGTTGCTCTCGGCCGCGCAGGCGCCGCCGAGGGTGTCGTGGCGCCCGCACGTGTCCGCTACGAGGGTCAGCATCGGCTTGCCGAGGTTCGACATCAGCACGCTGCCGGCGGACAGATAGAGGTTGCGTTGCGCGCGAATCGTGTCCTGCGCGCTGTAGCGTTCGAGCAGATCGGCGCTGTTGTAGAACAGGGTGTCGACGGCCTGATTGCCTTCCAGATCGAGAATGCGGAACAGCTGGCCGCGCTTGATTTCATGCAGCCATGGTTCGCCGGACGGCAGCGTGAGGTCGTAGACCGCGTGACGGATGTCGAGCTTGCTTTCGATGATGGGCATCGCGGGTCTCCTTAAACGAACAGACGATCGGTGTTGACGAAGCCGCGCTCATTCTCGGGACAGGCGGAGCGGCAGGGATCGTCGGCCGGCACGGAGGCGTCGGTGGCATACGCGCGGTACGCGATCAGCTTGACGGGCCTCGGTTCGTATTCGGAGGAAGGATTCAGCGGATGCGGCGCGCTCGAGAACGCGGCGAGCGTGTCCATTTCGAAACGCAGATCGAACGCCGCGCCGGCTTTCGAATGGCCCGGCACGAAACTAAGCGAGCCGTCCTCGCCGATGGCGAGCTTGCTGAAAAAGTTGATGTTGGCAACGAGATCACGCGTGCCCAGACCGTGTTTGGCCAGTTCGAGCAGCAGGCTGTCGCGGCCGTTGCGGACCATCGCATTGCGGTGTTGTTGATAGCGGGCTTCGCCGTACTTGCTCGCGAACAGTTCGGCATCGCCAAGGCCGCCCAGCGGATCGTGCCAGCCGAGCGTGTCGGCCGTGATCGAGGCGAGCACGCGACCCATATCCGAATAGAGCACGTGGCCGCGCGTCAGATGCGCGGTGTGCTGCGCCTTCAGCGTATCGGCCATGTTGTAGCGTTCGAGCGGCTCGTCATGCCGGTAGAACACGGCGGCCAGATTGGCGCCGCCCTCGGCATCGACAATGCGCAGCGCTACGCCACGGCGCAGCACGCCGGACCAGTGCGTGCCGGCGGGAATCACCGTTTCCCACAACACATGCGGGATCGGTGCGAGATCGACTGAGGTTTGCGTCGACATGGAGGCTCCAGGTATCGGTTGGGAAAAAGCATGAGAGGGCGATTGACCGACATCGCGACCTCCCGGGCTTTTATCCCTCCGTGGAGCCTCGCCGGCGCCTTGAAAGAAGGTGAACGGCAAGACCGGATTGCTCTCGGACCAGACATCGTGTGCGCGCCTCAAAGCCATCTAAAAGCCTTTAAAGCGCTACGACCGGAACCCTAGCGATCCTGAAGATGATGCAAATTACTTCGCACCTCTCGCTGCATAGCTAAGCGAGTTGCGTGCCAGCGTCATGTTTCGGATGCTGCAAGCGCAGGGTGGCAAGGGATTGAGCGCTGTCAGCGGCGCAATGCGCGCAACCGCCGCTTGATCGGGTTGGTTGCGCACGCACCACGGCTGAGGGCGAATCAGCACCAGTTGAATGCGCGAAGCACCATGATTGGGCTGCGCGCTCACGTGTCTCACGCCGCGTAGCGGCTCTGCACGATGGCACGGTGTGTGCGTGACATCACGCCACGCTCATCACCTCGATCATTCGACCATGCTTACGCTTGCCACGCTTCGCCGCACGCTCTACACGCTGATGTCGGCACGTTTCATCGAACTGCAAAAGCAACGGCGCCGCTCATAAGCGAGCGGCGCCGGGGTCGCGAACCTTTCCCTCAAGCAACATCCTGCTCAGCGCCCGCATAACGCGCCTGTTGCCCAAAGCTCGCCAAACCCTTTGCCCCTTCCGGCAATGCCAGTTCACCGCGCTCGATACGCTGCTTCAGATAGGTAAAGCTCTGCGCCGTCTGGGCGAACAGATGGTCGCCCGCCGATACCGGCGGGTATTTCGCCACCGCTTCGGGTGTCGCGAACTGCGGCAGTGGCGCCACCACCGTGCGATAGTCGCACGCAAAGAAGAGCGGAAACGAGTAGCGCTCCTCCTTCACCTTGCGCACGCGATGTGACGTCGCCACGTAGGTGCCCCCCGTCCACACCTCCAACATGTCGCCAATGTTCACGACGAACGCGTTGTCGACCGGCGGCGCATCGATCCACTCGCCCTCGCCGTTCATCACTTCGAGGCCGGGGGCTGTCGGCAGCAGGATCGTGAAGCACTCGTAGTCGGTATGCGCGCCGATGCCCGGCCGGTCCTCCGCGGACGGGTCGAAGGGATAGTGAAGCAGGCGCAACTGGCTCGGCGGCTTCTGCAAATACCTGTCGAAGTGCGTTTCCGGCAAGCCGAGTGCGAGCGAGAAGCCACGGAACAAAGCGCGGCCGAGCGCGAACGCCGATTCGTAATAGCCGCCGATCGCTTCACGAAAACCTGACTGCTCTGGCCACATATTGGCCCCGAGCATCGGCGTGCCGGCTTTGACGTCGGGGTCGTCGGGCGGCAGTTCCCGGCCCGTGTCGAACCCCTCCTTCCTGTCGCGCTTGCCACCGGCAAAAACCTCTTCGCCTTCAGGTACATAGCCACGATGCGCGGTCGATTTGCCGATGTAATAGCGCATCTTCCAGTCGTTGGGGGCGGCGAAGAACTGCTTTGCCTGTTCTACTAGTGCAGCTTGCTGGGCGCGCAAGACCTGATGGCCGGTGACGTAGAAAAACCCCGCGTCACGCGCGGCGCGGTCAAGCTCGCGGGCGGTCGCGAGACGCTGGTCCGGGTCATCGCTAAAGAGGCCGCTGACGTCGACGATGGGCAGGCGGTCGAATCGGGTGTGGGTGTGGGTTGGGCTCATGGGGTTGGCCTGGTGAGGTTAGCCTGAGGTTTGCCTATACGTGTTGCGGTTCAATGGGCGATCGAGTCCGCGAATGTGTTTTGCGCAGCTAGAGGCGTTTCGGTTCGCTTCGCGCCACGCGCCTCGCGTTCGGCAAGAAATGCCGCGAGACGGCGCCGCTCTTCGCGCCCCATCCACGTGTTGATCTCCCACAGATCGGCCACCGGCGCATTCGTGAAAGGCAGCGTGTGCAGATAACCATCGGGACCGAACTCCGGCGTCATCGTCGTGGTCGTGTAGCCCTTGTCGATCTGTGCGCTCCACAGCGCCTCCCAGATCCGCTGGTGCGAGACGAGGCAGTCTGCGTACTCGGGGGCAGCTGGATGCGGAACCTGCGGACCTTGCGGATAGCCTACACGCCCGTGCAGATGATGCGCATGCGGCGCAAGCTCAAGGATCGTGTCCCATTCGCCGTCGAGCAGACGCTCGCACACCGACACCCAATGGCTGAAGTCGCAAGTCAGCTTGAGCGCCGGTACGGCACGCGCGACATCGCGGGTAATCCACGGGTTGTAGAACGAGCGGCCGCGATGCGTTTCGAAGCTGCAGGTCACCTCGTGCTTCGCGGCGATCTCCACCGCACGCGCGAAAAAATCCACCTGTGTCGCGGCCGGCCACGCGTCGCAGCCTGCCATCACGTTGAAAAAGCGTGGCTTGAGCGGCTTGCCCCACACGATCTTTTCCTCCAGGTCGCGCAGATGGTCCGCTGGCGTGGCAGACCGTTCCGGCACGTAACTGCCCGCCGTCGTGATCTCCGCGATGAACCCGAGACCTTCGTCGGCAATGGCCTGCGCAAACGCGTCACGCTCCGCCCCACCCACGGGAACCGGCGCTTCGATTCCGTCGAAGCCGGCAGCGCGCACCAGCGGCGCGGCATCATGCGGACCACCGTCGAATCCCCAGAACGTCTTGAACAGTTCGAATTTCATCGCCCCTCCAAATGCATGCAAAATTGCATGCAATGGTACACACGAAATGACCTCGCCAATAAAAACGCTTTGTGTCGCCGTGCATAATTTTGGCGCGCCCGATTTCCGGCGCGATTAGCACTTAAACTGTGCAGCCCTCCTCCTCATGGTGAATCGATGAAGAAGAAACTTGCGCGTCACAAGGGGCAAGCCGTCGCGCGCGCCATTCTCGACATGGACTGGCAGTGGTCGTCGCATTTCGGCGACCTGGGGTTGAACGACCTCAACTACAGCGATCTGTTTTGCCGGATGTGGGTGGAGCCGGAAAACGACTTCGCCAAGACCGCGCTCTACGATTTCATGCCTGGCGTTAGCCGCCGCACTGCGGTTCGTTACGTGCAGGCGTTGATCGACGCCGGCTGGCTGCTGGAGACGAGTTCCGAAGCGGATCGCCGCATCAAGCGGATCAGTCTCGCGGCCTCGATCGAGGAGCGCCTCGAGCAGTTTCTCGCCTACGTGCATCACCGTTTTGCCGCGCTGGATTGAACCTTGTTGAGTGCCGTCTTTGCGCTGATGCGTTCGCATAACAGCGTCTCGAGGCATCGCGCAGTTCGCTGCTGGCATATTTCTCGCTTGATTGTCCGCCGAGAGGTGCGGCAGCGTCGCATCTTAGGGATGCTAGGGTTCCGGTTCGCAAGAATGTCTGGTCCGAGAGCAGCCCGGTGCACCGGTTCGTTCGACTCGGGCTTGATCCGGGAACGAGTGACTGTTGTACTACACGGCGGGACAAAAGCCCGGGAGATTGGCGATAGCGATGCCTATCGTGCCTCTCCGTGGCCGGCGTTTGTCTCCCGCAGTTTTGGCGCAGTGTCCGCACCGTTCGGATTCTCGCGGGGACCGGTCATGTTGTTTTATCGCGCAGTCGCCGCGCGATCCAACTCAACAATCGCAATTGACCGGTCTCCTGGAGAAAACGATGAAACGCTTCGAATCCGCCCGTACGTCCCTTAGGTCCCTTAGGTCCCCCACGTCCCATACCTCACTGAGCAGCCTTGCCTCGCCACGCCGTGTGCGAAGCGCGGTCGCCGGCGCTGCCGCTGCGCTTGCTATAGGTTTCGCCGGTTTCGGTGCCACCCCCGCACAAGCGGCTGCGCCCCTTGCTATCGGCTATAGCGACTGGCCCGGCTTCGTCGCCTTCCAGATTGCCATCGACAAAGGCTGGTTCAAGGAGGCCGGCGTGGATGTCAATTTCCAATGGTTCGACTACTCGGCCTCGCTCGATGCGTTCTCCGCGGGCAAGCTCGACGCAGTCGGCGCGACCAACGGCGATGCGCTGGTCACCGGCGCAAGCGGCGCCAAAAACGTGATGATCCTCCTGACCGATTACTCGAGCGGCAACGACATGATCGTGGCCAAGCCGCCGATTCGCACGGTCAATGGACTCAAGGGCAAAAAGGTTGGTGTCGAAATGGGTCTCGTTGATCACCTGCTGCTGGACACGGCGCTCGAGAAGCATGCGCTCAAGGAATCGGACATCACGCTCGTCAA
The DNA here is from genome assembly GCF_013177695.1 of Paraburkholderia solitsugae. Lineage (GTDB taxonomy): Bacteria > Pseudomonadota > Gammaproteobacteria > Burkholderiales > Burkholderiaceae > Paraburkholderia > Paraburkholderia solitsugae. Next base: position 3,272 of record NZ_WOEY01000065.1, on the reverse strand, counting down.
CGCGAAGACGAATGAGTTGCCGCAAGTGCTGGCGTCGTCCAACGACGTCGCCGCGGTCGGCGCATGGCAACCGAACGCGGGCGAAGCACTCAAGCGCGTGCCGGGCTCACGGCCGATCTTCACCTCGGCCGACGCACCGGGCCTGATCTACGACGCGATCACGGTCAATCCGGTCAGTCTGCAGTCGCGCAAGGCCGATTGGGCCAAGGTGATCAAGGTCTGGTATCGCTGCGTGGCCTACATCAACGATCCCAAGACCCAACCGGACGCCGTGAAGATCATGTCCGCGCGCGTCGGCCTGACGCCGGCCCAGTATCTGCCGTTGTTGAAAGGGACCCACCTGCTCGACGCGGCGGCGGCCAGGAAAGCCTTCATCAAGGGTGACGGGCTGGACTCGGTGTACGGATCGAGCGTGAACGCGGACAAGTTCAACGTGCGCAACGCGGTCTACAAGCAATCGCAGAACGTGAATGCCTATCTCGACCCGGCGCTGACCAACGCGCCTTAAGGACCTTGCGATGACCTGACGGGGCCGGCCTGCACCGGTGGCCAGGCACGGTAATATGGGCGGCAGCAGGCGCTGCCGCCCAACTCACGCGATTCGTTGCGGCGCCGGAGGACGGCCACAAGGAGCCTATCGTGTATAAAAACCGGTCTTGCCATCACGCCCTGCTCGCGCTGGCACCCATGCTGGCGCTGTTTTTGTCGCTTCTGCTGCTGGCCCAGCCACGGCCGGCGTTAGCCAGCGAGGACAGCGCCAACGCTAGCGCGGAAGCCGCAGGCCAGCGTGCCCGCTTTGCTCAGGAATTCTGCGGGGAATCCGCAGAGAAAGTCGCGCAGTACAAGGAGAAGCTGGGCAAGGTTCTCACCGAAGCCAGCCAGTTCGATACGCGCTGGCAGACGGGTTGGCGGCGCGGGGATAGCGATGCGATCCAGATGCGCTCGCTGCAACTCAACGCCCCGTCGGAATTCGCGGCGCGGGTCAAAGGCAATTGCGAACGCATCAAATGGCAGGCCGACAACTCGCTGCGAGCGCGCCCGCCAAAGTAGCCCCCGCCCGAAGCTGTTATTCTTCCCTCTCTCCCGACCACCACCTGGTCGCCTGCCGCCCCTGGGCGGCACTCCCAAGCGGCGTGTTCACACGCCCGGCATCAGTACGACAGGAATTTGCATGTTCGGTTTTTTGCGCGGCTATTTTTCCAACGACCTGGCAATCGACCTCGGCACGTCGAACACGCTCATTTACATGCGTGGCAAGGGTATCGTGCTGGACGAACCCTCGGTGGTCTCGATTCGTCAGGAAGGCGGCCCGAACGGCAAGAAGATCATTCTGGCCGTCGGCAAGGAAGCGAAACAGATGCTCGGCAAGGTGCCGGGCAATATCGAGGCAATCCGCCCGATGAAGGACGGCGTGATCGCCGACTTCAACATTACCCAGCAGATGATCAAGCGCTTCATCCAGATGGCGCACGAGTCGCGGATGTTCGCGCCGTCGCCGCGCATCATCATCTGCGTGCCGTGCGGGTCGACTCAGGTCGAACGCCGGGCAATCAAGGAAGCCGCCCATAGCGCGGGTGCCTCGCAGGTCTATCTGATCGAAGAGCCGATGGCCGCGGCCACCGGCGCCGGGTTGCCCGTGTCCGAGGCGACCGGTTCGATGGTGGTCGATATCGGCGGCGGCACGACCGAAGTGGGCGTGATCTCGCTCGGCGGCGTCGTCTATAAGGGCTCGGTGCGCGTGGGCGGTGACAAGTTCGATGATGCGATCGTCAACTACATTCGCCGCAACTACGGGATGCTGATCGGCGAACAGACTGCCGAGGCCATCAAGAAGGAAATTGGCTCCGCGTTTCCGGGCTCCGAAGTCAAGGAGATGGAGGTCAAGGGCCGCAATATGTCCGAAGGCATTCCGCGCAGTTTCACGGTATCCAGCAACGAGATTCTCGAAGCGCTCACCGATCCGCTGAATCAGATCGTCTCGGCGGTGAAGATCGCGCTGGAACAGACGCCACCGGAACTGGGCGCTGACATCGCCGAGCGCGGCATCATGCTCGCGGGCGGCGGCGCCTTGCTGCGCGACCTGGACCGCCTGCTCGCGGAAGAAACCGGCCTGCCGGTATTCGTCGCCGAAGCGCCGCTGACCTGTGTGGTGCGGGGCTCGGGGATGGCGCTGGAGCGAATGGATAAGTTCGGCGGGGCTTTCTCTTACGAGTGAGGCTGACGAAGCGCTAATCGCCCGGATCGAGGATTAGCGCGCATCAGCCTTCAGGCTGTCGAGATAGGCGAGCCAGCTGCCGAACGAGGTAATTTCCGTCGCGCCACTGTCGTCGCTGACTGCGGACGGCTCGCAGATGAAGCCTTTCACGGCGAGCCCGCTGGCGAGTTGCAGCGTGCCGATGCCGAGCGGCGCGGGCACGTCCATCACGAATTTGCCGAAGGTGCGCAATGGCACTTCCCAGACTTCGACAGCGATTGGCGCACCTGGCTTGTGGGTCGTGCGGACCAGCCCGGGTTTCGGTGGTTGTGTGCCGGCGAGTGCGTAAAGCCGATAACAGGGGGCAGTATGTGTGGCTTCGATAAAGCGCGCGCCGGCTTCCTGCAGTTGCCAGTTCAGCGGTTGCCCGCGCAGATGCGCGCCGACCACCGCGAGCGCGACGGTGGGTTCCTGAAAAGAACCCGTGGCGACTTGATCCAGGTTACCCGGCACGTGTTGTTCCTTGAGTTCGATTTTGAATACAGGCAATGACAGGGATCTGAAACGCACGCAACGTGCTGGGATCGTTTTGCGCTCAGCAACGGAACTGAAACTGCAATTACGATGATGCCCGACCAAAACAAAACGTCAACTACAACTCCACATAACGCATAGGCCAACGCGAGGACCAAAGCGCACCGGGCGGTTTATGAAGTAGGCTACGGCGCGCGCAGCGCCGCCGGAAGAATGACGGCTTTGTCACTGACGCCGAATGTGCGAGAGCACAGATTCCAGATGTTCCGCTACCCCCTGCAACCCAGGGGACCCGCTTATGAGCTAGCGGGTTGAGCCGCTTTCTTTTGCCTACTTTTCTTTGCGGCAGGCAAAGAAAAGTAGGTGCCCGCCCCGCACAGGGGCAACGCTAATAATCCAATAACAAATCAAGGAAAGGCCAACGCCGTAGGTAAACAGCCGAACAAGCGCCGCGCAGACAAAAAAGACCATTTCACTCCATCTTCTAAGAATCGACCAAATACTTGGTTGCTGGCAACCCACCCCCTCCCGTACCGTTCTCAGA
>NZ_WOEY01000064.1 GCF_013177695.1 Paraburkholderia solitsugae | reverse complement strand
TTCTCAGCGCGCTCTGACTTATCCTGTCCGCTGTATTCCACGTGCGCGGCGCGAATAACAGCCAGCGGCGCGGACGTCGCAGTGAGGGTCGGCCGTTCGGCTGCGGACTCCGCCACCGGCGCGGTGCGGGATTCACCCCGCCCGGCCCCGCGCTCAACGCGTTCACTCTTGCGATCCGGGCTGCGCAAATCGAGCGCGGCCTGTACGCCGGTTACGCCGGGCACGATCTCCGGCTCGGCATTCTTCGCCGCACGGGCGCCCTTTGACCGCTTGGGCTTGGCGACCACGGCGGGCGCGGCAGCCATCACCTCGTCGAGCGCTTTCTTGGCTGCGGCCTGCTCGGCCGCACGACGGCTTGCGCCGGAGCCGGACACCTTGACTTCCAGCTTCGGTACCGTGCATTCGACTTCAAATTGCTGATTGTGCGCCGCACCATGAGTCGCCACGACCGTGTACGTAGGCAACGCGATCTTGTGACCCTGCAGATATTCCTGCAGCAGCGTCTTGGCGTCTTTGCCGAGCGTGCGCGGGTCGATGTGATCGAGAATCGGCACGTAAAGGCGCTTGATCACCGTTTGGGCGGCATCGAACCCGCCGTCGAGGAACACCGCGCCCAGCACGGCTTCGAGCGTGTCAGCAAGGATCGAGGGGCGGCGGAAGCCACCGCTGCGCAGTTCGCCCTCACCGAGACGCAGCCCTTCGGAGATATTCAGGGCCTGAGCGATTTCGTAAAGCGACTGCTGTTTGACCAGATTGGCGCGGACGCGCGACAGATCGCCTTCGTCGAGTTTGCCGAAACGTTGGAACAAAAGCGCAGCCACCGCGCAATTTAGAACGGAGTCGCCGAGAAACTCGAGCCGTTCGTTGTGCGTGGAACTATGACTGCGGTGCGTTAAAGCCTGGCGCAACAATTCCGCATTGCGAAATTCGTAGCGCAGACGGCTTTCCAACGGAGATAGGGGCATGGGCAGAGTATAACGCGGGCGCCTGCCCCGGCGAAAACGCGGGACGGCTTGCGGAAAAAGCGTGGTGAAGCGACGTTACCGCGGATTCTTAAAGTAGCGTGCTAACACGCCGCGACCGATGTGCCCTAAGTGTGGGCCACCTGTGCGGCGTGTCGTGCAATCAAGGCATGCGTGCTCAGTGGAATGGGCCGATGCGTTTCAGATTGCTGAAGTTCATCCAGATGAAAAACGCGCGACCGACGATATTCTGATCCGGCGCAAAACCCCAGTAGCGACTATCCGCGCTGTTATCGCGGTTGTCGCCCATCATGAAGTAATTGCCAGGCGGCACTTTGCAGATCACGCCGCGTGCGTTGTACGTGCAGTTATCGCGATACGGATAATCTTCCGCACCGACGATAAACGGCGGCACGGCCGGGTTGTTCAGAATCACGTTCTTGCGGCCGTCGAGATCTTCTTCGAATTGCTTGGCATAGCCAAGGCGCTCTTCGTCGAGGTAGTCAGGCAGCGGCGTTTCCGGCACCGGTTTGCCGTTGATCGTCAGTTGCTTGTCCTGATAAGCGACGGTGTCGCCCGGCAGGCCGATCACGCGCTTGATGTAGTCGACGGATTCGTCTTTCGGGTAGCGGAACACCACCACGTCGCCGCGCTCGAGCGGCCGGCCTTCGGTGATCTTCGTGTTGGTGATCGGCAGACGGATGCCGTAGTCGAATTTGTTGACGAGGATGAAGTCGCCCACCAGCAACGTCGGCACCATCGAGCCCGAAGGAATCTTGAACGGCTCAACCACGAACGAGCGCACCACGAACACCACCAGAATCACCGGGAAAAAGCTCGCCGAATACTCGAGCCACCACGGTTGACGCAACTTGTCGTCACGCAGACGGGCGCGCGTTTGCGCCGCGTTTTCGTCGGCGAAACGCTCACCGACGCGTGCCTGCTGGCGGTCAAACTCAGCGACCACGGCTTCCGCCGCGCGCCGCCGTTGCGGCATGAAAACCAGTTTGTCTGCGACCCATGCGACGCCCGTCAAAATGACGAGCACAAAAAGAATCAGCGCAAAATTCATAGGGTTCCGTTGTTCGTCTTATTTGTCTTCGACACGCAGGATCGCGAGGAAAGCCTCTTGCGGAATCTCGACCGATCCCACCTGCTTCATTCGCTTCTTGCCTGCCTTTTGTTTCTCGAGCAGTTTCTTCTTACGGGAAATATCGCCGCCGTAGCATTTTGCCAGCACGTTCTTACGCAACGCTTTAATGTTTTCGCGCGCGATAATGTTCGAGCCGATGGTGGCCTGAATCGCGACGTCGTACATCTGCCGCGGAATCAACTCGCGCATCTTCGCCGCCACTTCGCGGCCGCGATACTGGCTTTGCGAACGGTGCACGATCACCGACAACGCGTCGACCTTGTCGCCGTTGATCAGCATGTCGACCTTCACGACGTCTGCCGCGCGGTATTCCTTGAACTCGTAATCCATCGACGCGTAGCCGCGTGAGATCGACTTCAGACGATCGAAGAAATCGAGCACGACTTCGCCCATCGGGATTTCGTAGGTCAACTGCACCTGCCGGCCGTGATACTGCATGTTGATCTGCGCACCGCGCTTTTGCGTGCATAGCGTGATCACCGCGCCGACGTAGTCTTGCGGCATGTACAGATTAACGGTGACGATCGGCTCGCGCACTTCTTCGATCTTCGACGGCTCCGGCATCTTGGCCGGATTTTCGACCATGAGGATCGTGCCGTCGCGCTGCAGGACTTCGTACACCACGGTCGGCGCCGTGGTGATCAGGTCCATGTCGAATTCGCGCTCGAGACGCTCCTGCACGATCTCCATGTGCAGCAGGCCGAGGAAGCCGCAACGGAAACCGAAGCCAAGCGCCTGCGAGACTTCCGGCTCGTACATCAGCGAGGCGTCGTTCAGCTTCAGCTTTTCCAGCGAGTCACGCAGCGCATCGTACTGGTTCGCTTCGACCGGATAGAGGCCGGCGAACACCTGCGGCTTCACTTCCTTGAAGCCCGGCAGCGGCTCGGCGGCCGGACGGTTCACCAGCGTGACGGTATCGCCCACTTTCGCCGCAGCCAACTCCTTGATGCCGGCGATGATGAAGCCCACCTGCCCGGCCGACAACGACTCGAGATTCTTCGACTTCGGCGTGAACACACCGATGTGTTCGACCGGGTACTGCGCGCCGGTCGCCATCATGCGGATCTTGTCTTTCGGACGCAGCGTGCCGTTGACGATACGCACCAGCATCACGACGCCGACGTAGTTGTCGAACCACGAGTCGATGATCAGCGCCTGCAGCGGTGCCTCCGGGTCGCCCTTAGGCGGCGGCACTTTAGCGATCAGCGCTTCGAGCACGTCTTCCACGCCGAGGCCTGTCTTCGCGCTACAACGCGTAGCGTCGGTGGCGTCGATACCGATCACGTCTTCGATTTCTTCGATCGCGTTCTCGGGATTCGCGGCCGGCAGGTCGATCTTGTTGAGTACCGGAATGACGTCGACGCCAAGCTCGATCGCCGTGTAGCAGTTGGCGACGGTTTGCGCTTCCACGCCCTGGCTTGCGTCGACGACCAGCAACGCGCCTTCACATGCGGACAGCGAGCGGCTGACTTCGTACGAGAAGTCGACGTGGCCCGGCGTGTCGATCATGTTCAGGTTGTAGATCTGCCCGTCACGGGCCTTGTACGTCAATGCGGCGGTTTGTGCCTTGATGGTAATGCCGCGCTCGCGCTCGAGATCCATCGAGTCGAGCACTTGGGATTCCATCTCGCGGTCGGACAAGCCACCGCAGATCTGGATGATGCGATCCGCGAGCGTCGACTTGCCATGGTCGATGTGCGCAATGATCGAGAAGTTACGAATATGATCCATTCAGTACCGATCAAGCGAAAAAGGCGCGCTCGGACAATAGCGGAGCACGCCTTGTAAGTAGGTGAAAAACCTATCTATTTTAGCCGAAAAGGCTATCGCCCGGCGCATCTTGCGAGGCTCGGGCGGAAAAGACGGCTCAGGAGAGGCGTGAAACGGGGTGTGAACGGCGCAGGTTCGCGCCTGGTTTGGACCTGGTTTGGACCCTTAGCTGGATCCCAAATGCGTGGATCCCGAATGTGCCGCCACAACGCGTGCGGCGAGCGCGGCACGAACCCGCGCCCCATCCAGGTGATAGTGACACAGTTCGACCCCGTCGCAGACCAGAACCGGCACCAGTTCGTTATAACGGGCTTCCAGCACCGGATCGGTGTCGATGTCGATCACGACCACCTGCGCGCCGAACTCAACCAGCAAAGGTTCGAGTGCGGCACGCATGTCGTCGCATAAGTGGCACCACGCGCGCCCGTAAAGCGTGAGCGGCGGCGCCTTCGTCATTTCTGCGCGCTGCGCGGGCGAATCGGCACGAACTGCGTGTTTTCGCCGCGACGGACCAGCAACGCGACCATCTTCTGCGGATCGAGGTGCGAAGTCAGGTCGTCGAACTGCTTCGCACTCGTGATATCCGTGTCGCCCACACGCAGGACGATGTCACCCTTTTGCAGCCCGACGCGCACGGCCGGACCGTCCACCGCGTCGATCTGCACACCGTTGTGCAGCTTCAGCGCCTTCATCTGGTCGGCGGGGATATCGCTCACGGCAAGACCCAACCCGTTCGTAGCGCGCTGCTTCGGCACCGGCGGTTTTTTGTCATCCACCTTGGTGGTCTTGTCCGGCTGCATCTCAGCAATCGTGACCGGCAGATCGCGCGTCTGACCCTTGCGCCAGATCGTGACGGTCGACTTGGTGCCCGGCTTCGTATCGCCGACCATGCGCGGCAAATCCGTTGCCGTGTCGACCGAATGGCCGTTGAACTTCAGGATGATGTCGCCCGGCTGCACGCCGGCTTTGTCTGCCGGACCACCCGGTTCGACGCTGCTGACCAGCGCGCCCTGCGCCTTCGGCAGACCGAGCGAATCGGCCACGTCCTTCGTCACTTCACCGATCGCCACCGCGATCCGGCCGCGCACGACCTTGCCCGATGCCTTCAGTTGATCGGCCACGCGCATCGCCTCGTCGATCGGAATTGCGAACGAGATGCCCATGAAGCCGCCAGTACGGCTGTAAATCTGTGAATTGATGCCGATCACTTCGCCCTGCATGTTGATCAGCGGACCGCCTGAATTACCCGGATTGACCGCCACATCGGTCTGGATGAACGGCAGATAATCGCCCGTGTCGCGCCCCTTGGCGCTGACGATGCCGGCCGTCACCGTGTTCTCGAGACCGAACGGCGAACCGATCGCGACCACCCACTCGCCCACACGTACCTTGTTCGAGTCGCCGATCGTGATGGTCGGCAAATTGGCGGCGCTGATCTTCACGACAGCAACATCGGTCCGATCGTCCACGCCGATCAGCTTCGCCTTGAATTCGCGCTTGTCGGTGAGGGTGACGTAAATGGTGTCCGCGTCGTCCACGACGTGGGCGTTGGTCATCACGTAGCCGTCCGCCGACAGAATGAAGCCTGAGCCGACGCCGCTGTTCTGTTCTGTATCACCGTTATCCGGCGAGTCCTGGCTGCCGCCGCTACCGCTCCCACCGTTATCGCCACCGCGCGGCGAACCAGGCGAACCAGGCGATTGCGGAGACTGCGGCAACGGGATGCCAAAGAAACGGCGGAAGAACTCCGACATGTCTCCGTCGTCCATGCCTGGCGGCAATCCGCCGCGGGCACCGCTGTTCGACACGCGCGTAGTCGTGCGAATGTTGACGACTGCCGGGCCGACCTTGTCGACGAGGTCAGTGAAATCGGGCAGATTGGCTGCTGCGGGAGCCGCAGACGCCATGTGCGGCATTAGCGGCAAACACGCCGCTACCACCGCGGCCGCGAGAAATTTGCGCACCGAGAAAGTCGTCATATCGTAGCAAGCCGAGGGATTCGAGTGATTCGGAAGGTTACTTCGGAGCTTTATATTCTATGGCAGACGCAAATTGCTGCAATGTGGTCTGGGGCACTTCACCAAGCAGAGTAATCCAGAAGTCGCCGCGCCGCTTGACCAGTACGTGTGTGGCCCCGCTGCTGCCCGCACCTTCCTTGCGGGTGTTGTTCTCGACCGGCTCGACAAACACCGAAATGGCCGCGAGGCCGTCGGAGAATACGGCCTGATCGACCGGAATGGTCGGCTGGCCAGCCTCACGCGCAGCCATTGGGCGGCGCAGTTCTCGAATCATATGGAAGCCGGGCACCGTCGGCGTGATCTGCCAGCCTTGCGCGGCCATATCGACCGGCTCGACCGGCGGACGCACGACCGTCCAGCCTGCCGTATTACGAATACCGTTGACGATGGCAGTCTTGTCGACCGGCACGCCGATACGAATCTGCGAAAACGACAACTGCTCGAGCACCTGGCCGTTCGGATCAAGCGTCTGCGCACGCAGCAGCAGGCCCGTCTTCTTGTCGGCCCATAGCTTGTACGCAAAACGGTAAGCGTCTTTCGGGTCGAGCTCGATCACCTGGCTGTCGATACCCGCGACGCGGTCGTCGCCCAGCAGCTTCGGGTCGTACACCGACAGCACCTGCTCGCCGCTTACAGCCAGCAGCGCAGGGAACGAATCTTTGTTCTGGCGCTTCTCGACCACGCACAGATGCCGCTCAGGCACGAACGTGTAGAGATCTTCGTTATGGCGAAGCATTTTGCGCGGCTTGCCGTCGAGGCTTTCGAGTTGCTCGAAATCGCCGTCAGTGCGGGTCGCGTAGTGCGCGATCCGCGACGTCTGAACGAAATTGCCACGCTGATAGACGAACGCGCCCTCGTAGTTCTGCTGCTGGGCGGCCTGATGGATTCGATCGAGCAGCTCCGCGGCCGTGCGACGGGCGACGAGCGGATCGTCGGTTTGTGCAAAGACCCGCGGTGTAGCGGACAACAATACGGCTGCGCAGAACAGAAATGCCGGCAGCCGCCCCCAGATAGTCGTTTTATTCAACCGCGGAGTCTGCATCAAACTATTGGCCTTGCGTAGAAACTGCGGCAGCGCGAATCAGCGGCATCGAGCCCGGCATGACCGGTTGTTGCGCGAATTGCTGGTGAGCTTCCAGATACTGATCGAGACTTGCGTCACGAATGATGTTGGCGTCCTGCACGACCGGCTGGACCGTCGCGACGGGCACCGACGCCATGGCCACGCGTTGCAGCGAATCGCCATGCGACTGGAGCGACGCGACTTGCGCCATGCCCGTGCCGCCCGGCACGCCTTGCAATTGCGGCACGACGATCCACGTCAGCGTGGCAGCGGCAGCGGCGACAGCAAAGGCCGGCACAACGCGGCGGCGCAACGCCAGCAAACGGCGCGCAGCCGGCATGGCAGCAGGCGCGAGCACGTGCGGCTCGTTGTCGAAACGTGCGGCAAAACCGCTCAGGAACGCACTGCTCGCCGCCGGGCTGACCGCCAGATCGTCGGAACGCAGGGCGTCGCCGATCAGGTGATAGCACGACCAGGCGGCACGATCCTGGCCGTCCAGTTCGGAAACAAACGTGTTCAGATGCTCTTCGCCGAACAACTCGCCGTCGACAAAAGCGGACAGACGCTCGCCGCGCGAGCTGGCTTGCGATTGCATCGAGACCGACCCCATGATGCTCCCCATCTTACAAATACCCCGTAGTGACACCACTAATCCAGATATTGCACCCGCGCCCCGCCCGGCAGACTGGTGTTTACCAGCGCTTGCCTTCAGGTGTGTCAAGCAACGGACGCAATTTTGCCGCAATGGCTTCGCGAGCGCGGAAAATTCGTGATCTGACTGTGCCAATTGGGCAACCCATCATCTCAGCGATTTCCTCGTAACTCAAACCTTCAATTTCACGAAGAGTAATGGCGGTGCGCAACTCTTCCGGTAAAACCGCCATCGCAGCATTGACCGTCTCAGCGATCTGCTTGCTCATCAACATCGACTCAGGCGTGTTGATATCCCTTAGTTGGTCGGCGTCCGAGAAAGTTTCAGCTTCTTCAGCATCTGCTTCGGTCGAAGTCGGTGCGCGCCGCCCCTGGGTCGCAAGGTAGTTCTTTGCCGTATTGACCGCAATCCGGTACAACCACGTATAAAAGGCCGATTCCCCGCGAAACTGCGGCAACGCCCGATACGCCTTGATAAAGGCGTCCTGGGCGACGTCTTCCACTTCGGCGGGGTCCCGCACGAGGCGGGAGATCAGCCGGAGAATCTTACGGTGGTATTTGGTGACCAGAAGCTCGAACGCGGCCTTGTCGCCCTTCTGGACGCGCTCGACCAGCAACTGATCAATTTCTTTTTCGCTCACCTGATAAATCCGTTAACTATTGGGCGCATGGCGGGGGACCATTGTAGCGTCCCCATCATCTCGGCACGTTACTCCGGTAACAGCGGTTACAGTCGTTACAGTCAGGCGCCGGCGCCACGCCGGCCCAGCACGGCCAGCTCCCGAAAGACGGACGCTGGAAGCGCGTCAGCGGCAAGAAGTAGCGTGCGGGCGCGCCCATGGTCCGGCACCAACGCCAGAACGAGCAAGCGACCGCTCCATTGCGAACAGCCGGCAATGCGGCCCTGCGTCAGCAAACCGCCTGCCCGGTTCCAGGCAGACAATCCGTCCGGGCCGATTTTCAGCGCGACGGGCTGCGCATGCTCATGTTTTACCGCACAGAGCATCAGCAGCGCCCCCACGGCAAGCGTCAACGGAACAGCCTGCCAGGCACCCAGACGCGACGCGAAGCAGGTATAGGTGGCCAACGTCGCAATCAGGACGAATGCCCCCAAAGCGGCGCGCATGGCGACGGAGCGCCGCAACGTAATCCGTTGCGGCGCTCCGTCGGACGTTGCCGATTCGAGGGAAACCGCCGGGCAAGCCGGCTTTTTCGACTGGCGTATCACCAAACGATCGGGCGATCAGGCGCGCTTGAAGACCAGCGTGCCGTTCGTGCCGCCGAACCCAAACGAGTTCTTCAGCGCGACGTCGATCTTCATCTCGCGCGCGGTGTTGGCGCAGTAATCGAGATCGCAGGCCGGATCCTGATTGAAGATGTTGATCGTCGGCGGCGACACCTGATGATGCACGGCCAGCACGGTGAACACGGATTCCAGACCGCCGGCGCCGCCCAACAGGTGACCCGTCATTGACTTGGTCGAATTCACGACCATGTCTTTGGCGTGGTCGCCAAAAGCGCGCTTGATGCCGGTGGTTTCAGCCAGGTCGCCGAGCGGCGTGGACGTGCCGTGCGCGTTCAGGTAATTCACCTGATCGGCGTTGACGCCCGCGTTCTTCATGGCGGCCAGCATGCAGCGGCGCGCGCCGTCGCCGTCTTCCAGCGGTGCGGTCATGTGATAGGCGTCGCCGCTCATCCCATAGCCGCTGACTTCGGCATAAATCTTCGCGCCACGTGCCTTCGCGTGTTCGTACTCTTCGAGCACCATCACGCCGGCACCCTCGCCCAGCACGAAACCGTCGCGATCCTTGTCCCACGGACGGCTCGCCGTTGCCGGATCGTCATTGCGTTGCGACAGCGCACGCGCCGCCGCAAAGCCGCCGACACCCAGCGGCGACACGGTGGATTCCGCGCCGCCAGCGATCATCACGTCGGCGTCGCCGTACTCGATCAGGCGCGAAGCCTCGCCGATACAGTGCAGACCCGTGGTACATGCGGTCACGATCGCCAGATTCGGACCCTTGATGCCGAACTTGATCGACAGGTGGCCCGAGATCATGTTGATGATCGACGCCGGCACGAAGAACGGCGAAATGCGGCGCGGGCCGCGATTCAGCAGTTCGGTTTGCGTCACTTCGATCATCGGCAAACCGCCGATGCCCGAACCGACCACCACGCCGATGCGCTCCGAATTCTCGTCGGTGACTTCGAGGCCGCTGTCCTGCATCGCCTGGATGCCGGCTGCTACGCCGTAATGGATGAACGTATCCATATGGCGCGCTTCCTTACCGGGGATGTAGTCCTCGATATTGAAGCCCTTCACCTCGCCGGCGAAACGAGTCGAGAAGTTCGACGCATCGAACTTCGTGATATTGGCAATACCCGACTTGCCGGCGACCAGATTGGCCCAGCCGTCGGCAACATTATTGCCAACAGGCGAAATCAGCCCCAGGCCTGTAACAACAACACGACGGCGGCTCACGGTAACCCCTTTTTCATAGATGACAAAAGCAAAAGCCACAGCGGCCACAGGAACGTGCCCTGTGTGCCCTGTGGCTGTTAGGCGCCCCCAGACCTGGCGCTACGCACCAGGTCCCCCCGAGGGGGGCAAGAAAACTGGGGGCGGCCCGGCGTTTTCTTGAAAGTCGGCAATCGCGCGAAAAGTTGCGCTATCAACATCGCTGGCTCCTGCACGGCAAAAAGCGCCAACCCTGCTGGTGTCGGCAACCGACACGGCAGGGCGTCATACGCCGCCAACGCAGAAACGCAGGCGCGAATGACTTTAGGCCTTGACGTTCGCGCGAGCGTAGTCGATCGCTTGCTGAACGGTGGTGATCTTCTCGGCTTCTTCATCCGGAATTTCCATGCCGAATTCGTCTTCGAGGGCCATCACGAGTTCAACGGTGTCGAGCGAGTCGGCGCCGAGGTCGTTCACGAACGAAGCTTCGTTCTTGATCTCAGCTTCTGCAACGCCCAGTTGTTCTGCGACGATCTTCTTGACGCGCTGTTCGATATTGTCCATTACCCCTCCAAGGGAAAAGAAGTTCAAAAATACAGGTGCGCGCATTTTATCAGGTTTGACCCGGCAAAAAAGCGGCGCATCGGGTTCCTGTCAAGGCATGCGCCTTACGCTTTTGCAAACGCATCAAGGCGCGGATAGTAACCGAATTTGGTTACGACATGTACATTCCGCCGTTCACATGCAATGTCGTGCCGGTGATATAACCCGCTTGCGGCGACGCGAGGAACGCCACGGCGTGCGCGATATCGTCCGGGCTGCCCAGGCGGCCGAGCGGAATCTGCGTCTTCAGCGCGGCTTGCTGCTCTTCCGGCAGGGTCTTGGTCATGTCGGTGTCGATAAAGCCCGGCGCGACGCAATTGACGGTGATACCGCGGCTGCCGATCTCGCGTGCCAGTGCGCGCGTCATGCCAGCTACGCCCGCTTTCGCGGCTGCGTAGTTGACCTGTCCCGGGTTGCCGGCCGAGCCGACCACCGACGTGATGTTGATGATACGGCCGCCCTTGGCCTTCATCATCGGGCGCAGCACCGCGCGCGACAGGCGGAAAACCGACTTGAGATTGGTGTCGATCACCGCGTCCCAATCGTCGTCCTTCATCCGCATCGCGAGCTGGTCTTGCGTGATGCCGGCGTTGTTCACCAGCACGTGCAGCGCGCCGAATTCCTTCACGGTGCCGTCGATCAGCGCTTCGGCTGCGGCGGCGTCGTTGACGTTGAGCACCGCGCCGCGGCCGTTCACGCCAGCCGCGCTAAACGCTTCACTGATCGCCGCCGCGCCGCTTTCGCTGGTCGCTGTGCCGATCACCGTCGCGCCCTGGCGCGCCAGCTCCATCGCGATTGCACGGCCAATGCCGCGCGACGCGCCCGTCACGATTGCGATTTGCTTGTCGAGAGTCTTTTCCATCTGTCAGTCCGGATGCCCTTTCGGAGGGCTGATTGATTCTTGATGTCGCGCTTGCGGCCTGCTTGCGCCCCATGAAGCGGCGTTCAGCCCGCCGTCACCAGCTTGAGCGTTTCTTCGAGCGAAGCCGGATCGAACACCGAAACGCCGATCAGATTGCCGTCGATGCGCTTCGTCAAACCCGCGAGAACCTTGCCAGGACCGCATTCGATCACATGCGTAACGCCCTGCGCCGCCATCGCCTGCACGCTTTCGACCCAACGCACCGGACCCGCTGCCTGACGCACCAGCGCGTCCTTGATCTTGGCCGGCTCGTTGACCACCGCGACGTCGACGTTGTTGATCACCGGAATCGACGGCACCTGCACGTCGACGCTAGCCAGATACTCGCGCAATTGATCCGACGCCGGCTTGAGCAGCGACGAGTGGAACGGCGCCGATACCGGCAGCGGCAACGCACGCTTTGCGCCCTTCGCCTTCGCGACCTCGCAAGCCTTTTCGACTGCGGCCTTGTGACCGGCGATCACGACTTGCGCCGGCGCATTGAAATTCACCGCTTCGACGACACCCGCGATCGACGCTTCGGCGCACACTGCCCGCACCGTGTCGTCATCGAGGCCGAGAATCGCGGCCATGCCGCCGACGCCGACCGGCACGGCCGTTTGCATGGCTTGCGCGCGAAAACGCACGAGCGGCACAACATCGCGAAACGCGATCGCGCCCGCCGCGACCAGCGCGGTGTATTCGCCGAGGCTGTGGCCGGCGACGATGGCCGGCTTCGGGCCGCCCGCCTGCTGCCACGCGCGGTAAATCGCGTACGCGGCGGTCAGCATGACCGGCTGGGTATTGGTGGTGAGGTTCAGATCTTCAACCGGGCCTTCGGCGATCAGCTTGCCAAGGTCCTGATTGAGCGCATCGGACGCTTCCTGAACCGTCTCACGCATGACCGCGTGATCGGCGAATGCGTTGAGCATGCCAACCGACTGCGAGCCTTGCCCAGGAAAAACGAACGCAAATTTCATATCGTCCCCAAAATCGATGTTGTCGGATGTGGGTGGCGCGCCCGGTTGATGGCGAGCGCGCTCAAGCGTAGCCGAGCACCGCGAAGAGCGCTCGCCATAACGTCGCCGCTATCAGTAGCGGATAACCGACGCGCCCCACGTAAAGCCGCCGCCAACGCCTTCGATCAGCACGTTCTGGCCGCGCTTGATGCGGCCGTCGCGCACCGCGACGTCGAATGCGAGCGGAATGGACGCAGCCGACGTATTGCCGTGCTCGCCCACCGTGACGACCATGCGTTCCTGCGGCAAGCCGAGCTTGCGGCACGTGCTTTGCATGATGCGGATATTGGCCTGATGCGGAATCAGCCAGTCGATCTGTTCGGCCGACAGATTCGCTTTTGCGAGTGCTTCGACTGCAACCTTTTCGAGCACATTGACCGCGAGCTTGAACACAGCCTGCCCGTCCATATGCAGAAACGCGCTGCCCTCGATCACACCGCCGTTCACATTGCCCGGCGTGCAGAGAATGTTCGAATGGCTGCCGTCGGCGTGCAATGCGCTCGCCAGCACACCCGGTTCCTCGGACGCCTGCAGGATCACCGCGCCCGCGCCGTCGCCGAACAGCACGCAGGTGGTGCGGTCCTTGAAATCGAGAATGCGAGAGAAGGTTTCCGCGCCGATCACAAGCGCCGTGCGATGCTGACCGCCGCGAATCAGGCTGTCCGCCATCGCCACCGCATAAGCGAAGCCCGAACAGACGGCCTGCACGTCGAATGCCGCGCCGTGGTTCTTGATGCCGAGTTTGTTCTGCAACAGGCACGCCGTACTCGGAAATACAAAGTCAGGCGTGGAGGTCGCAACGATGATCAGGTCGATGGATTGCGGATCGATATCAGCTGCTTCGATCGCGCGCTGCGAGGCGATCAGCGCCAGATCGCTGGTAGTGACATCGGGTTCGGCGAAGTGGCGCGCATGGATGCCCGTGCGGGCAACGATCCATTCGTCGCTCGTCTCAACGCCTTCTCTGGCGAGACGTTCAGCCAGATCCTGATTGGTGACGCGTCCGGGCGGCAGATAGCTGCCGGTCCCCAGCACGCGGGAATAAATTGTCGATTGAGCCATTATGCCTTCGAGGATTGCGCAGCGTAGGGCTCGGCCGGCTGGCCTGCGATCGGGCTTGCGTGACCCGAACCGCTCGCGTCGCGCGCCGCCTGTTCGAGAGAACCCGCGTTCTCTTCCATCGCTCGCGCAAGGCGTTCCAGCACGCCGTTTTTGACGGCATCATACCCGCGTTTGATAGCCCACTCAAACGCGTACGCATCCGCCGAGCCGTGGCTTTTGATCACCAGCCCACGCAGGCCCAGCAGCGCGGCGCCGTTGTATTGCCGATGATCGACCCGTTTCTTGAAACGCATCAATACCGGCAATGCGAGCACCGCCATCACCTTGGTGAGCCACGAGCGGCCGAACTCTTCCTTGATGATGTCGGAGAGCATCTGCGCGAGGCCTTCCGACGTCTTCAGCGCGACGTTGCCAACAAAACCGTCGCAGACGATTACGTCGACCGTGCCCTTGAAGATGTCGTTGCCCTCAACGTTACCGTGAAAGTTAAGTGTACTCGCGCGCAGCAGTTCGCCGGCACGTTTGATGGTGTCGTTGCCCTTGATGACCTCTTCGCCGATGTTGAGCAGGCCGATGGTGGGCCGCTCCTTGCCCTCGAGCGCGGACACGAGCGCGTGCCCCATCTCCGCGAACTGCAGCAGATGCTGCGGTTCGCAATCGACGTTGGCGCCCAGGTCGAGCATCGTCGTGTAGCCAGTGGGATTGGGCATTGCGAACGCAATGGCCGGGCGTTCGATGCCCGACAGCGTTTTCAGCACGTAGCGCGAGACCGCCATCAGCGCGCCGGTGTTGCCGGCGGAAATGCAGGCTTGCGCCTCGCCTTCCTTGACGCGGTTCAGCGCCACGCGCATGGATGAGTCTTTTTTCTTGCGCAGCGCGACTTCGACCGGATCGTCCATGGCGACGATCTCGGAAGCAGGCACGACGGTCAGCGCCGGCAGGTCCTGAGCCTTCAACTTCTTTAACTGCGCACGAATCGCACTTTCAATGCCGACGAGCAGCAGCTCAGCATCGGGATGCGAACGAACGAAGTTGACGGCTGCGGGAACGGTCACGGACGGGCCGTGGTCGCCCCCCATGCAATCTATCGTGAGCTTTACTGTCATGGAGTGCGACGAGTTTCAGACGCCCCGCATGGGATCGCAGCAAGCGCTAAAGCGCCAACTGCAATCGACACAAAAAAGCGGCAGTTGAATGCCGCGTTTTTGCCGAGCCGGGAAAATGTCAAGCGAGCCGATCGCCACGCGAAACGCCAAGGGGCGCAACGCAGTGAAACGATTAGTCGTTCTTCGTCTTGACGACTTTCTTGCCGCGATAGTAGCCGTTCGGGCTAATGTGGTGACGCAGATGCACTTCGCCCGTGCTCGGCTCCACGGCCAGCGGCGCTGCCGACAGGAAATCGTGCGAACGGTGCATGCCGCGCTTCGACGGCGACTTCTTATTTTGTTGAACTGCCATGACTAACTCCTAAAAATTTTCCGAATTCTAACACAGCCCGACCCGGTGTCCGCCATTGACCGAATGGCCAATGCGCCCGCATCGCGCAACCCTGCAACTGTTCAGTGCTTCTTGTCGTCCGGCTCACCGCGCTTGAGACTTTCGAGCGCCGCAAACGGATTGGGCCGCTCGGGCTCACCGCCCTCAGCAGCTTCGTCCGGCGCAGCCTCGTCGCCCTCGCCCTCTGCTCCGGCCACACCAGAGACAAGGCTCTCGTGCACTTCGGGACACACCTCATGCTTGGGCACGAGCGGCAAGGAAAGCAGTAACTCTTCTTCGATCAAGTCGATGAGATCGAACTGGCGCGAGCCCACGATCACCTCGACTTCATCCTCGTCGAGCGGAAACTCTTCGGCTTCCGCCTCAGTGCTGACGATCCGGTAAGTTGCATCGACATTGAACGGCTGCAAATACGGTGTCATGCACCGCTGACATTCGAGCCATGCAGCGCCGTGAATCGCGAGCCTCAGATAAGGCTGCGGACCCTCGGTGCCGTCGTCCTGCAATTCCGGCTGCGTCGCCCCTTCGGCTTGCCAGGTGAACGCGGTATCGCGGTCTGGCGCTTCTGCCGGGACTTCGTTTAACATGCGCGGCAGTTGCGAGACGCGCACGACACCCGCGGCCTGACGCCCACTCCGCGCAAATTCGAACAGATCGATATCGTGCGGGTCGGACAGACCAGCAGGGTTGCCAGGATGTTGAGTCATGTGCGCTCCTGCGTCGGCAAGGATTTCGCCGGGGGTAAATCGGTTTGCAAAGTAGCCCGCGGAACTCGTGCGGGCTGCGTATTGCCCACACGGCAGGGCCGTCTACGCAATAGCATACCGATGAAAAGCCCGAAATCATATCCGTTTTGTCTTTTCGAGTCAAACACTTAAGCCCGTACACGTGCGAACTCCGCGCGACGCCGTACGACCCGCCTCTCTAGCCGTTGGTTGACCATGTCAGACCCCCTCAATCGCCCGCCACGCCTGATTCTGGCGTCGAGTTCGCCTTATCGTCGCGAGCTGCTCGAGCGCCTGCGCGTTCCGTTCGATGTCATCGTGCCGGCAATCGACGAAACGCCGCTCGCCGGCGAAACGCCCGAAGTGACCGCGCTGCGACTCGCCGAGGCAAAAGCCCGCGCCGTAACAGACAAGCTCGGCGCTGGTGTAGCCGCCCTCGTCATCGGCTCCGATCAGGTTGCCACCTACGACGGCCTGCAGATCGGCAAGCCCGGCACGCATGACAAGGCGCTCGCCCAGTTGCAGGCCATGCGCGGCCGCGAAGTGCTGTTCCATAGTGCGCTGTGCCTGTTCGACAACCGCTCGGGGGCGGCGCAATCGGCCGATGTCATTACCCGTGTGCAGTTCCGGGATTTGCCGGACGCGGAACTGGACGCCTATCTGCGCGCCGAAACACCGTACGACGTCGCGGGCAGCGCCAAATCCGAAGGCCTCGGCATCGCCTTGCTCGAGGCGATTCATTCCGACGACCCGACCGCACTGGTCGGCCTGCCGCTGATCACGCTGTCGCGCATGCTGCTCGCCGCCGGCTACCCACTCCTGAGGACGCTATGAGCGGCACTTTGTATCTGATTCCGAACACCCTCGGCGAAGGCGATGCCGACGCGCTCGACGCCGTCCTGCCCGCCCCGGTGCGCGCCCGTGCGGCTTCGCTCAACTATTACATCGGCGAAAACGCGAAAACCACCCGCGCGTTCCTGAAGAAGGTCGGCACCGAAAGGCCGATCCAGGACATCGAGATTCGCGAACTGAATGTCAACACGCCGCCCGGTGAGATCGACAAACTGCTTGCGCCGGTCCTGGCCGGCACTGACGCGGGCCTGGTATCCGAAGCCGGCTGCCCGGCGGTCGCCGATCCGGGCGCCCTGCTGGTGCGCCGTGCGCATGAACGTGGCGTCAAGGTCGTACCGTTTGTCGGACCGAGTTCGATTCTGCTGGCGTTGATGGCGTCCGGCCTGAATGGTCAGAGTTTTGCGTTCCACGGCTATCTGCCGGTCGACGCCACCGAGCGGGCCAAGCGCCTGCGCGACCTGGAGCAGCAGTCGCGCAAAGCCAAACAAACGCAGATCTTTATCGAGACGCCCTATCGGAATCGCGCGCTACTGGACACCTTGCTGGCAACGTGCGCGCCGTCCACCCTGGTATGCGTCGCCGTCGATCTGACGCTGGAGACGGAAACCATCGCCAGCCGCACCGTGGCCGACTGGAAGAAGAAACCGGCTATCGATCTGCACAAGCGGCCGGCAATTTTCCTGATTCTCGCCGTCTAATCGCTACCGCGCCTTAAACCAATTGATTCGCCGATCGCCGCGCTGTTTGCCGTTTAGCGGCGAAGAAACAAAAAAGCCCCGTGCGATCGACTTTCGACCGCACGGGGCTTTTTTTGCATCAAATCAACGCAGGCTCATCTTCCCGCCGAGCGCCATAGCGTGAACGGCGCCACTGCCGACTGCCGCACCGAACTTGCGCGCCACGCGGTCCGTAATGCTCTCCTTGACCGTGTAGTCGACGATATCCGGCGCCTTGAAGAGGTCGCGCGCGACGTAATCCGCGTCGCCGAAACCGTCTGCAAGCCCCAGTTCGACACTCTTCTGACCGGTCCAGAACAGGCCCGAGAACATATCTGGCGTTTCGTGCAGGCGCTTGCCGCGGCCCTCGCGCACGGCGTCGATGAATTGCGCGTGGATCTGGTCGAGCATATCCTGCGCATGTTCGTCCATCTTCTGCGTTTCCGGCGAGAACGGATCGAAAAAGCCCTTGTTCTCACCCGACGTGTGCAGGCGGCGCTGGATCCCCAGCTTGTCCATCAAACCGGTGAAGCCGAAGCTATCCATCAGCACGCCAATCGAACCGACGATGCTCGCCTTGTCCACGTAAATCTTGTCGGCCGCCGCGGCCGCGTAATAGCCGCCTGACGCACACATGTCGCCGACCACGACATACAAGGGGATCGACGGATACTTGGCGCGCAGCCGGCGAATCTCGTTGTAGATGATGCCCGCCTGCACCGGGCTGCCGCCCGGACTGTTACAGCGCAGGATCACGCCTGCCGTACCCGCGTCGTCGAACGCACTTTCGAGTGCCGTGTTGATATCTTCCGCATTCGCGTTCGTATCAGCCGAGATTTCGCCGTCAAGCGTCACCATGGCCGTGTGCCGCCCGGTGGTCGAAACCTTGTCCCCGGAAAAATCGAAGGCGCCCCATACCGCCAGCAGCAAGACGATCAGGAACACAAAGCGGAAGAAGATCTTCCAGCGGCGTGCCGCGCGCTGTTCGGTGATGGCCGCAAGCGCGATGCGCTCGAGCGCGGCGCGCTCCCAGCCCGGCTCATCGGCAGGCGTACGCGGGCGGCCTGTCAGGGACGGTTCCTTCGGTTCGGGAGTCAAATTGTCGGACATGCGGTGCAGTGGAAAGATCGAAGAGGAGACAAATCAGGGGGTGGCCGGGCGGAGTTCGCCGTCCGGCAGCCAGAACACGGCGCGACCGTCAGGTGAGTCCCGCTCGTCGACCTGGAGGCGCCGCAACCGGCCGCCGCGGCACGGGCCGCCGACGCATTTGCCCGTATCAGGCGCGTAAATCGCGCCATGTGTGGCGCACATCAAGTATAAACCGGACGATTCGAAGAACTGCCCTTCGGCCCAATCGAGCTCCATCGGCACATGGGCGCAGCGATTCAGATAGCCGTACACATGGCCATCATAGCGAACAAAAAATACCACGACGTCGTCGCCGCCGAGCCTGGCCGCGCGCCGCACACCCGCGCCGCCGTCGACCAGTTCTTCGGACGCGCAAATGCGAACCGCTTGCGCCGCCGCTTCGGCCATACCCGTGCTCATGCGTTCTCTCGCAGCCATTCTGACAGTGCGCTCACGCTGGAGGCGACGAATTTCGGCGACAGAGCCGTCAACGAACCGGCAGGATGCGCGCCGTATGTGACACCGATACCCGCGACACCGGCATTGATCGCCATCTGCAGATCGTGCGTCGTATCGCCGACCATCACCGTGCGCGCCCGATCCTGCCCCAGTTCACGCGTCAGCTCATGCAGCATGGCCGGATGCGGCTTCGAAAAAGTTTCGTCCGCACAGCGGGTGCCGTCGAACAGGCTCGTCAGGCGCGACTGGTCGAGCGCGCGGTTCAATCCGACACGGCTCTTGCCGGTTGCCACCGCCAGCAGATAACCCTCGTCGCGCAACGCCTGCAGCATCTCGCGCACACCGACGAACAGCTCGGTGGTCTGGTCCTTCACTAAATAGTGGAAGCGATAGCGCTCAGCCAGGCGCGGGTAATCGGCCGGATCGAGCGTGGGCGCGGCGATTTGCAGCGCGTCGCGCAGGCCGAGGCCAATCACGTAGCTGGCGGCCTCATCGGCGGGAACCGGCAGACCGAGATCGCGGCATGCCGCCTGGATGCTGCGCGTGATGTGCGCGGTCGAATCCATCAGCGTCCCGTCCCAGTCGAAGACGATCAGATCAAATTGCTCTCTAGCCATGCGGTGTCGTCTCCGGGTTTGACCCATTTCGTAATTCACGTAATTCATTGAGCTGCGCGATGAAACTGCGGCATTCGGCCGGCAGCGGCGCTTCGAACTGCACGTGCGCGCCAGTCGCCGGGTGCGTCAGCTTAAGACGGTAGGCGTGCAGGAACATGCGCTTCAGGCCAGGCTTGGCGTTGGCGCGGGCCAGCGCCTTGTTCAGCGCGAAGTCGCCGTATTTGGCGTCGCCAACGATCGGCAATTCCAGATGCTGCAAATGGACGCGAATCTGATGCGTGCGACCTGTTTTCAGTTCCGCCTCGAGCAGCGCGTACTCCGGCCAGCGGTCGATCAGATTGAAGACCGTGTGCGAAGCGAGGCCGTCGGCCTGGACGCGCACGCGCCGTTCGCCGTCCGCTGTCAAATACTTATGCAGCGGCTCCTTGACCGCGCGGCGGCGGCCCCAGTCGCTCGCCCATTCGCCGTGGACGCACGCATAGTAGCGCTTATCCATCTTGTTCTCGCGAATCTGCTCGTGCAGATTGACCAGCGCGGAGCGTTTCTTGGCGAGCATCAGGATGCCGGACGTCTCGCGATCCAGCCGATGCACCAATTCGAGGAATTTCGCCTGCGGCCGCGCTTCGCGCATCTGTTCGATCACACCGAACGCGACACCGCTGCCCCCGTGGACCGCCACGCCGGCCGGTTTGTCGATCACGAGCATGTGCTCGTCTTCAAAAATAATTTTGAAATCGGCGCTCGGCACCGGCGCCTGGGCGATGGCCTCGTTCGGTTGAGCGACGCGAATGGGCGGCACACGCACCAGATCGCCTAGCTCGAGACGGTACTGCGCGTCGATCCGGCCCTTGTTGACGCGCACTTCCCCGCTACGCAGGATGCGGTAAATATGGCTTTTCGGCACGCCTTTACAGACGCGCAACAGGAAGTTATCAATGCGCTGTCCGGCCGCACTGTCGTCGATCTCAATCATCGAGACCTGGTCGCTTGCGACCGATTTCTGGGATATTTTGCCTAACTCTTTCATTATGAATATAATTTGCCCAGCAGTCTGCGGCGGCCGGCGCAGTGTCCGGAATTCGGGCGGATTGCGCAGGCGCAAGCGATAAACCGTTATTTTACTTGCGCCGGGGTCTGGTTGCTCACCCTGAAAATGAGATGCAACATGTTGCACGCACGAGGTCAGTACCCGGCAGGGACGGCGCCCACAGGCGCGTTCGGTCAAGGTCAGCTTCGACGGTAACGGAATTTTGGTAAAAAAGAATTTAACTTTCAGCTTCGGTATCGGGCGGTCTGACGCCCTGCAGTAGGAAGCTGCGAGTTGCGAAAATACGGCGTGCGCCCGAGGCGTCTTGTAGAAAGTACAAGACATGGCGACGTCAAAATGAGGCGAGACACCCCCAGCGAGAAAAGACGCGCCGACTGCGCGAACTTCCCGCTGCGGCATGACCGCAGCCTTCGACCCTCCGGTCACGCGCCCACCCGGCGCACCGGCGCGAGTGGACGCAAGGCTTATGAAGGTCTGCTGGCAGAACCCGCGGCGTGTCGGGTCGTTATTTGAAGCCGTGTTCGCATGTGCCCTGCGGCACCGTGCCCATTTTTTAATGGGGCCGGGCCCTCTCAGGCAATTCTCCCGCCATTTTTCCCGCTCCAGCGTGCTTGTGAAAACACAATAAGGCGCGGCATGCCGCTACCCTCCTGGCTCTCGCGACTGACAACCGCGCAGCTGAGGGCTAGCTAAGCCGCCTGGAGCCGTTCAATGAAACGAATGTTGTTCAACGCGACGCAGCAGGAAGAACTGCGCGTCGCCATCGTCGATGGGCAAAAACTCATCGATATCGACATCGAAACCGCCGGGCGCGAACAGCGCAAAGGCAATATTTACAAGGGCATCATTACCCGCATCGAGCCCTCGCTCGAAGCCTGTTTCGTCAACTACGGCGAAGACCGCCACGGCTTTTTGCCGTTCAAGGAAGTCGCCCGCCAGTATTTCCGTGATGGCGTCGATATGCGCTCCGCGCGCATCCAGGACGCCCTCCGTGAAGGCCAGGAACTGATCGTTCAGGTCGAAAAGGAAGAGCGCGGCAACAAGGGCGCCGCCCTTACAACCTTCATCTCGCTCGCCGGCCGGTATCTGGTTTTGATGCCGAACAACCCGCGCGGCGGCGGTGTGTCGCGCCGGATCGAAGGCGACGACCGTCAGGAATTGCGCGAAACCATGGCGCAGCTGCAATTGCCGGAAGGCATGAGCATCATCGCGCGCACGGCCGGTATTGGCCGCAGCGCCGAAGAGCTGCAGTGGGACCTGAACTACCTGATGCAACTGTGGCGCGCCATCGAGGCCGCGTCGCAAAGCGGTTCGAGCGGCCAGCCGATGCTGATCTATCTCGAATCGAGCCTCGTTATTCGCGCGATTCGTGACTATTTCCAGCCGGATATCGGCGAAATCCTGATCGACACCACCGAAATCCATGACCAGGCCCGCGCCTTCATGGATATTGTGATGCCGGACAATGTCAGCAAGGTGAAGCGGTATCACGACGACGTGCCGCTGTTCTCGCGCTTCCAGATCGAACACCAGATCGAAACCGCGTACTCGCGCACGGTACCGCTACCTTCGGGCGGCGCCATCGTGATCGACCACACGGAAGCCCTGGTCGCGATCGACGTGAACTCGGCACGCGCCACCAAGGGCGCGGACATCGAGGAAACGGCTGCACGCACCAACCTCGAAGCCGCCGACGAAGTGGCCCGCCAGTTGCGCCTGCGCGACCTGGGCGGCCTGATCGTGATCGACTTCATCGACATGGAATCGGCCAAAAGCCAGCGCGAAGTCGAGCAACGTCTGAAAGACGCGTTGAAGCACGACCGTGCGCGTGTTCAGATGGGCAAGATCTCGCGCTTCGGCCTGATGGAACTGTCGCGTCAACGTCTGCGCCCGGCTTTGTCGGAAGGCAGCCATGTGACGTGCCCGCGCTGTAACGGCACGGGCCACATCCGCGATACCGAATCGTCCGCGCTGCAAGTGCTGCGGATCATTCAGGAAGAAGCGATGAAGGAAAACACCGCGGCGATCCATTGCCAGGTGCCGGTCGAAGTGACCGCCTTCCTGTTGAACGAAAAACGCGCGGAAATCAACAAGATCGAGTCGCGCTTCAAGGTCAACGTCGTTCTGATCCCGAACAAGCACCTCGACACGCCGCATTACAAGCTCGAGCGCCTGCGTCACGACGATGCGCGCCTCGACGAGCCGCGCGCCTCGTGGAAGATGGCCGAAGAAGCAGCCCGCGAACTGGAATCGGAAACCGGTTACAGCAAGCGCGCTGAAGAAGTGAAGCCGAAGCAGGAAGCGGCGGTCAAGGGCATCACGCCTGAGAAGCCGGCCCCGAGCGCGCCGGTCCGTCCGGCGGCAACCCCGGCTCCGGTGGCTGTTACGCCGGCCGGCGGCGGCTTTATCGGCTGGTTGAAAAATCTGTTCGGCATGCAGCCGGCCGCACCGGCGCCTGCCGCACCGGCTACGACCGACAAGCAGACGCGTCCGCAACGCGGCGAACGCACGGAGCGCGGCGAGCGCACCGGCGAACGCGGTGGCGATCGCAACCGCAATCGCCGTGGCGGCGCGGGTGGCCGCGATGCCGCGGGCCGTGGTGAAGGCGTGACCGGCGGCCGTCAGGCGCAAGGTCAGCAGCCGTCGCCGCGTCGCGACGAACGCGAACCGCGTGAAGGCCGTGAGGCACGCGAAGGCCGTGAGCCGCGTGAAGCACGTGAATCGCGCGAGCCGCGTGGCAACCGCGAGCCGCGTGAGGCCCGCGAAGGCCGTGAACCGCGCGAGGCTCGTGAGCCGCGAGAAGGTCGCGAGGGCCGTGAAAACCGTGACCGCGACACGCGTGGCGGCGACCGTGTGGAAACCGTCGACGGCGCTCCGCGCGCCGAACGTGGCGAGCGTCAGGAACGCGGAGAACGCCGTGAGCGTGGCGAGCGCGCTGAACGTGGCGAACGCCGCAAGCAGCAGCCGGAAGCGGCAGAGGCACTGACGCAAAACGAGTCGCAAACAGCGGAAGAACTGGCGCAAAACCAGACCGCCTTGGGCGAAAACGGTGCGCCGATCGATCAGGAAGCGGTGGCGCGTGAAGGTGAAGAGCGCCGTCGTCGCCGTCGCGGCCGTCGTGGTGGCCGTCGTGAGCGTGAAGAAGACGTCAACGGCAACCTGGCTGCAGACGTCGCGGAAGGCGAAAGCGACACCGCCAATGTGACCGACGAAGCGCCGGTACGCACCGCGCATCAGCCGGTCGAGCACAAGGCTGAAGTCAACGAAGTGAGCAACGTTAAGCCGGTGGAAGTGGTTGTCGCTGCTGTCGCGACGGAAACCGTTGTGGTCAGTGAACTGCACGCTGCAACTGAAACGTCGGCTGTCGCGGTCGAGACGGCGGCGAAGGCGGAAACGGTTGCGCCGGTCGCAGAAACGCCGGTGGCACCCGTTGCGGTCGAGCAAGCAGTGGAAGCACCGGTGGCGCTAGCCGCTGCCGCGCCGGTTGAAGCAGCGCAAGCTGCGCCGGCCGCCAGCGAGACGGTTTCGTTTGTCGAACCAGTCGCTCGCGTTGAAGCCCCGGTTGAAGCCCCGGTTGAAGCGCGGGTCAAAACGCCGGCAGTGGCTCCGGCCGTCGAAGTGCAAGCTGCTCCGGCTCCGGTAGAAACCGCGGCCCCGGCGGCAGTGGTCGAAGCACCGGCCGCCCAGCCGGCACGGCAAGCTGATATCTTCGAAGCGCAACCGGTCGTTGCAGCGGTCGCACCGGCAGTTGAAGCTGTCGCCGAACCGGCAGCAGTCGAGCCGGCACCCGTCGCAGCTGCGCCGCAAGCCCCGCGTAACGCCGGTGTGTCGGCGGAAGCCCTGAAGCCGGTGCTGGAACAAGCCGGTCTCGTCTGGGTGAACACCGACGCCGACAAGCTGCGTGCCGCGCAGGAAGCGGCAGCGCAAGCGGCCAAGCCGGTTCGTGTGGGTCGCGAGCGTAAGGCGTTGCCGCCGGTCGAAACCGCGCCGATGCAAATGGTGGAAACCGGTAAGCATCCGCAGTAAGCGAACCGTTGCCACGCAAAAAGCCCGCCCTCACCGGCGGGCTTTTTGTTTTTTATGGGCGTCGCACACCCGCCCGGTCGCGTGCGGTATGCCACTCCCCGTATACCCGGACAGCGTCCGGGGGCCGGCAGCCGCCGGATGCATTTCCGCTAGAATGAAGATCTAGGCTCCAATCGCAGCACCCGTCACAGCACCTAAGCAGCCCCAAACGAAGTAACTCATGTCCCGACGCATTATCCCTGTTAACGATTTCAGCGCGGTGCCGGTCATCTCCGGTCCCGTGCAGGCGCCCAGCGGCGCGCTGCACGACACGCTGGCGCGCCCGCTGCGCGACCTGCGCATTTCGGTGACGGATCGCTGCAATTTTCGCTGCGTCTACTGCATGCCGCGCGCGGTGTTCGACAAGGATTACGCGTTCCTGCCGCATAGCGCCCTGCTCAGCTTCGAAGAAATCGAACGGCTGGCGCGGCTCTTCGTCGCACATGGCGTCGAGAAAATCCGTCTTACGGGTGGCGAGCCGCTGCTGCGCAAAAATCTGGAATTCCTGATCGAAAGACTCGCGCAACTCACCACGCCGGAAGGCCGCCCACTCGATCTGACGCTGACCACCAACGGCTCGCTGCTGGAGCGCAAAGCGCGCAGCCTGAAAGACGCCGGCCTG
This sequence comes from Paraburkholderia solitsugae, assembly GCF_013177695.1. GTDB lineage: Bacteria > Pseudomonadota > Gammaproteobacteria > Burkholderiales > Burkholderiaceae > Paraburkholderia > Paraburkholderia solitsugae. The sequence goes on along the minus strand of NZ_WOEY01000064.1, from coordinate 48,647 downwards.
ACCCGCGTGACGGTGAGTCTCGATGCGCTCGACGACACCCTGTTTCGCCGCATGAACGACGCCGACTTCGCGGTCGCCGACGTGCTGGACGGAATCGCGGCGGCGCACGCGATGGGGCTCGCGCCGGTGAAGGTCAACATGGTCGTCAAGCGCGGGACCAACGACAGCGAAATCGTGCCGATGGCGCGTCATTTCAAAGGCTCGGGCACGGTGTTGCGCTTCATCGAGTACATGGACGTGGGCACGTCGAACGGCTGGAACATGACCGAAGTGCTGCCTTCCGCTGATGTCGTGACGCGCATCGCTGAGCATTTCCCGCTCATGCCGCTCGAAGCGCACAGCGCAGCCGAAACCGCCCAGCGCTGGGGTTACGCGGACGGCAGTGGCGAGATCGGCGTAATTTCGAGCGTGACACGCGCATTTTGCGGCACTTGTACGCGCGCGCGCCTGTCGACCGAGGGCAAGCTTTACCTGTGCCTGTTCGCGTCGTCCGGTCACGATCTGCGCGCGTTGCTGCGCAACAGCGCGAGCGACGCCGATATCGCCACCGCCGTCGCCGAAATCTGGCAAGGCCGCAGCGACCGTTATTCGCAATTGCGCGGCAGCAGTGCAGCCGCACCGCGCGAGCAGGACGGCCGTCGCGTGGAAATGTCGTACATCGGCGGCTAGGCAGGCGAGCCCATGAACCCGGCACGCGAACACATCACCGGCCTGATCCTCGCGGGCGGGCGCGGCATGCGGATGGGCGGCGTCGACAAAGGGCTGCAAACGCTGCGCGGCGAGCCGCTCGCCTCCCATGTGCTGAAGCGCCTCGCACCGCAAACCGGCGCCCTGCTGATCAGCGCCAATCGTCACCCCGATGTCTACGCCACCCTCGGCGCGCCGTTCGGCGCCAAGGTGCTTGCCGATACCGTACCCGGCTTTCCCGGACCGCTGGCGGGCCTGCTCGCCGGGCTGCGCGCGGCCAGCACCGCGTACGTGCTGAGCGCGCCCTGCGACACGCCGGGACTGCCGGCCGAACTCGCAGCCCGCCTCACGCAGGCACTCGACGCGAATCAGGCCGACATCGCCACCGTCACGACCACCGACGCCGAAGGCCACGTCTCGCTCCATCCCGTGTTCGCGTTGCTGCGCACGAGTCTCGCGGACGACCTGGCCGCCTTTCTGGAAGCCGGTGAGCGCAAGGTTCGCGCGTGGTACGCGCGCCACAAGACGGTCGAAGTCGTCTTTACCGACGAGCGCGCGTTTTACAATATCAATTCGTTACAAGAACTCGCCGACCTCGAGCGTTGTTGAGGCGCCGGTTGAAACCCCGCTCCGGCCGCACGGCAACAGCCGCTCCCGCCTCCGGTCGCGACGTCCAGCCCTTCATGACCACGCTTAACGAATTTTCCCGCTGCGTCGCGCAGTACGATCCTCATGCGCTACCTGTTTCGGCCGCCCAGGCGATCGTCCGTCACTGGGCCACGCCGGTCACGGCGGTCGAACGCGTGCCGTTGCGCGATGCGCTCGACCGTGTGCTGGCGGCCGACATCGTGTCGCCGATCGACGTCCCTTCGCACGACAACTCGGCTATGGACGGCTACGCATTCAACGGCGCAGCATTGGCAACGAGTGAGTCTGCGGTCGATTTAACGATCGTCGGCAAGGCGCTGGCCGGCCATCCTTTCGCGGGCCACGCCGACACGACGCAATGCGTACGCGTCATGACGGGCGCCTGCATGCCGGCTGGCTGCGACACCGTCGTGCCGCAGGAGCTGGTCGAGCGCAGTACCGATTCCACCTCGATCCGCTTTGCGGCCAACGCCATGCGGGGCGGCGCCAACCGGCGCCTGGCCGGCGAAGACCTCGCACGCGGCCATGCCGCGCTACGCGCCGGCCGCATCATGCGCGCTTCGGACCTCGGTTTGCTGGCTTCGCTCGGCATTGGCGAAGTCAGCGTACGGCGGCGCTTGCGCGTCGCGTTTTTCTCCACGGGCGACGAGTTGCGCTCGCTCGGCGAGCCGCTCGACCCGGGTTCGGTGTACGACAGCAATCGCTACACGCTGTTTGCGATGCTCCGGCGCCTGAATATGGATACGTTCGATCTCGGCGTGGTGCGCGACGAGCCCGCCGCGCTCGAAGCCGCGTTGCGCAGTGCTGCAGCCAGCGCCGACGTGGTGTTGACCTCGGGCGGCGTCTCGGTCGGCGAGGCGGATTTCACCAAGCAATTGCTGCAGACGTTCGGCGACGTCGCCTTCTGGAGTCTCGCGATGCGCCCAGGCCGGCCGCTCGCTTTTGGCCGGGTCTGGTCCGGCGAGCATCCGGGTCTCGGGCTGCCCGCGTTATTCTTCGGCTTGCCGGGCAATCCAGTGGCCGTGATGGTGACGTTCTACCAGATCGTGCGCGAAGCGCTGCTGCTGATGTCCGGCGCAACGCCGCAGGCACTGCCGATCCTGCGCGCCGCCAGCCGCCAGACCATCCGCAAGCGCGCCGGCCGCACCGAGTACCAGCGCGGCGTCGCCGAGCGGGACGCGCACGGCCAATGGCATGTGACGCCAACCGGCTCGCAAAGCTCCGGCGTGCTAAGTTCGATGAGCGAAGCAAATTGTTTCATCGTTCTCGGGCACGATGAAACCGATATTGCCGAGGGTGAGCACGTGGATATCATGCTGTTCGACGGTCTTATCTGACGACTGACGGAATGCTTCTGTTGCGGCCTGTTTGCAGCTTCATCTGCGGCTTCATTTGCCGCCTCATTTGCCGCTTTACCCATTACCACTACGACACACGGGTTTGACTTACATGAAAAAACAGATCTCGTTCATTGCACCGGGACAGACGGCCAAAGCACTGATCCTCGTGTACCTGACGTTTTCGGTGCCGATCGTGCTGCTCGGCGTACTGGTGGCGTTTATCCGCTACGGCTCGGTCGAACTGAGCACGGTGTTCAGCGCGCTGCTGCTGAACGCGATTCTCGGCTTCGTCCTGCTGTGGATTGCATGCCACGCGTACAACTGGGTGGCGTCGCGCTTTGGCGGTATCGAAATCCAGCTGACCGACGCGCCGGAAGAAGCGTAATGACCGCGACGATCCGCGCCGCGATGCCCGCGGATACGGGCGCAATCTTCGCGCTGACGTACGAGCTGGCTGAATTCGAAAGCCTCACGCACGTATTTGTCGCGACCGAAGACGGTTTGCATGACGCACTGTTCGGCGCACGGCCGTCGATCGAAGCGCTGGTGGCGGAAAACGAAGGACGCATCGTCGGCTATGCGCTGTTCTTCCACAATTACTCGAGTTTCGCCGGCAAGCGCGGGCTGTATCTCGAAGATGTCTACGTGCAACCGAGTCAACGCGGCAGCGGTCTAGGCGGCGCGATGCTAGCCCGGCTGGCGGCGCTGGCCGTCGAGCGGCAGTGCGGACGCTTTGAATGGACCGTGCTCGACTGGAACAAGCAGGCCATTAGCTTCTACGAGAAGATGGGCGCGACGGTGATGCCGGATTGGCGTGTCGTGCGCCTGACGGGCGAAGCGCTGGAACGACTGGCCGCAACGGCCGGCGCCTGAATCAGCCGCTTCCCGGACATCCAGCCCGGACGCTCTACGCCGGCGCTATTGCTCGTCGGGATCCACGCCCGTTAGCGCATCGCCGAGCAACCCGCTCGCCTCTTCGCCCGGTAAGGCCTCGACGTCACGCAACTTGCGGTTCATCACGCGGGTACGTGTTTCCGCGGCTTCGATCGAACGCGTGACGGTTTCAAGCTGTGCCTTGGTCTTTGCCAGCACGTCGCCGAATTTGCCGAACTCCGTTTTAACCGCGCCCAACACTTGCCACACCTCGCTCGATCGCTTCTCGATCGCCAGCGTGCGGAAACCCATCTGCAAACTATTGAGCAAGGCGGTGAGCGTGGTCGGGCCGGCAATTGTCACACGGTACTCGCGTTGCAGCAGGTCCGTCAGGCCAGGCCGACGCAGAACTTCCGCGTACAGGCCTTCGGTCGGCAAAAACAGCAGCGCGAAGTCGGTGGTATGCGGCGGCGACACGTACTTTTCCGCAATTGTGCGTGCTTCGGCGCGAATCCGCGCTTCGAGCGCGCGCGACGCCTCCTCCACCGCAACCGGATCGGCGCGTTCCTGAGCCTCGATCAGCCGCTCGTAGTCTTCGCGCGGAAACTTGGCGTCGATGGGCAACCAAACCGGCGTGGCCGGACCACCCGTCTCCGCACGGCCCGGCAGTTTGATCGCGAATTCGACGCGATCGGCGCTCTTCGGCACCGTCGCGACGTTCTTCGCGTATTGATCCGCAGTGAGCAGTTGTTCGAGCAACGCTTCGAGCTGCACTTCACCCCATGTGCCGCGCGTTTTGACGTTGGTGAGCACCTTCTTCAGATCGCCGACGCCCGCAGCCAGCGTCTGCATTTCGCCCAAACCGCGATGCACCTGCTCGAGCCGGTCGGACACCAGCTTGAACGATTCGCCCAGGCGCTGTTCGAGCGTGGCGTGCAATTTTTCGTCGACGGTGCGGCGCATCTCGTCCAGCTTGGTCGAGTTGTTCGCCTCGATGTCTTTCAAGCGCTGTTCGATGGTGGCACGCACTTCGGCGAAGCGGCGATCGTTCGCCTCGGTGAGTTGGCCCAGTTGCAAAGTCAGCGTTTCACCGAACTGCTTGAGCGTGCGCCCTTGCTCGTCGCGCGCCTGCTGCGCCTGCTGCTGCAGGCTGTGACGCACCGCGTCGAGTTGCTGCGCGAAGCCGTCGATCTTGCCGCCCTGCACCGTCGTCATACTGCTGAATTGCGATGCCAGCGTTTGCTGAAAGTGCGCGAACCCACTGCTCTGCTCGGTACGCGACACGCGCGCCGTTTCAGTGATGTCATTGCGCAGTTGCCGCTCGAGCCGCTCATAAGCATGCGACTGCGCATCGGCCGCTGCGTCGATCCGCTCGCTGAGTAGTTCGAACTGCTCGCTTTCGTCAGCGCGGCTATGCCCGCGCATCAGCAATGCCAACGCGATGACCAAGGCAACCGCCAGCACGGCAACGGCCGCCACCAGAATCATTGTCATGAACGCGCCTTGCCGATGACCTCGGGGTTGATCGGATTCGGCGGCCGGCCGGCGCGCGGGCCTTCACCCAGCGCCGCGATCAGATTGTCCGCGGCGAGGTTCGCCATGGCGCGGCGCGTGGCTTCAGTCGCACTGGCGATGTGCGGCGTCAGTACGACATTCGGCACGGTCAGCAGATCCGGATTCAGATTCGGCTCGCCTTCGTACACATCCAGCCCGGCTGCGGCGATCTGTTTCGTGCGCAGCGCCTCGACCAGCGCGGCATCGTCGACGATGCCGCCGCGCGCGATGTTGGTGAGCGTTGCGGTCGGTTTCATCTGCGCGAGTTCGGCCGCGCCGATCGTGTGATGGTTTTCCTTCGTGTACGGCAAGACGAGCACCACGTGATCCGCGCGTTGCAGCAGATCCTGTTTGGACACGTACTCCGCGTTCAACTCCGCCTCGATCTCCGGCGCGACGCGCGAACGGTTGTGATAGATCACCTGCATGTTGAAACCCTTGGCGCGACGCGCCAGCGCCTGCCCGATCCGGCCCATGCCGATCACGCCGAGCGTCGAGCCGTAGATGTCGCTGCCGAGAAAACCGTCGTAGGTCCACTTCTGCCATTTGCCCGCGCGCAGCCAGTGCTCCGATTCGGCGATGCGTCGTGCCGTGGCCATCATCAGCGCCCAGCCGAAGTCAGCGGTCGATTCGTTCAGCACGTCCGGCGTATTGGTGCCGAGCACGTTCGCCGCGTTGAACGCGGCCATGTCGAAGTTGTTGTAGCCCACTGCCATATTCGACACCACGCGCAGGCGCGGCGCCGCGGCGAGCACCGCCGCGCCGACCGGATCGCCCGCGGTCAACGCACCGTCTTTATCCGTGAGACGTCGCGTCAATTCTTCAGCGGACAACACGTCGCCCTGGTGCCAGTCGACGTCGAAATACTGTTTGAGCCGTTCGATCACGTCGGGAAAGATCGGACGGGCGACGAGGATCTTCTGCATTGCAATTCTCCGGATAGCGCGTCGAGTCCAACTACCTCGGCGTCAGGATATAAGCGCGAAACGTAGCGTCAGAAAAACAGAAAGCCGGTGACGAGAAACAGCGGCATCAACACCACAACCGACCAGCCGAGATACGCGAAAAAGCTCGGCATGCGAATGCCGCGCGACTCCGCGATCGCTTTCACCATGAAGTTCGGCGCGTTGCCGATATACGTGTTGGCGCCCATGAATACCGCGCCGGCGGAGATCGCCGCGAGCGTGGTAGCACCGGTGGTCATCAGCGTCTGTGCGTCGCCGCCGGCCAGGTTGAAGAACACCAGATAGGTCGGCGCATTGTCGAGAAACGACGATAGCAGGCCAGTCGCCCAGAAGTACATCAAGTCGTGTGGCGCGCCGGCCGGGTTGACCAGATGGACGATGCCGGCAAACGCACCCGTCTCGCCGGCACGCAGGATCGTGATGACCGGTGCGATCGTCACGAAGATGCCGGCAAACAGTTTCGCGACTTCTTCGATCGGCGCCCAGTTGAAGTCGTTGCCCGCGCGTGCCGCGCGCGGCGTCAACGCCAGCGAGAGCAAGGTGACGCCGATCAGCGCGACATCGCGCACGGCATTTTGCAACGCGACGTGCGTACCGAAAACGTCGAACACGACGTCGGACTTCCAGAGTCCACTCATCAAAACCAGCGCAATCACGGCAGCGAGCAGCGCGAAGTTGATCTTGCCGTCGACGCCTAGCGGCGGCGAATCCGGCGTCGGGTCGAGAAAGCGCGAGCGCTCTTCTTCACGCCGATGAAAATAGAACGAGTCCAATGCATAGAACGCGGCCAGCAGCACGACGCAGACAAACAGCATCGGCAACGCCAGATGCGTGGTGGTCCAGAAGAAACTTACACCTTGCAGGAAGCCGAGAAAGAGCGGCGGGTCGCCGAGCGGCGACAACGAGCCGCCCGCGTTTGCCACCAGAAAGATGAAGAACACCACCACATGAACGATGTGCTTACGGTTGTCGTTGGCGCGCAGCAATGGGCGGATCAGCAGCATCGCCGCGCCAGTCGTACCCATGATGCTGGCCAACAAGGTGCCGAGGGCAAGAATGGCGGTATTCAGCCGCGGCGTGCCATGCAGGTTGCCTCGCACACAGATGCCGCCCGCGACCGTATAAAGCGCCGTCAGCAACACGATGAACGGAATGTATTCTTCGAGCACCGCATGCACCAACGTTCCGAAAGCGACGCCCGCGCCGAAGGTAAGCGCAAACGGCACCAGGAATAGCAGCGCCCACGCTGTCGCGATCGTGCCGAAATGGTGATGCCAGAATGCCGGCGCGACCAACGGAAACACCGCGATCGACAACAACACGCCCGCAAACGGCAAGCCCCACAACGCCGACAACGTCGCGCCATCGAGCGTCGCCGCTGAAGCCAGTTGAGGCCATCCGGCCAGCGTCAGAGCAGCGGCGAGCACCATGCTCGACCACACGGCATGTCGTTTCATATTCTTGAAGTCCTTGTTAACGCGGTAACGCGGGTGCCGTTGCGCGGCGGGAGACCCGGCCGTTCACCGCGCTCAGGCGCCACGCACGACAATCACGTGCACCCGATAAGGCCCATGCGCGCCAAGCACGATAGTCTGTTCGATATCCCCGGTGCGCGACGGCCCGGAGACAAAATTGACCGCACGCGGAAGTTCGCCGCGTTCGCTGCGAATCAGGCCAAACACCTCTTCTTGTCCTGAGACGATGCGCGAAGCCGGCACGATCGCAATATGCGTTTCCGGCAGCAGGCCTGCGGAAGCGTAGGTCTCCGGCCCGGACAGCAGGACCAGCGTGCCGGTCTCCGCTGTCGCGCAGAAGCAGCCGGTGAGTCCGACCACGTCGCCGTCTTCAGGTTTGCGGAATTCGACGTTGAGGCCGGCTGCAGTCCATTGCAGATCTTGCAGGGTTTGCCATGCGATTGCCTGCAGCGGGAGAGCGTGTTCAGTAAGGTAGCGATGCGCGGCGGAAGGCACCTCGCTCAGTGTTTCGACCGTGTCGACTGTGGTCGCCATCTTCTGCGCTTCTTCGATAAAGCGCGTGGTCAAATCGGCCGGCATTTCCGGACGCGGGCCTTGAGGATGGCGCGCCAGATAATCCGTAACCGCCTCACGCTCGGACGCGGATGGCTCAGGCTCGCGCCCCTGCGCCGCGCGGATGCGCGCCAGGATGTTACGGCGGGCAATCGATGTGTCCATATGCAAAATCCTCGTGTCGACAGCCGTGCGATGTGACGAGGATTATACCGGCCACCCTGTGCGCGAACACCCTGGCCGAACGGCCTAAGGCAGCGTATTGGCCACGCGGCGAACACGATCTCAGCGAGATCCCAGCAAGATATCGGCGCGTGAGTCGCACACGCGGCGCGCAGACGCCGCGTTACTTCGCAGCGTCTTCCTCGGGCTGCGCGATGCCGAACACCTGACGCAGATACGCGAGATACGCTTTGTCTTCGCACATGTTCTTGCCCGGCGAATCCGACAGCTTCGCCACCGGCTGACCGTTGCAGCGAACCATCTTGATGACAATCTGCAACGGGTTGTAGCCCAGGTCGTTAGTCAGATTGGTTCCTACGCCGAATGCCAGCTTGCAGCGGCCGCGGAAGCGCTCGTACAGTTGCAGCACCTTCGGAATGTCGAGCGCGTCGGAGAATACGAGGATCTTGGTGCGCGGGTCGCAGCGGTTCGCCTCGTAGTGCTTGAGCAGGCGCTCGCCCCAGTCGAACGGATCGCCGGAATCGTGGCGCGCGCCGTCGAACAGCTTGCAGAAGTACATATCGAAGTCGCGCAGGAAGGCCTCCATGCCGTACACGTCCGACAGGGCAATGCCCAGGTCGCCGCGATATTCCTTGGCCCACATTTCGAAGCCGAAGATCTGCGAATCACGCAGCCGCGGACCGAGGGCCTGACACGCCTGCAGGTATTCATGCGCCATCGTGCCGAGCGGTGTGAGGTTGTGCTTCATCGCGTAGAAGACGTTGCTGGTGCCGGCAAATTGCTCGCCGAGGCCGTCTTTCAACGTGAGGATCACTTCTTCGTGCCATTGCTTCGAGAAGCGGCGGCGCGTGCCGTAGTCGGCGATCTTGCAGTCGGCGAATTCCGGACGCGCGCCCAGCAGCTTGATCTTGTCGACGAGACGGCCGCGCCCTTCGCTGTAGTCAGGCTTTTGCTGGGTGTTGCGGAAGTAGACCTCGTTGACGATCGCGAGCATCGGGATCTCGAACAGGATCGTGTGCAGCCACGGCCCCTTGATCTCGATGTCGATTTCGCCATTGCCCTTCGGCGACGGTTCGATCGAAATGTATTTCTCGTTCAGATGGAACAGCGCGAGAAATTCGATGAAGTCGCCCTTGATGAAGCGCATGCGCCGCAGGTAGTCGAGTTCGTCGTCGGTGAAGCGCAGGTCGCAGAGCTTGCGCACTTCATCGCGGATCTCGCCGATATACGGCACGAGGTCGACATTTGGCGTGCGGCAGCGAAAGCGATACTCGACATTCGCCGCGGGAAAGTGATGCAACACCACTTGCATCATCGTGAACTTGTACAGATCGGTGTCGAGCAGCGAAGTAATAATCATGATGGTGCGAACTGGACTGCAAAAAAAACGGGAGGCTTGGCTCGACCAAACGCGTCAACCCATGCGCGTGCGGCACGCCCCGTGCGCACCGACCTGACGCATGTTACCCGAATGCGCCCGGATTCAGCGCGCCGGCGGGTTACCGCGCCGGACGCCATAAACTAATCACGAAAACGTATAAAAGCCGTTGACCGATGCCGTATGCGCCTCTTGACGTTACGTTACAATAGCGCTTTTGGCGTATTCGCCTTCTCTGATTCCGCATGCAGGAGCTGCCTGAATGACTCACGTTGTGACCGAAAGCTGCATCAAGTGCCGCTATACCGACTGCGTCGATGTGTGCCCGGTGGACTGCTTTCGCGAAGGTCCCAACTTCCTCGCGATCGACCCCGATGAATGCATCGACTGCGCCGTGTGCGTGGCCGAGTGCCCGGTGAATGCCATTTATGCCGAAGAAGACGTGCCTGGCGACCAGCAGCACTTCACCGAGCTGAATGCCGAGCTGGCGAAGAACTGGCCGAGCATCACCAAGACCAAGGCGCCGCTGCCGGAAGCCGACGAGTTCAAGGACGTGAAGGAAAAGCTGGCCCTGCTCGCCCGTTAAGCGGCTCGGCCTGTCCCCCGCTGTTGCATTCGAACCAAATCGAGATGATCGCAGGGTATTGACAGGCGCTTAAGCTGCTTCTACAATTTCGCTTCTCTGCTGTTTGTTGTTCTGTTCCTCGATAGCTCAGTCGGTAGAGCGCCGGACTGTTAATCCGTAGGTCCCTGGTTCGAGCCCAGGTCGAGGAGCCAAGAATTGCAAAAGCCCGTTAACCAATACGGGCTTTTTTATGTAGATCAAGTTGTACTGCTGTTCCTCGATAGCTCAGTCGGTAGAGCGCCGGACTGTTAATCCGTAGGTCCCTGGTTCGAGCCCAGGTCGAGGAGCCAAAAAATTTAGAAGGCCCGCATTCGTGCGGGCCTTTTTGTTTTGGCCGGGCGTTTTGGCCAAGCGTTTTGGCGGGGCCTGCTTCAATGCCGGATCAGGTAGCCCAGTGAGGGCGACAGTTTATTCCGGCTGCAAAGTAGCGCATAGCCTCGAGCATTTGCACCGACCCCATGAGGGACACACCGTTATACGATGCTGTTTTATCGGCGCAACGCCCTCGCGCGCTCAAACCAAACGCTCATTCCCGGCCATCTCATGAAATCGACCTTGTTGCGCATCGCGCTTGCAGTCACTACCGCCCTGCTGCTGTCTCCGGCGCACAGCGAAGAAGTCGGCAGCGTCAACACCAACTTCCGCATCACGGGCTCTGACCGCGTGGTCGTCGAAGCGTATGACGATCCGCTGGTCCAGGGTGTGACCTGCTACGTATCGCGGGCACGCACGGGCGGCGTCAAAGGCACGCTCGGCATCGCCGAAGATCCAACGGAAGCGTCGATCGCCTGCCGTCAGGTCGGCGCGATTCGCTTCACCGGGCCCGTGAAACAGCAGGCTGACGTGTTCTCCGTGAGTATGTCGCTGATCTTCAAATCGCTGCATGTCGTACGGGTGGTCGACGCGAAGCGCAACACGCTGGTGTACATGACCTACAGCGACCGCATCGTCAGCGGCAGCGCGAAAAACAGTGTGAGCGCCGTGCCGATCCCTGCCGGTACGACGATCCCGGTCAAGTAATCGCCGCCCTACGGCAAAACTCACGATGCAAAGGCATGCACGCGTGAGTAAGAGCAGCGGCCGCAGCCACGTCGCGCTAAACTGACCGGTCCTGCCGGATCACCGGACCGCCGGACCGCCGGATCGCCGGATCGCCAGACTTTCGCCATGACCGCCCATCGCTTCCAGGACTCCGCCCGCTACTGGCGCACGCCGCTTCTGCCCGGCGCGGACCTGCTCACGGCCGAATATCACGACCACGAGTTCACGCCGCACTGGCACGATGCCTACACGATTCCGGTGATCGTCGCGGGCGCCGAGGGCTATCGGTATCGCGGCTCGGACTATGTCGCCGAGGCGGGCAGCGTGCCGATCATCAATCCCGGCGAACTGCACACGGGTTCGAAGGCTGTCGAGGCAGGCTGGCGGTATCGCGTGATGTATGCGCCGGTGGATTTCATTCACGATCTCGCCAATGAAGTCGCCGGCAAGCCGCAAGCCTTGCCGTGGTTCGCACCGGGCGTGATCCGCGATCCCGATCTGGCGCAGCGGCTGGCGCGCGCGCACCGTCTGCTGGAGGCCGGCGACGATCCGCTCGCCGCCGAGGCCGCGATGCTCGACGCGCTGTCTACCTTGCTGGTCCGCTACTCGCAAACGCAGCCGGAACCGCTGCGCTTCGCCGCTGACGACGCTCGCGTCGCGACCATGCAGGAACGCCTGACCGGCGACCTTGCCGAAGCTGTCACGCTGGCCGAAGTCGCCCGGGCCGCGGGACTGTCGCCCTTTCATGCCGCACGCCTTTTCAACCAGGCAACCGGTCTGCCGCCGCACGCATGGCGCAACCAGGTACGCCTGCAACGCTCGCTTGCACCGTTGCGCGCAGGTGTCTCCGTGACGGAAGTCGCCGCAGCTAGCGGTTTCACGGACCAAAGTCATTTCACGCGCCATTTCCGGCGCATGTTCGGCGTGCCGCCGGGACGCTGGCAAGGCAGCTGACGTAGGACTCACGGGACGCCATAAGCGGCCACGCCGGCAGCCCGCGCAGCCGCGACCATGCCCCCCCGGGCCGGCCTTTTGCAGGGCCCCCCGTAACCCCCCCCGCCATATCCCCCCGCCCCGCCTCGCGCATTGCATCAGCTCGGTCAACCAGCAGCCCTCCGCAGCATCTGCGCACCACCGCAAGAACGTACAAGCCCCGCCCACCATCACTCGCTATGCTTCCCGAATCAAGGAGGCAAGATTGACCCATTCCAACCCCGGCCAGCCCTCAAGCACAGGCCATTTAAAAGAATTCACCGCCGGCGCGCGCGACATCATCCCGATGATGGTCGGCGCAGCGCCCTTCGGCGTGATTTTCGGCACCCTGGTCGCGTCCGGCCCGCTGCATCTATGGCACGGGCAGTTGATGTCACTCGTCGTGTTCGCCGGCTCCGCGCAATTCATCGCGCTGGGCCTGATCGCCGGCCACGCGAGTTTTGCGGTGATCTGGGCGACCACGCTCGTTGTCAACCTGCGTCACGTGCTGTATAGCGCGACGCTCGCGCCGCATGTCGCGCATCTCCCGGCACGCTGGCGCTGGGCGCTCGGCGCGCTGCTCACCGACGAGGTCTTCGCAGTCGCCTGGGAACATTACCGGCATCGGGAACCCGGCACGGTCGGCCCGCACTACTTCTTTGGCGCGGGTCTGGCGATGTACCTGAACTGGCAGCTCTGGACCGTTGCCGGCCTGCTGTTTGGCGCGGCCTTTCCGGGCCTGCAGTCGCTCGGGCTCGATTTCGCGATGGTCGCCACGTTCATTGCGATCGTCGTGCCGCAGCTCGTCGCTGTTCGCTATATCGCGGCGGCCGCTACCGCTGGCACGCTGGCCTTCTTCTGGCAGGCGTGGCCGTACAAGCTCGGCCTGCTCGGCGCCGTGTTCGCGGGCGTGGCAATCGGTGTCTTGCTGTCGGCGCCGCGATTTGGGCGAGGCGCGCGGGGAAATCACGAATCCTCGCGAGCAGCTTCGCGCGAGACATCACAGGGCCCCCGCCGGGAAGCTCCGCGGAAAACCTCGAAGGAAACCATAGGGGCGTCGCGATGAACTACGTCGTTCTGATCCTCGGCATGGCGGCCATCACGTGGGTGATCCGCGGCGCCGTCTTCGTGCTCGGCGACCGGCTGGTGTTTCCGCCGCTCGTGCGCACCGCGCTCGGCTTCGTGCCCGTTACCGTGCTGACGGCGATCATCGTCCCGATGGCGGTCTCACCGCACGGCACCGGCGCCGAATTGACCTGGCGCAATCCGCAACTGGTCGGGGCGCTGGCCGCCATCGTCGTCAGCGCGCTGACGCGGCGGCCACTCCTGACCATCGCGGTCGGCCTGACGGTCTTTTTTGTCTGGCAAGGCATCGTGCTTAAATAAGCGCGGTTCAACACGCGGTTCGAGGCCGACATCGCGCGCAAACGTTGCCCACGCTGCCATGGGGACCCAGCGCGGCTAGTTTGGCGCGGTTGGCGCCCGCCGCGCACCGCCCTCGCGGGCGACACATCCCTCTAAAGCCGCCGGCCATCCACCGCGCGCCCTTAAGTTTTCCCTGAATCCGCCGATAAGAAGTCGAGGTCCGCTCGTCGGGATACGTCCCGCTGGTTACGCGGCAACAGGCAGGAATCAACCGCGCCGGCATTGGCGTCGCGTCTCACGGGGTCCGTGCGCGAACTGCCGACATGACGATACAGCGCGGCAGGACCAAACGGGATAACACATGGGTCAAATCACCCTCACACTCAAAGACGAGACCATTGCGACGCTGCGCAAGGATTTCGACGCTTTTCTGCGGGTTTCGCTGAAACTCGATCCGCAGTTCGCGACGCCGTCGTTTGAGGACTTTTTGCGTGCCAAGCTGCTCGACAATATGGTGCCGCTGACAGAGCACGCCGTTCAGCGGATGTTGCAAGGTGGCCAGTACGCGTGGGCGAAACGCACGCTGGACAAGGAATTCCCAGACGTCGTGGCGATTCTGATGCGGCAAGCGGGGGAGTTCGGTTTCGGCTTTGCGGCCCGCTCGGAATGGACGCCCGAGGAGCTCGCCAAGCAATGCCGCGACTGGGCGGCGGCCATCGTTAAGGAAGCGGAAGGCGACGCGGCGCTGATCGATCCACTCGCGGCGCAGATCAAGAGCGAGGCGCAGGACATCCAGGCGCTCGAGGAAATCATGCAGACTCCCGCCTGGCGGCTGGTGGAATCGCTGCGCCAGCGTGTCTACGAAGCCAAAGTAGCGTGCGAAACCGGCGAGGGCAGCACCGCGCGCGAAAAGCTCGGCGAACTGCGTGGCCTGTTGCGCCTGGGGATTTCGCACGGTTCGTTCCAGAAGCAGGAAGCGCAGCAGATCATGGAATACCTGCGCTTGCTGAAGCCGGAGATTTTCGTCGACGAACCGTACGACGTGTTCTCACGCCTCGCCGCCTGGCTGCGCAATTTCTTTGTGCCGCCGCGTCCGCTGCCGCAACAACAGCAACAACGCCAGCAACGGCAGTCGCGCTGAATACAGCCGACAGCGACTCGCTGCAACTGAAGGCGGCCGCAAAGGTTGCCGGGACATCGGACCAGGGGGCCGCAGCATGACGGCCTCGATCGCGCCCGAACCCGGCATCACCGCTTCAATCCCACATCTTCCTGAGCCTGGCCCCAATCTCAATCTTCGCCTGCGCCGCCCCGGCCAACCCTGCCGCTGTGGGCGCGCTCGGCACCGGTACGCACGGCCAGGCGTAGGCGTCGAACAAGGGCATCAGATGCGCCGGAATGAACCGCGTGCGCGACGCCCACACGTGACGGTCGCCCATATGGGTCTGGTTGTGCACGTAAAAGCGCTGCGGCACGACGATATGCAGGTCCTCCTTCGCGCGCGTCATCGCCACGTATAACAGGCGCCGTTCCTCGTCGATCTCCTCCTCGCTGCCCGTGCCGAGATCGGACGGAATGCAACCGTCGACGCCGTTCAGCACGAACACGTTGCGCCACTCCTGCCCTTTCGCCGAATGGATCGTGGACAGGATCAGGTAATCCTCGTCGATCAGGGGCACGCCGGATTCGTCGCTGGTGGCGTCCGGCGGATCGAGCGTCAGCTCGGTCAGGAAGCGTTCGCGCGATGCATAGGTGCCCGCGATGCTTTCCATCTGCAGCAGGTCTGCGTGACGGATCGTCGCGTCCTCATGATTGCGTTCAAGATGCGGCTCGTACCAGCGCCGCACCATTTCGAACTCGGCAGGCCACGGTGTCTGGCGGCCGTACACGCTCGACATCAGCTTGACGAACGGATGCCAGTCTTCCTGCGCGCGAGCGGGCGGTGTAAAGGCGGCCAGTGCGCCGCCGACGCTATGGACGATATCGGCCGGATTGCCGGTGCCCGCCCGAGCCACGACCTCATCCAGCACCTTCGCGGCGGTGGCGGGACCGACGCCCGGCAGCAATTGCACGACGCGAAAACCCGCGACTCGGTCGCGTGGATTCTCCGCCCAGCGCAGCACGGCGAGCACATCCTTGACATGCACCGAGTCGAGAAACTTCAGGCCGCCGAACTTCACGAACGGAATGTTGCGCCGGGTCAGTTCGATCTCGAGTGCGGCACTGTGATGGGCGGCGCGAAACAGCACCGCCTGCGACTTCAGCTTCATGCCCTGCTCGCGCGCTTCGAGCACCTGCTCGACGATGTAGCGCGCCTGATCCGCTTCGTCGGCGACCGTCACCAACCGCGGGCGCTGCGCCGAGGCCTTGTCGGTCCACAGATTCTTCGTGTAGCGCTCGCTCGCGAGCTCGATCACCGCATTCGACGCCGCCAGAATCGGTCCGGTCGAGCGGTAATTACGCTCGAGCGTGATCTGTTTGGCGGGTGGGTTGAAGTGCGCCGGGAAGTCGAGAATGTTGCGCACGGTCGCGCCGCGAAATGAATAGATCGACTGGGCGTCGTCGCCGACCACGGTCAGGCCGCGGCCGTCGGGCTTCAGCGCGAGCAGGATCGACGCCTGCAGGCGGTTGGTGTCCTGGTACTCGTCGACCAGAACGTGATCGAAGCGCGCCGACAGATCGGCCGCGATCGCAGGCTCAGCGGCCATATGCGACCAGTAGAGCAGCAGGTCGTCGTAGTCGAGCACGCTCTGCTTCTGCTTGGCGTCGACGTACGCCGCGAACAACATGCGCAGATCGGCTTCCCATTCGCGGCACCAGGGAAACGCGCTGTTGAGCACCTCGGTGAGGGACGCTCCGGTATTCACCACGCGCGAGTAGATCGCGAAGCAGGTGCCCTTGGCCGGAAAACGCCGTTCTTTCGCCGACAAGCCTAGCTCGTGGCGCACGAGATTCATCAGGTCGGCGGAATCCTCACGGTCGTTGATCGTGAAGGCGGGCGCGAGGCCGATCAGGTCCGCGTATTCGCGCAAAAGCCGCGCGCCGACACTGTGGAAAGTGCCCGACCACGTCAGCCCTTGCGCCAACGCGGCACGCGTGCCGAGTGCCGCTCCGGCGATGCGCGTAACGCGGCGGGTCATTTCGAGCGCAGCGCGGCGTGAGAAGGTCAGCAGCAGGATACGGCGCGGGTCGGCGCCCTTCACCACCAGATTGGCGACGCGATGCGCCAGCGTGTTGGTCTTGCCGGAGCCCGCCCCCGCGATCACCAGCAGCGCGCCCGGTGGCGCGTTGGGACTGTCGGCGCCGTATTCGACGGCCTCGCGTTGCGCGTCGTTGAGCTTGGCCAGCCAGGCGGCGCTGTCGGTACCGGAATAGGACGATGGCGGAGATTCAGCGACGGAGAGCACGGTGGATTCGGACCTGGGGTGGCGTTGACGCGACGACGCATACTGTATATCCATATGGGCTATCCATTTAGCTCCACTTGCGCCATGATCGAGTGGTGAGCGAACTCAAGCATACCCCGACTGCCGGTGAAGATTTCCCTCGAACATGGAGCCAGTTTCTGGACTGGTTTGCAACCGAGGATGACTGTCTTCGCTATCTCGAACGGTTGCGCTGGCGTGACGGGTTTGTGTGCCCGTCCTGTGCAAGCACGGACGCCCCCTATCGTGCCAGCCGCGCCCGGCTAATGTGCCAATCCTGCCGTCATCAGGGCACGGTCACGGCGGGCACAATCTTCGAGAAGACGCGCACACCCTTAAAGGTCTGGCTGGCGGCGGCCTGGTATATAACCAGCCAGAAACATGGCGTCAGCGCTTTGGGATTGCAGCGGGTATTGGGGCTGGGCAGTTATCAAACGGCATGGACCATGCTGCACCGCTTTCGTCGGGCGATGGTCAGGCCGGGGCGCGAGCGGCTGGCCGGCATGGTTGAGGTTGATGAGGTCTATCTGGCCATTCACGACCGGCGAGTCGCCCAGTCAAGTGCCGGGCGCAAGAGCCACACGACCAAGGCTCTCATTGCGGTGGCCGTGGAAATCCTGGAACCCAAAGGTTTCGGACGTATCCGTTTGCAACCCATTGCCGACGATACCTCCGCATGCGTTTTGCCCTTCGTGCGGGAGGTTGTGGAACCCGGCTCGTTACTTCACACCGATGGCTCCTCCATCTATCATGGCCTGACCGAAGAGGGTTATCAGCATAAGCGGATCGTCATGAGTGGCGCTGACAGCCCCGCACATATCTCGATGCCGGGCGTGCACCGCGTGTCGGCACTGCTTAAGCGCTGGCTGCTTGGCACCCACCACGGTGCCGTGAAGCCACTCCAACTCGACCATTATCTCGACGAGTTTGTGTTTCGCTTCAACCGCCGGACCTCGCGTTCCCGCGGCCAGCTCTTTTACCGCCTGCTTGAGCAGGCCGTAGTGGCCGAACCCGTCACGTATCGCCAGATCGCGCAACGTCCGCCAAAGGTCAAAGCTTCACCATAATGTGAAATTGTGGAGCTAAATGGATAGCCCTTATATCCATACAACTATTGGAGACAAGCGCCCCTTTTTTCCGTGCCGCGCAAAAAAATGGCCCGGAGCGCATAGTCGCTCCGGGCCATTTCCCCGCGGCGCGGCGGCCAGGATTGCCGCCGCGCCCGCGTGCTTCAGGACTCAGGCTTAGCGCTTGACGTCAGCGCCGTTGTCCTGATCGGCCGCCTGGCCTTGCATGTCCATCTTCATTTCATTGTTAGCAGCCTGCTTGTCAGCCTTCTGGTTGATCTTGGCGTTGTGCACCTGGTCCTTGTACTGCGACTTGGCAGCCTTTTGCTGCTGCTTCAACTCCGCCTTGGACACCTTCTTCGACGCCTTGTATTCGGCATTAGCCTGGGCGTTGGCGTCGCGCTTCTGGACCAGCGGATCGGTCGAGCCCGATGCCGTCAGATGCGCCGGTGCCGGCGTCACCGGCTGCACGCCCTGTGCTGCGGGCGCGACTTCGGCGCCTTGGGTCTGAACCTGTGCCTGGCCGCTCATACCGGCTGCCGGTTGAGCGGTCTGCGCAAAAGCAGCGGTGGCGGCAAAAGCGGTCAGGGCGGTACCGATCAGGAGCGTACGAATCTGGGTCATGGCTAAATCCTCTCTAAAATTGTTGTGACGCGGGCGTCATATCCGGCGCGGCACATTGATGTGTGCTTCGTGCGCACCTCGCCCGGTCCATTCACTGTCGCAAAAATCCAGCAGGCTTTCCTACAGACCCGCACTTTACGAGTGGAGTTCGTAACTTACGACCAGTGTTACGGAACGTTTCATTTTCTGACAATTACATAACATCTTCTTGCAATCGCCTAAGCGTGGCCCGTCAACACGGGATTTCCATTCAGGACAAGCTTCTGGCTTATGATGCGAACCCTTTGCTTCAAGGTGCAAACGCCATGCCCAACCTCGATTTCACACTGACCGGCGATTACGTCGAACTGCACAATCTCCTGAAGATAACGGGGCTAGCGGACAGCGGCGGGTCGGCCAAAATGATGGTCGCCGACGGTGCGGTGACCGTCGACGGCCAGGTCGAAACGCGTAAAACCTGCAAAATCCGCGCGGGCCAGGTCGTGCTGCTCGGTGATACGCGGATCGCCGTGCACGAGGCTTGAGGCGCTGCCTCGCCGGACTCGGGACACACTTAAACTCGCAGTCAAAGACGCCAAGCCGGAGACGGACAGCCGTGAACGCCGAACTGAAGACCGGCAGCCAACGGCTCGTCATCAGAAACGTTGAGTCCGAAAACTCGGGGGACCGCGCGCACCAAAATCGTGCTTCCTCCATCGACATTGCAGCGCCTAAGCAATAAGCTGTCGGTTTCGACAGACAAACAATCGGCTGACAGCCGCCCTACGCTTTTGGCGAGCCTCCGTATTTCGCCACCGGCAGCGCGCCAGCCGCGCGAGTCGCCACGTTGGTGCCCACCGCCACGCTGTCGCCCCTTCCGCTTCCAAGCGCTCCATGACTCAATCCGGCTTCACCCGGGTGGCCGCCCGGCCGCCGACCCTGACCCGCCACGCCGCTGACACCGCCCGGCTCGCCGCGCCGCTCGGCATCGCGCAACTGTCGCAAATGGCGATGGGCGTCACCGACACGATCCTGCTCGGCTCGCTCGGCCCGGACGCGCTCGCCGCCGGCGGCCTCGGCGCCAACCTGTTCTTCGTCGTGGTCACGCTGCTTCAAGGCGTGCTCACCTCCGTCAGCGTGAGCGTGTCGCATGCGCGCGGCGCGCAGGACGAAGGCCGGGTGCCGCATATCTACTGGACCGGCTTGGTGTTGTCGGTGCTGCTCTCGGTGCCGGCGTTCTTCCTGCTGTCGTTCGCCACCCCGGTCCTGCTGGCTTTCGGTGAACCCGCGCTGCTTGCGCACAACGTCGGTGAATACGCGGCAGTGCTGCGCTGGGGCTCGCTCGGCAGTCTGATCGGCGTGGGCCTGATGCGCTCATTCCTGCCGGCCATCGGCGCGGCCAAGCGGCTCCTGTGGGTGTCGCTCGTCAGCGTGTTCGTCAACGGCTTTCTCAACTACGGGCTGATTCACGGCGCCTACGGACTGCCTCGTCTTGGTTTTCTCGGTTCGGCGGCGGCCACCTCGATCACCGTCTGGCTGAGCGCGCTTGTCCTGATGGCCTTGTTGCATCTGCGGCCACGCTATAAACATTTCGTCGTCGCGACGCGGCCGAACGTACCGTTGATGGGCGAGTTGTTCGGCATCGGCTGGCCGGTCGCGATCACCTACGGCGTCGAATCGACGCTGTTCCTCGCCACCGGCCTGATGGTCGGCCTGCTCGGCGAATCGCAACTGGCCGCGCATCAAATCGCGTTGAACGTCGCCTCGGTGGCCTTCATGGTGCCGCTCGCAATCGGCCAGGCAGCCAATGTGCGGGTCGGCTACTGGTCCGGCGCCGGCCAGCCGCTCGCCGCGCGCCACGCAGGTTTCGTCGCGCTCGCGCTCGGCGTCGGCTTCATGACGCTGTCGGGCATCGTGCTGATCGCCGCGCCGCACTGGATCGTGGGCCTGTATCTGCATCTCGACGATCCGGTCAACGCCGCCACGGTCAAGTTGGCGAGTTCGCTGCTCGGCGTGGCTGCGATCTTCCAGATCGTCGACGGCATGCAGACGGTCGGCTCGGGCTGCCTGCGCGGTCTGAAGGACACGCGGGTACCGATGATCGCCGCGACGTTCGGGTACTGGGTCATCGGCTTTCCGACCGGGTACGTACTGGCGTTTCACTTCGGGCTGGGCGCGCGCGGTTTATGGTGGGGACTCGCGGCCGGCCTCGCGAGCGTCGCGCTGCTGATGACGCTGCGCTTTCACAAGCTGAGCTTGCGGCGCGTGCCGGTCACGCCCGGCGCGCCGCCTGCCCCGTCAGCCTGAGGTCAGCCTGAGGTCGGCATGAACCAGGCAAAGCACAGATAGTTGCACACACAACCAACGTTTGCCGGCAAACGTGCTGCGAACGGTAAAATGCGCGCGTTTGCAACGTCACGCTCACCCGCGTGAGCCCACTCGCGCGCCTCACGAAGGCCGCGCCGCCCGCCGTCAGGGCCTGCCGCTCCTCGCGAGCGGCGCCCCCGAGCATGCCCCCTCGACTGACGGCATGCCGCTCGACCGACCCCCATATCTCGCTATAAAACATAACCAAGGACCACCCGTCATGCTTGCCCGCGTCACCCGTTTATTTCCGCTCTGGGCCGTGCTCGTTTCGATTGCCGCGTACTTCTCGCCCGCCTCGTTTGCCGGTATTGCGCCGCACGTCACCGCGCTCCTGACGATCATCATGCTGGCAATGGGTGTCACGCTATCGGTGGCCGATTTCCAGCGCGTCTTCACGCGACCCGCGCCGGTGATTGCCGGCATCGTGCTGCATTACCTCGTGATGCCGCTCGCCGCATGGGCAATCGCCAAGGCACTGCGCATGCCGCCGGATCTGACTGCCGGCATGGTGCTGGTGGGCAGCGTGGCAAGCGGCACGGCATCGAACGTCATGATCTATCTGGCGCGCGGCGACGTAGCGTTGTCGGTGACGATCAGCGCATTGTCGACGCTGGTCGGCGTGTTCGCGACGCCGCTGCTCACGCGTCTTTATGTGGACGCGTCGATTGTCGTCGACGTGCACGGCATGCTGATGAGCATCCTGCAGATCGTCGCGCTGCCGATCGTGGTCGGCCTCGTCGTCAACCAGTTGTTCAACAAGGCCGTGCGCAAGGTCGAGCCGATTCTGCCGCTGATCTCGATGGTCGCGATTGTGCTGATCATCGGCGCGGTGGTGGGTGGCACGCAAAAGAGCATCGCGTCGGTGGGCCTCGTGGTGATGCTGGGTGTGGTGCTGCACAACGGCATTGGTTTGCTCGGCGGCTACTGGGGCGGCCGTCTGCTCGGCTTCGACGAAGCCGTCTGCCGCACGCTGGCTATCGAAGTGGGCATGCAGAACTCGGGACTCGCGGCGACGCTCGGCAAGCTGTATTTCACGCCGATCGCGGCGTTGCCGGGTGCGTTGTTTTCGGTGTGGCATAACCTGTCCGGCTCGCTGCTCGCGGGTTATTGGGCAGGACGTCCCGCGAAAGGGTCTACGCATCCGGATGGCGAACGCGTGTTGAACGCCGAACGCGGGTAATCACCACCAGGCGATTATCAAGCGACCATCAAGCGCCGCCGGCCCAAGCCTTTTTGCTTTGACTAGCGGCATCTGTCTGCACGCCTGAGGCGTGCAGACACCAGGCTCAGCACAGGCCAACAACCCACGCCACAATCTCTCGTCCAGGTCAGACGGAGGAACGAAAGCTCACCGGCCAGATTCCCCTTAGAATGCATTTCTCGACAGCGTAAGCAAGCCACACGCGCTACCGCCATGAGAAGCCTGCCAACAAGGGAGAAACAGCGTGTCGTGCCACCTGAATCAAAGTCAGACCGCACTGCACCGCCTGTGCACGTTCAGCACTCCGCGCAGCACGTCCCCCGCCCCGAAGGAAGTCCCCCTTGGGGATTGGGGGACGGCTCGAAGGAAGTCCCCCTGGGGGAGAACGAGACACTTCTTCCTGCTGTGCTGCGCAACGGCACTTTTGACTGCTTGCGCGACCAGGCCGCCCGCCACGGCATTCGACCGTCAGGTCACCCACGCACTGCCCGCCACTGAAACAACGCCACTTCACACGGCCCTTGCACCGCTCGAAACCGCGCATCCAAACGAGTCTGGCTTCCGGGTACTGTCGAGCGGCACCGACGCCTTGCAAATGCGCATCGCACTCGCGCGCGCAGCGACGAAAACCCTCGACATGCAGTACTACATTGCCAACGAGGACACCACCGGCAAACTGCTGCTCGGCGCCGCGCTCTACGCGGCCGACCACGGTGTGAGAGTACGCATGCTGGTCGACGATCTGAACTTCAAGGACATCGACCGTACGATGGCGGGTCTGAACTCGCACGACAAGATCGAGATCCGCGTCTTCAATCCGTTCGGGAGCGCGCAGGAAGGCATGTTCGAACGCACCACGAACGTGTTCACGCAGATCGGCCATTTCACGCGCCGCATGCACAACAAGTCGATGATCGCGGACAACCAGTTGGCCATTGTCGGCGGCCGCAATCTCGGCGACGAATATTTCAGCGCCAGCGAAACGCTGCAATTCCGCGACCTCGACGTGCTGGCCGCCGGCCCGATCACCGCCGACGTCTCGGCCAGTTTCGACGACTACTGGAACAGCAGCATCGCCTATCCACTGCGGGTGTTGAACAAACAGAAGTTCGACGAAAAGGAACTCGACCAGACGCGCGACGATTTGCGCCAGCACTGGCGCACCTATGCCGATCCATACAACGCGAAACCGCTGAACGCCACACCGCTCGCCTCGCAGATCGCCCAGGATCAACTCGGCTTGACGTGGGCGCCGGCCGAATTCGAGGCGGACCTGCCGGAGAAAATCGCCAATCCGTCGCCGGACTACGTCAGCCCGCCGATGCAGCGATTGGCTGAGCTGATGCGCGACGCGCAGAAAGATTTTCTGATCATTTCGCCCTACTTCGTCCCGCACGAGTCCGGCGTCAAGGCAGCGGGCAAACTGACCCATCGAGGCGTGCGCATTGCCGTGCTGACCAACTCGCTCGCCGCGACCGACGCGGTGGCCGTGCAAGCCGGCTATAGCCCCTTTCGTGTGCCGCTACTGCAACAGGGCGTGGAATTGTATGAATTCAAACCGCAGCAAAAGGCGCCGCGCGCCGGTCTCACCGGCTCTCGCTCGCGAGTCAGCCTGCACGCCAAAACCTATGTCATCGACCGCAAGATTCTGGTGATCGGCTCGATGAATCTCGATCCGCGCTCGGCCAACCTGAACACCGAGCAGACGCTGGTCATCCATAGCCCGGCACTCGCCGAACAGGTCGCGCAGATCTTCGAACGTGCCATCGCGCCCGAAGCAAGCTACCGCGTCACGCTCGCCGATCCGGCGCAACTCGCCTATCTGCGTTCGATCGGCGCACCCCTCTCGCCGCTCGTCTGGACCGACGTCGAGGACGGCACGCGCCGCACCTATATTTTCGATCCGCAAGCGGGTTTTTACCGGAATGCGCTAACGGGTCTATTCTCCCTATTGCCTGTCAACTCACAACTTTGAGAAGCGGAGCTGAACCATGACCGAAGACGTACGAATGGAACGCGACACGTTCGGTGAGATCGCCGTGCCGAACGCTCGTTTATGGGGCGCGCAGACTCAGCGCTCGCTGCAGAATTTCCGCA
This sequence comes from Paraburkholderia solitsugae, assembly GCF_013177695.1. Lineage (GTDB taxonomy): Bacteria > Pseudomonadota > Gammaproteobacteria > Burkholderiales > Burkholderiaceae > Paraburkholderia > Paraburkholderia solitsugae. The sequence goes on along the minus strand of NZ_WOEY01000064.1, from coordinate 24,229 downwards.
TTTCGTCCGAGAAACAATCGCCCGAGCTGATCACCGCGCTGGCCGTCATCAAGCGCGCCGCCGCCGAGGTCAACGAGGGTCTGGGTGTGCTCGACGGGAACAAGGCGAAGGCGATCATGCAAGCGGCCGACGAGATCATCGCCGGCAAGCACCCCGGGGAATTTCCGCTCGCGGTCTGGCAAACCGGCTCCGGCACGCAGACCAATATGAACCTCAACGAGGTGATCGCGAATCGCGCGAGCGAGCTGCTCGGCGGCGAGCGCGGCGAAGCGCGCAAGGTGCATCCGAACGACGACGTGAATCGCGGGCAGTCGTCGAACGACGTGTTTCCGACCGCCATGCACGTCGCTGCCGCCGATGCGATCGTCAAGCATCTGCTGCCCGCGCTGAAGACGCTGCGCGATACGCTCGACGGCAAGGCGAAAGCCTTCACCGACATCGTCAAGATCGGCCGCACGCACTTGCAGGACGCCACGCCGCTGACGCTCGGCCAGGAGTTTTCAGGCTACGTCGCGCAACTTGATCAAAGCATCCGTCACGTGGAATCGGCACTGCCGCATCTGTACGAACTCGCGCAGGGTGGCACGGCGGTCGGCACCGGTTTGAATGCGCATCCGCAATTCGCCGACAAGGTGGCGGCGGCGATCGGCAAACTGACCGGCTTGCCGTTCGTCTCCGCGCCCAACAAATTCGAAGTGATGGCAGCAGCCGATGCGCTGGTGTTCGCGCACGGCGCGTTGAAGACGGTGGCGGCGGGCCTGAACAAGATCGCCAACGACATCCGCTGGCTCGCGAGCGGCCCGCGTTGCGGCCTGGGCGAACTGTCGATTCCGGAGAACGAACCCGGCAGCTCGATCATGCCGGGCAAGGTCAATCCGACCCAGTCCGAAGCCTTGACGATGCTGTGCGCCCAGGTGTTCGGCAACGACGTCGCGGTGAATATCGGCGGCGCGAGCGGCAACTTCGAGTTGAACGTGTTCCGGCCGATGATCGCGCACAACGTGCTGCAATCGATCCGGTTGCTCGCCGACGGCGCGCACAGCTTCAACGACAACTGTGCGGTGGGTATCGAGCCGAATCGCGAGCGCATCGATACGTTGCTCAACGAATCGCTGATGCTGGTGACGGCGCTCAATCCGCACATCGGCTACGACAAGGCCGCGCAGATTGCAAAGAAAGCGCACAAGGAAGGCACGACGCTGAAGGCGTCAGCGCTCGCGCTCGGCTATGTCACCGAACAGCAGTTCGACGAATGGGTGCGGCCGAACGAAATGGTCGGGCATTCGGCCGGGTGATCGATGATGGGATCGGCCGGAGGTTGGCCGGGGGTTGGCCAGTTCTGCAGATTGCCTGACGTGAAATGAAAAAGCAGGCCGCGCGGACGCAATGATCGCGCGGCCTGTTCATGGCACTTGCGAGCGACGGCGACACGTACCCGCAAAGCGTGCCAATGCCGCCTCGCGCGGCGCTAAAGCAGACGCCGCTTAAACCTTTCCCTGCGCCACTTCTTCCGGCTTCAGCTCGACGATCGCGTCGAGCGCGTCTTTCACGTCCATCGCGTACTTGGCGAGGCGCTTCTGCTCATCCGTTTCCGGCACGAACGCCGGCACCGGCACCGGGTGGCCGTTCTCGTTGACGGCGACCATCACCACCAGGCAGTCCGTGGTTTGCAGCAGCTCGCCGCCCTTCGGATCGCCCGCCTGCACCGACACGTGGATGTGCATACTGGTACGGCCTGTCGCCACAACCCGCGCGCGCAGTTCGACCAGATTGCCGACGAGGATCGGCCGGCGGAAGCGGATATTGCCCACGCTGACCGTCACGCAATAGCGCCCCGACCACACCGCCGAGCACGCGTACGCCGTCTCGTCGATCCACTTCATCAACGCGCCGCCATGCACCTTGCCGCCGAAGTTGACCGAGATAGGCTCAGCGAGAAAACGGAAGGTGGTTTCGGAACGGTCCAGCGGTGCTAAGGCAGGGGTGCTCATCTTGACTCCGGTCAATCGGATGCATTTAAAGGAGGCGATTATACGAGCGCAATATTGACTCCGTCGCGGGTCGGGTGGGGTTATCTCGTCGAATTTCGGCTTGGACGGCCGCTATGCTTTCGTCGAGCTTTCGCTAACCGCCCCCACTCAACCCGCCTCCGCAACCGCGGGAGCCGCCGCGCGCCGCGGCACCACCGCGGACTCGAAACGCTCCCGATACGCGAGCGGCAACACGCCGAAGCGCCGCATGAAAGCGCGCCGCAAGTTCTGCTCGCTGCCGAAGCCACAATCGAGCGCAATCCGCTTGAGCGGCCGATGCGACTCCGCCAGCGCCCGCGCCGCCGCCTCCAGACGCAATGCCGACACGGTCTTAGCCGGCGTACGGCCGATTTCGTCGACATAGCGTCGCGCGAAAGTCCGCGGACTCATTTGCGCGCGCTCAGCCAACCGCTCGACTGACAGGTCGTCGCGCAAATGGCCGGCCATCCAGCTATGCAGCGCCTCGAACGGCCCACCCGCCGACGCCTGTGCTGCCAGCGCAGCGCTGAATTGCGACTGGCCGCCGGGCCGCTTCATGAACACCACCAGCCGCCGCGCCGCCTGCATCGCGACTGCATGGCCGACATCTTCTTCGATCAGGGCCAACGCCAGATCGATGCCCGCCGTCACACCCGCTGACGTCCAGACTACGCGCTTTTCTTCGCCGTGGCCCATGTCGCGGATGAAGATCGGATCGGCGTCGACCTGCACATTGGGGAATCGGCGCGCGAGATCCGGCGCAGCGTGCCAATGGGTGGTCGCGCGGCGGCCGTCGAGCAGGCCGGCTGCCGCCAGATAGAAAGCGCCGGTGCAAACCGAACACACGCGCCGCGCCTGCGGCGCACGGCGCCTGATCCACTCGACAAGTTCCGGTTGCAACGTGCAGTGTTCGTCGATCGGGACGCCTGGGACGATCAGCGTGTCGATCGGCTGATCGTCGAGCGAATCGAGCCGTTGCGTGACGACCGGCAAACCCGGGAAGGTTTGCAACACGCCGCCGTCGATCGACGCGACGGTCGTGCGATAGGCGATCGGTTCGGCAAGCGTGCCAAGGGTGCTGGCTGGGCCCATTGCTCCACTTGGTCCATTTGCTCCACTTGCTCCGTCTGATCCGCTTGGTGAGCTTGGTGCGCTCGCCCCACCCGGGCCGCCGACCCGGCCGACACCGGCCGATCCGCCGGCAACGCCAGAAGCAGCAGAACCGCCCGCTACACCAGCCGCGGCCGCCATCGTCAATTCAGCGCGCCAGAACGCCTCGAGCGGTCCGCACGCATCGAGCAGCACGAGGTCAGGCGCGACCGCGAAAACGATATGACGTGCAGCCATCAGGAAACCCCCTCCACACTTTGCCGCTTACTCGACCACGCGTACCCAAGCGTGGCCAACGCCGCCATCCCGAGCAGCGGAAAGATCGCTGCATTGATCGTCGCCCAACCGAAGCGCGCGAGCAGTTGCCCGGCAAACAGTGAGCCCAGCGCGGAAAACGCAAAGGTCGTGAATTCGCTGGTTGCCTGTGTCTTGGCCCGCTCGGACGGCCGGTACGATTGCGCGAGCAGCGTCGATCCACCGACGAACATGAAATTCCACCCCACGCCCAGGCATGCGAGCGCCGCGTAGAAGTGCGGCAGATCGGTCGAGCGCAACGCCACCACACCGCACAACGCCGACAGCGCGATCCCCGCACCGATCACCGGCAGCACGCCGAAGCGCCTGATCAGCCGCGCGGAAAACAGCGACGGCGCAAACATGCCGACCAGGTGCCATTGAATGATCGCCGCGCCGTCGCCGATCGTGTGGCCGCATGCGACCGCCGCAATCGGCGTCGCGGTCATCACGAACATCATGACGGCATAGCCGAGCGCATTGTTGGCGAGCGCCGCGGCAAAGATCGGCTGCCGGGCGATTTCGCCGAGCGGCCGGGCCGGTTCGTGCGCCGCGGCCGCGCGCGCGAGCGGCGCGGCGTCGCGATACAGCAGCGCCAGCATCGCGATCGATGCGAGCCCGAAGCCGGTGACAAGGGCATACGAGCCGGCGAACGCGACCGGCGCGAGCCAGTCCTTGCTCCATGCGGCGAGCAACGGCCCGCAAACGGCGGCCACCACACCGCCGGTGAGCACCGTCGAAATCGCGCGGCTTTTTCCTTCGATCCCAACGGCATCCGCGGCCGCCAGCCGGTAGTACTGCGCGAACGCCTGAAACACGCCGACCGTCGCCGTGCCGGTGCAGAACGCCCAGAAGCTGTGATGAAAGATCGCCCACACTGAGACCGCCCCGCCCAGCGCGCCGACGCCCGCGCCGAGTACAAAGCCCGCGCGCCGGCCGATGCGCGCCATCAGGAACGACGCAAAAATCGTGGTCAGCGCCGCGGCGACGGTAATCAGCGAGAACGGCAACGTCGCGAGCGCCTTATCGTCGGCGAGCGTATAGCCGACCAGACCAGTCAAGGTGAGATCGATCGAGACAGATGACGTGTAGAGCGCCTGGCAGACCGCCAGCACGCGTGCGGCGCGCCGCCCGTGAGGATCGGAGTGGCCAGAGCCGGTTTGACTGGCGGCAACAGAGGCAACGGCGGAGGAAACAGCGGAGGAAGCGACAGACGGCGGCATCGGTAGGCCTCGGACGGCGACAGTGGTGATGCCCAGATCGTCACATGACCGGTGATGGCAGGAATGACAATGATGCATCAATTCCAGCCAATTGCCACGCTCACCCGCCGGAAAAAGCGGCCACCTTCGGGCTTCTTACTTGTGAACCGTAATGCCTTCGTCGATCGTGCCGTACATCGAGATGCTGCCCGTGCCCGCACCCGAACTCGAACCGCTCTGCGCGCACGCGCTGAACAGCAGAACCGCGGCAGCGGCGGCAAGAAGAAATTTCATGACAGCGTGTTCCCGCAAAGACAGGCTTCAATTCTAGCCTGGCGGGCCGGCGCGGCTCAGAAGCGACGTTGACGCACCGAAGCACCCACTAGCCTGCTCCAGCCACCGGGTTTTCGTAACCGCTGCATTCGACAATTCACGCTAAGCTGAAACATCGAATACGGCAGCCCGATACAGTGGACTGCATGGCGCCCTGCCCGCGCCACCAACCGGAGACGCCCGATGCCCGCCAACTTCGCAGACGAACACAACCATTTCCCAGGCTTGAGCCGTATCGGCTCGTTGCTCGCCGACCCCGGCCGCGCCGCGATGCTGTGGGCGCTGATGGACGGCAGCGCCCGCCCGGCCGGTGAACTGACAATGATCGCGGGGCTCTCGCCGTCGGCGGCCAGCGCACATCTGGCGCGTCTGACCGACGGCGGCTTGCTTGCGCTCGAAGTGCGCGGCCGGCACCGCTACTTCCGGATAGCGTCACCGGACATCGCCGCGTCGATCGAAGCGCTCGCCAACGTCGCGCAGGTCAGCGCGCCGCAACGGGCCGTGCCGCGTCCGGTGCGCACCGTGCCTGTCGACATGCGCTACGCCCGCACCTGCTACGACCACATGGCCGGCGAATTGTCGGTGCGGGTGTTCGAGCGGCTGGTCGGGAGCGGCCTGTTGACGCTGCACGGTTCGTCCCTCGAAGCCACCGCCGACGGCGCCGCCCGTTTTGCCGATTGGGGTATCGACATGTCCGCCCAGAAGAGCCGCCGGCGCCGCTTTGCCTGCACCTGTCCCGACTGGAGCGAGCGGCGTCCGCATCTGGGCGGCGCGCTCGGCGCCGCGTTGCTCGATTCGTGGTCGGCTCATGGCTGGGTCGAGCGCACTGAACGGCCGCGGATCTTGCGCATCACACCGGCCGGCCACCGCCATTTCGACGCGTTCCTCGCCGCCTGAGACGCCTTTAACTGATTGATGTCATTACACATTATTTTCAATAATCTTACGAAAAGCCTTATCGAGACCTTTTGTTACAGGCTCGCGAGAGGGCCTTACAAAAGTGGGGGTCTTGAAACAAACCGTACGGGTAGAGTGGTTCTCACGGATGCTGCACAATGCCGCGTCCGTCGGAGATAAACCATGAGAACAGTGACCACACCCCAACACTCGAAACGCCGGATGACAGGCTACACGCTGATCGCCGCCGCGGCATTTCTGTTCGCGGCGCAAGCCAGCGTCGCACAGGAAGCCGAACAGGCACCGCTGGGCGCGGCCACGCAGAACACCGATCCGCCAGGGCGCGTCGCGCGTCTGAACTACACGGCCGGCGCCGTGACCACCGAACCGGCCGGCGCCACCGACTGGTCCTACGCACAGATCAATCGCCCGCTCACGACCGGCGATCAGTTGTGGAACGATCAGAACGCACGTTCCGAACTGCATATCGGTTCGACCGCGGTGCGCCTCGGCCAGTCCACCAGTCTCGACATCCTCAATCTCGACGACAACAGCGCGCAGCTGAAGGTCGCGCAGGGTACGTTGTCGGCGCGAGTGCGCGAAATGGCGCCCGGCTCCTCCTACGAAATCGACACGCCGAATGTGGCGCTCGGCCTGAACGGCCCCGGCGACTATCGCGTCGACGTCGCGCCGGACGGCAGCAGCACCACCGTCACCGTGCGCAGCGGCAGCGCGACCGTGTACGGCGACAGCGGCCAGGTGCCGGTCGCGGCCGGCCAGCAGATCCGCTTTGCCGGCACCAACCTGCAACAGGTCGCCGACAACGGTGCGCCTGGCCTCGACGGCTTCGATCAATGGGCAGCAAGCCGCGATGCAGCGGAAGACCGGTCGGTGTCAGCGCGCTATGTGTCGCGCGATATCCCCGGCTATCAGGACCTCGACGCCAACGGTACGTGGCAAAGCAGCCCTCAGTACGGTGAAGTGTGGGTGCCGCGCGCGACCCCGGCCGGCTGGGCGCCTTATCACGACGGCCACTGGGTATGGCAAGCGCCGTGGGGCTGGACCTGGGTCGACGACGCGCCGTGGGGTTTCGCGCCCTACCATTACGGCCGTTGGGCTTACGTCGACGACTCGTGGGCATGGGTACCGGGACCGGTCGTAGTCAGCGAGCCGCCCGTCTACGCACCCGCGCTGGTTGCCTTCGTGGGCGGCGGCGGCGGGATCAACTGGGGAGTGAATCTGGCGATTGGCGGCGCGGTCGCCGCCGGCGTCGCGTGGTTCCCGCTGGGCCCGGGCGAACCGTGGCACCCGCACTGGGGCGATCACGATCATTGGAGCCCGAGTTACTACAACCGCGTCAACAACACGACGGTCGTCAACAACTACAACCGCAACGTGACGAATGTGAATGTGACCAACATTCACAACACGTACATCAACTATCGCGCGCCGGGCGGCGTGACCGCGGTGCCGGCAACAGCCTTCGTGCACGGCCAATCGGTCGGCCGCTTCGCGCAGAAGGTCGATCCGCAACAGTGGCGCAACGCGCAGATCAATCCGGGCGGCCCGGGGATCGCGCCGGTGAAGGAAAGCTTCGGACCCGGCGTGCGTAACGCGAACTATCGTCCGCCAGCCGCCGTGATGGCGCGTCCGGTCGTCGCTACGCGCAGTCCGGCCGTGGCGGCGGCGTACCACGACAGTCTCGCGCAACGTTTTGCGCAGAGCGGCGGACGGGTGCCCGGCGCGGGCGAGCCGATCGTGCGAACCTCGGTGCCGGCTCATATGGCAGGCGGTCCCGCGGCCATGCCGGTGCAGAACGTTCGGGTCGTGCAGTCGCATATGACTGGGCGGACGCCGGGCGCAGTGCCGGGTGCGCCTAACGGCATGCAACAGGCGGGGCAGCGGCCGGGCGAAGCGCCGGTCAACGGTCAGCCGCAGCGTGGCGGCGAACCGCAAGCCCGGCCAGGCATGCCGCCGCAAATGGCCAACGAGCATCAGCAACCCGGTGAGGCAGTTCATCCGTCCAATGGCGTGCCGCGTCCGCCGCAAGCGAACGGCGCCAACCCGAATGCTTACGCGCAGCAGCACGGCGCGCCGGCGCAAGCCGGTCAGCAAGCAGGCGCGGAAGGACGTCGCGAGCCCGCATGGACGCAGCCGCACACGCCGATGGCCCAGCAGGCGCAGCAACATGGCGCCCCGCAGGAACAGGCACGCCAGCCGGAGGCTCGTCCTGAACAGCAGCAACAGGCTCAGCGTCAGCCGGAAGCGCAGCCGCAGCGCCCGCCTGAGGCGCACGCACGGCCGCAGGAGCCCCGCCCGCAACCGGTGCAGGAGGCGCAGCAGCCGCGTCAGGAATATCATCCGCAGCCGCAACAGGCCCAGCAGCCGCGTCCTGAGCCGCGTCCGCAACAGGTGCAGCAGCCACGCCCCGAGCCGCGTCCGCAACAGGTGCAACAGCCGCGCCCTGAACCACGTCCGCAGCAGGCGCAGCAGCCGCGCCCTCAACCGCAACCGCAGCGTGCGGAACAGCCGCACCCCCAGCCGCAACCGCAGCACGCCGAGCAGCATTCGAGCGGCGGCAATCGTGACGAGCATCACAAAGGCTAAGGTTACGCGCGCAGCTAAATGCGCTGACGACCTGATAGACGGAAGTCGGCAAGAAAAAACCCCCGCGATTCACATCGCGGGGGTTTTTCTTTGGGCAGGCTGCAGGCGAAGGTTTAGACCGCCACTCAGACCGCCATCGGCGCTGTCAGCGGCTCGTGATGCCGGTAGCCGACCAGCGAGAAATCCGACGGCTCGATCTTTTCGAGCCATTCCGGCTCATAGACGCCCGTTTTCGCATAGTCCGGCACACGGTCCGAGATCACGAAAGCAGGGCTTTCGTAAGGCTCGCGCGTGAGCTGCTGCTGCAGCATATCGAGCTGGTTCTCGTAAATGTGCGCGTCGCCGATGAAGTAGGTGAACCAGCGCGGCGTATAGCCCGTCAGGCGGCCGACCAGATGCAGCAACGCCGCGCCTTCGGTCAGATTGAACGGCGTGCCGAGGCCGACATCGTTGCTGCGAATGTACAAACACAGCGAGATTTCACGCCGCGCGACATTCGGCAGAAACTGATAAAGCAGGTGACAAGCCGGCAGCGCGATCTGGTCCAGCACGGCCGGGTTCCAGGCATGAAACAAAATTCGCCGGTCGGCGGGGTTCTGCATGATCGTGTCGAGACACTGCCGCAACTGGTCGATCGCCTTGTACAGCAGCACCTTGGAGCTGCCGTCTTCCTCGAATTCCGTCACCACCTGGAAGCCACGCGCCGTGGCGTCGGCCAGTTGCGCGCTTGCACCTGCGTCCAGCACCTTATAGGCCGGCCACTGGCGCCACTGCACGCCATACACGTCGCCGAGATCGTCCGGGCCCTGGCGATACGGATTGGCGAGCCATTGCGGATTCTGGTTGGCGTTCGCGTCCCACACCTTACAGCCCAGATCGCGAAAATCCGCGGCGCTGCGCGAGGCGCGCAGAAACCCCACCAGTTCGCCCACCGCCGACTTGAACGCCAGCTTTTTCGTGGTGACGGCGGGAAAGCCCTGCTGGAGGTCGAAGCGCAACATGGCGCCCGGCATGCTGATGGTGCGGATGCCGGTGCGGTTCTCCTGCCACGTGCCGGTGTCGAGAATCGTGCGGACGAGGTCGAGGTATTGTTTCATGCGGGTTCCTTCGACGAAGCGCGCACCTGGTCAGGTGCATGCGCCACGGAGATTGAGCGGAAAACCCGATTTTAACAAGCGCAGACGGACGGCGCCCGGTCAGGGCGCGCCACGGAGAAAATATCGGCAGCTAAGTGGGCGGCTTAAGTGTGTGACTCAGCCCGTCAAAGATGCGGCACCGAGGCCGGCAACTCGCCGTGTGGCGTATGCAGCGGTTCGCCTTCCATATGGCGCATGCCATGTGAGCACAGCAGGCGGTACAGCGTCACGCGCGAAATGCCGAGTTCCTGCGCGGCGTCGCCGAGACGGCCGCGATGACGCAGGAGCGCGAGCTCGATTGCCTGACGCTCGGCCGCTTCGCGCGCCTGCGCGAGCGACACCGGCACGATCTCCACATACTCGGCCAGCTCAAGATCGCGGGCTGTGATCGCGCGCCCTTCCGACATCACGATGGCGCGCCGCACGCGATTGATCAGTTCGCGCACGTTGCCCGGCCAGCCGTAGTTATGCAGCGCTGCGATGGCGTCGGGCGCGAAACCGCGCAGGCGGCGGCTTGCATCTTTCTTGAAACGTTCCAGCATGTGCCGCGCAAGCAGTTCGATATCCTTACCGCGTGCCCGCAACGGGGGTTCGTCGATTTGCAGCACGCACAGACGGTGATACAGGTCGGAGCGGAACCGCCCTTCGATCATCGCGGCCGTCATATCCACGTGAGTCGCCGAGATGATGCGCACGTCGACGTCAATCGAACCGTGACCGCCCAGCCGCTCCACTTTGCGTTCCTGCAGGAAGCGCAGCAGGCTCGCCTGGCTTTCGAGCGGCAGATCGCCAATTTCGTCGAGAAACAGCGTGCCGCCGTTGGCCGCTTCCACGCGGCCGATCTTGCGCTGATTCGCGCCGGTGAACGCGCCGCGCTCATAGCCAAATAGTTCGGATTGCAACAGATGCGGGGGAATCGCGCCGCAGTTGATCGGCACAAAAGGCGCATTGCGGCGCGCCGAGCGTTCGTGGATCGCGACTGCGGTCAACTCCTTGCCCGTGCCCGATTCGCCTGAAATGAACACCGGGGCGTCGGTCATCGCCACTTTGCGGATCGAACGGAACAGCGCGAGCATCGCGTCGCACGAACCGACCATTTCGCCCTCAGCGCCTTGCGAACCGTCGTTCGATGCCGGCTCGCCAAGCGAGATCATGCCGTATGCGTGACCGACCGAATCGACGATCCTGTCGCCCGAGTAAGGCACCGTTACATAGTCGAAACAATAGTCCCGTACGAGCCGGCGCAAGGCCGCATCCTGCAATTGTCCGGGCGTGGTCGCCGCGACCCAGCCGACGTTCGGCATGGTCAGGCAGGACTCGAAGGCGGCGATTTCATGTGGCTGAAAATCGCTAGACAAATCCAGCAAGCCGCCCGCCGCCATTCCGGCGCGAACAGCACGGCGCACATCGCGCGCCGACCCCACGACTTCGACATGCCAGCCGCGCTGATGGAAACGGGTGTTCAGCTCCGCGCTCGGATCGCGTGAAACGTAAATCAGTTGCCGCGTTGCGGGTTCCATTATTCAGATCCTCTCGTCAACGAACGTTAAGGATGACGCACGCACCTGAACCGAAGTTCAGACACGCTGACTCGTTCGGGATTCGCGAAATAGCAAAACCCGAACGGCCATTCCATTCCGTGCGGACAGCTGATCCCCAAGAAAGCGGCGTGTGTGTTTGAGACGGCCCGTTAGCGGGCTTTTTTAAATCTGAAGCTGTTTTCGAGAGCTTACTATACACGCGCCACTTGGAAAACAATTATGCGAATTTAATCGGAGACCCCTTTCCCAGCAAGGCCAGGCGGCCGATCGAGACTTATTCAGCTTATGAATAAAACCGAAGTGGAAGCGCTTTTCCTGGCGTTCACCCTCAGGTAGTTCATACCTTCGGATTTAACGAATTGCAGGTATTTTCTGCCTGCCGTTACAGCGCTGAAACGTTTTTGTCTGATTTCTCCCTTGTTACTCCGAGGTATGCGGGTCACATCCAGACGCACCAATGGATTGCGACTCATGGCACACGTTTCGCTAAATGCTGTGCACCAAGGAGATACATCATGCGACTCGCTTTCCGCATCGACCTGAGCAGCATTGCACCTTGCGCCGCACTATGCGCCGCCGCGGCCGCTTTGATCGTGCTACCAGTTGGCGTCAATGCACAGGAATTCACACTGCCCCAATCCGCCGCAATGTCCGAAACCGCCGATGCCGGCTCCGCCACCCTCGCGAGCACGACGCTCGCAGCGGTGGCGGCCCGGGACACGGCGGCTACCGGTACGGCGAGCCCCGCTGCGGTGCAAAACACCGTGGCCGGCACGGACGACAGCGCCGCGTCACACAGCGATCTGGCCGGCAACGCGCTGAGCATCCCCGCCGACGCCCCGCTAGTAAACGACCTCGTGCTGGACGATCAGGCGCTGTCCAGCCAGCGCGGCGGCTTTGGCGGCATGGTGATGGTCTCCGCGACGCCGCAAATGATGCGCGGCAACGGCGTGACGCTGTGGGACGAAATCGCCCCGCCGTCGCAGTTGCCGGTTCCCGTCGACGTCGCCCGCTCCGCACAAGGCAACGTGACGAGCTACCAGAGAAATTAGCGCAACGACCTGCTCGCTGCCCAACACCGCACCGACCGATCGTCCGCCCGCAAGGAACTGACATGAACGCCTCAACCCAGAAGCCGAGCAGTTGCCGCCCCTGCGCAGCCCTGCTGTGCGCGCTGCTCGGCGTGCTCGCTGCCGGCACCGTGACGGGCGCGGCCGCGCAGTCGACCGAGCCGGGCAACCTCGTCATCGAGCGTGACATCACGCCACGCGACGCGTTCGTCCCGGTGCCGAAGAGCCAGGACCCGATTTCCGTGCAGGTCCAAACCTTCCCGACCGCGGCCTTCGACGGCGCGCTCGGCTCGACCGCCAGCGATCTCGATCTGAACGGCGCGCACGGCACCAGCGGCATCACCGGCAACGGCTTTATGTCGGCGCTGGTCGGCACCAACGGCGTCCAGCACATGCTCGCAGGCAACGGCAATTCCGTTCCGGTTGGCGCAGGCGCCAGCTTCGGCGGCGCCGGCGGAATCGGCGGCTCGATCGCCCAGTCGGTCAACGGTGCCCTCGCCCCCCTCGGCGCTGCTTTAGGAGCCATGAAATGAAGACGACGCACGCGTCGGCAACGAAGCGCCTTCCGTCACGCAAACAACCGCGCTGGCCCCTGATGGTCTGTGCGCTGCTGGGTCTTGCGAGCGTCGCGGCACACGCGCAAACGCCACCCGCGCTCGTCGACGCGCAGTCGGTGATCGGCAACGGCGCGGCCAACGGCGCGACTGGCGTCGTTGCCATCAATGAGTCAGCGGGTCTCGACAACGTGCAAGCGAATCAGGGCGTGTTCACCAACGGACAAGTCCCTCTCAATCTGATCGGAAGCTCACAGAGCGCGTCCACGAACGCCCGGACGACGGCCGCGAAAAGCACGATCAGCAATGATGCATTTTCAAACACCTCTGGCCTTATCGAAGTGAATCAGTCGGCGGGTGTAGGGAATCTTCAGCGGAACAGCGCCGTAATTGGTTCTGGACCGGTTGAAGCGGAGATCGTAGCGGATGGGGTGCTATCCGCTACGACCGCCAAGGGCGGTGGTCTGGGAAAGTCTGGCGACAACCACGACGCACGTGAGGTGTCCATCGGTGCGGACGCGCTCAAGAACGTCAGTGGGATCGTTCAGATCAACCAGACAGCCGGCTCGGGTAACGTCAGTTCAAACAGTTTTGTGCTCCGTCCCCCGGCGGGCACCTTTTTCTAACGAGCCACACTCTTTATCGGAGCGTCATCATGAAGCGCACTATCATTGCAGCGGCTGTCCTGTCGACGATGGCAGCAAGTTCCGCTTACGCCGAATGCACGGCCGGCTGCGACCCGGCTGAGCTCTTTACGGCAACGAACGTCTATACCGACATCGGCGAATTCGGCTTCATTACGCTGCGCGGCAAGGTCGATGTATCGAGCAGCTCCGGCGCCACGGTCAACAACACGCAAAACGTGGACATCGGCGATGTCAACATGAAGACGCCGCCGCAGAGCTACACCAGCGGCAAGGTGACCACGACAATCGATACGACGAAAAGCTGGAACCATGCGAGTGGCGGTGGCAGTGGCTGGGGCGTGAGCCAGTCGTTTAGCAGCAACGCCTGGGCCTATGACAAGACCAACACGCAAAGCAAGACGGCCTCGTCGAGCGCCGCCTTTATCGCAGGCGGCGGCTTCGCGACGGGCGTCGAATCGTCGTATAAAGGCTACAACTACGTAAACACGCATGCCTCCGCGAACGGCTTCCTCGCAGCGGGCTTTATCGCCGGTCTCGGCCATGTTGGGAGCGTCATCTTCGGTGGCGCAGCAGCAGGCTTCGCTGGCGCACTGAACACCCACGCCTCGGACAACTACGGCGGCGGCTTTGCAGCCCAGGCAGCCGGCTACGGCGTGGCGTTCGGCGGCTACGCAGCAGCCAGCCAGAGCACAGCGACGGAAACCAACAGCGGCCATGGCTACAAGGTGAGCTCCAGCTACTCGGAAGGCAGCCACGCCTACGGCTGGACCCATAACTACGATGACAACAGCGGCTCCATCACGGTCATGGGCACCATCACCCAGCACATCGACACCGAAAAGGCGACGAAGATGTCCGCCAGCATCGGCAAGGGCGCGCTGGCTAACGCAAGCGGCAACATCGGCGTCAACATCTCCTCCGGCGCAGACAACGCCCAGTCCAACGACGCCGCGCTGTCGAACATGGATGTCGGCCCCGTGTTCGGTACCGCACAGATCTACTCGACCCAAACGTCGGACGGCACAGCGAAAGTGGGTGACTTCAACTTCGTGGCTTCCGTCGGCGCAAACGCACTGGCCAATGCGACGGGCAATATCGGTGTGAACGTGGCCTCGGGTGTGGGCAACGTGCAGAACAACAGCCTGGCAGCATCGGCTACGACGGACAGCAGCAGCAGCGGCGGTATGGGCTGGGGGCATGACAAAGGCGGCATGCAAGGTGGCGAAGTTATCGCCAGCGACCAGAACTGCCAGACCGCGGACGCAGGCGTCAATGGCCAGTTCACCGGCTCGGCGATCCTCGGCGCGGGTGCTCTCAACCATGCTGACGGCAACATCGGTGTGAATATCGCATCGGGCGTAGGCAACCTGCAACACAACGGCCTTGCAATCGCCAGCGTGTCGCATCAGTAATCAGTAGTCAGTAGTCGGTAATCAGCAACTAAAGCTGTATAGCAGGAAGACAACCGGTCAGCCTTCGGGCTGACCGGTTGTCTCCCCTGGGGGGGATAGACCATGTTCGGGGTGAGCAGGGCAACGCATGGCTTTTTTGCGGCACTCTTCGCCGGACTCGTGCTGTCACAGACGGGTCATGCGCAGAGTGCCCTTTCCATGAACGCCGCAGCGGGCGTGCCGTTCAACATGAACGTGCGCTCGATCCGCGAGCTACGCTACAACCACATCGTTTCGCAGCGTTACGACTACAGCTGCGGCTCGGCCGCTCTGGCCACGTTGCTGAAGTACGGCTACGGCATCGACATTCCAGAAACCGAAATGATCCGCCGGATGATGGTGTTTTCGACACCAGAGGTGGTGGTCAAGAACGGCTTCTCGATGCTCGACATGAAGAAGTTCGTCGAAACAATCGGCCTGCGCGGCCGAGGTTTCCGCGTCACCTCTGAAGCGCTTTATCACCTGCAGATTCCCGTGCTCGTGCTGATGAACAGCGACGGCTACGAGCACTTCGTCATCGTCAAACACGCGGAAGACGGCCGCATCTTCATTGCCGACCCCGCCCTCGGCAACCGCATCGTCATGGAAGACGACTTCGTCAAGAAATGGAACGGCCTCGTATTCGCGGTCGTCGGTAAGCCATTCAAGGAGGATTCTCCGCTCTTGCAAGGCAACGAGTCGCTCGCGCTCAAGCTGCGCGAACGCGCGCTGGAAAACGGCACGGCCGCGACTCCCTTTGTTGAATACGGTTTGATCAAGGCAGAGTTGTTCTGACTCATCATGGACCGAAACCTAATCGCCATTGGCTGTGCGTTGTGCTTCACGACGTGCGGCCTTGCATCAGTCGCGCATGCTGCCGAGCAGGCGCCGACTGTGTTTGAAGACGTCGGCGCCCTCAAGCTGCAACCCGTCGACGACACCGTCCTCGCCAACCAGACCGGCAAAGGGATTGTCGGGGACATCATTTCGGGCGTCGTCATCAACCTGCTGTCGCAATGGCAGCTGCCGAACGGCGCCACCGCTGTCGCCTCGGGTGCGCTCTCCATCGTCACCAACGCGCTCAACGCGCCGAGCGTGCAGGTCAGTTCATCGGCCTCCGTGACCAGGAACGGACCATGGGGCAGCGGCGCCAACCACAACGCCAGCGCGAGCGGCGGGCAGAACGTCAACGTCAACGGCGTCTCGCAGATCACCCAGGTGGCCGGCAACGGCAACCTCGGCACCAACCAGGCGCTGATCGATTTCGACGCCTCACCTGGCAGCCTGACGGGCGGCACCTATAACAATGCAACGTCGGCAGCCGCAAGCAATGCGAACGGCTCGGTGACCGCCGCCGTCAGTTTCGCCAACGGCGGCATCTCGATCGCGCTGCAAACGCCGGCCGGTATGGCCACCCAAACCATCGCGCCGGGCAGCGCGCAACAAGCCGGCATGATTGCCCAACTCTTGCAGATCGCAGGCAATAACCAGCAAGTCGCCAACCAGTTGCAACTGCATCTGCAAACGCAGCAGATGTCGGCCTCGATGCTGCGCCAGATAGGCGTCCTGCAAGCCCTGCAAAACACCGTAAGGAGATAACACGGGCCGCCACCCGACCAGGACCGAGACCAAGTACCAAAGCAGTACCAAAGCGGCCGCGCGATGCATAAGGAGACATGCGACGCGCAGTCAGAATACCGGGGGAACAAAAATGATCAGATTCTCAAAGACCGGTACGCCACGCATGGCGTTAGCGGCCATTCCGGCCGCAGTCATGCTGTTTGCGCTATCGCAGGGGGCCAGCGCGCAGGCGCTCGCCGATCAATCCGTTGAAGACCGGCTGAACACGCTCATGCGCGTCGTCAGCGAGCAGCAAAAGCAGATCATCTCACTCGAACGGCAGGTCACGAACCTCGAAATGGAGCAGCGCGGCCGCGGCGCGCCGGGTTACGGCGCGCCGACCGGCGACGCCACGGTCGCCGAGCAACCTGGCGCGGACGGCCTGCCTGTGCCGCTGCCGCCGCTGGCCCAGGTGAACCCGGGCACGCCCGCGCCGGGCAACGGCACAGGCACCGCGACCGGCGTGCCGGTCAATCCGCCGGTGCCTGATAACAGCGGTGGGGGCGGTCTGCCGGCAGCGACCGACGGCACCGGCGCGGTCGGCCAGACCCAGAAGGCGGCGCAACCGGTGCGCACGCAATCGGAAGACGCAGTGGTGCAGAACCAGCAGCACACGCCGCT
Organism: Paraburkholderia solitsugae; assembly: GCF_013177695.1. GTDB lineage: Bacteria > Pseudomonadota > Gammaproteobacteria > Burkholderiales > Burkholderiaceae > Paraburkholderia > Paraburkholderia solitsugae. The sequence continues at coordinate 7,158 of NZ_WOEY01000064.1, read as the reverse complement.
GTTCGAGCACAAGCTGACCATGGACTGGGGGATCAGCGATACCTACTACGACCGCCGCCAGTTGCAACTGTCCGGCTTCCTCGCGCTCGATGCGATTTTCCTCGGCAACATCAACCTCGGCGAAACCAAGTCGCACCAGGTGATGGCCGACCTCGACACGCGCTACGGTCTGACCGACCGCATTAGCGTCGACGTCGACGTGCCCTATATCTACCGGCACAGCAACTTCATCGTCGGCGGGGCCGGCGGGGCCGCCAATACGGTCTCGGACGCCTCGGCAAATTCGAGCGACATTGGTGACGTCAACCTCGGGATCTACTACGAGATCCTGAAGGAAACCAACAGTCTGCCGGACCTGGTCGGCAGCCTGCGCGTCAAGGCGCCGACCGGCTCGTCGCCGTTCGGTATCAAGCTGCAGCAGGTCGACGCGGACAACACCAACCTCGTCGCCCCCACCAAGCTGCCCACCGGTACCGGCTTCTGGAACATCACGGCGGGTCTGTCGGTGTTGAAGACCTACGATCCGGTCGTGCTGTTCGGCAGCGTCTCGTACACCTACAACATCGCGCGCTCGTTCTCGGACATCTCGTCGGTCATCGGCCAGACCGAACCGGCGACGGTCAAGATCGGCGACGTCGTGCAGTTCGGCGGCGGCGTGGCGCTCGCGTTCTCGGACAAGGACTCCGCCAGCATTTCGTACACCATGGCGCTGGAACCCGAGTCGCAGACCAAGGCGCCAGGCGGAACCTATTCGAAGGTGCCGGGCAGCGAGACCACCGCTGCCGCACTGACCTTCGGCTTGAATCACGTAGTGAACAAGCACTTGACGATCAACGGTTCGGTGTCTGTCGGCCTCACGCCTGACACGCCGAACTTCGTGATCGGCGTGCGCTTTCCCTACACTTTTTGACGTGCCAACGATACGAGGTTGATCGTGCGCGAATCACCCCATCTGAGCAGCGTTACACCGCCTTCCGGCGCTCATCTGTCGATTGCCCGAGCGCCGGAAGCACCTGTGACACGAGCAACGGAAGTCCTCGTGGGGCGTCCGCCGGAAGTCTCTTTGGCGCGCCCTCAGGAGGCCGCGGTGGGGCGCCTGCACAAACCCTCCGCCGCAGCGAAAGAGACCGGTCTGCCGCACGCGCAGACCGAACGCACGCTGCTGTATGTCGCGCGCACGCCGGACGAGACGCTGACCGCCCATCTGAAGAGCCGCGGCTGGCACGTGATGGTCGCCCGCTCGGCGCATGAACTCGCGCGCCTGCTCAAACCTGACGTGATATGCACCGGCATCGTCGATCTGGCCAGCTTTGCGTTGCGCGACCTGGGCGGCCTCGAAGCGAGTTTGCGTCAACAGCAGATCGGCTGGATTGCGCTCGCTACGTCGGAGCGCCTCACCGACCCCGACGTGCGGCGTCTGATCCGTCACTACTGCTTCGACTACGTCAAGACGCCCGTGGCCAACGCCACGATCGACTACCTCGCCAGTCACGCATTCGGCATGGTGGCGTTGTGCGATGCCGATGAGATCCCGCCGGCCGCGCCCGCCGCCGATGACGACGACGAAATGGTCGGCACCTGCGACGCGATGCAGCAACTCTTTCGCACCATTCGCAAGGTCGCGAACACCGACGTGAGTGTGTTCATCTCCGGCGAGTCGGGCACCGGCAAGGAACTCACCGCGCTCGCGATTCACGAACGCTCGCCGCGCCGCAAGGCGCCGTTCATCGCGATCAATTGCGGTGCGATTCCGCATCATCTGTTGCAGTCCGAACTATTTGGCTACGAGCGCGGCGCGTTCACCGGCGCGAATCAGCGCAAGATCGGCCGGGTCGAAGCCGCCGATGGCGGCACGCTGCTGCTCGACGAAATCGGCGATCTGCCACTCGAAAGCCAGGCGAGCCTGCTGCGCTTTCTGCAGGAAGGCAAGATCGAGCGCCTGGGCGGTCACGAATCGATTCCGGTCGACGTGCGGATCATTTCGGCGACCCACGTCGACCTGGAAGGCGCGATGCGCGAAGGGCAGTTCCGTGCCGATCTGTTTCACCGCCTGTGCGTGCTGCGGGTGGACGAACCGCCGTTGCGGGCGCGCGGCAAAGATATTGAAATCATCGCGCATCACATCCTGCACAAGTTCAAGACCGATAGCGCACGCAAGATCCGCGGCTTCACGCCGTCGGCGATCGAGGCGCTGCACAACTACAACTGGCCCGGCAATGTGCGCGAGCTGATCAACCGCGTGCGCCGCGCGATCGTGATGGCGGAAAACAAGCTGATTTCCGCTGACGACCTCGATCTCGCGCAGTTCACCGCGCAACAGACCGTGACACTCTCGCAAGCGCGCGAAGCCGCCGAGAAGCGCGCGATCGAAGCGGCGCTGCTGCGGCACCGTCATCGGCTGAATGAGGCGGCGGTGGATCTGAAAATTTCGCGCGTGACGCTGTACCGGCTGATGGGCCACCACGGACTGCGCGAGCTAAGTGCGGCCGACGAGAAGGCGGCGATTGAAGCGTTCGCCGTCGACGAGGCTCCGCACAAATGACGCGCAGCGCCGGCTGGGTTGGTCTGGCCCGGCCGGTGGCGCGTTGCCTGTCACGGTGGAGGTACTGCCGCACATCCGGGCGCGGAACCGGCTGACATAGCGGCACCGTCTTGCGCCTCAGGTAGAATCAACCCGGTTACGTTCCCCTTTCCATTCGATGACGACGCTCACCCTGATCGTCGCTCGCGCCAATAACGGCGTGATCGGCCGCGACAACCAGTTGCCCTGGCGACTTCCCGAAGACCTCGCGTTCTTCAAGCGCACCACGATGGGCGCGCCCATCATCATGGGCCGCAAGACGCATGAATCGATCGGCCGGCCGTTGCCGGGACGCCGCAACATTGTCGTGACACGGGATGCCGCGCGGCGCTTCCAGGGCTGCGACGCGGCCACCACGCTCGAGGACGCACTGAAGCTCGCCGCGCAGGACCAGGCGCCGGAAGCGTTTCTGATCGGCGGCGCGCAACTGTATGCGGAAGGATTGCGTCAGGCCGACAAGCTGATCATCACGGAGATTTCCGCCGACTTCGAAGGCGACGCCACGTTCCCTGAACTCGATGAAAGCGAGTGGGAAGAAGTCGCGCATGAAACGCATCGCGCGGATGCCCCGAATGACTTCGATTACGCGTTCGTGACGTATAAGCGCAAGGGCGCTTGAGGTTTTACGCCACGCCTGACTGACGGTCCGCGCTTCACGCACCGTGCATCGCGCATTCTTCGTTCGCTACCGGCCGCCACGCACGCATAAAAAAACGCCACGCGGTTGCACGCGTGGCGTTTCTGTTTCCAGCCCTGCTCTACAACCGGTCCGCGGCCGGTTTCGGCGTCACTTGATCGAACCGCTTACTGCCCCGCGATCGTCATCCGTTCAATCAGCACCGAGCCCGTTTCCTTGGTGCCGCGCGTGATCGTATCCGCGCCGATAGCGACGATATGGCGGAACATCTCCTGCAGGGTGCTCGCCACGGTGATTTCCTCGACCGGATACTGGATCTTGCCATTCTCGACCCAGAAGCCCGACGCGCCGCGCGAATAGTCGCCCGTCACGTAGTTCACGCCCTGCCCCATCAGTTCGGTCAGCAACAGGCCCGTGCCGAGCTTCTTCAGCATTTCCTCGAAGTCGTCTTCCGGACGCGTCTTCGAGCTGCGCAGCGACAGATTGTGCGAGCCGCCGGCGTTGCCGGTGGTCTGCATGCCGAGCTTGCGCGCCGAGTAGGTGGACAGGAAGTAGCCTTCCACCACGCCGTCCTTCACCACCGAGCGCTGTTTAGTGCGCACGCCTTCTTCGTCGAACGGTGCGCTGCCCATCGCACGCGCGACGTGCGGATCTTCGACCACCTGGATGTGCGGCGCGAACACCGGCTTGCCGAGGCTGTCGACCAGGAACGAGGTCTTACGGTACAGCGCGCCGCCGCTTGTTGCCTGAACGAAGGCGCCGAGAATGCCGGCGGCGAGCGGCGCTTCGAACAGCACCGGCACCTTGCGCGTGTCGAGCCCGCGCGCGCCGATGCGCGACAGCGCCCGTTGCGCTGCGTAACGGCCCACCGCTTCCGGATCGGCGAGGTCTGCCGCGCTGCGGGTCGACGTGTACCAGTCGTCGCGCTGCATGTTGCGGCCGCTGCCGGCGATCGGCGCGCACGCAATGTAATGACGCGAGTACGGATAACCCGCGAGGAAGCCGCGTGAAGTCGCCAGAACGAATTGCGAGTGCTGCGCCGAGACGCTCGCGCCTTCCGAGTTCTTGATCTGCGGATCGGTTGCGAAAGCGGCATCTTCCGAGCGGCGGGCGATTTCCACCGCTTCGTCCGCGGAGAGATTCCACGGGTGATACAGATCGAGATCGCGCGGTGCGGTTTCGAGCAAGTCTGCTTCGGCGAGACCCGCGCAGTCGTCTTCAGCCGTGAAGCGCGCGATGTTGTACGCCGCCGCGACCGTGTCCTTCAAAGCCTGCGAAGAAAAGTCCGAGGTGCTCGCATTGCCGCGCTTGTTGCCGATGAACACGGTCACGCCGACCATCTTGTCGCGGTTGTGTTCGATCGTCTCGACTTCGCCGCGCCGCACGGAGACGGACAGGCCGTCGCCTTCGGAAATCTCGGTTGCCGCGTCGGTACCGCCGAGCGACTTCGCGTGACGAAGGATGTCCGAGGCGATTTCCTTCAGTTCATCCTGGGTATGCGGAAAAAAGCGCTGCTTGACGTCCATGTCTGCTGCCATTGTCGTTGCCGTCCTGTTCGGGGCCGAGCGGCCCTGTGTGTTCGCCCATGCCACGCACGTGCGTACGCATTTTACGCGCGCCAATTGCGTGCTCATTTGCATGCTCATTTGCGTAGTCACGCATCCCGCGATCATAGCAAGGTACGCGAAGCTGTACCTGGCATTCGCTGAGCCTGGCGTTGCCCCGGCGGTGCTCCGGCTTTGTCCCGGCTTGCCGGGTTTGCCGCGATGGCAAAAACCCGCGCGCGAAGCCTTGTGCGCAGCAGCACGGCGGGTTCCGCGCGCGCGGCACGTTACAATATCGGTATGACACGCAAAACCCGCATTCAACCCATCGAGTCCGCCGAGCCGGAAGTCGACGAGAACGGCTACGACCGTCCCAGCAAGTCCCAGCTCAAGCGCGAAATGCACGAGCTTCAGGAGCTGGGCTCGGCGCTGATCGCCCTGCCGAAAGACGCGCTCAAGCGCATGCCGATGCCCGAAAAACTCGACGATGCCGTGCGCGAAGCGCGCCGCATCACCGACCACGAGGGCAAGCGCCGCCAGGTGCAGTACGTCGGGCGCGTGATGCGCTCGCTGCTGGATGAGGAAACCGCCGCGCTGCGCACCGCGCTCGACACCTATAACGGCGTCAACAAGGCGGAAACGGCCAAGCTGCACTGGATCGAGCGCACCCGCGAGAAACTGCTCGCCGACGACGCCGCGTTGACCGAATTCATCCGTCAGCACCCGAACGCCGACCCGCAGCAGGGCCGCACGCTGATCCGCAACGCCCGCAAGGAAGCACAGCAAAGCAAGCCGCCGCGCTACTTCCGCGAGTTGTTCCAGTGGATCAAGAACGCCGACGGCCCGTCTGCCGACACCGATTCCGATGCAGAAGACGCTCTGGAAGACGACGATGACGACCGCGACGCGTAACGTGGCCAATAAAGCGACACGTCAGCACCCCGACGAAATCGTGATCGGCCTCGTGTCGATCAGCGACCGGGCGTCCACCGGCGTGTATGAGGACAAAGGCTTACCGGCGCTGCAGGAATGGCTCGGCGCCGCCCTGACCTCCCCGTTTCAAGTGGTCACGCGCCTGATTCAGGACGACGCGCCCACCATTTCCGCCACGCTGATCGAACTGGTCGACGAGGTCGGCTGCGATCTGGTGCTGACCACCGGCGGCACCGGCCCGTCGCGCCGCGATGTGACGCCGGAAGCGACTTTGGCTGTCGCAACCAAGGAAATGTCGGGTTTCGGCGAGCAGATGCGGCAAATCAGCCTGAATTTCGTGCCGACGGCGATTCTGTCGCGCCAGGTGGCGGTGATCCGCGAAACCGCGGAGCACGCGGCGCTGATCGTCAACCTGCCGGGGCAGCCGAAGTCGATCAAGGAAACGCTCGAAGGCTTGCGTGACGCCGAAGCAGGCGGCGCGGTCAAAGTGCCGGGTATTTTCGCGGCGGTACCCTATTGCATCGACCTGATCGGCGGTCCGTATGTGGAAACCAACGCCGACGTGGTGAAGGCGTTCCGGCCGAAGAACGCGCAGCGCGCGCCTCGGCAGGGTTGAAACTGAAACGGCGGCTGACGGGTTATTCCGCGGGCCTTTCCGGGACCTGCGAGGCTGCCGGAATCAGGAAGTGCTCGCGGTAGTACTTCAGTTCGTCAATCGATTCATGGATGTCCGCCAGCGCCGTGTGCATCGCACGCTTCTGGAAGCCCTTGTAGATGGCCGGCTGCCAGCGTCGGCACAGTTCTTTCAGGGTGCTGACGTCGAGATTGCGGTAGTGGAAGAAGCGCTCCAGATCCGGCATCCAGCGCGCCATGAAACGGCGATCCTGGCAGATCGAGTTGCCGCACATCGGCGATTTGCCAGGCGGGACATAAGCGCCAAGAAAGTCGCGAATCTGTTCGGTGGCGTCGGCTTCGCTCACCGTCGACGCCTTCACGCGGTCGATCAGGCCCGAGCGGCCATGCGTGTTCTGGTTCCACTGATCCATTTTGGCGAGCGTCTCATCGCTCTGATGAATCGCCAGCACGGGCCCTTCGACCAGCCGGTCGAGCGTCGAATTCGTCACGACTACCGCGATTTCGATGATGCGGTCGGTGTCCGGTTCGAGCCCGGTCATTTCCATGTCCAGCCAGACGAGATTCATGTCGCTGCGCACGAGCGGCGGCTGTTCGGTGGAGGCGAGGATGTCAGTCATGAAGGCAACCCTGATGGCCGGGCAGACGGCTTCACTGGAAGCAGGCTTGCCGCGGCAATTGTTCGTATGAGATTGGTTTGAGCCGGCCTAGGCCTGCTTGGGCCGGGTTTGAGCCGGGTTTGAGCTTATCCCCCCGCCGCCAGGCGGGAAGAAACATATAATTCTCGCATAGATACCACGGAATCCCCGGATGCCTACCCTGTACTTCAC
>NZ_WOEY01000063.1 GCF_013177695.1 Paraburkholderia solitsugae | reverse complement strand
CGCGCCTTGTACGCCTCGATGATCGGCATGCCCGCGATCGGTGACTTCGGATCGTTCTTGGCCGCCGGATTCACCACGTCGTTCGCGCCGAGCACCAGCACCACGTCGACCTGACCGAACTCGCCGTTGATGTCGTCCATTTCGTAGACCATGTCGTACGGCACTTCGGCTTCGGCGAGCAGCACGTTCATGTGACCCGGCATCCGTCCGGCCACCGGGTGAATCGCGTACTTCACCTCGATGCCCTTCTCGACCAGCTTGTCGGTCAGCTCCTTCAACGCATGCTGTGCACGTGCCACGGCAAGACCGTAACCCGGCACGATCACCACGGTTTCAGCATTGCCAAGCATGAACGACGCATCGTCGGCCGAACCCGATTTCACCGGACGCTGCTCAGCCGACCCACCTGCCGCCGCTGCGCCCGCCTCGTTACCGAAGCCGCCGAGAATCACGTTGAAGAACGAGCGGTTCATCGCACGGCACATGATGTACGACAGGATCGCACCTGACGAACCCACCAGCGAGCCCGCGATGATCAGCATCGGATTGTTCAGCGAGAAGCCGATGCCCGCGGCCGCCCAGCCCGAATACGAGTTGAGCATCGACACGACCACCGGCATATCCGCGCCGCCGATCGGAATAATGATCAGCACACCGAGCACGAAAGCGATCAGCGTCATGATGACGAACGGCAACCACGATTGCGTGAGGAAGAAGATCACGCCGAAGCCGAGCATCGCGAGCGCAAGCAGCAGGTTGATCAGGTGCTGCCCTGCATAGACCACCGGTGCGCCCTGGAACAGCCGGAACTTGTACTTGCCCGACAGCTTGCCGAACGCGATCACCGACCCGGAGAACGTAATCGCGCCGACGAACGTGCCGATGAACAGCTCGACGCGATTGCCGTACGGCAGGAAGCCCGGAATCGGATTGTCCGGATCGACGAGGCCGAAGGCCGACGGTTCCGACACCACCGCATACGCGATACAGACAGCCGCAAGACCGATCAGCGATGTTTTCTCGACGTTATCTGGCGATGTGGTGCGCAGTTGCTCTGCTCGCCCTCTGTGCGGTGCTGGCCGCGACGCATCACATTTCGTGGTTCTGGATCATCGTACCGGTGGCGCTCGTCGCGCTCGGCCTCTTCGACCTGAACCAGGAACACCACGCGATTCTGCGCAACTATCCGCTGTGGGGCCACTTCCGTTTCCTGTTCGAATTCATCCGCCCGGAAATTCGCCAGTATTTCGTCGAGGACGATACCGACGAGAAACCGTTCTCGCGCGCGCAACGCAGCATCGTCTATCAGCGCGCGAAGAACGACGTGGATAGCCGCCCGTATGGCACTGAACTCGACGTCAAAGCTGTCGCGCACGAGTGGATCAGCCACTCGCTCGCGCCGACCAAAGTCGACAACCACGACTTCCGTATCGTCGTCGGTCCGGACCGCGCGCAGCCTTATTCGATGTCGATCTTCAACGTCTCCGCGATGAGCTTCGGCTCGCTGTCGGCGAACGCGATCATGGCGTTGAACCTCGGCGCGAAGAAAGGCAACTTCGCGCACGACACGGGCGAAGGTTCGATGTCGAAATACCACCGCGAGCATGGCGGCGACATCATCTGGGAAATCGCTTCGGGTTACTTCGGCTGCCGTAACGACGACGGCACCTTCAGCGCGGAGAAGTTCGCGAAGCAGGCCGCCGAGCCGCAAGTGAAGATGATCGAGGTGAAGCTCTCGCAGGGCGCGAAGCCCGGTCACGGCGGCGTGCTGCCGGCGGCGAAGATCACGCCCGAGATTGCGGAGACGCGCGGCGTGCCGATGGGCCGCGATTGCATCTCGCCCGCCACCCACTCCGAATTCTCGTCGCCGCGCGGCCTGCTCGAATTCGTCGACCGTTTGCGCACGCTGTCCGGCGGCAAGCCGACCGGGTTCAAGCTGTGCATCGGGCATCCGTGGGAATTCTTCGGCATTGCGAAGGCGATGCTGGAGACGGGGATTTTGCCGGACTTCATTGTGGTCGACGGTGCGGAGGGCGGCACGGGCGCAGCGCCGCTGGAGTTCACCGATCACGTCGGCGTGCCGTTGCAGGAAGGCCTGCTGCTGGTGCATAACACGCTAGTCGGTATCGGCTTGCGTCAGCGCGTCCGCATCGGCGCAAGCGGCAAGATGATTACCGCGTTCGACATCACGAAGACGCTGGCGATCGGTGCGGACTGGGTCAACGCGGCGCGTGGCTTCATGTTCGCCGTCGGTTGCATTCAGGCGCAGACCTGCCACACCGGCCGCTGCCCGACGGGCGTCGCAACGCAGGACCCGGTGCGTCAACGTGCGCTGGTCGTGCCGGACAAGGCCGAGCGCGTGTTCAACTTCCATCACAACACGCTACATGCGCTGAAGGAAATCATTCAGGCTACGGGGCTCAAGCATCCAGCGGAACTGCGCGCGCATCACATCGTGCGGCGCGTATCGTCGCATGAGGTACGGTTGATGTCCGAACTGTTGAAGTATCTCGAACCGAACGATCTGCTGAACGGCAATTATCGCTACACGCTGTACGAGAAATATTGGCCTATGGCGCAAAGCGATTCGTTTGCGCCGAAGGTCGAACTGGCCGCGACGTAATCCGGTTGTGGCGGCGATTGGCTCGTGAGCCGATCGCCGCCTAAGTCTTAGATTTAGACGGCGAGTTCTTGCAGAAAAATAAGAATCCTTAAGAGCCCGTCTTATATACAAGGACAGCGGCGAACCGTACATTTGCGTGGTCTTTTTCCACGCTCAATGTCCATGGTTACTCCCCCTCCTGCTCCGCTGCCGCTCAGCGAGCACACGCAACTCGTCCAGACCCGCCATGGCTGGATGCTCACCAATCCAAACGACTTCTATCTCGGCCGCGCACTCATCGAGTACGGTGAATGCAGCGAGCTCGAATCCGCCGTGTTGCGACAGTTGCTTGTGCAACCTGGCATCGTCGTGGAAGTCGGCGCGAATATCGGTGTGCATACGATCATGCTGGCGCGTGAGGCACAGGCGCGTCGTCAGGTGCTCGTAGCGTTTGAGCCTCAGCCGGTGATCTTTCAGAACCTCTGTGCGAATCTCGCGGCCAATGGTGTGCGTAACGTACTGGCCTGGCCGTATGCGTGCGGGGCAACTGCGGGGACGCTGCATTTTGCGCAGCCGGACTATGACGCGCCGGGCAACTTCGGTGGCGTGTCGATGCAGACGGAGGCCGCGGCGGACACGCTCCCGGTTCCGTGCGTGCGGCTGGACGACGTGCTGCGCTCGCATACCGTGGGGCTGCTGAAGCTCGACGTGGAAGGGTTCGAGTTGAACGCGCTGCTAGGGGCGAAGGAAACGATTGCCCGCTCGCGGCCTGTGATTTATGTGGAGAACGACCGGCTCGACCAGTTCTAGGCGTTGATTGAGTGGTTGTGGTCGAAGGAGTACCGGTTGTGGTGGCATTTGCCGCCTTTGTTCAACCCGGGCAACTTCTTTGAACGCGAGGAGAATATCTACGGCCGCGTGGTGTCGTGCAATATGCTCGCGCTACCGCGGGAGTTGGAGATGGAGATTGATGGGTTTGTCGAGGTGACAGATTCCGCCACGCATGCGTTGATGAGATTGAGCAGTTAGCGGACGGGACGCGTCTCGAGAAGAAGAACGACAATCGGCCGCCTGAAGCGGCCTTTTTTCGTTTGGAGAACACTTCGGTCCCCGTCCGACCCCGTAAAACGGACACCCCCCTCCCTTTCCGTTAAAATCTACGGTTTAGCACTTCGCTCCACGGCCAGCTCGCGCGCTCCGGCGTTTGCGGCGCGGCCCTATGCCCGAAAGGCACTTCATGCTCACGTTTCAGCAAATCATCCTGACACTGCAGTCCTACTGGGATAAGCAGGGTTGCGCGTTGCTCCAGCCGATCGACATGGAAGTCGGCGCGGGCACGTCCCACGTCCATACTTTCCTGCGCGCGATCGGTCCGGAACCGTGGCGAGCAGCCTATGTGCAGCCGTCGCGCCGCCCCAAAGACGGCCGGTACGGCGAGAACCCGAACCGCCTGCAGCATTACTACCAGTACCAGGTCGTGCTGAAGCCGGCGCCAGAAAACATCCTCGACCTGTACCTCGGCTCGCTGGAAGCACTTGGCTTCGATCTGAAGCAGAACGACGTGCGTTTCGTCGAAGACGACTGGGAAAACCCCACGCTCGGCGCCTGGGGCCTTGGCTGGGAAGTGTGGCTGAACGGCATGGAAGTGACCCAGTTCACCTACTTCCAGCAAGTCGGCGGTCTAGACTGCAAGCCGGTGCTCGGCGAAATCACCTACGGCCTCGAACGTCTGGCCATGTATCTGCAGAAGGTCGAGAACGTCTACGACCTCGTCTGGACCGAGTGGGAAGAGCAAGGCCCGAACGGCCCGGAACTGCGCCGCCTGACGTACGGCGACGTGTACCACCAGAACGAAGTCGAACAGTCGACCTACAACTTCGAGCATGCGAACGTCGATCTGCTGTTCACGTTCTTCAACAGCTACGAAGCGGAAGCGAAGCGCATGATCGAAGCGCAGATCGCGCTGCCCGCTTATGAACTGGTGCTGAAGGCCGGCCACACGTTCAACCTGCTCGACGCCCGCGGGGCGATCTCCGTCACGGAACGTGCAGCCTACATCGGCCGGATTCGCGCGCTGTCGCGTCTGGTCGCACAGGCTTACTACGACTCGCGCGAGAAGCTCGGTTTCCCGATGCTCGGCAATCCGGTGCACGGCGTGCCCGGCCTGACGACCGACGAACAGGATGCAGCCATGCCCGCATGGGCACCGCCGCTGAAAATCGAACGCAAGATCGACCAGGACTGACGAGAACATCAAGAAATGACTCAACCCCATCAAGCTACCCTGCTCGTCGAGCTGCTGACCGAAGAACTGCCGCCGAAAGCGCTCGCGCGTCTCGGCGACGCCTTCGCCGAAGGCATTGCGCAGCGCCTCGCGGCGCGCGACCTGGTCGAAGGCGAACTGTCGTTCGAACGTTACGCCACACCGCGCCGCCTCGCCGTCACGATCAAGAACGTGCGTTCAGTCGCGCCGGAAAAACATGTGCGCGAAAAAGTGCTGCCGGTTTCCGTCGCGCTCGATAAAGACGGCCAGCCCACCGCGCCGCTCGCCAAGAAACTGGCCGCGCTCGGCTTCCCCGATTTTTCGGTGAACGACCTGGAACGGGCGCAGGACGGTAAGGCCGAAGCCTTCTTCCTGCGCTACGCCGCGCCGGGCGCCACGCTCGCCGAAGGCCTGCAAAGCGCGCTCGACGAAACGATCGCCAAGTTGCCGATTCCGAAGCCGATGACGTATCAGCGCCCGGACGGCACCAGTGTGCAGTTCGTGCGTCCGGCGCATCGTCTGACCACGTTGCACGGCGAACAGGTCGTGCCGGTCACGGCATTGGGCGTCGATGCCGACGACACCACGCTCGGCCACCGCTTCCTGTCCGAAGGCCTCGTGCAGATCCAGCACGCGGATTCGTACGCCGATACGCTGATGCACAAGGGCCACGTGGTCGCAAATTTCGCCGACCGCAAGGAAACCATCCGCACGCATCTGCTCGCGCAAGCCGACGACGACCAAGTCGTCATGCCGGAAGCGCTGCTGGATGAAGTGAATTCGCTGGTCGAATGGCCGGTGGTCTACGCCTGCCGTTTCGAGGACGAATTCCTGCAAGTGCCGCAAGAATGCCTGATCCTAACGATGCAGACGAACCAGAAATACTTCGCGTTGACGGATGCGAACGGCAAGCTGCGCTCGCGCTTCCTGATCGTGTCCAACATCGAAACGAAGACGCCGGGCGATATCGTCGAAGGCAACGAGCGCGTGGTGCGTCCGCGTCTGGCTGATGCGAAGTTCTTCTTCGAGCAGGACAAGAAGAAACCGCTCGCCGACCGCGTGCCGCTGCTCGCGAACGTCGTGTATCACAACAAGCTGGGTTCGGCTCTACAACGCGTCGAGCGCGTCGAGGCGCTGGCCGGTGCAATTGCCTCGCTGATCGGCACAGATGTCGCGCTCGCGAAGCGCGCCGCGCGCCTCGCCAAGGCCGACCTGATCACCGACATGGTCGGCGAATTCCCCGAGCTGCAAGGCACGATGGGCACGTACTACGCGCGCCACGACGGCGAGCCGGAAGAAGTCGCGCTGGCATGCTCGGAACACTATCAGCCGCGTTTCTCCGGAGATGCGTTGCCGACCACGGCAACCGGCACCGTCGTCGCTCTCGCCGACAAGCTCGAAACGCTGGTCGGCATCTGGGGCATCGGTCTGCAACCGACCGGCGAGAAAGACCCGTTCGCGCTGCGCCGCCATGCGCTCGGCGTGCTGCGGATTCTGGTCGAGAAGCAACTGCCGGTCGATCTGATCGAACTGTTGCGTACTGCTTACGCGCAATTCGCCGCAGTAGCGGGCGTCGCTGACTCGACTCAGGCGATCTACGAATTCAGCATGGACCGCCTGCGCGGTCTGCTGCGCGAGCGCGGCTATGCGCCGGGTGAAATCGACGCGGTGTTGGCACTGGAACCGACGCGCCTCGACGACATCGTCGCGCGCCTCGATGCAGTGCGCGAATTCGCGGCGTTGCCGGAAGCGGCCTCGCTCGCGGCGGCCAACAAGCGCATTTCGAACATCCTGAAGAAGTCGGAAAGCGCCACGAACGGTGGCGTGCAGATCACGCTACTGACCGAAGCGGCGGAACAAGCCTTGCATGCGCAGCTCGAACAGGTCGCGCCGCGCGTGCAATCGCAACTCGCCGCACGCGACTACACGGGCGCGCTGACCGCGCTCGCCGCGTTGCGCGAACCGGTCGACACGTTCTTCAACGACGTGATGGTCAACGCCGAAGATCCGGCGTTGCGCGCCAACCGTCTGGCTTTGCTCGGCGCACTGCATCAGCAGATGAATTGCGTCGCCGACATTTCCCGACTCGCCGCCTGAGCCCCGCGCCATGCCAACCAAAAAGGTGGTGATTCTCGACCGCGACGGCGTGATCAACGTCGATTCCGACGCGTTCATCAAGTCGCCGGACGAATGGGTTGCCCTGCCCGGTTCGCTCGAAGCGATCGCGCGGCTGAACCAGGCGGGTTATCGCGTGGCAATCGCGACCAACCAGTCGGGCATCGGCCGCGGTCTCTTCGACATGAACGCGCTCAATGCGATGCATCTGAAAATGCATCGCATGGCGGCGGCGGTCGGCGGGCGCATCGACGCCGTGTTTTTCTGCCCGCACACGGCGCAGGATCAATGCGAATGCCGCAAACCGAAGCCCGGCATGCTGAAGATGATCGCCGAACGTTTCGAAGTCGATCCGCACCATACGCCGGTGGTCGGCGACGCGATGCGCGACCTGCAAGCGGGCGCGTCGCTCGGCCATCCGACGCATCTGGTGCTGACCGGCAAGGGCCGCAAGACGCTCGCAGCCGGCGGCCTGCCAGAGGGCACGCGTGTGCACGACGACCTGCGCGCGTTCGCACTCGACTTCCTTGCCGACGCTCATCACGAGTGACGCGCACCACGCGCGTCTCCCACCCTCACTGACCACGCCGATGCGCTTCATTCGTTCTTTGCTGCTGCTGATCTACTTCGTGCTCTTCACGGTGCCGTACGCAACCGCGTGCTTCATCGCGTTTCCGTTCATGCGAGCCGACAATCGCTACTGGATGGCGGCCGGCTGGTGCCGCGCCACGCTCCACACGGTGCGCTGGCTGAACGGCATCCGCTACAACATCGAGGGCTATGAGAACCTGCCCGATGGTCCGGCCGTACTGCTGTCCAAGCATCAATCGGCATGGGAAACGCTGGCGTTTCCGGCGCTGATGCCACGGCCGCTGTGCTACGTGTTCAAGCGCGAACTGCTGTACGTGCCGTTCTTCGGCTGGGCATTGGGCATGCTGAAGATGGTTCACATCGATCGCAAGGAAGGTAAGTACGCGTTCGAATCGGTCATCAAACAAGGCAAGCAACGCATGGCGGAAGGGGCCTGGGTGATCATGTTTCCGGAAGGAACGCGTACGCCGACCGGCAAGCAAGGCAAGTACAAAACAGGCGGTGCGCGTTTTGCCATTGCCACCGGCGCGCCCGTCGTGCCGATCGCGCACAACGCCGGACGTGTGTGGCCGCGCAACTCGTTTCTCAAATATGCGGGTATAGTCACAGTGTCGATCGGCAAGCCGATCGACACGACGGGGCTCACGCCCGATGAAGTGAACACGCGCGTCGAAAAGTGGATCGAAGCTGAGATGCGTCGCATCGATCCTACCGCGTACCGCGCGGCGGAAAGCACTTCCGCCGCCGCACCAATCTGACGCGCCCGCGCCCTCGAAGGCGCATTTGCGCGAAGCCGAATCTGATGCAGAAGTCTCCTACGTCGCAGCCCGCTGCGGCGCTCGATAACCGGCAGCTCGATCTCCCGCTCTTTGCCGAGCCGGGGTCGACGTCGTCGTCCCCGTCACCGTCCGCACCAACGACCGGCTCGCAGAGCGGGCAGCAGCCGGCCGTGCCGCTCGCACCGGACGGCAGCAAGCTGCGCAGCCTCACCATCGGTTCGCGCACGCTGCATTACGTGCTCAAGCGCTCGGCACGCCGCTCGATCGGCTTTGCGATCGACAGCACCGGCTTGATGATCACCGCACCACGTTGGGTCACGCTCGCGGATATCGAAACCGCCATCACCGAAAAGCAGCGCTGGATTTTTACGAAGCTGATCGAATGGCAAACGCGTGTCGAACAGCGTGCGTTGCCCAAGGTTGACTGGAAAGATGGTGCGGAAGTGCCGTATCTCGGCCAGCCGGTGCGCGTGAAGCTCGGCTCGCCGCAAGGCACGCTCGCGTTCAACGCGGATGAAGCCGCGCTGCAAGTGCCGCTGCCATTGCAAGCGGACCCGCAGCAGATCAAGGATCGTGTGCAAGGCTGGCTGCAAGGCGAAGCAAAACGCCTGTTCGGCGAGCGCCTCGCGATCTACGCGGAGAAGCTGGGTGTCAACTATCGCGCCTATGCACTATCTTCTGCGGCCACGCGTTGGGGCAGCTGTTCAAGCGACGGCAAAATTCGACTGAACTGGCGGCTGATTCACTTCCCGCTGTCGATCATCGATTACGTCGTCGCGCACGAGCTCGCGCATCTGCGCGAGATGAATCACAGTCCGCGTTTCTGGCAGACAGTCGAGTCGATTTTTCCGGAATTCCGCGAAGCGCGGCAGACGTTGAAGTCGCATCCGCCGGAATTGCTGCCGACGCTTTAAAGCCTTCGGGCCTTCTTCGGCCCTTCAAGACTTCGGTCTTTCGGCTATGAAGCCTTGAAACCGGCGCCTCAACGCGAAGCGCCGGCCCTCTGAAGCCCGCAACTCAGTCCGTACAGAAGGTTTCCTGCAGGTGACGCCACGTCACTTTGCCGTGCGCGTCGAGGTCCATCACCGCCGTCGAGCGCCGCACGTTCGCATTGCCCGCGCTGTCGCGCTGATACTCACGATATTTCACCACTGCGCCCGATGGATACTCGGACACGATCTCCATATCGCGGATCGTGATCCGCGAGCCGGGGCGCGCGCCGTTCAGCTTCGCGAAAATCTCCCGCAGGCCCGCGAAGTCCAGAGCGAGACCGGACGGCATGACCAGCGTGAATTGCGGCGCGAAGCGCGCCATGATGCGATCCAGCGCGCCGTGATCCGCGGAACCGTCGAACAAAGCCTGGATTTCGACGTGGATGTCGCCAAGTTCTTTGAAGTAGGGATTGCTGTGATTCATTGCCTGTCCTCGCCCCGCCGCTTACGTCACTTTTTCTTCTGGATGAACTCGATCTTGTAGCCGTCCGGATCTTCGACGAAGGCGATCACGGTAGTACCGTGTTTCATCGGACCGGCCTCGCGCACGACCTTGCCTCCCTGGGCCTTGATCTTGTCGCATGCCGCGTAAGCGTCTTCGACTTCGACCGCGAGGTGCCCGAAGCCGGTGCCGAGGTCATACGACGGCGTGTCCCAGTTGTGCGTGAGTTCAAGTACGGTGCCGTCGCGTTCGTCTTCATAGCCCACGAAAGCAAGCGTGAACTTGCCGTCCGGATAGTCATTCCGGCGCAGCAATTTCATACCGAGCAGGTCTGTGTAGAAGGCAATCGAACGGTCCAGGTCGCCGACCCGGAGCATGGTATGAAGCAGGCGCATCGTGTACTCCCTAGTGCGTGATGTCGAGAACGACAATGTACCCGGAATTACGCCAAGCTGCAGAGCGTGCCACACTCGGCGAGCCGCATGGCACGCCCGTTTTCAGCCCGCGCTCTTCACCTCGTCGCGCAATGCGCGCCGCAGAATCTTGCCGACGTTGGTCTTCGGCAGCTCGCTGCGGAATTCGATGATCTTGGGGCGCTTGTAACCCGTCAGTTGCCCCTTGCAGAACGAAAAAATATCCGCGTCGGTGAGCGCCGGATCTTTCTTCACCACGTAGAGCTTCACGACCTCGCCCGCCTCCGCGTCCGGCACGCCGACCGCCACGACCTCAAACACGCCCGGATGCTTTGCCACCACACCCTCGATTTCGTTCGGATAGACGTTGAAGCCCGACACCAGAATCATGTCCTTCTTGCGGTCGACGATCTTCACGAAGCCCTCTTCCGTCATCACGCCGATGTCGCCGGATTTGAAAAAGCCGTCCGGCGTCATCACCTTCGCGGTTTCATCAGGACGGTTCCAGTAGCCGGCCATCACCTGCGGCCCACGAATGCAGATTTCGCCGCATTCGCCGAGAGGCACCTCGTGGCCGGCGTCGTCGCGAATCGAAATATCCGTGGACGGCAGCGGCAAGCCGACCGTTCCGGTGAACGCGGTGGACGTCGGCAGATTGGTTGTGGCGCACGGCGAGGTTTCCGAGAGCCCATAACCTTCGACGATTGGCACGCCGGTCAGCGCCTGCCAGCGTTGCGCGACGGCCTGCTGCACCGCCATGCCGCCGCCGTTCGATTGCACCAGCCTGGAGAAGTCGAGCGTTTTGAGGTCGGGTTCGTTCAGCAGCGCGTTGAACATGGTGTTCACACCCGGGAACGAGTTGATCGCGTAGCCTTGCAAGGCTTTGATCAGCCCCGGCAGATCGCGCGGATTCGGAATCAGGATGCCCATGCCGCCGCAACGCATCGTCAGCAGGCCGCAGACCGTCAGCCCGAAGATGTGATACAGCGGCAGCGCGACGACCGCGATGAACTGCTTGATGTCGGTACGCCCGCGATAGACCGGCTCGCGCCACAACTCCGATTGCAGAACGTTGGCGATCAGATTTCCGTGCAGCAAGGTGGCGCCCTTCGAGACGCCGGTGGTGCCACCGGTGTATTGCAGCACCGCCACATCACCTTGCGTGAGCGTGACAGGCGTGAAGCCCGCGTCCGAACCACGGGCGATGGCATCGTTCAGTGCAATACGCGAAGTTGGCGGCACATTGTCCGCAACCTCAGGACTACCCGCACCGAGCATCTCGCCGATCGAGGTCAGCACGACATGCCTGATCGACGTATTCGCTTGCACGGCCTCGAGCGTCTTCGCGAACGGTTCGAGCAGCACGATCGCTTCCGCGCCGCTGTCGTTCAGTTGATGCTCCAGTTCACGCGGCGTGTACAGCGGATTGACGTTCACCACTACGTAACCGGCACGCAGGATGGCCGCCATGGCCACCGGATACTGCAGCACATTCGGCAACATCACGGCAATGCGCGCCCCACGCGCAAGGCCTAGCCATTGAAACCACGCCGCAAGGTGGCGCGACTTCGTATCGAGCTCGCCGTAAGTCAACTCGCGGCCCATGCAGACGAACGCGCGCTCTGCCGCGTGCGTCTCAAAACTCTGCTCCAGCAAGTCGCCAAGGGAGCTGAACTGCGTAGTGTCGACCTCCGCCGGCACGCCCGGCGGATAGGACTTCAACCAGATTTTTTCCATGTCTCCTCCTTGGGTTTCGCATCGCGATGCGCCGATGCACGACGTGCCACAGCGCCGGCGCGCCGATGCGAGCCGCTCCGCTTCTATCGCGTAGTCAGCGCAGGCATACGCCGCGCGGGCTGGTCGAAGCAATTGAAGAAGCTGCGCAACTGCTCGGCCGTGCCACGCTCCAGCACGACTGTGCCGCTCTCGAGGCACTTCGGCAACTGCGTCGCCATGTCGCGCAGCATGCCGTACAAGGTGCTGGTATCAAGCGCGAGTTGAAGGCCGACCGCCGAAGGTATGCGCTCGTGAATCTGCAACACGCCACGCCGTAGTTCGAGCGCATGCGTTTCATTGCGATCCGTCACGCGGAATGCGAGCGTCATCTGCACGTTGGCGCAACGTTCCGGATCGACGTTCACGCTGAAGCGCTGGAACACATTGCGCAACGGTTGGGCGCGCAACACGTCCACCGAGGCAAGACTCGAGCTGCCCGCAAACGGTAGTTCGTCGTAGGCGTGTTCGAGTTCGCGCGCCGCGCTCAGATACCAGTTGCGCCAGTTGGTGTTCACCGTGCGGTAGCCCAGTTCGCGCAACGCAGTCGCTTTGAGGTTGCGCGCGTCGGCGTTGGTTTTATCGAGGCGCACCAGCAGCGTGGCCAGCTCCGCGGCCCAGCGCCAGTCCGACTCGTCCAACGCCACGCGTGCTGCGGCGCGCACCGCTTCCACGCCGCCCATCATCTTGACCATGCGCGCCGAACGTTCAGCGCGCGGCAGCGGATCGAACGACGCCGGATCGCCATCGAACCAGCCGAGTTGACCGCTATAAACCTGTCGTACTGAATGCTTGACCGTACCGTAGTACTCACCGAGCCAGGCATGCTCTGCGAGATGCGGCGGCAGCGCGGGAATGGCCTCGGCGAGTTCGTCCGGGCTCAGACCGAAGTTCATGTGACGGATGGTCTGGTCGTGGATGAACTGGATGGCGTCGCGATACACGCACAGCACCTCGGCGACATACTGCGCGCCCGATACCGGCCGACCATGCGCCGGCACCATATGGGCCGCGTTGAAGCCGCGCATCATGTCGATGGTCTGATACCAGCGTACCGGATCGCGGTAACGCGTGCCGCGCAACGTATGCACGTTCGCCAGACACTCGCCCTGGATCACTTCCGCCGACAGCAGCACGCCAAGCTCGGGCAGCCACATGACGATTTCGTCGTCAGCCTCCGATGGCGCATAGCGGAACTCGAAACGCACGCCCGCCAGCACGATGCCGAGCTTGTCGTCGAACACGCGGGTCGGTGCGAAGAAGCTCGCCGGCTCGGCGATCAGCACCGGTCCGATGCCCGCGTTGACCTTGCCGGTCGCGCCGGCCGGCAGCAGCGTGCCGAAGCTGTACGCCGAACGCGTGGAGAGAATCGGTGCGACGAGGTTCGCGTTGTTGATCACGGTGTCCATCAACGAGCGGTGCGCGATGATCTCGACGCTGCCCGCCTCGAGCGCGGCCTCGTCGACGAAAGCCCGCACGCCGCCAGTGTGGTCCGTATGGTTGTGCGTGTAGACCACGGCCTTGACCGGCAGCCCTGCGTGCCGCGGATCGATCGCACAGAAGTCCTCATAGATGCGTTTCGCTGCGGACACCGCCTCGGTCGCGTCAATCACCACGATGCCGTCGTCGCCGACCACGAAGATGATGTTCGCGATCGCGTAACCGACCGCGCAATACACGCGCTCGGCGACGCGATAGATGCGCTGCGCCATGCGCCGCGAGTGTTCGGTCAGGCGCGGCGGCACGGTCGGCGCGGCAATGGCGAAGGCGAGATTCACGCCGGCGTCGAACGCGACATCGAGCGGTTCGCCGATATGCGGCGCGTCGAAGGCGGGATTGCGAACTAGTTCGGGGCAACATGAGCTCATGCGGTCTCTCCTTGAATATTCGGCTGCGCGTAGCAGGAATCGCGCTGCATCTGGATCGGTTTTCTATTAATGGAATAAGAATTCTGATTCCGATTTATAAGTAAAAAAATCAGCCCTCCGGCAAACCGAGGCAGCGTCGCAAACGAACTTGCAGCCATGACCGCAGTTGCCGGCTGGAGAGCGACAAAGGACCCGGGTCGTTCAGCACGCTGTTGACCAGCATGCCGAGGATCATTTGCAAGGTGGCGCGTACTTCGAATTCGAGCGACTGCGTCGCGTTGTCATCGGTCTTGATGCCGCGCGACTGTGCCAACGCGCTGACGAGACGCGGCACGACCATCGCCAGAACCTCGTGATTAGTCGATTTCACAGCGTCCCAGCTCTCTTTGCGCTGCGACGCCCGCAGCAACGACGCGTGATACAGCCCGCGATTGCGCCGGAACGTCGCGACATAAAACGAAATGACCGCATCGGCAAGCGTGCCCGCATCGTTCGAACGCCAGGCCGGATCACGCTCGACGGTCTCGCGCACGTACTCGAGCCCCTCTTCCATCGCCGCGTCCTGGACAACTTCGAAGAAGCTGTCCTTATTGTCGAAGCGCCGATAAAACGCGCCGATCGACGTACCCGCACGCTCGACGATATCGTTGATCGACAGATCGTCGAGATTGCCGCTCGTTTCGATCAGCTCGCGCCCGGCTTGCAACATGCGAACGAGACCCTGCTGGCTGCGCGTCTGAAGCGGCGCCGCGATGCTGCTGGCCTGCGCTTCGCGGCCGCGTGGTGAAGTCGTCATACGGAGTTCGGCCTAAGTTCGCTGCGCTGAGAAAATGGAAATTCACGGCGAACCGGAATCTGGATTCCGGATCGTCTACGATTGAGATCGCTGTGTCAACCGCATCCAGGGTAATCACGGGGGCCAGTCATGCGATCGCCCAGGCGACCATTCAGCGGCCCACTCACGTCACCAGTGCGTCGGGATGCAGCAAGCCCCGCGCGGCACGGTTGGCGTCCTCCATCACCCGTTCGGCGAGTCCCAACGCGGAATGCGCGGCGGGCGAAGGTGTGCGCTCAGCCAGATACACCAGCGCAAATTCAAGCGCGAGACGCGGCGGATTGATGAGCGGAATGCGCGCCAGCCGCCGCATCTCCAGATCGCGCCGCACCGCGGACGCCGTGGAGAACAGCACGGCATCGGTCTGCGCCACGACGTCTTTCAGCACCGCCACGTCGTTGCATTCGATCTGCAACGGAATCTGCTCGTGCGCGCGGTACTTGAGCAAACGATGCAGGGCGTCCTTCATGAACGCGGGCAAAGTCACCGACACCAGCGGGAACTCGCGCAACGCCGCGAGCGGCACCGTGTCGTGTGCAAACAGGGGATGGTCCGGCCGCGCGAACCAGCCACCCTCGTGACGCGGCAGACGCTGCAACGTGACATCCGGCGTCACGGGCGGCACACGCCGGTCAGTGACCAGAAAGTCGATCTGTTCGGCACGCAGTTTGGCGAGCAGCCCATCGCCTTCGCCGAGTTCGATCGACACTTTAATCTTCGGAAAGCGCCGCGCGAACTCCACCAGCAGGTCTGGCAGCAGCACGACCGCCGCGTAGGGTCCGAGGCCGATGCGCAACTCGCCGAGTTCGTGTGCCTTCAGCAGTTCGACGTCGCGAAACAGGCAGCGCGTTTCGAACAGCACGCGCCGGGCGCGCTCGACCAGCAGCCGCCCGGCCGCCGTCATCGCGACGCCGCGTGCCGCGCGGTCGAACAGTTTCATGCCGACCTCCTCTTCGAGCGCCTGAATGCTGCGGCTCAACGCCGGCTGGCTCAGATGAACCCGCTCGGCCGCGCGCGCAAAACTGCCTTCCTCCGCGAGCGCGATAAGATGGGTAAGGCGGCGGGAATTGACCTCATGCATAGCTTGCAAGCTCCCGATAACGAGAATGCACTTGAACAATTCGTTTATACCACCTCAAATGGGCGAAAACCCAGCGCCCCGCGCGAGAATTGGAGACACGCTTTGCCCACCATCCTCAGCAGCACGAAACGCTGCACGGCGCTCGCCGCCGACGCCACGCCGGCTCACCCCGCCAACGCACGCGAATCCGCGCAGGGCCGCCGCTGGGTGATTGTCGCCTCGCTGTTCCTGTTCATGCTGATCAACTTCGCCGACAAGGCCGTGATCGGTCTGGTCGCGATACCCATGATGAATGACATGCAGTTGACGCACGGTCAGTTCGGCCTCGTCGGCAGTGCGTTTTTTGTGTTGTTCTCGATTTCGGGCATCGCCGTCGGCCTGATTGCCGACCGCGTCAATATGAAATGGCTGCTCGCCGCACTCGCGCTGATCTGGGCGGTAGCGCAGTTGCCGCTCGCCTCGCCGACCAGCTTTGCCGTGTTGTTGCTATGCCGCGTCCTGCTGGGTGCGGGCGAAGGGCCGGCCGCGCCACTCGCGCTGCATGTGGTCTACACCTGGTTCGACGACCACGAGCGCAATCTGCCCACCACAATCGTTCTGCAAGGGGCGACCGCGGGCGTTATCATCGCCGGACCCTTGCTCACCTATATCTCGCAACAGTGGCACTGGCACGCGACGTTTCTCACGCTCGGCGCGGTCGGCATCGGCTGGACTGTTTTGTGGCTGTGCCTGGGCAAGACGGGCAATCGTCAGCACAACGCATCACCCGGGTTTGCCGCCGCGGCGGCCGGCCCGCGTGCTGCGCCATTGTGCTTTCGGCGCATGCTCAGCGACCGCACCGTCGTCGGCGTGATGCTGCAGTGCTTTGTCGGCTATGCGGTGGTCGCGATCGGTTTCACCTGGGTACCCGCGTATTTCCGGCTCGGTCTCGGCTTTGACGCGACCCGGGCCGGTTGGTTGTTCGCGCTGCAAGTCGCGGCGCAGATCCCGCTCGGCATCGCGCTCGCCATGGTTTCGCATCGAATGCTCAAGCGCGGCGTGCCGTCGAAGGTGGCGCGCGGCAAACTGATCAGTGCGGTCTGCGTGGTGAGCGGGTTGGCGTACTGCTCACTGTTGTTCGGTGCGCCGCCGTTCGTCAAGATCGCATTGATGGGGCTCGCCAGCGCGTTGGCGATTCAGACTTTCACCTTCGGCCCGATGCTGGTCGCCGAAGTCGCGCCACTGGCGCGGCGCGGGGCGCTGCTCGCGATCACCAACTCGCTCGTCACCACCGCCGGACTGATCGGCCCCGTGGCGATGGGCAAGCTGCTCGGCGTGGCAGGCGACGCGCGTCGCTATGAGATCGGCTTCGGGATAACCGGCGTGTTGCTGCTGGTCGTCGGTGCGGCGGGTTTCGCGTTGATCGATCCACAACGGTCGAAGCAGCGCATGGAAGGCACACCTGAGTGAGACGCGCGGCCGCTTTCGCCACCGCGAGCCACACCACGAACGTGAACGGCGAGCACCGCAGCACGGTAGAGGGCAATCTGGGCGCGCGCTGGAGTGGGTAAGTGCTCAGAACTGATGGCGCACACCGGCCATCAGGCCGATCTGGCTACCCTTCTGCGCAAGCCCGACACCGTTGACGCCCTGCAACTGTGCGCCGATCAGGTCGCCCCGGTACAGCGAGTAATCGCCTTCCAGATAGACGTCGGTGCGCCTCGACAGGTTGTAGTCGGCGACCAGTTGATACTGCCATGCCGAGCCGTCCTGTGCGGCGGTCTTGCCGTCCTGCAGCGTGCGCCAGACATTCGCGGCGAAGTGCCACGCGGTGCCGACCTGCTGCGTGATGCCCCCCATGATCATGCGGCGCCGCGAAAAATCCGTGTACTTGAGCGCAGCCAATGCGGGCGCGGTGAACGGCCCGTTGGCAAAATTCGAAAAGCCGGCGTCATTCTGATTGACGATATAGCCGACGGAGAACCGGGTCAGGTTCCACGTGTACGACCCACCAAAGGTCCACGCCTTCGCCGCTGCGCCGTTGACCGAATCTTTCGACTCCTGATACGCGCCGCCGAAGGTGAACGGGGCACCCGCTGCATAAGCGAGCGCCACGCCGACCTGGCTGCCGTACGAATTGCCCGCGTTGCCGCCGAATGCGTAACCGGCGGCAAGATGGAAACCGTTATATTTCGCCTGGTACTGCACCTGGTTGCTGGTCCAGATGCCGCCCGTCATCGTCACTTCCGGCTGAAAGCTGAAATCGTACGGAATCCAGAGATTGCTGCCGTAGCCGCCGATGGTCACGCCCTCGATCATCGCGTTGTACTGACGGCCGAAGATCACCTGGCCATAGGAATCCGAGCGCACGCCCACTTGCGCTTCATTGAAGAACGGCAAGGTGGGATCGCTTTGGCCGCTATTCATGTAGAAACGGTTTTCGAGCTTGAAGAACGTCGACCAGCCACCGCCCAGATCCTCGACGCCCCTGATCCCCCAGCGGCTCTCCGTCATGCCACCGTTGCCGAGCCCGATCGACGAATCGCCGGCCTGGTTTGCGTGGGTCAGATAGTGCACGCTTTCGTCGATGACACCGTAGAGCGTCACGCTCGATTGGGCATGTGCCATGTGGCACGCCAACGCCGTGGGCACGACTGCCATGGCCCACCTGCATGCATTCTTCATATCGTCTCCTCGTACAGGTTCCCGCTTTGCGCGGATATTTCGACACCGCCACGCCTGATACAAAGTGCCGGCACGCTGCTCATCTGAGACCGCGTAAATCGCCAGGTACGATGCAGGGTCCGCATCGGAACCTTGCATGACAGCCCATGCAGGTTGTTTGAATGAGCTGACGAAATGCGTGTGGGTGAACCTTAGCGCGAAACCTGGGCAGCAAGGAAATAGACTGAAGTAAGTGTTGTTATGTCATCGAAGTGCTTGCAGCTTGTAAGAAGCACGCGTAGGCGGTGGGGTCATCGCATTTCGGGGCGGATGGTTTTGATATCGTATGACTTATGATCGGCACTCCACAAAACCCATGAGCACCACCGCCCTGCCCACGCGCCGCGCCCTAGATAGCTTCGCCATCCTGCTTATGATCGGCTTGTGCGCGATCTGGGGATTTCAGCAAGTCGCGATCAAGAGCACCAACGCGGCACTGCCGCCGATATTCCAGGCAGGTTTGCGCTCGGCAATCGCGGCTGTGTTGGTCTGGGGTTGGGCGCGCTCGCGCGGCACCCCGCTCTTTCGTGACGACGGCACGTTAGGCGCGGGTTTGCTCGCCGGCGTGCTGTTCGCCGGGGAATTCGTGTGCATTTTTCTCGGCCTGACGCTGACCAGCGCCTCGCGTATGGCGGTCTTTCTGTACACCGCACCGTGCTTTACAGCGCTCGGGCTGCACTGGTTCGTCGCCGGAGAGCGGATACGGCGCACTCAGTGGCTCGGCATCCTGGCGGCGTTTGCGGGTATGGCGCTGGCGTTCGCCGACGGCTTCCTTCACGGCCATGCGACGCAGGGCTCGACCCTGAAGGGCGTCGCCGGTGACGCGCTCGGCGTGCTGGCAGGCATCGCGTGGGCTGCGACCACCGTGGTGGTGCGCGCCACGCGCCTCGCCCATTCGAGCGCCAGCAAGACGCTGTTCTATCAATTGACAGTGTCGGCGGTGGTGCTGCTCGCGCTCGCGCTGTGGCTCGGTCAGGCACACGTCGAAACCATCACGCCGCTGACCGTGATGAGCCTCGCGTATCAGGCGGTGATCGTGGCGTTCGTCAGCTATCTGGTGTGGTTCTGGCTGTTGACGCGTTACATCGCGTCGCGCCTGTCGGTGTTCTCGTTCCTGACGCCGTTGTTCGGCGTGACCTTCGGCGTGCTGTTGCTCGGCGAGTCGTTCAACCTGCGCTTCCTGATGGCCGCGGCGCTGGTACTGATCGGCATTGCTCTGGTCAATGCGCCGGTGAAGCGGGTTGCTGCTTAAGAAGTGGGGTGTTTCACGCGCGCTGCAGGACGCAGCGCGCTTCTTTCAGGACCGTGCAACGCCGCTCAGGCGTCGTCAGTCTCAGTGTCCGCGGCCGTGGCGCCACGCGACGGCGAAGCCGCTACGATCTGCGCCACACGCACATATTCGGCCACCGGCACATCTTCGGCGCGGCGTTGCAGATCGAAGCCTAGCGCGTCGAAATCCACCGCGTCACGAAACGCAGCCAAAGTGTTACGCAGCATCTTGCGCCGCTGCGAGAAGGCCGCCGTCACCACTTCGCCGAGCACGCGCTCGTCCACGGCCGGCAGTTCATGCAGTTCGTACGGGATCATCCGCACGATCGCCGAATCGACCTTCGGTGGCGGCTGGAATGCTTCGGGCGGCACGTCGAGTTGCTTGTCGATCACGTAGCGGTACTGCAGCATCACCGAGAGGCGGCTGAACGCCTTGGTGCCCGGCTCCGCCACCATGCGGTCGACCACTTCGTTTTGCAGCATGAAATGCTGATCGATCACGCGATCCGCGAACGCGGTCAGATGAAACAACAACGGGCTCGAAATGTTGTACGGCAGGTTGCCGACAATGCGCAGCGACGCCTTCTCACCAGGCGCTGCCAGTGTGCCGAAGTCGAACGCAAGTGCATCGCCCGCATGCAGCTCGAGCAGGTTGCCGAATTTTGTCTTGAGGCGGCCGATCAGATCGCGATCCAGCTCGACGGCGTGCAACGGCGCTTCGGGCGTCGCCAGACGCTCAATCAGCGGTCCAGTGAGCGCGCCGAGCCCCGGCCCGATCTCGACCATGCGCTCGCCGCGCTGCGGCCGGATCACGTCGACGATCGAATCGATCACGCCCATATCGACCAGGAAATTCTGCCCGAAACGCTTGCGCGCGATATGGCCCTGGTGCCGGCCCGGTTGCTGTCTGCTGGTGGACATCGAAGAAACGCTTTAAGAAAACTGCTTGAGAATAGGAACAACCCGGGAACTAGCCGGGAACAACCCGCGAACCAACCAGGAACACACGCAACGAACGCGCAAACGGCAAACGGCAAGCAAGCGCGTACGGCCCCGCTCTGCGCGACTGCCGGATCAGCCCCCGCGGCGGTGCTGCGCCATCGAAACCGCCGTATCGATGGCGGCGATCAGACTGCCCGCATCAGCACGGCCGGTGCCGGCCAGATCGAGCGCGGTGCCGTGATCAACCGAGGTGCGGATGATCGGCAAGCCGAGCGTGATGTTGATGCCTTCGCCGAATGTTGCGTACTTCAACACCGGCAGACCCTGATCGTGGAACATCGCCAGCACGCAGTCGGCCTGTTCCAGATAACGCGGCTGGAACAAGGTGTCCGCCGGATAGGGGCCCGGTGCGTCGATGCCTTGCTCGTTCGCGAGCTTCAGTGCCGGAGAAATCACCTCGATTTCCTCGCGGCCCAGATAACCGTTTTCGCCCGCATGCGGGTTCAAACCCGTCACGAGGATACGCGGGGCGGGCAAACCAAAGTGGTGGCGCAGATCGTGATCGACGATGCGCAGCGTCTCGACGATACCTTCGATCGTCAGCGCGGCGGAGACGTCTTTGAGCGGCAGATGCGTGGTAGCGAGCGCGACACGCAACGGACGCTTGCCGGTGCCCGCCAGCATCATCACCACGCGCGGCGTGTGCGTGCGCTCGGCCAGATATTCCGTGTGGCCGGTGAACGGCACACCGGCATCGTTGATGGTGCTTTTTTGCAGCGGCGCGGTCACGATCGCGTCGAACGTGCCGGCCACAGCGCCGTCGATCGCGCTGTCGAGCAGATCGAGCACGTAGCGGCCGTTGGCGGCGTCCAGCTTGCCGGCCAGCGAGGGCGCGCCGAGCGCCCGATGCTGCACCCGCACGCGCTTGCCGCCCGCCACCAGCAGAGCCCAATCGACGCCCACCGCACGCGCGCGTTCAGCCAGCAAATCCGCATCGCCCAGCACGGTGAACTGTGCACCCGGCCAATGCGCCGCCGCACCCGCCAGCGCCTGCGCGGTCAACTCGGGGCCAACGCCGGCAGGCTCGCCGGTCGTGATCGCGATCTGCAACGGAAGGCTGGTGGACTGCGCGGCGGTGGTCATGATGATTATTGCAGGCTTGCCTGGACAGGTTTCACTTCGACGTAGGCCGTATCGCGCAATTCACGCAGCCAGTCCGCGTAGGCCTGTTCCGCCTTGCGCTGACCGATCGCCTGACGCGCCAGATCCATCTGCTGCGAAACCGAGCCTTCCGATTCGCGGCGGCCCAGCACCTGAATCAGGTGATAGCCGTACTCACTGCGCACCGGGTCGCTGATCTGACCGTCCTGCAGGCTGTTCATGGCGCGCTCGAATTCCGGCACCGTCTCGCCCGGGCTGATCCAGCCGAGGTCGCCGCCTTGCGACGCCGAACCGTCTTGCGAGTACGTGTGGGCGAACTTCGAGAAGTCGCCGCCCGCGGCGATCTCGTTCTTGATTTCGAGCAGCTTCTGACGCGCTTGCGGCTCGGACATGCCGTCGCCGACGCGCAGCAGAATGTGGCGAACGTGCGTTTGCACGAGCTTCGGTGCGTCGGAGCTGGTGCCCTGGCCGGCGCGACGATCGACGAGGCGCACGATTTCGAAGCCATCGTTGGTGCGGATCAGATCCGGATTGACCTCGCCCGGGCGCAGCGTCGAAGCGGCCTTGACGAACTCAGGCGGCAGCTTGGACGTCGGCAGGAAACCCGTATCGCCGCCCTTCGACGCATCCGGTGCTTGCGAATCCGATTTCGCCAGCTTTTCGAAGTTGGCGCCGCCCTTGGCTTCGGTCAGCAGGGCCTGAGCCTTTTTCTGCGCGGTTTCGATGTCGGTTTCCGAGGCGTTCAACGGCGCCTTGACGAAGATATGCTGAAGGTGCAGATCGCTCGTCAGGCCGGCGTTCGGGCCGCGCTGGCTGGCGATGTAGTTCGCGACCTCGGCGTCCGACACCGTGACCTTGCTGTCCACTTCCTTCTCACGCAGACGCGAGAGCGTGAGCTCGGTGCGTGCGTCGTTCGTGAAGGTGGTCCAGGGCACGCCTTGCGCCTCGATACGCGAGCGATACATGTCGAGCGACATGTTGTTCGCCTGCGCGAGCCGCTCGAGCGTCTTTTGCACGGTGGCTTCGTCGATGTTGATGCCGTCTTCTTTCGCCTTCTGCAACTGGATGCGTTCCAGCACCATCTGGTTGAGCACCTGCTGGCGCAACTGGTCCATCGGCGGGACCGGCGCGTTCTGCTGGTTCAACCGGTGGGTGATCAGGCCGATGCGCTCGTCGAGCTCGCGCCGCGTGATGACACCGTTGTTGACCACCGCGGCAATGGTATCGACCGTCTGGCCGTTATTGCCGGGCGACAGCGCCTGCGCCTGAACCGGCGCAACCGACAGGAAAGACGCCGCAGCGGCAAGACCGGCCGCAAGCGTTGCCAAGCGAAGCTTTTTCATGATTGCCACAGATACTCCAATGATGTCGGGCGCGCCTGGCCCGTCTTTTCGCATTCTATAAATGATCGGGCGAGCGTCATTCGTAATTGGTGAAACGCGCTTCCGGCGGCGGCGGCGGCGGCAACGGCGTGTAGCCCGCGACGCTGGAGCGGAATGCCGCCATCAGCCCGTTGTCGACGCTCGACAAGCCCTTGAACGTCAACTGCATGAGGAACCGCGTGCCCGTCTGCTGCTGCGACGAAGTGTTCACGCCGTTCGCATAGCGCTGGATCCCGGCGCCGAGCGTCCAGCAGTCGGCGTCGTATTGCATGCCGATCAGACCGTCGACGATCCGATGCCCGTCGAGGTCGTAATTGAACCGCCCGACCCCATATACCCGGTGCGTCAGCGGCCATTGCCCCGAGATCAGCACCTGGTTGATCGGCGTGTTGTCCAGCGTGGTGTTCGCGCGGGTGTAGCGGTACGCGACGTTGATCACCTTGCCGCTGGCCGGACTGAAGCCGAAGCCGATGCTCGTCTTCGTCAACTGGTTGCTGTCGGCATTATATTGGAACGCCGTTTCCGAAGCGAAACCGGCGCCGAGCTTGAGCGATGCACCCGCGATCAGGTCCGAATGCGTGGCCTGCGAGCTGGTCTCGGTCGGCAGCAGCGTGACGCGCTGATCCTGGAAGTAATACTGCTGCGCGATCACGAAACGCGCGCGTTCGTCGCCCGTGGCCGGGTTGATGAAGCGCGTGGTAATCGCCGCGGTCAGACGGTTCGCGTCGGCGATTCGGTCGTTCCCGACGAACGTGTTCGGCGTGAAGATTTCCGCCAGCCCGAAGTCGGAATCTGCCGTATCGAACAGCGGCGCCTGCGATTGATTGCGGTACGGCGTGTAGACGTAGTAAAGCCGCGGCTCCAGCGTCTGAATGTAATCCTGACCGAAAATCCGCACCGAACGATCGAACACCAGGCCGGTATCGAAGCTCAGCGTCGGAATCGATTCAGTGAAATTCTTCGGTGAGCCGGCCGGCAGGTCGCTGCCGATATTGCTCAGGTTGTACGACGCAAAGTGCCACTGCACCTTCGGCGTGACGAAGTAACCCGGCCCGACCACCGAGTACGACAGGTACGGGTTGAACATCACCCGCTGACCCTGGGTGGTGTCCGCGGTGGTAATGCGGAAATTCGAGTAGTCGGCTTCCGCGCCGTAATCGAAGCCGCCGACGTTGTATTTCGCGTACTTCACGTTCAACTGCGGCTCGCGGCCGTACGGCGCCACCGAAGGCGTCAGCGTCTGCCAGTGCTGTTCGCGTGCGAGCACCGACCATGGGCCGTTGTTATAGGTCAACCCGGCTTCCTGTTGATACAGGAGCTGGGTGCCGTTAACGAACTGGCTGACCGACGACGACAGGTCTTCCGGATACGTATTGTCCGAAACCTTGTTGTAGTAGATATAACCGCCGAACCCGTTGCCGAAGTTCTGGTTGTGCTGGATATACAGCGCGTAGCGGTTGGTATGGGTCAGGTGGTCGTCCGGCAGGAACTCGCCGGTGATCGAGCCGGAATACGTAGGCGACAGATAACGGAAGGTTGACTGCAACTGCACGCCGCGCTTCGAGATCAGACGCGGCGTGACCGTCAGGTCGCGATTCGGCGCGATGTTGAAGTAGTACGGTACCGACAGTTCGAAGCCGTTCGACGAACTCAGCGAAAACGTGGGCGGCAAGATGCCGCTGCGCCGGTCGCCCGACAGCGGGAACGACAGCCACGGCGAAGCGAATACCGGCACGCCCTGGAAGAACAGCACGCTGTTGTACGCGACGCCTTCGTCCGCACCGGTGTCGAAATCGAACTCGGTGCCCTTGAGGTACCACGCCGGGTTGTCCGTACACGAGCAAGCCGTGTACGTGCCCTTCGTGAACACCGAGCGCTCGTTGTCGAGCAGGTCGACGCGCTCCGCGCTGCCCGAGCCACCCGTCACGTTGAAGTGGTACTTCGGCGCGGACATGAAGCCTTCGCTCGAGTCCACCCGCATATGCGCTTCCGGGCCGGCAAACGTGGCGCCGTTGTTGTTCAGGTGAACCTTGCCGTATGCGTCGGCCATGTCCGTGTCCTGATCGTAGTGCAGCGCGTCGGCCTTGATCACGAAGGTATTGCGCCGCACCTCGGCCGAGCCTTTCGCGGCCAGGTCCTGGTCGGTGGTGCCGCTCGTCGTGTCGCCGAGTACGAAGGTGGCCGCCTTCTGGCCTGACTGCAGCGGATGTTCTTCGAGCTGCGGGGCGAGCTGCATGCCCCATGGCGCGTCGATAGGTTGCGGCTGCGCGGCTTCCCCCACCAACTGGGCGTGCGCAAGCGCGGGCATCAGGCCCGGAACGGCGATCAACGCCGCGACGAGCCGCCTTTTGCGCGGCACTACAGCACAAGAGGGAGTCGTTTGGGAAAGCTGTCTAGGCGGCATGTATCGTTTGGCGAATCGGCCCGTCCGTCAGCTTTTGTAGTCACGATCCACCGCCTGCACATCCCGACCGTGACAGTCGGCTGTACATCAATCTTTACAATCTGTCGAACGATGAGGCGGGCGGTAAAGCGGAACACGCGAAAGCTGGCGTGAGTCGCGTCAAAAAAGTCGTGGGGTATTATATGGCAAGACGTTGCCCCTCTGAATTTGCCGCCGGTTTTCATGACGCTGCCCTCTGCCAAAAACACCCTCCAAGATTTCACCGACAGCCGCCTCGAACTGCTCAAGGCCTGGCTGAACGCCCACGCAGCGCGCTATGCGCTCGAACTTGACACGCTTGCCCCGGCTTCGTCCGACGCCAGTTTTCGCCGCTATTTCCGGCTCGCCGGTAAGGCGGCGGAAGGCGAAAGCGCCGGCACTCTGATCGCCGTCGATGCCCCGCCGCCCGAAAAGTGCCGCGAATTTGTGCAAATCGCCCAATTGCTCGAGGCCGCCAACGTGCATGTGCCGCGTGTGCTGGAGGTCGACTTCGACGCCGGGTTCATGCTCGTCACCGATCTGGGCACCGATTCGTACCTCGGCGCGCTGACCGAGGCGCAAAGCGGCGATGACCCGCGCCGCGCCCGCTCGCTGATGCGCGACGCGCTCGATGCGCTGATCCGCTGGCAGCTCACGTCGCGCGAAGGCGTGCTGCCGCCGTTCGACGAAGCCTTCCTGCGCCGCGAGATGGAGTTGATGCCGGAGTGGTTCCTCGGCCGCCATCTGAGCCGTGAGGTCGACGAAAAGACCCGCGGGGTGCTCGATCGCACCTTCGCGCTGCTGATCGCGAGCGCCCGGGCGCAACCGCAAGTATTCATGCTGCGCGATTTCATGCCGCGCAATCTGATGATCGCGGCCGCCCCCAACCCCGTGAATCCGGGCGTGCTGGACTTCCAGGACGCGGTGGTCGGCCCGATCACTTACGACGTCGCCTCGCTGCTACGCGATGCATTCCTCAGCTGGGACGAACAGTTCGAGCTGGATTGCTTCGTGTACTACTGGGAGCGCGCGAAAAAAGCCGGCTTGCCGGTCGATCCGGATTTCGGCGAGTTCTACCGCCAGCTCGAGTGGATGGGACTGCAACGGCACATCAAGGTGCTGGGCCTGTTCTGCCGGATCAACTACCGCGACAGCAAACCGCACTACATGAAGGATCTGCCGCGTTTCATCGGCTATGCCCGCAAGGTCGCTGAGCGCTATGCGCCGCTGCGTCCGTTCGCGAAGCTGCTCGACGATCTCGAAGGCCGCGCGAATGAAGTCGGCTACACATTCTGACCGATGACGAATTCTCTGAAGAAAGCGATGATTTTCGCCGCGGGCCGCGGCGAACGCATGCGTCCGTTGACCGACGCGTGCCCGAAGCCCCTGCTCGAAGTGGGCGGCAAGCCGTTGATCGTGTGGCAAATCGAGCGCCTCGCGCGCGCCGGCTTTCACACCATTGTGATCAACCATGCGTGGCTTGGCGAGCGGATCGAAGCCGCGCTCGGCGACGGTTCGCGCTGGGGTGTGCAACTGCGCTACTCGGCCGAGCATGAAGCACTGGAGACGGCAGGCGGGATCGTGCAGGCGTTGCCGTTGCTGGAAGATGAGGGCAGGAGCGAAGTATTCGTCGCCGTCAGTGGTGACGTCTACGCGGATTTCGACTACGCGACGCTGAATACGCGCGCCGAAGCGCTGAAGGCGCTAACCGGACCCGGCATGCATCTGGTGATGGTTCCGAACCCGGCGTTTCATCCGAACGGCGACTTCGGGTTGGTCGATGGAACGCTCTCGCTCGATGCGCAACCGCGCTTCACGTTCGGCAACATCGGCCTCTACGACACGCGCATGTTCCGCGATCTGCCGCGCGGCACGCGGCGCGCGCTGACGCCTTACTACCGCGAGACGATTGCAGGCGGCCTCGCGAGCGGCGAGTTGTATGAGGGCTTGTGGGAAAACGTTGGTACGCCCGCGCAATTGCGGGTTTTGGATCAGCGTTTGAACGAACGCTGATTGCAGCAAGGCATTGAGCGGCACCGTGCGATAACGCGCCGCTCAACGTGCTACGACCAAGGCCAGGAGGTCGGCGCTGAATGCTAAGCGCTCCGCGCCGAGCACGCTACACGCGCCATCCAGCAAGCAAACGCGGCGCACCTCACCGCCGCTTGCTTAACGTCCACCCTCTCCCGCCCCTACCGTTTCAGCCGACTCCGACGCCTCTGCGGCACGTTGCTGCTGCAACGCCCACATCTGCGCGAACAATCCGTTCGCACGCAACAATTCGGCGTGCGTCCCGCGCTCGACGATGCGCCCCTTGTCCATCACGATGATCTGCTGTGCGTGCACCACCGTCGAAAGCCGGTGCGCGATGATCAGCGTCGTGCGCTCGCGGGCGATCTGATCGAGCTCATGCTGGATCGCGCGCTCCGAGCGCGAATCGAGCGCCGAAGTCGCCTCATCGAACAGAAGGATCGGCGGATTCTTGAGGATGGTGCGCGCAATCGCGACGCGCTGCTTTTCACCGCCGGACAACTTCAGGCCACGCTCGCCGACCGGCGTCTCGTAACCCTTCGGCAGCCCTTCGATGAAGTCGTGAATATGCGCCGCGCGCGCCGCCGCGATCACTTCCTCGTGCGTGGCCGACGGACGGCCATAAGCGATGTTGTAGTAGATCGAATCGTTGAACAGCACCGTATCCTGCGGCACGATGCCGATCGAAGCACGCAGCGAATCCTGCGTGACGTCGCGAATATCCTGACCATCGATGATGATCGCACCGCCCGTCGCGCGATCCAGATCGTAGAAGCGGAACATCAACCGCGCGAGCGTCGATTTGCCCGAACCGCTGTGACCGACCACTGCCGTGGTGCTGCCCGCCGGAATCGTGAAGCTCACGTCGTGCAGAATCTGCCGCGCCGGCTCATACGAGAAGTTCACATGCTCGAAGCGCACCTGCGCACCGCTCACCTGCAACTCGGGCGCGTCCGGCACATCGGGCACTTCCTGGGCCGCGCCAAGCAGCGTGAACATGCGGTCCATATCGGTGAGGCTTTGCTTCAGTTCCCGATACACGACGCCGAGAAAATTCAGCGGAATATAGAGCTGCAACATGAAAGTGTTGATCAGCACCAGATCGCCGAGCGTGAGGCGCCCGGCCATCACGCCTTCGGTCGCGCGCCACAGAATGAACACGAGCCCCGTGCCGATGATCGCCTGCTGCCCGAAGTTCAGCGCCGACAGCGAACGCTGCGATTTGATCGCGGCCGTGCGATAGCGTTTGAGATTTTCGTCGTAACGTTGCGCTTCCCACTCTTCGTTGCCGAAGTACTTCACTGTCTCGTAGTTGAGCAACGAATCGATCGCGCGCGAGTTCGCCTTTGAATCGAGATCGTTCATCGTGCGGCGAAAATGCGTACGCCATTCGGTGACTTTCACAGTGAACGTGATGTACGCAGCGAGCGCAATGAACGTGACGATCGCGTAGTACGCCTCGTATTTGATGACGAAAAAGCCGAGCACGAGACCGACTTCGACCAGTGTCGGCAGGATGCTGTACAACGAATACGAAATCAGTTGCGTGATGCCGCGCGTGCCGCGTTCGATATCGCGCGACATGCCGCCCGTCTGCCGATCGAGATGAAACCGCAACGACAGTGCATGCAAATGGCGGAACACTTTCAGCGCGAGCTGCCGCACCGCACTTTCGGTCACCTTCGCAAATAGAATTTCGCGCAGCTCGGTGAAAAGCGAGGTGGACAGCCGCACCACTGCATAGGCGACCACCATCAAACCGACCCCGCCCAGCAGCACGATGCCAGGGGAATCGTGCGCACGGCCAAGCGCGGTGAGATGCTTCACCGACGAGAGGCCGTCGATGATTCGCTTCATCACGATCGGCACGCCGAGATTGGCGACCTTCGCGCCGATCAGGCAGCTCAACGCGAAGCCGACGCGCCATTTATAGGTGGCGAGATACGGGAGCAGCGACAGGATCGTTTGCCAGTCGTTGCGCGGCTGGGTCGAGATCGGGGAAGGTTCGGACGAGGGTGTACGGCGCATGGGATCGGCTGGGGAGAGTATGGAAGCGACGGAGTTCGCAGCGGCGCGCCGACCGGCAGCGCGCAAACTCTGCGCCCTGCTCTATGTCGCGCGACCCGGCTGGGCGCTTTCCCGTACAATTCCTGATCTGTCTATTGTCGCAGAAGCTGGCTGGCGCCGCTTTTCATGGGCCGTCCGGCCTTCGGTTGAACGTGGGCCGTGCGGCTGTGCCGTACCGCTGCGTTGTACCGCTGTGTCGTGCAGTTGTCGTGAAATCCCCCCGCCTGCCTGTCGAGCCGACCGAGCCATTACGAATTTCAAGGGTGCCCCGATGACCGATCTCCTTCAACTCCCGCAAAAGTCTTGCGCACTGCGCGTCATGCCGCAACCGTCGGACGCGAATGTCCACGGCGACGTGTTCGGAGGCTGGATCATGGCGCAAGTGGATATCGCCGGTTCGATTCCGGCCAGCCGCCGTGCCAACGGGCGGGTGGCGACCATCGCGGTCAATTCGTTCGTCTTCAAGCAACCGGTGTTTGTCGGCGATCTGCTGAGCTTCTACGCGGATATCGTCAAGACGGGGAACACGTCGGTGACGGTGGCGGTCGAGGTCTACGCGCAGCGCATGAGCCTGACCGAAGACCTCGTGAAAGTCACCGAGGCGACCCTGACCTACGTCGCAACCGATAGCGACCGGCGCCCACGCGCGCTGCCGGTGCTGGATTGAACGGCGGACATTGAACGAAAACGAGGCGCCTGAGCGCCTCGTTTATCTTCATACCTTGTGCTTGCCGGGTTGCGTTTGCAAGGTTGCGTTTGCCAGTCTGCATTTGCCAGGCTCCCCCCGCGCAAGCACGACCGGGCCGGCAACCTCCGTCCGGCCCGCAGCCGCTTACTGGCTCGCCGCCGCGCCCGCAGCCGCCTTCTTCTGCGCGTTCTGGAGATCCGTCGGATAGTTCGGATCGTTGCGCGACGGGTTATACCCGTTGCTTTCCAGTTGCTTCAACTCAGCATTCTTCTTCGCCCGCGCCTGCTTGCGGGCAGCCTTGCGTTGCGCCTTGGCGGCTGCCTTGGATGCGGCCGCCGGATTGGCGGCAGTGGCGGCAGTGGCTTCATCGCCCGCCGGAGCACTACCGCCGCTTTGCGCGAACGCCGGTGCAACCGAAGCCACGCTAAGTACAACCGATGTCAGCAGGACTGCCCATTTCTTTGCAGGTGAAGACGTCATTGTTCTCTCCAGTCGTATTGGAAGATATTCGACGGCGCAACGCCCATAACAGAGTGCGAGCAGCGAAAAGCGGGCGCAACGCCACGTGAATCGATGCTTCATGGTTCCCGGTGAAGTCTGAGATGGGAATCCCGAATATATACGACTGACACTCGCGCGCAAACCGGTAATCCCCCGCGAACGGCGGCCTGCGCGCGCCAATCGACACAGAATCTCACCCGCCGCTACGCAAATAGGCGTCGACCTGCGCGTCGATCCACTGTGCGAAATGCGCCTGTTTCGCGTTCAGGATCTCGCGTTGCTGCCACACCAGCCAGTACGGATAGCGATACCGCACCCGGATGTCCGTGATCTGCAGCAGTTCGCCCCGCGCCAGCGCGTGCGCGACGAGGCTGCGCCGCTCGAGCGCGACACCCTGCCCGAGCAGCACGGCGCTGATCACGATATTCGAATCGTTCGCCGATAGCACCAGCGCTTCAGCAGCCGGCTCGGCCACCTGCGCCGCCTGGCACCAGTCGCTCCAGGGCGCGTCGGGGCTCGAGATCAGCGGACACGCGAGCACGTCCTCGGCCGTGCGCGGAAAACGGCCGTTTGGCCCAAGCGAGAAATGCGGCGCCGCGACCACGAGCATGTCGTCGTCGAATAGTTTCTGTTGCGCGACGTCGGGCCAATGTCCCTGCCCCATACGAATACCGATGTCACTCGTGCTCTGGCGAAAATCCTCGATCTGCAGATTCGTCAAAAGGCGCACGCGATAGTACGGATGCGCCTCGCGGAAGCTCGCAAGGCGCGGCACGAGCCAATGCTGCGCGAACGACGGCACGGTCGCGATCACCAGTTCGCTTTCGTGCGGGCGCGCCTGCGCGCGGCGCGTCGCCTGCGTGATGTCGCGCAACGCCGAGCGTATTTCGAGCGCGTAGAGCCGGCCGTCGTCGGTGAGCCGCAGGCCGCGCGCTTCGCGCACGAACAGTGCGACGCCCATCGACTCTTCCAGCACTTTGATCTGCTGACTGACCGCCGAATGCGTAACGTGCAACTCCCGCGCGGCCGGCGTGACACCGCCGAGCCGGGCGACGGCTTCGAAGCAGCGCAGCGCGGTAAGCGGTGGAATGGGCTTCATGTAAGAAATTCTGACGTAAACCGTCGATTAATGTTGCTTTTTTTGATGTGGCGAGACGGTTAGGCTATCGCTTTACTGCTCTGCAGGCACCGTCTGACAGGCGAACAGCCGCATACTCGCCGCTCTGACAAGCCATATAGATCTTCTAACGGGAATGAGATGAAACTGATCGGAATGCTGGATTCGCCCTACGTGCGCCGGGTCGCTATCTGCCTGAAGATGCTGAAGCTCGACTTCGAACACCAGTCGATTTCCGTGTTCAGCACGTATGACGCGTTCGCGAAGATCAACCCGGTCGTGAAAGCGCCGACCCTGATCCTCGACAACGGCCAGAGCGTGATGGATTCGACCGTGATCCTGCAGTACGTCGCCACGCTCGCCGCGCCGGATCAACGGATCTTCCCGTCACAACCGGATCACTGCCTGCGCGCCGCGCGCCTCACGGGCCTCGCGCTGGCCGCTTGTGAAAAGACCGTGCAGATCGTCTACGAACGCAATCTGCGTCCGGCGGACAAACAGCATGAGCCGTGGGTCGATCGTGTGACCGAGCAATTGCACGCCGCTTACCGCGAACTCGAGGCGGAACTCGCGTCGGCCCCGCTGCCGGTCGAGCCGAATCATTTCGGCGCGGTGGACGTCACCGTGGCCGTCGCGTGGAATTTCACGCAGATGTACTTGCCGAAGATCGTCACCAAGGCGGCGCATCCCCACTTGCAGGCATTTTCCGAGGTGGCGGAACAACTGCCGGTTTTCCTCGACACGCCTGCCGTCTGAGATACCCGCCGCCGGGCTGGAGCGCTGCGCGAGTCTCGCTCAGCGCTCGAGCACGTTACACCGCAGCGGGCTCTTGCGCGGCGCCACTCTGGAACAACGCTGAGATCGCGTCTGTCGACAACGGCTTCGCGAAGTAGAACCCCTGCATCTCGTCGCACGCACGTTCTTTCAGAAAGTCGAGTTGCGCCGACGTCTCCACGCCTTCAGCGATCACCTGCAATTTCAACGAATGCGCGAGCGCGATGATCGCCGAGGTGATCGTTTCATCGTCGCCTGACACGCCGATATCCGACACGAACGAGCGGTCGATCTTCAGGCGATCCACCGGGAAGCGCTTCAGATAGCTCAGACTCGAATAGCCTGTGCCGAAGTCGTCGATGGCCAGGCCAATGCCCAGCGCGTGCAGTTCGTTGAGCATCGACACCGCCTCTTCGGCATTGCGCATGATGGTGCTTTCGGTCAGTTCGAGTTCGAGATACTGCGGCTCGAGACCCGTCTCGGCCAGCACCTGCATGACGAGCTTCGCGATATCGCGCTGCTGGAACACCCGCGCCGACAGATTCACCGACACCCGCGCCGGCGGCAACCCTTCGTCCTGCCACGCCTTGTTCTGACGGCACGCCTCGCGCAACACCCATTCCGACAGCGGCCCGATCAGGCCGCTCTCTTCGGCGACCGGAATGAACAACGACGGCAGCACTAACCCGACTTCCGGATCCCGCCAGCGCACCAGCGCCTCGGTGCCGACGATCTGCCCGCTCACAATATCCACCTGCGGCTGGTAGTGCAGCAGGAACTCGTTGTCGCGCAAGGCACGGCGCAAACGCCGTTCGAGATTCAGGCGCGCGCCCGCGCTCGCATTCATCTCCGGCTGGTAGAACTGGAACGTATTGCGGCCCATGTCCTTCGCGCGATACATCGCGAGGTCGGCTTTTTTCATCAGCGTTTCCGCGTCTTCGCCGTCCTGTGGGAAGAGGCTCGCGCCCATGCTGCAGCCGACATACAACTCGGTGCCGTCGAGCCACACCGGCTCGGAAATCGACGCGCGCACTCGCTCCATCCATGCGATCAGCGACTGCTCGTCGACGGTATCGGTCATCACGATCACGAACTCGTCGCCGCCGTGCCGCGCGACCGTATCGCTGGTTCGCGTGCAACGTGCGAGCCGCTCAGCCACCACGCCCAGCAAACGGTCGCCGACGCTATGGCCGAGGCTGTCGTTGACGTTCTTGAACCCGTCCAGATCGATGAACACGACCGCGACGCCCTTTTGCTGGCGCTGCGCAACAATCAACGCATGCTGCAGGCGATCGCGCAGCAGGTTGCGATTCGGCAGCCGCGTGAGACTGTCATAGTTGGCCTGATATTCGAGCTGTTCCTGATAGCGGATCAGATCCGTCACGTCGTTGATCACGCCGATGTGATGCGTGATCACGCCCTCCGCGTTCGGTACCGGTGCGATGAACAGCTGATTCCAGAACAACGCGCCGTCCTTGCGATAGTTGCGCACCACGGCGCTGACCTCGCGGTTCGCGGCGAGCGCCTGGCGGATCAACGCGACGCCTTCCTGGTCGCGGTCGTCACGCTGCAGCACGCGGCAATCGTGACCGATCACTTCGGCGGGATCGTAGCCGGTGATACGCATGAACGCGGGATTCACGTATTCGATCAGATTGCCCGTCGGCGACGGCGCGGTAATCAGAATCGCGTTGACGCTTGCATCGAGCGCGCGGCTTTGCAGACGCAAAGCCAGATCGGAGCGCTTGCGCTCGGTGATGTCCGTATAGGAACCGAGCACGCCGAGCACGCGGCCGTCGCTGTCGGTGAACGGCAGCTTGCTCGTGACCGTGGTGCGGTGCACGCCGTCGATCACCAGGTCGACCTCGAAGTTCATTTTCGGCACGCCGGTGGTCACCACCTCTTTATCGTGCTCGTTCAGCAGGGCGGCGAAGGCGCGCCACGGCATATCGCTGTCGCTCTTGCCGACCACCTGCTCAGGGTAAGAAAGCCCCGCATCGCGCGCGAACGCCATGTTGCAGCCGAGATAGCGCGACTCCTGATCCTTCCAGAAAATGCGCTGCGGGATGTTGTCCATCACCGTTTCAAGCATCTGGTTGGAGCGCTGCGCCTCGGCTTCGGCGTTGATCTGATCGGTGACGTCGTCGGCCAGCACGAAGAAGGCGGCACGGCCCATGAAGTTGAGCGCGTGATACGAAATGTCGGCGCTGATCGTTGAACCGTCCTTGCGCCGGTGATGCCAGACGCCCGCCATCGTGCGGCCATGTTGCAGGACGTCGCTGCGCTGCAGGTGCGATTCGAGACGCGAGATTTCGACATGTGGCCGGATCGCGCGAATCGTCATGTCGAGAAATTCGCTTTCCGAGTAGCCGTATTGCTGGATCGCCGCCGCGTTGACGGCGAGAAAGCGCAGCGTCTCGCGCTCGAAGATGTACATCGGCACCGGATGGTCGTCGAACAGGTTGCGAAAACGCTCGTCGTTGCGGCTGAGCGCGCGGACGGTGCGCAGCTTCTCCCGCGCGCTGCTTTCGCGGGCGCCGAACGTGAAGATCAGAAGCGTGCTGCCGCCCAGCATCGTCACGATCAGCAGGAACATGGCGCGCTGGGTTTCGCTCGCGGACGCCGCAAGCGACGCCTGCAACGCCTGGCTCTCCTGCTTGCGTAACGCCGCCAGACTGGCTTCCACCTGGTCGAGACCCAGCCCGAGATGGGTATA
Organism: Paraburkholderia solitsugae; assembly: GCF_013177695.1. GTDB lineage: Bacteria > Pseudomonadota > Gammaproteobacteria > Burkholderiales > Burkholderiaceae > Paraburkholderia > Paraburkholderia solitsugae. The sequence continues at coordinate 2,347 of NZ_WOEY01000063.1, read as the reverse complement.
GGCCGAGGCCGCCCATGCGCGTGATTCATTCGGCCGGGCGCTGGCGCTCTTCAATAGCGCATCGTCGATGTCGTGTTGCAGTGCGTGACTGTCCGCGCTCAGTTTGGCGAGCGTGTCGAGCATGGCCGGTTCGCCGGCGAGCGCTTTGCGCAAATTGCGCTCCAGAACGGCCAGCGAGCTCGCCATGGCGGCAGCTTCGTTGACAGGCGCGGCCTCACCCGAGGCTTCGAAACGGCCGAGCGCGGCCAGTCCGCCGTCAAGCGCCGTACGGTAGGCGTCGAGATTCTGACGCACGTTCGTCGAACGCAGCATGCGCACATCAGCGTCGCGCTGGCCGCAAATCTGCGTATAGGCGACGAACGCGTTCGCGCCGACCGCCGCGGCGACGACTGCCAGATTAATCAGCAGCCGTTTCGATAAAAAAGGAGTCATGGGTTCCGAACGTCAATCGTTCTGAGGGCGGGAGTGCGGGGGTCGCTTTCGGTGCGTCGGGCCGCATCGAGTCGAGTCTTTTTACGCGCCAACCCATGGATAACGGCAGGGTTCGGAACAGATTAAGGGGGGAAGGCGAAATAATTTGCCTAGCCGGCAGCGCCAAACTCCTTCATCGCGGGAACGAAGTCGTGGTTGCCTTCCGGCTTGCGGGACAATTTGGCGAGTACGTAGCGTTTGAACGGCTCGAGTTCGGCCCACTGGGCAATGCCCGGCGTGGGCAGGCCAGCCAGCCCCGCCTGTTGCACTACGCCGTCCGGCACGGCATCCGTGCGGCGCCAGGCGGGCGCTTCTTCGGGCGTGAACCACTCCGGCTCGACATTCGCATGGGTCCGCAGCATTTCGAACAGCGCGTGGTCGAAATTCGGCTCGATTTCCACGCCTTCGTCGACCGGAAAGCGTGCCAGCAGCTTGCGGTCCTCGAGCGGCAGCAATTGCCACTGCGCGAGCGTGATGCGCAACCCGAAGCGATCGAGATTGAAGCGCACCGACATCGGGATGTAGGCGAAATTCTCCGAAGACGCGACTTCGAAGTTAAACAGAAGCGGTGCTTCGTTGAGTCCCATGACAGTATTCCTCTTTGGTGACGGGCAACGCGCAAGCCCAGCTTGAGGTATTTTAGAACCTTATTCGCGCAATAGCGGCATGGTCTGGTGCTGCGTCGCGCCGCCGGGCAAGGCTGCAAGCCGTTCAAACGCGCGCAGCATGAAAGGAGTGAAGCAGCTTGAACGAACTGGAAACAGCCGGACAGCCGGGCGCCGTGGAGCGCCAGGTGCACCGGCACCGCGGCGCAGCGGTCGAAACCGTCACCGATCATGTCGGTCAGGAATGGCCGGTGGCGCTCGTCTTCAACGGCATTTCGCACGCGGTGATGATGTGCACGCCACGAGATCTGGAAGCGTTCGCGGTCGGTTTTGCGATTTCGGAAGGGATCGTGGAACGCGGCAGCGACATTCAGGACATCGAGGTCGAGCTGCACGACGATGACGAATTGCCGCATGCCGAAGTGCAATTGAAGGTGGTGCAGCAGGCCTTCGTCGCGCTGAAGGAAAAGCGCCGCGCGCTCGCCGGGCGCACTGGCTGCGGCGTATGCGGGATCGAAAGCATCGATCTGCTGGATCTGAAACCGGAACGCGTGCCGGACACGGGCTTTCTGCAACGGCTCGCACCGGATGCGATCGCTCGTGCCGCGCGCGAGTTGCCGGAACACCAAACACTGACGCGTCTCACCGGTGGCCTGCACGCCGCTGCATGGTGCGATGCGGCAGGTGCGATCCGCTACGCGTTCGAGGATGTCGGCCGTCACAACGCGCTCGACAAGCTGATCGGCCAACTGGTGCTGGACCGCGTGGATACCAAAGAAGGTTTTGTGTTTCTGTCGAGCCGCGCCAGCTACGAGCTGGTGCGCAAGGCCGCGCGTGTCGACGTGCCGATGGTCGCAACCATTTCGGCGCCGTCGTCGCTGGCGATTGCGATCGCCCGCAAAGCGGGCGTACGGCTTGTCAGCTTCTGCCGGGAAACCAGCTACGTCGACTACGACACCTTGCAGCCGACGCAATCTTGAGCGTCTGAAGCATCCTCAAGCGCCTGAGGCATTTTCATTACCTCAAGCGCCTGAACGCAGCCGGTCAGTCGAACTGCCGGAAGTCCGGCTTGCGCTTCTCGAAGAACGCCTTGAACGCCTCGCGCGCTTCCGGCGCGATCAGCATCTTGGCGAAGTGCACCGCTTCCTCGGTCATCTGCGTTTGCAGCTCATGGTGGCTCGCGCGCTTCATCAGACTCTTCGTCATCCGCAGCGACGAAGCTGGCAGCGCTGCCAGCTTCGTCGCTTGCGCGGCTGCGAATGCATCGACTT
>NZ_WOEY01000062.1 GCF_013177695.1 Paraburkholderia solitsugae | reverse complement strand
CTCGACGCCGCTTCCGGACACAGCCCGAGTTGCGTGAACGGCAGCGAAAAGCTCGCCGTATTGGCTGCGTAGACCAGATCGCAGTGCAGCAGGAGCGTCGTGCCGATGCCGACTGCCGGCCCCGCCACCGACGCCACCACCGGCTTTTCCGCCGAACTGATCGCACGCAGGAACTGGAATACCGGTGCGTCTTCGCCGCCTGGCGGCCTCTTCATGAAGTCGTCGAGATCGTTGCCGGCGCTGAAAATGCCGGCGCTGCCGCGAATCAGAATCGCCCGGATCGATGTGTCGCCCTGCGCTTCGACCAATGCGTCGGCCATCGTCTGGTACATCGCGGCCGTGATCGCGTTTTTCCTGTCGGGCCGGTTGAAGGCAATCGTCAGCACGCCGTCGGCGCGCTCGACCAGAATATCCATTGTCATCTCCTCGTACTCCTGGTTGCTGCTGAATGAAAAAACGGTTCGCAAGCCAGACGGCCTGCGAACCGTTTACGCGGTCCCTAGGGGATCACCGACGGAACCTGAGCGAACATGATTACAGGCGTTCGATGATGCCCGCCGCGCCCATGCCGGTGCCGACGCACATCGTCACCATGCCGTACTTGAAGTTGCGGCGGCGCAGGCCATGCACGACCGTCGACGCACGAATCGCGCCTGTCGCACCCAGCGGGTGGCCCAGAGCGATCGCGCCGCCAAGCGGGTTGATCTTCGACGGATCGAGACCGAGGTCCTGAATCACCGCCAGCGATTGCGCGGCGAACGCTTCGTTCAGCTCGATCCAGTCCATATCGTCGATCTTCAGGCCGGCGGCCTTCAGCGCGGCCGGAATCGCTTCCTTCGGACCGATGCCCATGATTTCCGGCGGCACGCCGCGCACGGCGAAGCTGACGAAACGGGCGAGCGGCGTGAGGTTGAATTCCTTCAGCATCTTTTCCGACACGACGATCAGTGCACCCGCGCCGTCCGACGTTTGCGAGCTGTTGCCCGCCGTCACCGAACCCTTGTTCGCGAACACCGCACGCAGTTTTGCCAGACCTTCCAGCGACGTTTCCGCACGCGGGCCTTCGTCGAGCGCGACTTCACGCGTCTTGATACGCACTTCGCCGGTAGCGAGGTCGGGGAAACGCTCGGTAATCGTGTACGCGGCGATTTCATCGTTGAACTCGCCGGCTTGCTGCGCGGCGATAGCGCGGCGGTGCGATTCGACTGAGAACGCGTCTTGCGCTTCGCGGCTGATCTTCCAGCGCTCGGCGACCTTCTCCGCGGTCAGGCCCATACCATAGGCGATGCCGATATCTTCGTTGCGATCGAAGATATGGGGCGACATCGACGGCTTGTTGCCCATCATCGGCACCATGCTCATCGATTCGCAGCCGCCCGCGATCATCGCGTCCGATTCGCCGACGCGAATCCGGTCAGCCGCCATGGCCAGTGCTGTCAGGCCCGAAGCGCAGAAGCGGTTCACCGTGACGCCGCCCACCGAGTTCGGCAGGCCGGCCAGCAGTGCACCCATGCGCGCAACATTCAGCCCTTGCTCCGCTTCCGGAATCGCGCAGCCGATGATCGCGTCTTCGATCACCTTCGTATCGAGGCCGGGCACTTGCGCCACGGCCGACTTGATCGCGTGCACCAGCAGTTCGTCCGGGCGCGTGTTCTTGAACATCCCGCGCGGCGCCTTGCCGATCGGCGTGCGGCTCGCGGCGACGATGTATGCGTCTTGCAATTGCTTTGCCATTTGAAACTCCTATATCCGCTCGTCGCTTAGTTGCGCACCGGCTTGCCGGTTTGCAGCATGCCCATGATCCGTTCCTGCGTCTTTTGCGTGCCGAGCAGATCGACGAACGCTTGACGCTCGAGTTTGAGCAGCCATTCTTCGTCGACGAGGCTGCCGGCTTCCACGTCACCGCCGCACACTGCTTCCGCGATGCGGCTGGCGATCAGGAAATCGTGCTCGCTGATGAAACGGCCGTCGCGCATGTTGACGAGCGACGCCTTGATGGTCGCAATCGCCGAGCGGCCCGCCACCGGCACTTGCGTGACACGCAGCGGCGGACGATAGCCCGAGGCGGACAGCGCGCGCGCTTCCTTCTTCGCGATGTCGAGCAGTTCGAACACGTTGAAGACAATCGTGTCGGACGGCTTCAGATAGCCCATGGCGCGGGCGTCGAGCGCCGAGGCCGAGACCTTCGCCATGGCCGCGTTTTCGAACGACTTCTGCACGAACTTGAGCAGGTCATTGGTCGCGCCGGCTGCGGTTGCGGCTTCCGCCGCGCGCAGTGCCGCTTCCTTCAGACCGCCACCCGCGGGCACGAGACCCACGCCGACTTCCACCAGACCGATATAGCTTTCGATGTGCGCGACACGCTTCGCGCTATGCAGCGCCAGCTCGCAGCCGCCGCCGAGCGCGATGCCCGACACCGCCGAGATGACCGGCACGCTCGCGTACTTCACGCGCAGCATGCCTTGCTGGAATTTCTTCACGAACGGCTCGATGCCCTTCGCGCCCCCCATCATGAACGCAGGCATGGCTTCTTCGAGGTTTGCACCTGCGGAGAACGGGCCGCCCGGCGTGCCGAGTTTCAGCGACGTCGGCTGCCACACGACCAGACCCTTGTAGTCCTTCTCGGCCAGTTCGATAGCCTGCGTCAGACCGTCGATCACCGACGGTCCGATCGTGTTCATCTTGCTCTTGAACGACACGATCAGAACGTCGTTCTCGCCTGCACGGTCGTCGACCCATGCGCGCACGGCGTCGGTTTCGAACAGCGTCTTGCCGTAGGTCTTCGGATCAGCCGAAGTTTCGCCGACCAGCGGTGCACGGAACACCTGCTTGTCGTAGACCGACAGCGACGAGCGCGGCACAAACGTCTTCGAAGCCGGCGACCACGAACCTTCGTTCGTATGCACGCCACCCTTTTCAGCAACCGGCCCCTCCAGCACCCACGACGGCAGCGGCACGTTCGACAGCGCCTTGCCTGCCGCGATGTCTTCCTGCACCCATTCGGCGACCTGCTTCCAGCCGGCCGTCTGCCAGCCTTCGAACGGACCTTCGTTCCAGCCGAAGCCCCAGCGGATGGCCAGATCGACGTCACGCGCGTTGTCAGCGATCGATTCCAGATGCACGCCGATGTAGTGATACACGTCGCGGAAAATCGACCACAGGAATTGCGCTTGCGGATGCTCCGATTCGCGCAGGAGCTTCAGACGCTCTGCCGCCGGACGCTTCAGAATGCGGCCGACCAGTTCGTCCGCTTTCGCGCCGCCGTCGACATACTCGCCCGTCTTCGGGTCGAGCACCTTGATGGCCTTGCCTTCCTTCTTGTAGAAGCCACCACCGGTCTTCTGACCGAGTGCGCCCTTCTTCACGAGTTCGGCCAGCACAGGCGGCGTTTCGTAGACCGGGAAGAACGGATCGTCCTTCAGCGTGTCCTGCATCGTCTTGATGACGTGCGCCATCGTGTCGAGGCCGACCACGTCAGCCGTGCGGAACGTTGCTGATTTCGCGCGGCCCAGACGTGAGCCGGTCAGGTCGTCCACTTCGTCGAAACGCAGGCCGAACTTGGAGGCTTCCGTAATCACGGCGAGGATCGAGAAAATACCGACGCGGTTGGCGATGAAGTTCGGCGTGTCTTTCGCCCGCACCACACCCTTGCCGACCACGCTTGTCAGGAACGATTCGAGCTGGTCGAGGATTTCAGGACGCGTCGTTGCGGTCGGAATCAGTTCGACCAGGTGCATGTAGCGCGGCGGATTGAAGAAGTGCACGCCGCAGAAGCGCGCCTTCAGCTCATCCGAGAAACCGTTCGACAGTTCGGTGATCGACAGACCCGACGTATTGGTCGCGAAGATCGCATTCGGCGCGATGTGCGACGACACCTTCTTGTACAGGTCGTGCTTCCAGTCCATCCGTTCGGCGATCGCTTCGATCACGAGGTCGCACTCGGCGAGCTTCTCGATGTCGTCGTCGTAATTCGCGGGCTGGATGTATTGCGCGTCGTCCTTCACGCCGAACGGCGCAGGCGACAGCTTCTTCAGATTCTCGATCGCCTTCAGGGCAATCGCGTTCTTCGGGCCTTCTTTGGCAGGCAGGTCGAACAGCAGCACGGGCACCTTGGCGTTGATCAGGTGCGCTGCGATCTGCGCGCCCATCACGCCGGCGCCGAGCACGGCTACCTTGCGAATGATCAGATTGCTCACGTCGTTCCTCCGGGGAGTTATGCGGTGTCGCGAATGTGTCTCTTACGTTTCGCGATGTGTGGCTTGTGGCGGTGGAAGGCGCCACGCCGCTTGAGGGCGTGGCGCTTGCCGTGAAGTGTGTGCCTTAGAACAGCGACTCTTCGACGTCCATCATCGACTTCGAACCGGCGCGTGCCTGACGGATCGTCATGGCCGTTTCCGGCAGCAGCTTCGCGAAGTAGAAGCGTGCGGTAGCGAGCTTCGCCTTGTAGAACGGATCGCCCGATGCTTCGTTGTCCAGCGCGATACGTGCCATGCGCGCCCAGAAGTACGAGAACACCAGGTGGCCGACGGTGCGCAGATACGGCACGGCGGCGGCGCCGACTTCGTCCGGATTCTGCATGGCCTTCATGCCGATTTCCATCGTCAGCTTCTGCACCTTGTCGCCGATGTCGGCGAGCGGGTTGATGAACTCCTGCATTTCCGGCTTCACGCCTTCGGCTTCGACGAAATCCGACACCAGCTTGCCGAACTTTTTCATCTTGGCGCCCATATCGCCGAGAATCTTGCGGCCCAGCAGGTCGAGCGCCTGAATCGCGTTGGTGCCTTCGTAGATCATGTTGATACGCGCGTCGCGCACGTATTGCTCCATGCCCCACTCGGTGATGAAGCCGTGGCCGCCGTAGATCTGCATGGCGTGGTTGGTGCTCTCGAACGCGTTGTCCGAGAGGAATGCCTTCAGGATCGGCGTGAGCAGCGCGACCAGATCCGCCGCTTCCTTACGTACCGATTCGTCGGCGTGCGACAGTTCCTTGTCGATGTGCAGCGCGGACCAGTACGAGAACGCGCGCGCGCCTTCAGCGTAGGCCTTCTGCGTGAGCAGCATGCGGCGCACGTCCGGGTGGACAATGATCGGGTCAGCGGCTTTTTCCGGTGCTTTCGGGCCGGTCAGCGAACGCATTTGCAAACGCTCTTTCGCGTACACCAGCGAGTTCTGGTAACCGATTTCGGTCAGGCCCAGGCTCTGCATGCCGACGCCCAGACGCGCGGCGTTCATCATCACGAACATCGCGTTCAAGCCCTTGTTCGGCTCACCGACCAGCCAGCCCTTCGCGTTGTCCAGATTGATCACCGCGGTCGCGTTGCCGTGAATGCCCATCTTGTGTTCGATGGAGCCGCACTTCACGCCGTTGCGCTCGCCCGGTTCGCCCGCTTCGTTCGGCACGAACTTCGGTACGATGAAGAGCGAAATACCCTTGGTGCCCTTCGGCGCATCCGGCAGACGCGCAAGCACCAGGTGAACGATGTTCTCCGCGAGATCGTGTTCGCCGCTGGAGATGAAGATCTTCGTGCCGCTGATCGCGTACGAGCCGTCGCTATTCGGTTCGGCCTTGGTACGCAGGATGCCGAGGTCGGTGCCGCAATGCGGCTCGGTCAGACACATCGTGCCGGTCCAGACGCCAGCAACCAGTTTCGGCAGGTAGCGTTGCTGCAGTTCCGGCGTACCGTGCGCGTGCAGACATTCGTACGCGCCATGCGACAGACCCGGGTACATCGTCCACGCCTGGTTCGCAGAGTTCAGCATTTCATACAGCGCGTTGTTGACGAACGCGGGCAGGCCCTGGCCGCCGTATTCCGGATCGCAGCCGAGTGCCGGCCAACCGGCTTCCACATATTGCTTATAGGCTTCCTTGAAGCCCTTCGGCGTGGTTACGACGCCGTCGCCGACGTACGTGCAGCCTTCCTGGTCGCCGCTGTGATTGAGCGGAAACAGCACTTCGGAGCAGAACTTGCCGGCCTCTTCGAGCACGGCGTTGATCGTGTCCGCATCGAGATCTGCGTGCTTCGGCATCTGCTTGATCTCGGCTTCGACGTTAAGCAGCTCGTGCAACACGAATTGCATGTCGCGCAGCGGCGCGGCGTACTGTCCCATGACTCTCTCTCCCAAGTTTGACAAGGAGCCAGGCCGTTAGCTGAGTCCGTGGATCGGATCTTTCAGCGCCGCTGAATCTGCTTGAAGTTCGGCGGTTCTGCTAACGGCTTTCGCTCTGATACGAAACAATCAATTTTTCCAGCGCGGCCCACGTAAGACGCACTGCATCCGGCAAGTGCAGGAAGCGCGCGTCGTGATGCAGGCCAAGCGTGAAGCTGTACAGTTCGAACAACATCAGCTGCGGATCGGTATCGGCGCGCAGATGCCCTTCTTCCATCGCCTGCGAAATGGCACGAGTGAGCGCCGCACGCCAGATCGTCACGCTGGACACCAGTTGCTCGCGCACCGGGTTGTCCCCGCGGTCGTCATACTCGACCGCGCCGCTGATATAGATGCACCCAGTGGTCACTTCCTGAATGCGTTTCTCAATCCAGCGGGAGAGCATGGCGCGCAAGCGCGGCAATCCACGCGGCTCACGCAAACTCGGGAAAAACACCTCGTCTTCGAAACGACGGTGATATTCGCGCACGACTTCGACCTGCAAATCCTCGCGCGACCCGAAATGCGCGAACACACCGCTTTTGCTCATCTGCATGCGCTCGGCCAGCAACCCAATCGTCAGACCTTCCAGTCCGTCGCGGCTTGCCAGATCAAGTGCTGCTTCGAGAATCGCGACTCGTGTTTGTTCGCCTTTTCGCATAGCTTTTTTACCGTTCTAATGTGACCGAAAGAAAATCGAACGGCCGTACTATTATTGAGTGCTGCCGTCCGCGAAACAAGGACTTTATTAGAAACCGGTTTCTAACCCGGTTTCAATTCTGCGGCATCCGTCAATCAGAGGAAGGAGATTTTTTAGAGGCGTTTGCCTTCTTTTTGTCCCTTTCATTGACGCTGCGCCCTTGCGGTTATGTGCGAGGTGCCGATGAGCTAGTCATAGCCACCCACCGTTAATAGCTTCATCACGGCCCGATAGGTCGTGTAGGCAAGCCAGTTGAGCAAGCGCTCGCCCGCCGGACGGGCATCATAGCGCGCCTCGTCGATCCGGCGCGATTCCTTGAACGCGGCGAGGATCGCTTCGCGCAGCGCGCCGATCGACGGGTCGTTCACCAGCACCACGTTGGCTTCGTTGTTGAGCATCAGGCTCAAAGCGTCGAGGTTCGACGAGCCGACGGTCCCCCAGTTCGAATCCACCACCGCGACCTTGCCGTGCAGCATGGTTTTCTCGTACTCGGCGATCTGCACGCCGGCTTTGAGCAGCGCACGATACAGGAACGGCACGGCGTAATCGAGCGCCTTGAACTCCTTGCGCCCGATAATGAGCTTCACATCGACGCCGCGCCGCGCCGCGAATACCAGCGCGCGCCGCAGCTTACGGCCCGGCATGAAATACGGATTGGCAAGCAGCACTTCGCTGCGCGCCTGGCCGATCGCGGTCAGATACGCCTTTTCGATAGCGCGGCGATTGATCAGGTTGTCACGTGCGACGAAGGCCACGCAAGGCTGGCCGCCAGCCCTGAGCGCCTCGTTACGGTTGCGGCGCCGGCGGCGTAAGGTGCCGAGCGACGCCATGGCCTTCGGCCCGAAATCGGGCTCAAGCGACTCCAGAGGCCGATGCCCGAGCTGAATGCGCTGCCATTGCACCTCGAACGCCTGGCGGATATCGGCGACCACCGGTCCGTGCAGTTCCACTGCGAAATCCCAACGCCGGTAAGGCAGCTTCTCACCATTGTTCTCGTAGTCGTCGACGATGTTGATGCCGCCGCAATAGCCGAACTGATCATCCACCACCGCGATCTTGCGGTGCGTACGCGAAAAGCCGAAGCGGCCGAACAGATGCGGGTTGTAGATACGATGGTCGATACCGGTGAGCGGCCATTCGTTGAACATCGGCAGGCGCTCGGTGCCGATGCCGTCCGTGATCACGCGCACCTTCACGCCGCGCGCGGCAGCACGCAACAGCGCGGCGTTGAGGGGCTGGCCGGCGTTGTCGTCACAGAAGATATAGGTTTCCAGGGCAACGTCGCTCTGCGCCGCGTCGATGCGTTCGATCAGCGCGGCGAAGAACTCTTCGCCGGAACGCAGCAGCTTGACGTCATTGCCGCTGGTAAAGCGGTAGCGTTGCCAGTAGCGGCGGCCGAGCAGCGATTGCCGGAGTCGCGCGAAACGGCGCGCGCCGCCGACGCTCACCGGGCACGCTCCTTGGGCTGGCCCTTCAGGCGCCCAGCGAGCCGCTTCGGCAATTGCAGGATCGCGTCGGCATTCGACGACGAAAAGCAGCGCGAGGCCGCCTCTTCATACGGCAGCCACAGAAACGCCGTGTGCTCGCGCGGTGCGAGCGTCACCTCGAGCTGCTCGGGTACCTCCAGGCTGAACCAATGCTCGGTGTTGTGGATCACGCCCTCGGCATAGCGATGCCGGAACTGGGGGTAAATCTCATATTCGATCGAGTACTGCCAGTCGAACAGCGCGCTGTGCGGCACAAGCGTACTGCCGACCGCGATACCGGTTTCCTCGGCCACTTCGCGCGCCGCCGTCTCAATGAAGGGTTCGTCGAGCTGGTCTTTCGAACCGGTCACCGATTGCCAGAAATCTGCGTGGTCGGCACGCCGGATCAACAGCACGTCGAGCGCGGGCGTATGGATGATGACGAGTACGGATTGCGGGATCTTCGGCGGTTTCGGCATGGCGTAAAAACTGGGCGCAACGCTTGCGCGGTACATGTCGGCGATCTGTCCGGTGAGCGGTCGAGACCGGTTGCTTGGACTGTAACGCAAAAAACGAAAAAGGCGCATCACGCGCCTTTTTCGTTTGCTTGTTCGTTAGCTCTTTGCCGCCGGTTCCCCGACAGCCTGCCTTCGACGTGCTTGTGCTTAGACCTTCGGTTCCGGCTGACGCAGACGGATGTGCAACTCGCGCAGCTGGCGCTCGTCCACTTCGCTCGGCGCCTGCGTGAGCAGACACTGCGCGCGTTGCGTCTTCGGGAATGCGATCACGTCGCGAATCGAATCGGCACCGGCCATCATCGTGATGATGCGGTCCAGACCGAATGCGATACCGCCGTGCGGCGGCGCGCCGTATTGCAGCGCGTCGAGCAGGAAGCCGAACTTGGCTTGCGCTTCTTCCGCACCGATCTTCAGCGCGCGGAACACCTTGCTCTGCACTTCTTCACGGTGGATACGCACCGAACCGCCGCCAATTTCCCAGCCGTTCAGCACCATGTCGTAGGCCTTCGCGAGGCAGCGCGCCGGATCCGTTTCCAGATACTCGAGATGCTCGTCCTTCGGGCTCGTGAACGGATGATGCGCGGCGACGTAGCGGTTGTCTTCCTCGTCGTACTCGAACATCGGGAAGTCGACCACCCACAGCGGCTTCCAGCCGGATTCGACCAGACCGTTGGCCTTGCCGAATTCCGAATGACCGATCTTCAGACGCAGTGCGCCCAGGCTGTCGTTCACCACCTTCGCGCGATCTGCCGCGAAGAAAATGATGTCGCCGTCTTGCGCGCCGGTGCGCTCGATGATCGCCTTGACGGCTTCGTCGTGCAGGTTCTTGACGATCGGGCTTTGCAGACCGTCACGGCCCTTCGCCACTTCGTTGACCTTGATCCATGCCAGGCCCTTCGCGCCGTAGATGCGCACGAATTCCGTGTAGCTGTCGATATCGCCACGCGAGAGCTCGCCGCCCTTCGGCACGCGGATCGCCGCGACGCGGCCGTCTTTCGTGTTGGCCGGCGTGCTGAACACCTTGAAGTCGACGTCCTTGACGGCGTCCGTCAGATCGGTGAATTCGAGCTTCACGCGCAGGTCCGGCTTGTCCGAACCGAAACGGCGCATGGCTTCCGAGTACTCCATGACCGGGAATTTCTCGGCCAGTTCGACGCCGATCGTTTCCTTGAACACGTGACGGATCATCGCTTCGAACAGATCGCGGATTTCCTGTTCCGACAGGAACGAGGTTTCGCAGTCGATCTGTGTGAATTCCGGCTGACGGTCAGCGCGCAGGTCTTCGTCGCGGAAGCACTTGACGATCTGGTAGTAGCGATCGAAGTTCGCCACCATCAGCAGTTGCTTGAACAACTGCGGCGATTGCGGCAGCGCGAAGAACTGGCCCGGGTTGGTACGCGACGGCACGAGGTAATCGCGCGCGCCTTCCGGCGTGCTCTTAGTGAGCATCGGCGTTTCGATGTCGATGAAGCCCAGCGCGTCCAGATACTTGCGCACTTCGATCGCGACGCGGTAACGCAAACGCAGGTTGTGCTGCATCTGCGGACGGCGCAGATCGAGCACGCGGTGCGTAAGACGCGTGGTTTCCGACAGGTTGTCGTCGTCGAGCTGGAACGGCGGCGTGATCGACGGGTTCAGCACGATCAACTCGTGGCACAGCACTTCGATCTTGCCGCTCTTCAGCGAGGCGTTCGTCGTGCCTTCCGGGCGGGCGCGAACCACGCCCTTGATCTGCAGGCAGAACTCGTTCCGGACGCCTTCGGCCGTCTTGAACATCTCCGCGCGATCCGGATCGCAGACGACCTGAACGAGGCCTTCGCGGTCGCGCAGGTCGATGAAGATGACGCCGCCATGGTCGCGGCGGCGGCTTACCCAGCCGCACAGCGAGACAGTTTGGCCCAGCAGTTCTTCGGTCACCAGACCGCAGTATTCAGATCTCATCGACATGATGTTTGTCTTTCGTTTTGCATTAGTTGAACGGCGCGCAGCAATCAAACCCTGCGCACCGGCATTACAGCGGAGGCTCGACTGTCGTGCGGCGCACCACCGGCGCCGGCGGCGCGGACGGCGCCACGACGCCCATCGAGACGATGTACTTGAGCGCAGCGTCGACCGTCATGTCGAGTTCGATCACTTCGCTCTTGGGCACCATCAGGAAGAAGCCGGACGTTGGGTTCGGCGTAGTCGGCACATACACGCTGACGTGATCTTCTTTCAGGTGGTTGACCACGTCGCCGCCCGGAATGCCGGTCAGAAACGCAATCGTATAGGAACCGCGGCGCGGGTACTCGATCAGGAGCGCCTTGCGAAACGCATTGCCGCTGCTCGACAACAAGGTGTCCGACACCTGTTTCACGCTGGTGTAGAGCGGGCCGACCACCGGAATGTGAGCGACCACGACTTCCCACCACTTCACGAGCTTCTGGCCGATGAAGTTTTGCGTCAACAGCCCGACAACAAAGATGAACGCCAGTGTCAGGACCGCGCCGAGGCCCGGCAAACGGAAGCCGAGCGCGCGCTCCGGCTGCCATGAGGTCGGCAGCAGCAACAGCGTCTGGTCCATCGTGCCGATGATCAGACCGAGCACCCACAGTGTGATAGCCAGAGGCACCAGCACCAGCAGGCCAGTCAGGAACACCGATTTGAGCGTCGTTTTTTTCGTCGTCATGTGTACCGCCAGAAAGCCGCGCGAGCCGATACCCTACGCGCGGCGTGTGCGCCGCCCCTAAGGGCGGCAGTCCCACTAGGCGCTGCCGGATCCGCTCGAACTCGCCGATGCGGCCGGTGCGGCAGCGGGCGCGGCAGGCGTTGCGGCTGCGCCCGTTGAACCGGAGGCAGCCGTGCCGTTGGCCGAAGCCGTGTCGGATTTCGCTGCGCCGTCATTCCCGGCTGCAGCGCTTTCGCCCGAATTCGCATTCGGGCCGCCATTCGCGTCGGGCTTGGCGGGCGCGCTCGCGCCGGCATTACCGCCGCGGAAATCGGTCACATACCAGCCGGAGCCCTTTAACTGGAAACCGGCTGCAGTCACCTGCTTGCGAAAGGTGTCTTTCCCGCACTCGGGACATTGCGTCAACTGCGGGTCGCTCATCTTCTGAAGCACGTCCTTCCCGAAGCCGCACGACTCGCAACGATAAGCGTAGATCGGCATGAACTTTTCCCTACTGAAATCTTGTAAACGCTTGCAAAGCCTTGAATTATAGCCGCAAACGACACCCCTCCCCCGGATTTTGGGGACGAGCGCCAGGCGCAGCCGCCGTCCACCTAAATGGGGGCGGCCGTTATTGAATCAAGTGCGGCTCAAGCCGCTGTCACGCGCGACAGCCGCATCAGGCACGGCGGCGCCAGGTCATCCAGCGCTCGCGGCCGGCAAAGACGGCAATCGAATCGTGCACGGCTTCATCTTCGATCAGATCGAAGTACGGTGTAAGCAACGCATCGAGTTCGGTGCGCTCGATGCCGAACGGCGGCCCTTTCGGCGTCGCACCGATGAAAAAGAAACCCGCCAGCAACGCACCGCCGGGCAACAGCTCGGCCATCCGCCGCGCGTAGTCTGCGCGGCGCGGCAACGGCAATGCACACAGGAACGCGCGCTCGTAGATCCATGTGGGCGCGAACGGCGGCGCGTAAGCGAAGAAGTCAGCCTGCTCGACCAGTTGGTCATGCTGCGTGCCCAACTGTTCGCGTGCCGCGGCGACGGCGGCGGGCGAAAAATCGATCGCCCGGACCGGATTGCCTTGCTGCGCCAGCCATAGCGCTTCGTAAGCACTGCCGCAACCCGGAATCAATACCGCAGCGTCGCGATGCCGCTCGGCGAATGACTGGAACGCCGCCGACACGCCCGCCTGATCCCACGGCGTGAAATGGTGCTCGAAGCGCTCGTCCCAGAACTCGGGCGAATTGGGATCGCGGGTCGCGAAGTCGGGGGCGGAAGGCTCGTTCGGGTCGCTCATGGCATGCCTCGTCTGGATCTTGGATCAACCGCCGTAGGCGAACGCCAGAAACGCCCGCGCCAGCACCGCGCCGACACCGACCGCCACGCCGAACAGCAGCAAGCCTTGTAA
>NZ_WOEY01000061.1 GCF_013177695.1 Paraburkholderia solitsugae | reverse complement strand
GAATCAGGCGCGGCAACTGCGGCAGCGTCTTGCTCCACTGCGGCGCCTCGATCTTCAGCCGCTCGTACCAGCCGCGCAGACCGATCTGCTCGTTCATCCAGCGCTCGAGATAGGGCTTGGCCGTCTTCCACAGATCCAGTTCAGGATCGAGCGAGCGGCCGAGCCCTTCCACGTTCAACATGGTTTTTTGCAGCAGCACGAGTTGCGGCTGGATTTCCACGTTGAAGCGGCGCGAGGTCGAGAACAGGCGCATCAACACCTGACCGAGCGAAATATCCTTCAACGCGCGGTCGAAATAGGGCTCGCACACCGCGCGAATCGCGCTTTCCAGTTCCTCGACCCGGGTTGTAGGCGGCACCCAGCCCGACTCCAGATGCAGCGTGGCGACGCGGTGGTAGTCACGCTTGAAGAAAGCGAGGAAGTTCTGGGCGAGGTAGTTCTTATCGAAATCCGACAGCGCGCCGATGATGCCGAAGTCGAGCGCGATATACCGGCCGAAATGCGCCGGATTGAGACTCACCTGAATGTTGCCCGGGTGCATGTCGGCGTGAAAAAAACCGTCGCGGAACACCTGGGTGAAGAAAATCTCGACACCTTCGCGCGCCAGCTTCGGAATATCGACGCCCGCCGCGCGCAGCGTCTCCACCTGGCTGATCGGCACGCCGACCATGCGTTCCATCACCAGCACCGTGGGCGTGCAGAACTCCCAGTACATTTCCGGCACGAGCAGCAGATCGAGCCCGGCAAAGTTGCGGCGCAGCTGGCTGCCGTTGGCCGCTTCGCGCATCAGATCGAGTTCGTCGTGCAAATACTTGTCGAATTCGGCGACCACCTCGCGCGGCTTGAGACGCTTGCCGTCGGCCCACAGGCGCTCAGCCCAGACGGCGATGTCGCGCAGCAAGGCCAGGTCGGAGTCGATCACCGGCAACATGTTCGGCCGCAGCACCTTCACGGCGACCGCCTTGCCCGCGTGCTGCCCGGCTTTCACCTTCGCAAAGTGAACCTGCGCAATCGATGCACTCGCCACCGGCACCCGCTCGAAATCGTCGAACAGCACGTCGACAGGGGCGCCGAGCGACTTCTCGACCAACCCGATCGCCACCGCCGAGTCGAACGGGGGCACCTGATCCTGCAGCTTCGCCAGCTCGTTCGCGATGTCGACCGGCAGCAGATCGCGCCGCGTGGATAGCACCTGGCCGAACTTGACGAAGATCGGCCCGAGGCTTTCGAGCGCGAGCCGCAAGCGCACGCCCGGCGGCGCGTCGAACTTGCGGCCGATCGTGGTGATACGCAGCAGCAGACGCACACGCCGGTCGTTGACGCGGCT
The DNA here is from genome assembly GCF_013177695.1 of Paraburkholderia solitsugae. GTDB lineage: Bacteria > Pseudomonadota > Gammaproteobacteria > Burkholderiales > Burkholderiaceae > Paraburkholderia > Paraburkholderia solitsugae. The sequence goes on along the minus strand of NZ_WOEY01000061.1, from coordinate 8,527 downwards.
GAGCATCATCTCATCGAGACCGAAGCGGATGACCGTAAAGAAAATCTTGAGGAAACGCAGAAAACGCATAGTTGTGCCCGGTGACTAGCGCGTGCCGCGCAACGTGGCGGCGCCGCCCGGCGCATCGGCGCCGCGGGCTTCGACCTTCTGTTCAAGACGTTCAAGGCGCTTTTCCACGCGCGCCAAAGCATCGCGGGTGCGGGCCAGTTCGACGTTGAAATCCTCCAGCGCGGCGCGCCGCACCAGTTGCGGATTTTCGTCGAGTAGGTATTCGGCAGCCGTATCGAGCAGATTGCGGCCGGTGCGCCGCGCATGTTCGCCAACCGTGCGCACGACCGACGCCACCCGCCACGCCGGGCCGTCGCCGATCAGCTTCGCCAGATCCTCTTCCGGTTCCCAGCGCAAATGCTCGGCGAGCTTGGCGATCACAGTCGCAAACTCGGCGTCGCCTTCGATCTTGACGTGCTTCATCACGGCGCCCTGACCGCCTTGCACAAAGGCCGGCAGCGCATCGGACGGCACCGAGATGGTTACATCGAACTGCTGCGCCTCGATCTCGTCGACCGCACTCAGGTAGCCGTCCGGTTGCACCAGCAACATCAGCACGACTGGCGGACAGGATAGTCTGGCGGTCTTGCCCGCATACGGGGCGAGGCGCTCACGAGCCCACGATTCGCGGGCGAGCAGGTGATTGACGGCAGCAGCGAAGGGCTTGGCGGCGAGGGTCATTGAAAGTGGCAAGAAAAAACCCGCGCAGGCGAGTTGCCCGCGCGGGTTCCTATTGTAACGTCCGTTCGCTTCGCGGCTTGCTATGCCGAACGGCCAACGTTTTGTGCGAAATCAGGACGAGCCGTGCTGTCTGCGCTCCGGCTCACCGCTGCCTCAGTGCTGTGCCACCTGCTGAATGCCGGCCAGCAGCCAACCCTCGCCAGGGCGGTTCGACTTCGTCAAGTTCCAGACTTCGATGAACGGCTCAGCCGCCGCACCCGCCGATTCGCGGATCAAACCGGAGAAGCGCACGCTGGCGAAGTATTCGGTTGCGCGTTCTTCGACGCCCAGTAACTCCGCGTTCAGTTGCACCACGTCCGTCAGATTGGACTCGGCACCGCGCGACGACAGATCGACCCTCACTTCGGCGAACATTTCCGGCGTGGTGAATTCGCGGATGTCTTCCGTGTTGCCGACGTCCCACGCGGCTTGCAGGCGCACAAAGTAAACCTTGGCGTTGCGCAGGAACGCTTCCGAATCAAAGCCGGCCGGGACAGAAGGCGCGGCGTTGACGGTCGGCGTGGTCAGTGGGCTGCCTTGCGGCTCGAGGTACGAGCCAGTGGGCGGCGCGCTGTAACTCGGCTCCTGCGAGTAACCGGTCCCGCCGGCGTTCAGCGACGGCGAGCTGCCGGCGTACGCCGGTTGCGCCGTATCGCGCTTGCGGCCCATGAAGCGGCGGATCAGCCAGATACCGATCATGGCGATCACCGCGATCACAATGATGTTGGCTATCGCGCCGGCTAACGCGCCGCCAAGGCCGAAGTGCGACAACAACGCGGCGATACCGAGACCGGCCGCGAGACCGGCGATCGGTCCGAGCCAGCGCGAGCGGTTAGGCGCAGCGGCCGGCGTCGGCGCGGGCGCCGGTGCCGGCTGCGCGCGCTGCTGCATGGCCTGATTGCTTTGGGAAGGTTGCGACGGGGTCGACTGCTGCTGAACCGTATTCGACTGACGGCCGATGCTGCGGCTGCCGCCCAAACGGCGGGCTTCCGCATCGAGCGAGGCGAGAGAGCCGGCCATGATCAGACCGACCATCGCGATCAGTCCGATTCTTCTCACCAACGACCTAGAAACCTTACGGGGAGATGACGCACCTGAATCGGACATTTTCGTACTTTCCTTTAAAAAACGATGGGTTAGGGACCCTAGTATTTGGTCCCCACATGTAAAGCTACCACGCCAGCTGACAAATTGTAATATTTGACGCCGTCCAGGCCCGCTTGTTCCATCATTGTTTTTAAAGTTTCCTGATCCGGATGCATCCGGATCGATTCCGCGAGGTAGCGGTAGCTCTCGGCGTCTTTCGCAAAGCGGTCGCCGAGCCACGGCAACACTTTAAAAGAATAGACGTCGTAGACCTTTTTAAGCGGATCCCACACCTTCGAGAACTCCAGCACCAGCAGACGGCCTGCCGGCTTCAACACGCGGCGCATCTCGGCCAGCGCCACATCCTTGTGCGTCATGTTGCGCAAGCCGAAGGCCACCGTCACCACATCGAAGTAATTGTCCGGAAAGGGGATCTTTTCGGCGTCGCAGAGCAGCGCCGGCGTGATCACGCCCTTGTCCAGCAGGCGGTCGCGGCCCACGCGCAGCATCGATTCATTGATGTCGGTGTGCCAGACTTCGCCGGTTTCGCCCGCCTGTTTGGCAAATGCCTTCGACAGATCGCCCGTGCCCCCGGCAATGTCGAGCACCTTGAAGCCCGGCCGGACGTTGGCCTGGGCGATCGTGAACATCTTCCACGCCCGGTGCAACCCGCCCGACATCAGGTCGTTCATCAAGTCGTAGTTGGAGGCGACCGAGTGGAACACACCCGCCACCTTCTGCGCTTTTTCCTGTTCGTCGACCGATTGAAAGCCGAAGTGGGTTTTGCTCATCGCGCTCGTCCTTTCGCGTATTCTGAAATGTTGCGCCGCATCAGTGCGGCGATCAGGGCGAATCGTATCAGTGACAGTGCCCGTGCGCAGCACCGGCTGGCGCCATTGGCGCGTCGCGGTCGACGCCGGCTGCCTGAAGTTTGGCGAGATAATCGCGCCAGAGTTCATCCTGGCGGACAGCCATGTCGTGCAGCAGGTCCCAGGAATAGATGCCGGTGGCATGCCCGTCGGAGAAAGTCGGCTGCACGGCGTAATTGCCGACGCCTTCGATCATCGTGATCGTGACGTCGCGCTTACCGGTTTGCAACGTTTCCTGGCCGGGCCCGTGGCCCATCACCTCCGCTGACGGCGAATACACGCGCAGCAGTTCGAACGGCAGGCGATACGTTTCGCCGTTTGCGTATTGCAGTTCGAGTACGCGCGATTTGGAATGCACGACCACGCCGGTCGGCACCGGCGTATCGGGAGTCAGTCCACTCATGTTGACCTCATCATAAGGAAGCGCAGGGCCGCCCCAAGTTTTCTTAACCCCCTCGGGGGGCCTGGCGCGAAGCGACAGGTTCGGGGGCGCTCAGCCAAGAGCCTGTTCGATTTCCTGCCGCACCGCCTCGCGTAGCAAGGTAGCTTGCGCGCGGCGCGACGACAGCATGGCTTCGGACACCGTGCGTTGGCGCGGCGCCCAGATCGGCAGCGGGAAATGAGCGTCGTTCGAAAAACGCGGAATCACATGCCAATGCACGTGCGGCACCTGGTTGCCGAGGCTCGCCAGGTTGACCTTCACCGGCTGAAGAATGCGCCGGATCGCACGCTCGACCGCGTACACGGCCTGCATCACGCGATCGCGGTCGGTTCCGGCGAGATCGGAAAACTCAGCGACGTGCTTATTCCAGACTACCCGGCACAAGCCCGGGTAATCGTGTTCGTCGGCGAGGACGACACGCAGGGTGTCGTCCTGCCACAGCACATCGCCGCCATCTTCACGGCAAAAAACGCATTCCATCGTCGTCCTCAGGCAAAAATCGTCAGTCGTGCCATTAAACCAGCACGCGCTCGATTCCGCCATTGTTCGCCCGCTGGACGTAATCCGCCATCCAGTCTTCACCCAGCACGTGACGAGCCATCTCGACGACGATGTAGTCCGCCTCGGTGCCCGCGTCTTCGTTGTAACGCGACAGCCCCTGCAGACAGGACGGGCAGCTCGTCAGGATCTTCACCTCAGGGGCGCCGTTCGGTTGCGGCCCGTTGCCCGCCTTGAGCACGGAGCCGTCCGGCGCACCCGCCGCGCCGGCCGACGCATTGCCCGCGTTGATCCCATTCGCACCCGCCTCAGCCACTAAAGGAATACCCCGCAGCTTCGCGGCGCCCTTGCGCATTTCCTCTTCCTTGCGGAAACGGACTTGCGTCGAAATGTCTGGGCGCGTCACCGCGAGCGTGCCGGATTCGCCACAGCAGCGATCGTTCTTCTCGATCTTGTAGCCGTCGTTCTCCGACCCCATCAGCTGATTGACGAGCTTGACCGGGTCCATCGTCTTGATCGGCGAGTGGCACGGGTCGTGGTACATGTAGCGCACGCCGTTGACGCCTTCGAGCTTGATGCCTTTTTCGAGCAAAAACTCGTGGATGTCGATGATCCGGCAGCCCGGGAAAATCTTCTCGAATTCGTAGCCGGCGAGCTGGTCGTAACACGTACCGCACGACACCACCACCGTCTTGATATCGAGGTAGTTCAGCGTATTCGCGACGCGGTGGAACAGCACGCGGTTATCCGTGACGATCTGCTCGGCCTTGTCGTACTGGCCCGAGCCGCGTTGCGGATAGCCGCAGCACAGATAGCCCGGCGGCAGCACGGTTTGCACGCCCGCCTCCCACAGCATCGCCTGGGTGGCCAGACCGACTTGCGAGAACAGCCGCTCGGAACCGCAGCCGGGGAAGTAGAACACCGCTTCCGTATCGGCGGTGGTCGTCTTCGGATTGCGGATAATCGGGACGATCTTGTTGTCTTCGATATCGAGCAACGCGCGCGCGGTCTTCTTCGGCAGATTGCCCGGCATCTTCTTGTTCATGAAGTGGATCACCTGCTGCGTGACCTTCGGCTTGCCGACGGTTGCCGGCGGATGCGCCGTCTGCTTCTTCGCGAACTTCTTCAGCATGTCGTTGCCGAAGCGCTGCGCCTTGTAGCCGATGCCCATCATCGCGGTGCGCGCGAGGTTGATGGTCTGCGGGTTGGTAGCGTTCAGGAAGAACATGCCGGCTGCGTTGCCCGGATTGAATTTCTTCTTGCCCATCTTGCGCAGCAGATTGCGCATGTTCATCGTCACGTCGCCGAAGTCGATCTTCACCGGGCATGGCGTCACGCATTTGTGACAGACCGTGCAGTGATCGGCAACGTCGTTGAACTCGTCCCAGTGCTTGATCGACACGCCGCGGCGCGTCTGCTCTTCGTACAGGAACGCTTCGACCAGCAAGGACGTCGCGAGAATCTTGTTGCGCGGGCTGTACAGCAGGTTCGCGCGCGGCACGTGGGTCGCGCACACCGGCTTGCACTTGCCGCAACGCAAACAGTCTTTGATCGACTCGGAAATCGCCCCGATGTCGGACTGCTGCATGATCAGCGATTCGTAACCCATCAGGCCGAAGCTCGGCGTGTACGCGTTACGCAGATCGGCACCTGCGAGCAGCTTGCCCGCATTGAAGCGGCCATGCGGATCGACGCGTTGCTTGTAGGCGCGGAATTCGCCGATCTCCTCGTCAGTCAGGAATTCGAGCTTGGTGATGCCGATGCCGTGCTCGCCGGAAATCACGCCGTTGAGCGAACGCGCCAGCTTCATGATGCGCGCGACCGCCGTGTGGGCGTCCTGCAGCATCTCGTAGTTGTCGGAGTTGACCGGCAGGTTCGTGTGGACGTTGCCGTCGCCCGCGTGCATGTGCAGCGCGACGAACACGCGGCCACGCAGGACCTGCTTGTGGATTGCCTGGGCTTCTTCGAGGATCGGCTTGAATTCGCCGCCGTTGAAGATCTGACGCAACTCAGCGCGGATCTCCGCCTTCCACGACACGCGGATCGTCCGGTCCTGGGTGATGTGGAATACGGTGGCATCCGGTTGCGCGTCGACGCGATCGGCGAACTTCTCCGCCAGCCCCTCATAGCCGAGGCCGACCAGATAGTGCTGCGCCTCGCGCAAGGACAGATCGAGCTTGTCGCGCAGGAATTCCCAGCGCGTGCGCACTTTCTTCAGCAGATCGAGCGCCTGTTGCACGCGATCTTCGAGCAACTCCGCGCTCGGGATCTCGTTGGCGTCGTCGCTCTTGCCGAGCGGCAGCTTGCCGCCCTTGAAGAACGCTTCCAACGCGTCGACCAGTTGCAGCTTGTTCTTGATCGACAGTTCGATATTGATGCGTTCGATGCCGTCGGTGTACTCGCCCATCCGGTCGAGCGGGATCACCACGTCTTCGTTGATCTTGAACGCGTTGGTATGCTTGGCAATCGCGGCGGTACGGCTGCGGTCGAGCCAGAAACGCTTGCGCGCTTCCGCGTTGACCGCGACGAAACCCTCGCCGCTCTTGCCGTTGGCCATGCGCACGACTTCCGAGGTGGCTTGCGCCACCGCATCGGCATCGTCGCCGACGATGTCGCCGATCAGCACCATCTTCGGAAACGCGTTGCGCTTGCTCTTGGTCGCATAGCCGACCGCGCGCAGATAGCGTTCGTCCAGATGCTCGAGGCCGGCGAGAATCGCGCCACCCTGCTTCGACGTTTCGAACAGATAGTCTTTGATCTCGACGATGCTCGGAATCGCTTCACGGGCCTGGCCAAAGAATTCGAGGCAGACCGTGCGCGTATGGGCCGGCATCTTGTGCAGCACCCAGCGCGCCGACGTGATCAGGCCATCGCAGCCTTCCTTCTGAACGCCCGGCAGACCGGCGAGGAATTTGTCCGTGACGTCCTTGCCCAGCCCTTCTTTACGGAACACGCGGCCCTTGATGTCGAGCGCTTCCGTGCGCAGCAGCTTTTCGCCCGGTGCGTACCGGCCGTCGAACCACTTCAGCTCGAAACGCGCGACTTCGATGTCGTGAATCTTGCCGAGGTTGTGGTCCAGACGCGTGACTTCGAGCCAGTTCCCTTCCGGGTCGACCATGCGCCACCAGGCCAGGTTGTCGAGCGCCGTGCCCCATAGCACCGCCTTCTTGCCGCCCGCGTTCATCGCGACGTTGCCGCCGACGCAGGATGCATCCAGCGAGGTCGGGTCGACGGCGAACACGAAGCCGGCCTGCTCGGCCGCTTCGGTCACACGACGTGTGACCACGCCCGCGCCGGAGAAAATCGTCGCCACCTTGCGGTCAACGCCCGGCAGTTCGGTCATCTCGACCGCGCCAAGTTGTTCGAGCTTTTCGGTGTTGATGACGGCCGAGAACGGCGTGAGCGGCACCGCGCCGCCCGTGTAGCCCGTGCCGCCTCCGCGCGGGATCACGGTCAGACCGAGCTCAAAACACGCCTTGATCATGCCGGCGATCTCGGCTTCGGTATCCGGCGTCAGCACGACGAACGGGTACTCGACGCGCCAGTCGGTCGCGTCGGTTACGTGCGAGACACGGGACAAACCATCGAACTTGATGTTGTCTTTTTCCGTGACCTTGCCCAGCACCTTGTTCGCGCGACGGCGCAGATCGAAGGTCTTCTGGAATTCGCTCTCGAAATCGTCGACGGCGCGGCGCGCTGCCGCCACCAGCGTTTCAACGCGAGCGGCCCGATCGATACCCGCTTCATCGCCGTGCTCGACCAGATCGGCGCGACGGCGCTTCTCGATCTCGGTCAAACGGTGGTGCAGCGCCTCGATCAGCATCGCGCGGCGCTTCGGATTGTCGAGCAGGTCGTCTTGCAGGTAAGGATTGCGGCGCACGACCCAGATGTCGCCGAGCACTTCGTACAGCATCCGCGCCGAACGGCCGGTGCGGCGTTCCGCGCGCAGTTCGGCCAAAGCAGCCCAGGCTTCGTCGCCCAGCAGCCGGATGACGATTTCGCGGTCGGAAAACGACGTGTAGTTATAGGGAATTTCGCGCAGACGCGCTTCGGGATCGGCGGCCACCGCAGTGGCGGCCCCGTGCGGATCGAAAACTTGAGGTGCGTTCATGTTCGGACGACTCGGTGGGTCAACCCGACGCGCTCATGGATGAGGCGCCGCCTGACGGTGCGCGTGGGGCGCAATGCTGGAAATCTTCTATGGGGAGCGAAGCCCGACCGACGGCCTACCCACATCAGTCGCTTCGCGGTGCTCAGAGACAGCTACACGATCGTGCGTGACGGATGTGACGCTCCGCCGCGGGACGAGACTCACGCGGGACGGGCATCAAATGGGCGATCCGAGGCTGCCAGTGCATCTTCCGATCCTTATTCCAAAGTGGAATTCTACCCCATGATCCGATAGCGCGTTGACGGCTGAAATCAGAGTTGTGGCGGGGCTTTGAGCGTTTTTGTGCTGAACGGCGCCCACACGCGCATGCGAATAATTCTCCGACCGGACGGTCGGGCAGGCCTTTGCTGACGGCTCTCGCGGACACGCTGAAGGCCAGAGCGCGCACCGTTGGCGCTATCATTGACCCTTTCCCGTCCCGCAAAGCGCACCGCGCCACCCGCATGGCTTCCCACGACTACCTGAAGAAAACCCTGACCGCGCGCGTCTACGACGTGGCCCGCGAGACCGAACTCGAACGCGCGCCGAATCTGTCGGCACGGCTGCGTAATCCGGTTTATCTGAAGCGCGAGGACAACCAGCCGGTGTTCTCGTTCAAGGTGCGCGGCGCGTACAACAAGATGGCGCATATTCCGGCGGAGGCGCTGGAGCGTGGCGTGATTACCGCGTCGGCGGGCAATCATGCGCAGGGTG
>NZ_WOEY01000060.1 GCF_013177695.1 Paraburkholderia solitsugae | reverse complement strand
GGAGTGCCCCATCCTGGGCGGTGGGTGTTGACGTCTTCCGACGGCAACGAGATTGCGGTGAACGTGGCAGGGCGCTTTGACAGCAATCAGGTGGCTGCCGTGAACGCCGGTGTGCTGGGCGGGATGGGGATCGGGGTGGCGGCCTTCTGGCAGATTCAGGATTGGGTCGAGGCAGGACGGGTTGAGGTTTTGCTGTCGGATTACCAGTTGACACCCTTGCCGTTGCATGCGATGTGGGCGAAAACGCGGCGGTTGCCGCAGAGGACGCGGCTGTTGGTCGATTTCCTAGCGGTCAAATTGGGGGCGCTGTAGTTCTTTTCGTCCGCAGCAGGGTTCGTGTGAGCTCTGGGGGCGCCAGGCAAACTGCGCCGCCGTCAGCACCGCGCAGCAGCAGGTGCAATGGGCCAGTGTGCTACGCTTGCCAGACCGAAACCCACGCACTGCGACTCGCCTTTATCATGCGTTCCTGGCGCATCTCGACACCGCCCCGCAGCGGGCACATCAACACGGCGCGTGTTACCGACCTCGTCATGTCGATTTCACATGCCGACCCGGACGCGCTTGCTGCAAGCATTCTGAAAACCGTTGGCGACGCGCTTCCCGTTTCGCAGTGCACGATCTTTGCCTACGAATTCGACGCGAGGCCGCGCACCGTCTCCGCCGCCGACCATCGCGGCGGCCGGTTTCTGCGTGATGTCGCCGACCGCTACGCTACGCACTTTTATGCGCTCGACGGTAACCGCGCCATCGTCGGCCGCCCGCAAGCCAGGCAGTCGCACGAAGCGTTAGTGCTGCATCAGCAGCAAAGCGAAGAAATCGAAAACGAAGCCTATCGCGCCGCGTGCTACGCGCAACCCAACGTGTCCGACCGGCTATCGTTGCTCCTGCAACCCATGGAGCGTGTCTGGCTGTCGATCAATCTGTATCGTGACAGCGCCTACGGCGTGTTTCAGCCAGGTGAACTCGAGCATGTGGAAAGCGTGGCGCATCTGTTTGCGCATGCCGCAAAAAGCCATTACGCCCTCAAAGGGCAGCATCAGCAAGGCACGGCAGCCGCGATGCTGGCACGCGTCAGACGCGCCTGCCCAGCGCTGACGCCGCGCGAGATCGACGTGCTGCGCGGCACGCTCGAAGGCGCGAACGCCGCCGAGATTGCCGAGCAAATGGGCATCAAGGCTACCAGCGTGATTACGTATCAGAAGCGCGCTTACGCGCGGCTGGGGATCTCCAGCCAGCGCCAGTTGTTCGCGCTATGTCTGCTGCCTGAGCGGTCCTGATCCGGTGTGCCGACGTTGTGGCCGTAGGTTGGCTATGACGCAGATGATGGGCAGCCGAAGAAGAGTCGACCCGCCGAAGCGCAATTGAACTCACCCCGGCAATCACCCGCGCTTCGCCCGCGCATCGGCCTGCGTCTCACGATCCCAGCGCTTCAGCCATGGCATGATGAATTCCGCGAAACCGTCCGCGGGCGGTGACAGCGCGCGTTCAGTCGAGCGATACACGCAGACCTCGCGGATGGTCTCCGGATCGACGATCCGCTTCATCACCAGACCGAAGGTTCGCGCGAGCGGCGCGACGTAGGCGGGCGCGAGTGTCACGGCAAGCCCCTGTGAAGCGAGGCCGAACGCCGTCGTGACGTTGTCGACCACGTCCACCGGAATGATGCGCGCCTCGACCGGCAGATTAGCCAGCATCTGTTCGACTGCGCGCTCGTGATCGCGTCCGGTGGCAACAATCGGCACGTCGCGCAAATGCTGCCACTGCACCCGGCGCCGTGCGTTCAACGGATGGGTCGGGGCGCACCACATCACCCACGGGCTCGCGAAGGCCGGATCGCACCGCACCCGCGTGCCGCTCTGGCGATCCGGGCCGATCGCCAGATCCACGTCGCCACTTTCCACGCGCTCCACCAGCTGTTCGACCACGGTGTCGCAAATGCGCACGACCACTTTCGGTTTGTCGCGCGCATACTCGGCGATGGCCGCCGGCAGCGCGGTCGCCGCGAGCACCAGCGGCGCGCCGACGCGCACGATGCCGGCTGCGCGATTGCGGATGTCGTCGGCGGATTGGGCGGCGGCGCGCACATAGCGCAGCACCGATTCGGCCGAGGACAGAAAATCCTGCCCCGCGCTCGACAGATTGACGCGCCGCGTCGTACGGTCGAAGAGGCGAAAGCCCAGTTCCGTTTCCAGTTCGGCCAGCAACTGGCTGACCGCCGACGAGGTCAGCCCGAGCCGTTCCGCCGCCGCTCCGATGCTGTGCAAATCGACGATGGCGAGAAACGCTTCGAACTGACGGATGGTGACGCGTGTGAGTGGCATCAGGCGATTCTAAAGAAAAACTTACTAATCGTGAAAAATCGATTGATTGTATGCAGCGAGCCATTGGCCGAGACTTGTCCTGGTCGACGCGAAGCTGGAAACCCGCTTAGACTTTCGTCTCGCCCACGCGGCTAAGGCCAGGCTGCAACTCCGGCTGCAACAGTCCACATCCAGGGCGGCATCCAGGGTATACGCAGGCCACAGCCAGGCCACACGCGGGGCTCCACTCAAGGAATTGCCATGTTCGACCACATTCCCGCCTATCCGGGCGACCCGATTCTGAGCCTGAACGAGGATTTTCAACTCGATCCGCGGCCCAACAAGGTCAACCTGAGTATCGGCATCTATTTCGACGACGCCGGCAAGCTACCGGTGATGGACGCGGTGCGGCAAGCCGAAACCGCGCTGCTCGGTTCGATCGGCCCGCGCTCCTACCTGCCAATGGCGGGCCTGCCGCTTTACCGCGACGCAGCCCAGGCGCTGGTATTCGGCGCGGACAGCGAAGCGCGTGCAGCGGGCCGCATCGCGACGTTGCAAACCATAGGCGGCTCAGGTGCACTGAAAGTCGGCGCGGATTTTCTGAAGCGCTATTTCCCGGCCTCACAGATCTGGATCAGCGATCCGAGCTGGGAAAACCATCGCGTGGTGTTCGAAGGCGCGGGCCTCACGGTCAACACCTATCCCTACTACGACGAACAGACCGGTGGTCTGCGTTTCGCCGACATGATCGACACGATCGGCCGCTTGCCGGAACAGAGCATCGTGCTGCTCCACGCGTGCTGCCACAACCCGACCGGCGTCGACCTGAGCCCGGCGCAATGGGCGGAACTGGTGCCGGTATTGCAGCGCCGCAAACTGATTGCGTTTGTCGACATGGCCTATCAAGGTTTCGGCGCAGGTCTCGAGGAGGACGCCGCCTGCGTGCGCCTGCTCGCCGATGCGGGTGTGCCGTTGATCGCCGCCAATTCGTTTTCGAAGAATTTCTCGCTGTACGGCGAGCGTTGCGGCGCATTGAGCGTGGTATGCAAGAGCAAGGAAGAGGCGGCTCGCGTGCTCGGTCAATTGATGTCGACGGTGCGCGCCAATTACAGCAATCCGCCGACGCACGGCGCACGCGTCGTCGCCAATGTGCTGATGGACACGTCCTTGCGTGCGTCATGGGAAGCGGAGCTCGCCTCCATGCGCGAACGGATTCTCGCCATGCGCGGCACGATCCACGAAGGCCTTGCAGGCCGCGTCGATGAAGTCATGCGCGCACGTTACGTCGCGCAGCGCGGCATGTTCACCTATACGGGTTTGAGCGAAGCCCAGGTTGAGCGGTTGCGCAGCGAATACGCCGTGTATGTGCTGCGTTCGGGACGTATGTGCGTCGCCGGCTTGAATGCGCGCAACGCCGATTATGTGGCGTCGTCGATCGCGGCGGTGGTGGCGGGCGCATAACGCCTGTTGCCCGCAACGGCCAGACATAACGAACGACAAGCGAACGACAAGCGAACGATAACAACGGAGACCCTGATGACGACTCTTGAAATGCAACCGGCGAGCCCACCGAAGTCCGCCGCGATGCATCCCGACGAATGGCAGGCGCGCGTGCAACTGGCGGCGTGCTATCGCATCTTCGATATGCTCGGCTGGACCGAGATGATCTACAACCACATCACGTTGCGGGTACCGGCGAGCGTCAGTGGCGGCGAGCGCCACTTCCTGATCAATCCGTTCGGCCTGCACTACAGTGAAGTGACGGCGAGCAATCTCGTGAAGATCGACGCGCAAGGACGCGTGCTCGACAACTCACCGTATCCGGTAAATCCCGCAGGTTTTGTCGTGCATGCGGCGATTCACGAAGGCTTGCCCGATGCGCACTGTGTGATGCACACGCACACCACGGCAGGCGTCGCGGTGGCCTGCCTCGAAAATGGCCTGGAGCAAACCAACTTCTATAGCGCACAGTTGCATGACCGCATTGCGTATCACGACTTTGAAGGCATCACGGTGCATGCGGAAGAAGGGCCGCGTCTGCTCGAACATATCGGCAACAAACAGGCGGTGATCCTGCGCAACCATGGCCTGCTTGCATGGGGTCATACGTTGCCGCAGACTTTCGCTATTCTGTGGACGCTGAACCGCGCGTGCGAAATCCAGATGGCGACGTTCTCGATGGGCCGTGCGCGGCCGGTGCCGGAAGAAGTGGCGATTCGCTGCACACGCGACGCGTTGCAGTTCGATCCGCGTCACGGTGCGGGACAGGATGTGTTTGACGCGTTAGTGCGCCGCGTGGATCGCATCGACGCGAGCTATAAGGATTGACGCGAACATCGAGGCGAAGATTGACTTGAGAATTAATGCAAGGATTGAAGCGATGAAAGTAGGAATCTACGGTGCCGGCGCGATCGGTGGCTGGATGGGGGTGAAGCTTGCGCAGGCCGGCCACGACGTGAGCGTGGTGGCGCGCGGCGCGACGCTCAGTGCGTTGCAGCAGCACGGCTTGCGTCTGATCGAAGGCGGCGTGACGCACACCGTGACGGTGACGGCGAGCGAACAGCCGGCGGATCTTGGCGTGCAGGACCTCGTCGTGGTGGCGGTCAAGGGCCCGGCCATGGCGTCGGTGGCGGCGCATATCGCACCGCTGCTGAACCCGCAGACGACCGTGCTGACAGCGATGAACGGCGTGCCATGGTGGTTCTGTGACGGACTCGGCCGCGATTTCGCCGGCAAGCGGCTGACGTCGATCGATCCTGACGGCGCGATCGCCGCGGCGATTCCGACCGCACAGACGGTGGGCTGCGTGGTGCATGCCAGCTGTCTCATCGAATCGCCAGGTGTCATCAGGCATCATCAGGGCAATGGGCTGATCGTCGGCGAGGCGTCGGGGCAAGCGGGCGAACGCGTCAAAGCGCTGACCGCCACACTGGCTGCGGCGGGTTTCAATGCGTCGATGTCGGAGCAGATTCAGCGCGATGTCTGGTACAAGCTGTGGGGCAACATGACCATGAATCCGATCAGCGCCATCACCGGCGCGACCACCGACCGGATTCTCAGCGACGAACTGGTGCGCAACTTTGTGACGAGCATCATGCTGGAAGCGAAGGAGATCGGCGCGCGCTTCGGTATTCCAATCGAGCAGGCACCGGCGGATCGCCACGAGGTCACGCTTAAACTCGGCGCGATGAAAACCTCGATGCTGCAGGATGTGCAGGCCGGCAAGGCGGTCGAACTCGATGCGCTGGTGGCCGCCGTGCGTGAACTGGGGCAGCTTACCGATGTGCCGACGCCGTACACGGACGCGTTGCTTGGACTCGCGCGCCTGCACGCGAGCACCTTGGGGTTGTATCCGCGACAGTGAACGGTGGTACGAAAAGAATCCGCCCCGGGTTGTCAACGGGGCGGTTTTTTGTCGCCTTATGTCTTACCTCGTCGGCGTTGCGCCGTACCCCCGCCGCATTACGCAGACACTGCGGAAGACTGCGGCAGCTTCGCCGCCTCGATCAACGACAACGCCCGCGGCGTGTCGTCGAGTTCCGTCATGCATAGCAGCGCAAGGCGTGCCAGATACAAGGGCGCTTGCGCTTTGCCTTCAGCGGTCAGTGTCTTGCAGAGCGTCGTGTAGACGAGATCGAGTTCGCTATCGGTCATGGTTTGGGTTCCTCTTGCGTCAATTCGTCAGACTGGCCGTCACGGCGCTTTGCACGTTCGCTGCATTGCCGTTGCGCCAGCGCGCGAGCACATGACCGTCCGGCCTGATCAGGTAGACGGTGCCCGGTGTCGCGTCGAGCATCTCGTGCAAGCGGCCCGCCGGATCGACCACATGCGGGGCGGTGGCGCGCGGCGCATCGCTGGGGATCAGCGTGATCGCTTTGAACGGAATGCTGTGTTCGCCGAGCGCATAGTGCAATTGCTGCCATGCTTCGTCTTGCGTTACGTCCGCGCCGAAGCGAAATACGGTGAAGCAGGGTCCAAGCAGATCGGTGAGATGGATATCCATCGCTACGCCGTCGCACATGCGTTGAAGGCGGCACTCCGGCAGTACCGTGCCTGGCGCCGGACCTTTGACGAACGCGCCCGATGCAACAGCCGCGACCTGATTGAGCGGTGACTGGGTATACGCAATCGCATGCGTCTGCCGCGGATTGATCAGCGGCCGCACGGCGGGATGACGCTCGGCAAGTCCTAGCACTGCGCTGCGCATCAGGTCGAATGCGAACGACGGCGGCGCCATGAATTCCGTGCTCTTCATCCCGTAGCTCAGATTCTCACGCGCCGCGAAAACACGCTCGTCGCTGTAGCTGTCAATCAGGCGGTCCGACGCAATGCCGTTGACCACGCAAGCGAGTTTCCAGCCGAGATTGTCGGCGTCGTCGATGCCGGAATTCGCGCCGCGCACGCCGAAAATCGGCACGAGGTGCGCGGCATCGCCCGCGAATAGCACCGAGCCGTGGCGGTAGCGTTCGAGCGTCAATGCGTTGGCCTTGTAGACGGTGATCCAGATCGGCGACCATTCGCCCGTTTCGCCCATCGAGTCGAGCACGCTCTGCACGCGTGGCATCACGTTTTCGGGTTGGACCGCGGCCTCCGGGTCTTCATCGTCGCGAAGCTGGTAGTCGATGCGCCAGACGTTGTCGGGCTGCTTGTGCACCAGCACCGTCGAGCCAGGATTGGAGGGCGGATCGAAATAGGCGAGACGCTCGGTGGCCCGCTCGCTCTTCAGTTCGATATCGACGATCACGTAACGGCCTTCGTACGTCGTGCCGGTGAGCTTGAGGCCGAGCGCCTCGCGAATCGTGCTGCGGCCGCCATCACACGCGACGACCCAATCCGCGTGCATTTTCCAGTGGGTGTCGCCGGTACTTAGGTCGAGCGTAGCGCCGGCGGTGCCGTCGTCCGCCTGCTGTTCGATACCGGTCACGCGGGTTTGCCACCGGATGTCGATCAGATCGGCATGCTGTTCCACTTCGTCAAGCAGCAACTGTTCGATCTGGTACTGCGCGATGTTGATCATCGGCGGGAGCGATTGCTCGTCGTCCTGATGCATGGCGAAGCGGAACACCTCGGCATCGCGGTAGAAGCTGCGGCCGCCCGTCCATGGCAGGCCTTTTTGCAGGAAGCCGTCCACAGCGCCCAGGCGTTTGAAAATCTCCAGGCTTCGGCGCGAGATGCAGATCGCGCGGCTGCCGGTGCAGACACCGTCGTCGGCTTCGATCAGCACTGAGCGCACGCCCTGGCGGGCCAGCGCGAGCGCCAGCGTCATGCCGACCGGACCGCCGCCGACAATCGCAACGGCGCGCCGCACGGGGTCACGCCCGTCGACCAGCGGCGGCACCACGCCCGCATAGTGACGAGGCGTGAACGGATAGGGTTTGAAGCTGCGGCTCATGCGTGTCTCCTGGATCTTCGAGGCCGATGGATTGCCCGCCGGCGCTTGAGTGCGCTCTGGAGGCGGTGCGAATCGATAAGTGAAGTATGAAGGAGGGGTGGCGCGTGGCTGTCCTCATTTTGGGTACATCGCACCGGCGCATCACTTCAATCATGCAGGGACCGTGCAGACGACCTCAATCCGCCCCGGCCGCATGCGAAGGCTGGCGCGTGTACTGCACGCTCCCGGCCACGAGGCATTCCTCGATCATCGCGCGGAACGTCGGCGCCGCATGCGAAGCGCCGGTCGAGCCCATCTCCGGGCCGCCTTCCGGCGCGCCGCCAATGCCGACCACCAGCGTCGCCCTTGGCCGCCATTCGCGCGTACGCCGCAGCATATTGCGCAGATACGGCGGCGAATCCGGCGCGTCGAGCGAGATGATGCAGATGATCGGCGCGTCCTTGAAGCTCGGTTCGTCGGCATGCGCGCTGCGATAACCCGAGTGCGTGGCCATCATCGGCGCGAGTCCCTGGCGGCCAAGCAATTGCACGGCGATCGCGGTGGTGACTTCGTCGAATGCGCCGCGTCCGGGTACGCACAGCACCGACGTCCTTTGGCTTTCATGGCGCGACTGCAGGCGATCCGAAATGGGGCTGTCGTGCCGTTCCGAAAGGTCGGCCGATGCTGAAGCCAATATCGCCCCAGCCGAGTCGGCCGGTTCCGTGCGCGACAGGCGGTCCGGCAGTCCGTCGGCGATTTCCAGGTTTTCGACGATATCGACCAGTGCGTCATTGATCCGCGCCAGCTGCTCGGGCATCAACACGCCGCGCATCGCATCGTTACGCGCGAGCTTGAGACCCTCCAGCGCGACATTGTCGTAGTAATCGATCAGTGACATCTCCCGCAGCAGGCGCTCGGCCTGCACGATGGCTTCGTGCGGATCGTCTGCCAGAAGCCGCTGATAGAAGGTCTGCGCGGGTGTCAGTGCGGGCTGGTCGCCCAGCAGCACCGTGAGAAAGTTCAGGCGATCGGCGTAGCGGCCCAGCGTGACGACGCACAGCGTGAGCGGCGTGGACAAGACAAGGCCGATCGGCCCCCACAGCCAGCTCCAGAAGATCGCCGCCACCACGACCGCCAGCGGTGACAGTCCGGAGCGATGACCGTACAGCAGCGGCTCTGCGATTTGCCCCGCCACCAGATCGACGACGATGAACAGGATCAGCGTATAGACCGCCATGGTCCATTGCGGCTGAATGGCGGCAGCGAGAAAGACGGCAAGAATCGCGGCGATCCAGATGCCGATGTACGGCACGAAGCGCAGCAAGGCAGCAATTACGCCGAACAGCAGTGCCCCCGGCACGCCGATGATCGCCAGACCGATGGCGATGATCCCGCCCGCGCTGAGGTTCACGCCCAATTGCGCGACGAAATAGCGGCTCAGCCGCCCGGCGGCGTCGTTGATCGCCGTGGTGGTGCGGTGCAGATCGCGCGAGCCGAACAGACTGATCAAACGGTCGCGCAGATCTTCGCGTTGCAGCAGGATGAAGATCGTGACGACCAGCACGATGAAGGTGGTTTCGATCGGCGCAATCGCCGGTGACAGCGCGCGTTGCGCGAGTTGCATCGGCGTGAGCGACGGCTCGTGCACTTCGACCGGGGTCGGCACCGGGGGCGCATTGCGCGCCGCGCGTCCGGTGAGGCGCGGCGGGCTCGGCTTGCTCGGCGCGACGCGTTGCAGCGTGGCGGCGGCGCGGCTCATCAGCGAATCGGCCCGGCCGACGGTTTTCTCCTGCACCGTCTCGATCTTTTGCTCGATCGCCACCTGATACTGCGGCAGATCGCCCGCCAGTTGCACCAGTTGGGCCCCGATCAGACCGCCGACCGCCAGCAAGGTGGCGAGGGCGAACAGCACGGCGATGAAGATCGACGGCAGCTGACCCATGTGCAAGCGCCGCAACGCCTGCACCAGCGGTGCGAGCAAAAAGCTGAGCAGCACGGAGAGCGTGATCGGGATCAACACCGCGCGGCCGAAGTACAGTGCGCACACCACCACCACGCCGGTAATGATCGACGCCAAACCATGCAGACTGGGCGTGCCTGGCGGGTAGACGCGGTTCGGCCGGCCATGCGGCGGTAATGATATTTTCATGAGCACACATTTCGATGTTGTGGCGCTGCCACTGTTACTGAGGGCGCGCGCAGAGGGCGGCAGTCAGGTAAAGCGCCTGAGCAATTCATATGCCTGGATTGTAGGCGCTTTGACGCGTGGCGGCCGCATCCCTTAGCCCATGTGCAAACGCAACAGTTCGAACAGCTGCGAACTCGCATACAGCAGCAAACCGATAAAGCCGCCCACAATCGTTCCGTTGATACGGATGTACTGCAGATCCTTGCCGATGTTCAGCTCGATTTGCCGTGACATTTCATGGGCGTCCCAGTTCTTCACTGTATCGCTGATGTGGCGCGTGAGGAACTGGGCGAAGTCGGGCGCCATGGCGCGCGCCGCTTCTTCCAGGTGGTCGTTCAGTGACTGACGCAGCGCCGGGTCGTGCGCCAGTTCGCGGCCGACCCATTGACCCATCGCCATCACTCTGGCGTGCAGGGCCGACTCGCTGCTTTGCAGATCGCGCTTGAGCCATGCGCGCAATTCGCCCCACATGTCTTTCACATACGTGCTGAGTGCTTCGCCTTCCACCAGATAACGCTTTAGTTCCTCGCCTTTCTGCAGGAATGCCGGATCACTCTTGAGTTTGACGATCAGCTTTTGCGCCGCGTCATCGAATTTCTGGCGAAGCTGATGCGTGGGGTTCTCGCTGATCTGCTCGAGCATCCGGTTCACCGCGTTGGCGATCGCTTCGGCGCCTTTTTCGCCGAGCCACACCGACGGCAGGATCATCTCCATCTTTGGATATTCGCTCTTCACCCACTCGACGATGCGCTCAGCGATAAACTCGCGCGCCTGCGGTTCGCGCAGTAGCGCCACGACCTGTTCGATGCCGGCGTCGAGCAGTTCCTGATGACGGCCGTCTTTGGTGAGCGTGTCGAGAATCGTGCCCATGGATTGCGATAGATCGACTTTGGCCAGCACGTCGCGCAACGCGTCCTTGATGAAGACCTGGATGCGTACGTCGTCGGTCAGTTCGAGAATGCCGCCCGTCAGTTTGACCACGTAGTCGCCCAGCCGCGCAGTATTGGCCGGTTTCGTCAACCAGCCGGTGACGCTTTGCGCCGGGTCGTGTTTCTGGATCAATCCGACCAGCGACGGCACGTCCAGAAACTTGTCCTGCACGAATACCGCGAGGTTGTCGGCAATCTTGTGTTTGTTCTTCGGAATAATCGCCGTGTGCGCGGAGACGATTGGAATCGGCACACGGCGAAACAGCGCGACCACGGCGAACCA
The DNA here is from genome assembly GCF_013177695.1 of Paraburkholderia solitsugae. Classification (GTDB taxonomy): domain Bacteria; phylum Pseudomonadota; class Gammaproteobacteria; order Burkholderiales; family Burkholderiaceae; genus Paraburkholderia; species Paraburkholderia solitsugae. Next base: position 28,793 of record NZ_WOEY01000060.1, on the reverse strand, counting down.
GTCGGCGAGCGCGCCGACCATGGCGGCTTCGGCCACCGCTTTGATGCCGTCCACCCAGAGGCCACGCGGCATGAAGGCGGTCACGAGGAAAACGCAAGCGGCGGCCGCCAGCAGCAGTAACGGCGTGCGCTTGGCCTTCTTCAGTTCGGTCTCTTTGTTCATCGGCAGCAGGGCAGCGGGGTTCAATTCGATTGGAATGGTGCGGCGCGACTGGCGTGTTCGTCCAGAAACGCGAGTGTAGCGCCGCTGTTCGGGTCGTGCGGCACCGGCTTGGGGCATTCTTTGACCCGTAGGCGCGGTAACATCTGCGGTTAGACTGCGAGGCGCTCGCCGGGCGAGTGGCTTGAGCTAGCGCTGGAAGCGTGCTGAGCGAACCTCGCGCGGGCGCTGATGGGCTGCCTGATGAGCGCCGAACGAGCGCTGAATGAACATTGAGTGACGATGCAATTGAACGGAATGGAGGCAAAGTGATCAGGTTTCTGCACACCGCGGACTGGCAGATAGGCACACAATTCGGCCAGTTCGAGCCGGACGAAGCCGCGCACCTCGCGGAGGCGCGCTTCGAAACCGTGCGCCGGATCGCTGAGGAAGCGGCGGCGCGCAAGGTCGACGCCGTGCTGGTCGCCGGCGACGTATTCGACCTGCAGACCGTCTCGGACACGGTGATCCGCCGTTTGTTCGGCGCGCTGCAAGCGTTCTCCGGGCCGTGGATCATGCTGCCAGGCAATCACGATGCCGCGCTGGTCGAGAGTGTGTGGACCCGTGCGCAGCGCCTGAACTGCGTCGCGCCGAACGTGCGGGTGGTGCTCGAACCCGGCGTGGTGACGCTCGACGCCTGCCAGTGCGCGTTGCTCTGCGCGCCGCTCACTCAACGTATCACCTACGACGACACGACTGGCTTCTTCGACACAACAGAGACGCCGCCCGGCTATCACCGCATCGGGCTCGCGCATGGCAGCGTGAGCGGGATTCTGCAGGAGGGCATTGATTCGTCGAATCCGATCGCTCCGACGCGTGCCGCGAGCGCGCGTCTGGACTATCTCGCGCTCGGCGACTGGCACGGCCATTTTCGCGTCGACGAACGCACCTGGTATGCCGGCACGCACGAGCAGGATCGTTTCCGCGCCAACGATCCGGGCTTCATGCTCGACGTCACGCTGACCGAGCCAGGCGCCGTGCCGGCCGTCGAAGCGGTGCGCGTCGGTAAATATCAATGGCATCGTTGGGAAGAGACGATCTCGGTGCCGACCGATGTGGATTCGCTCAAGCTGCGCCTCGGCGCGTTACGCAGTCACGACGTGCTGCGGGTCACGGTAAGCGGCACGACCGCATTGGCCGAAGCCGAAGCGATCCACGTCGCGGTGGAAGAGACCCGCGCGCGGGTGCGTGCGCTACGCGTCGATCTGAGTGGCCTGCAGGTGCTGCCCACCGCCGACGACCTCGCCGAACTCGGCGCGCAAAGCGGCTACCTCGCGAAGGTGGTGGCGCGTCTGCGAGGCTTGCAGGAGGACCCGCAGTCCGACCCGCAACAGGTCAAGCGCGCGGCGGAAGCGTTGTTGCTTCTGGCGCGTTTTCAACGTGAACTGCCGCGTGAAGCGAGGTCTGCATGAAGCTGGAAAGTATCGCGATTCAGGAGTTCAAGCAGTTCACCGGCCGGCTCGTTATCGACGATCTGCAGCCCGGGCTCAATCTGTTCACCGGCCCGAACGAGGCCGGCAAGAGCACGATCGCCGAAGCGGTGCGAGCGGTATTCCTCGAGCGCTACAAGGCTTCGCATCTGAAGGACCTGCTGCCCTGGGGCAAGGCGAGCGGGCAACCATCGGTTGAAGTGACGTTCGATATGGACGGCACAGCGTGCAGGCTGTCGAAGCAGTTCGTCACCCGGCAGCGCTGCGAGTTGAAGATCGGTCAGACGGTGTTCGGCGAGGACGAAGCAGAAGACAAGCTCGCCGCGTTGCTCGGTTTTTCGCGTGCTGCGCGTGGCCCGCTCAAGGCGGAAAACGCGGGCGTTCCCGGGTTGTTGTGGGTGCAACAAGGCGGCACGCAGGAGGTACGCGATTCCACCGGGCACGCGGCGCAGTATCTGCGCGATGCGCTGTCGCAACTCTCGGGCGGCCATGAATCGGCGGGTGAGGATGCGCTGATCGCGGCGGTGCAGCGCGAGCTTCGGCAGTTGCTCACGGCGCGCACGCAGAAGTCCACTGGGCCGTTGGCTGAGGCCGAACAGGCTTTGGCGGCGCTGATTGTCGAACGCGACGATCTGGAGCAGCAGCGCCAGCAGTTCGACGAGAATATCGGGCGCCTTGCTACGCAGCAGGAAACCTTCGAGGACGCGCAACGCAAGCGCCCTTGGGAGCTTCACGAGCAGAGGGCCGTGCAGGCGCAACAACGCGCCGATGCCGCGGCGGAACTCGAGCGCAGTCTTCAGGGGCTGGCGCAGTCGCTGAAATTGAGCGATGCGGAACTGGCGCTGTCGGTGCAGCGGGAACAGGCTGCAACCGAACTGGAGGCGGCCGTTGCGCGCGAGCGGCAGCAACTCGATGCCGCGCGAGCCAACGTGTCGGCGGTTCAGCAAGAGCATGCGCAGGCTCAGGCGAGCGTGGCGAAATTCGAACAGGCGTATGCCGACGCCAGCCGCACCCACGAGCTGGCCAATGCCGCGGTAACCGCGGGCGATTTGCGCAGTCAGATCGCTCTGCACCGCACCGAGGGCGAGCGGCTTGAAGCGGCCATTGCAGCCGCCAGCCAGGCAAACGAGGCCGTGCTGGAGGCGACCCGCGCAGCAGCGGCGGTCGAGATCGACGCGGCGCAATTGAAGCGGCTCCAATCGCTCGATGCGGAACTGATCGTGCTGCGCGCGCGTACTGAAGCGGCGATGACGCGTATCGAATACCGGTTGAGTGGCGCGATTACCGTCGGCGATGCGAAGGTAAGCGGCGAGGGCGTGCTGCGGCTCGACGAGGAGAAGCGGATCGGTCTGGGTGAACTCGGCGAATTGCGGGTGATTCCGGGCGTGTCGGATCTGCCCGCGCAGTTGTCTGAGCTGGCGTCGCTCGAAGCCCGGCATGCGCAGGTGTTGCAGGCGCTGGGTGTGGCATCGCTGGGCGAGGCGGAGGCGAGGCTTGAGCAGTGGAAGGCGCTGGTCGCTCAGCAGAAAAGCCAGGCGAAGATTCTTGAGGTGCATGCGCCACAAGGCATCGACGCGTTGCGTGCAGCGTTGGCTTCAGCCGCTGCACGGCTGCAAACATCGAATGAGAGGCTGGCTCTATTGCCCGATGTGTCTGCGGCGCCACCGCTCGACGAGGCCCGCCGACATGCCGACATCGCGCGTGATGCATTGGAAGCCGCCAGAAAAGTGCTGACACAGGCAGCGGAAAACAAATCCACCGCGACGGCAACGGCCGAATCGCTCGCGGGCCAACTGCAGCGAAAGGAAACCCAACTGAGCGATGAAGCGTTTTGCCGCAACCGTGCGCAATGGCAAACGAAAATTGTTGAGCAGCGTGTGCAGGTCGAGGCGCTGAAGAGGCAACTGGAAGGACGCGAGCGCGAACTGGAAGCGGCGCGTCTTGACGATCCGGCGGCTGAAGCGAAACGCTATCGTGCGTCGGCGGATCTGGCGCGTAGCGAACAGCACGCACGACAAGTGCGGATCGCTGAGTTGCGCAGTCAACTGGAGACGGTTGGCGCGTCCGGGCTAGGGGAGCGTCTTGCGACGGTGAAGGCGTCGGTCGAACAGGCCACGCGTCGCAAGGACGAACTCGGCTTGCGTGCGAGTGCTTTGAGTCTGCTCGACGAGGTGCTAGTCGACGAACGCGATGCGGCCGTGGCGCAACTGCGTGCGCCGTTGACCGAACGGCTCGGGCACTACCTGAAGCGCATTTTCCCGCAGTCGACGATTGCGCTCGGCGACGATCTGAGTCCCGCGACGCTGGATCGTTACGGTCGTGCGGATACGCTCGATGCGTTGAGCTTCGGCACGCGGGAGCAACTTGGCATCTTGACGCGGCTGGCGTATGCGGATCTGTTGAAGGCGTCGGGCCGCCCGACTTTGCTGATGCTCGACGATGCCGCTGTGCATACCGATGCGGCACGGCGCGACGCGATCAAGCGCGCGTTGATCGATGCGGCTACGCGGCACCAGATTCTGGTGTTCACGTGCCACCCAGAGCTGTGGGACGATCTGGGTGTCAGGCAGCGGGCAGTTGAGGATTTGAAGGTGGCGGCGTAGGGGGCGTACGACGTTTTGATTTCGGTGAATGACTCGGGGACATCATGACTCAACACTATCGCGGCATGGAACAAGCGGCGCTGCGTGCGGCCTACGACAACGTGGCAGCGGTGGCCGACGTCACCGAGCGCATGCTCGGCTTTCAGGCGCGCAGCGCGGCGTTGTATGTCGCTGTGCCGTGCCGGCGTGATGTGGCGTACGGCCCGCGTCCCCGGCAACGTTTCGACTGGTTTCCTTGCGGCAGGCCTGACGCGCCAATTTTCGTGTTTATACACGGCGGCTACTGGCAGTCACGCAGCAAGGAGGATTTCGCATTCGTCGCCAGTGGGCCGCTAGGGCGCGGCTTCAATGTTGTGCTCGTCGAATATACGTTGGCGCCGGAGGCGTCGATGACGCAGATCGTCGGTGAAATCGATGCGCTGCTGGCGGCGCTGGCGGCCGATCGCGATGGACTCGGGACGCGCGGTCCCGTTTGCCTTGCGGGGCATTCCGCGGGTGGGCAGTTGAGTGCGCTTTACCGCACGCATGAGTCGGTCGTGCACGCCATGCCGATCAGCGCATTGGTGGACCTGGAGCCGATTGCGATATCGTGGCTCAATGAGAAGCTGCAACTGACGCAGGCAGAGATCAGTGCTTATAGCCCGATTCGGCATATCGGCAAAGGTGTGCCGATGACTGTCAGCGTCGGCATGGCCGAGTTGCCGGAGCTGGTTCGGCATTCAGAGGAATACGTGGCGGCGTGCCGGCAAGCGGGTGAGCAGGTAGAGTTCGTGCCGCTCGCCGGGTGCAACCACTTCACGATTCTTGAGGACCTTGCGCGGGCGGATGGGGTGCAAATGCAGGCGGTAGCGAGGGAGATGGGGCGAAAATAACGCACCGTGCCCGATCTTCCCGCAAACCGACAAAGCGGGTCGCGTTTGCTGAAAATACTGTTGCATCGAAATTGGGTGGGGTAAGCAGAGTGCTTACTCATACCAACGTGGCGTATAAACCCATTCCCCCCCATCGATGCCATTAGCAAACCCCCGCGTCGTCGACGACCCGACGATCACCATCGTCCGCATATCCACATCTGACGAACGCAGTTCGCCGAGCGTGATCGTCCGCAGTGTGCTGCCGGGTCTGCCGATATCGCGACCAAGCACAACTTTCGTTGCCGCCGCGCGATATTCCCGCACGATGTCCAGTGCTTTATCTAACTGCCAAGGTCGTGCGCGGGAGATCGGGTTATAAAACGCCATCACCAGATCCGCTTCGGCGGCATGCCGGAGGCGCTTCTCGATGATCGTCCACGGTTTCAGATTGTCGGATAACGACAGCATGCAGAAGTCGTGACCCAAGGGCGCGCCGGCTTGCGCTGCGGTCGCCATGGCGGCGGACACCCCCGGCACAATGGCGAGTTGGACCGCGCGCCAGTCTGCGTTCTTCGAACCGCCTTCTTCCAGCGCTTCAAGTACCGCAGCCGCCATCGCAAACACGCCAGGATCACCCGACGACACCATCACGACGGAACGTCCTGTGCTAGCGAGTTCGAACGCATGGTGCGCGCGCTGCATCTCTTCGCGATTGTCGGTGCCATGTACGTGTTGATCGGCGCGCAAGGGGCCGGCCATTTTCACGTAGGTTTCGTAGCCGAGAATATCGGTGGCTTCGTTCAGCGCTGTTCGAGCGGCCGGCACCATCAGGTCGGCGCTGCCGGGACCGAGGCCGATCACCGTCAAGCGGCCCCGTGTACGGCCAATCGTGTCCGGGTCGATTGCCAACGCAGCCAACGCGAGCGCAACCCTTGCGTTCGCGTCGTCATGCAGTGTTTGATAAGGGACGCGCAGCGCGGCATGCAGCAAATTGCTCGGCGGCTCGCCATCTTCCGGGCGCGGCTGAGCAAAACGTAGCGGCACGTTCAGGCTCGCCGCGGCATCGGCCAGCGCCGGGTCCGCCATGTGTTCAGAAGGAGCCAGCAATGCCGCGAGCGAAAGCGGCGCAAGACCGTGCGCGTCCAACGCCTCGCGCACAAGTGCAGCGACTCGCGCGCCTGAACCCGTCTGGGAATCTGAGCTGGAATTTGCGCCGTGGTCCGCGTTCGTAGCAGAGGGCGAGCCAGCACCTGCGCTGGCACTTCCACTTCCACTAGCACCAGCACCAGCACCGACACGCGCACCCGGCACAGTCACCGCCGCCACCACGCTCCGAGGATGGATCACCAACTCATCATCACGCCCATCCCACGCACGTGGCGTCACACGAATCGCCAGGCGTGCCGAATCAGAGCGCGGCAGTTGCGCCGCATCGAGCCACGGCGCTTCACCTTCGATTCGCGTGCTTTCACCCGCCAGCAGATCCGACACGAAGCGCTTGCCTTGCGCTATATCGGCAAGCGCATAGCCATCAGGCGGGTTAAGCACGCACGTGCCGAAGCGAAGTTCGCCACTCGTCGTAATGGCTGGTGACACAGCCAACGCAGCTGCAATCTCACGCGCCATCACGTTGACACCGGCAAGTCCGCCGAGCAACGGCACGACCGCGCTGCCATCTTCTGCAACGGCCAGCACCGGCGGCTCGACGCCTTTGTTCGACAACAACGGTGCAACGCAGCGAATCACGATCCCGGCTGCGCACAGCGCCACGATCGGCGTGCCGCGGGCATAGAGATCACACAGATGCGCGCCGAGCTCCGTGTATGAGACGTCAGCCTCGACTCGCCCCTGCAAGGCATGCACCTGGCAACCCGCATACCGCGTCTGAATACGCCGCGCGGTCGCCAGCGCGCCCGGACCGAGAATTACAATCGCGGGTGGCGTCAACCTTGCCATTTTTCCCCCGGCACCACGAGCAGCGAAAAATACGGCGACGCCATCGGATCGACTTCGGCGAGCGGCACAATGCGCTGATTGCCCATCGTCGCGCGTTCGACGTATAGCGCGCGATGCGCGAGCCCAAGCTCACCAAGCACGCGCCGCACCTTATCGAAATTGCGGCCGAGTTTCATGATGACGGCAGCGTCGGCATCGGCGAGGCGCCGGCGCAATTCGTCTTCAGGCAAGACGCCGGAGAGCACCGACAAACTCTGATTGCGATACACCAGCGGCGAACCGAGCACCGCCGCACCGCCGAGCATCGAACACACGCCGGGCACGACTTCGGCCTCGAAACGCGCCGCGAGGCGGTCGTGCAAATACATATACGAGCCGTAGAAAAATGGATCGCCTTCGCAAATCACCGCGACGTCGCGGCCAGCGTCGAGGTGACCGGCAACGATCTCCGCAGCGGTGTCATAGAAGTCGGCAATGATCACCTCATACGAAAGCGGCGGCTCGAGCGCTTCGGTCGTGACGGGATAAACGAGCGGCAGATGCTGTTGAGCGTCGTGCAGATGCGCCTCGATGATGCTGAAGGCGTTGCCCTTTTTACCCTTCGCGACGAAATACGCCACCACGGGTGCGGCTTTTAGCACACGCAGGGCTTTCAGTGTGATGAGCTCCGGGTCGCCGGGGCCGACGCCCAGTCCGAATAAACGTCCTTGCACGCTCATTTACTCGACCTCCGTCGCCAGCGCGTTCACAGCAGCGGCGGCCATCGCGCTGCCGCCGCGCCGACCGTGAACCACGACGAAGGGCACGCCGCGGCTGTCTTCAGCAAGCATTGCTTTCGATTCGGCCGCACCGACGAAACCGACCGGAAACCCGAGGATCAGCGCGGGTTTCGGCGCACCGTCATCGAGCATATCGAGCAGATGAAAAAGCGCGGTCGGCGCATTGCCGATCACGACGATGCTGCCGGCCAGATGCGGCCGCCACAATTCGAGCGCCGCGGCCGAGCGCGTATTGCCGAGTTCGCGCGCGAGCGCGGGCACGTCCTGATGCGTGAGTGTGCAGATCACTTCGTTGTTCGCGGGCAATCGTGCGCGCGTGATGCCCTGCGCCACCATGCCGGCGTCGCACAGAATCGGCGCGCCTTGTGCCAGCGCCGTGCGGCCTGCCGCGCCTGCGCCTTCGGAAAACTGAAGCTCTTCAATGACGTCGACCATGCCGCAGGCGTGGATCACGCGCACCGCGAGTTTCTCGAGGTCGGCGGGGATGCGCGAGAGATCGGCCTCCGCGCGTATCGTCGCGAAGGATTGGCGATAGATCTCCTGACCGTCGCGAATGTAATCAAGCATCTAAGGGTCTCCGGGCCAGGTGTGCCAATGGGTCGAGCATGTCGGCGGCCTGTTCGATCGTGAGTTGGTGCGCGACGCACGAGCCGAAACCCGGCTGGCCGTCGCGTCGATAAAGGTCGTAGAGGCCGGGCGCCGCGGCCAGCAGCGTGTATGGCGCGCAATGTGCGGCGGCGCATGAGCGCGGACAGCCGCTCAGATGGACATCGACGCCGTCGTGCAGGCGATCCGCTAAACGCAGCGCATCGGCTTTGGTATCGGCGAGGCTTTTTGCGCAGCCTGTGGAACCGGCGCAGGCGATCAAGTGCGTAATTGGCTGCGCGGGATCGCAGGCGAGGCCTAGCGCGTGCATTTCAGTGAGCACAGCGGGCGCGGCATCGGCAGCGATATCGGGCAGCAATACGCTTTGCCAGGGCGTCATGCGCAACGTGCCGTTGCCTCGCCGTTGCGAGAGCGTGGCGAGGCCGCGCAAGGTGGCGGCGTCGAGGCGTCCGAGCGGCGGTTGGCCGCCTACGTGCAGCATGCCTACGACTCGCTGAGCACGCGCGCCGAGTCGCAGCGTGGCATCGGCAGGTGTGGCGCGTTGCCAGTTTGCGAGCGACGTGTCGCGTGACAACGGAAAATCGACATACTTTTGAGCGTGCTGCAATAGCGTGTCGACGGAGTGCGTGGCAAGCAGATGACGCATGCGCGTGGCGTCGGCAGCGGCCAGATCGAGGAACGTATGCAGCAGCGCGCGGACAAGACCTGTGACCTGCGCAGGCAGCACGGCTGCGAGCGCGCCAGCGCTATCCGTGCGGGGACACTCCGTAGAGCCACGCGGGTCGGCGTATTCGGCAAGCTGGAACGCATCGGCATCGGCATCGGCATCCGCGTCAACCTCAACCTCAACCTCAACCTCAACCTCAACCTCAGCATCCGCATCCGCGTTCGCCACCCCAGGCGGACAACCCGCCAAACCAAACACAAATCGCACACCGTCTTCAGCTTGCGTCGCCGCCAGCCAGACATCATGCGGATGATCGAGCCTCGCAAGGCGCTCACCACCGTCGAGCAGTAGCGCGAACTTGGGTGACAGCGCCGCGAAACGCGGTTCGGTTTGCAGCAAGGTGAGCAGTTCGACGCTGAGCGGCCGCGTGTCGAACAGCGCAAATGGATCGCGCCCGGCAGTCGGGCTCACCATCAGATTGCGCACATCGTCCGCAGCGCTTGCTAAAATTGAGCCGGGGGCTTGTTGTGCGGTTGTCGATCGCGTATTTGAAGCGTCCGCAGCGCTGAACCGAGATGCATCTGAAGTATCCGCCGAGGCCGCGAGCGGCAAGCTGGAAGCATCCACCGCGCCGGTTGCCCGAACCGGCCCAAGACCCGCGTCAACCAGCGCCGCGATCAACGCCGCTTCATGCCCGCTTCGCACGCCACGCACCTGCAGATTCGCGCGATTGGTCAACTCGACCACGCCAGCCGCATGCCGGTCACTGACGTCGGCGATCACCGCAGCTTGCGCCGCGCTCAGCTCGCCGCCGGGCAATTTGATCCGGCAGATCCCACCATCGAGCGCGGCAACGATGCGCAGCAGCCCCGGACACGCCGAGGGCCGCAGCGCAAGGGCTGCGTCGGGCAAAGCAGTGGAGGGCGAAGCTTGATTCAAGACGGACACCGGGTTGAGCGTCGCGCGATGGCCCGAGCGCCGCCCAGGTGGGCATTGCTGCGGCATCGGTACACCCCGCCCGATGGTGGCTGGCACGAACAGTCTGGCCGGCAGGTCTCCTGGCTGGCAGGTCATGGTCCGCCGCGGCCTTCCCGGTCAAACCAGTGGCGCGGAGCGCAGGCGGACTCGCTGCATACAGTTGCGGGGGCAGCCACAGTGGCACTGTGTTCCCTCTTCGGCCCCGAAGGGCACCGGCGGCTGTATTATGCCTTTTTTCGAACAGCACAACGAGGCTGGACGCTTTGATCGGCGTGGCACAGCGCACTATTTGAAGATACAGAATGAGGATGGATGCATGCCGGCGTGGTTGACCGTGGTGGGCATAGGCGATGACGGCTTCGCCGGTTTGGGCAGGCCCGCGCGGCGTGCTTTGCTGGAGGCGTCGGTGGTCTACGGGGGCGAGCGTCATCTGGCGATGCTGCCTGCGCGTCTCGCCGCGCGCCGTGCGGCATGGCCGAGACCGTTCGATCTCACGCCTTTGCTGGCGGAACGTGCCGGGCCGGTGTGTGTGCTGGCGAGTGGGGACCCGATGCTGTTCGGCGTCGGCGCGACGCTCGCGCGGCACTTGCCGGCAGGTGAATTGCGGGTGCTGCCCGCGCCGTCGTCGTTGTCGCTGGCGGCCGCGCGGCTTGGCTGGCCGTTGCAGGATGTCGCTACCGTTTCGCTGGTCGGCCGGCCATTGCCGACGCTGAATGCTCATTTGCACGACGGCGCGCGCATCTTCGTGCTGAGCGCCGATGGGCGCACGCCGGGCGCGCTGGCCGAACTGCTGAATGCGCGCGGTTTCGGCGCGACCCGCATGACGGTGCTCGAACATTTGGGCGGAGCGTTGGAGCGGTGTATCGATGGCCGCGCGGATCAGTGGTCCGCGGGGGACGTGGCAGCGCTGAACCTGATCGCGCTTGAATGCCGGGCAACGGAGGGTGCGCCGCGCTTGCCGTTGACCTCCGGCTTGCCCGACGACGCCTTTCGCCACGACGGTCAATTGACCAAACGCGACGTCCGCGCGATCACGCTGGCACGCCTCGCGCCGACGCCCGGCGAATTGCTATGGGATGTGGGCGCGGGCAGTGGCTCGATCGGCATTGAATGGATGCGCGCGCACCCGACTTGCCGCGCGATCGCGATCGAAGGGCACGCGGAGCGGCAGCGGTTCATCGAACACAATCGCGATGCGTTGGGCGTGCCGGGATTGCAACTGGTGGCCGGCCGCGCGCCCGATGCGCTGCAAGGATTAGCTGTGCCGGATGCCGTGTTCATCGGCGGCGGCGTGACGGTGCTGGGCGTGCTCGACGCCTGCTGGGCGCGTCTGCGCGACGGCGGGAGACTGGTCGCCAATGCGGTTACTTTGCAAGGCGAGGCGATGCTCGTGGCATGGCGGGAGCAATACGGCGGTACGCTGACCCGCATCGCGCTTGCCGACGCGCAGCCGCTCGGTGGCTTCGATACGTGGCGCCAGGCGCTGCCGATCACGGTGCTGGATGTCACCAAACCGGCCAATGGCTCGAACGGCACGTCCGTCGACTCGCTCCAGCCGTCATGATTAACTGCAAGGGCAATCGGATCGGAGCCGCGCAATGATGCGGGTCCTGCTGCTCGGTGGCACCGGCGACGCTTTGCGGATCGCAAGACAGCTCGGTTCCGGGCACGTGTACAGTCTCGCGGGCCTCGGCAAGGTGCCGGACGATCTGCAGTGCGCGGTGCGCGTGGGGGGCTTCGGTGGCAGCGAAGGCATGGCGCGCTATATCGAAGACGAACGCATTGCCCTCGTGATCGACGCGACGCATCCGTACGCTGCGCAGATCAGCGCAAATGCCGCGAAAGCGAGCGGCGCCGCGCATGTGCCGTGCTGGGCACTGCGTCGCGAGGGATGGCAGCCGCAAGCCGGCGACGACTGGCGCATGGTCGGCGATTGGGTCGAACTCACGACCGCGCTCGCTTCGTTCAGGCGCCCGCTGTTCACGCTCGGCCGCGAACCGCTCGCGCATCTTGACGAGATCCCGCCGCTGCAATTCTGGACGGTACGCTGCCTCGACGCACATGAAGCCAATGCACGCGCGCGGATTCTGGCGACGCGCGGCCCGTTTACGCTCGAAGGCGAGCGAACGCTGTTCAGCGCGGAAGCCTTCGATGTCGTCGTCAGCAAAAACAGTGGCGGCAGCGCGACCGAAGCGAAACTCGAAGTCGCGCGCGAACGCGGCTTGCCGGTGGTCATGCTGCGGCGCCCTGAACTGGCGGCAGTCGATCGCGAGTTTGCCAACGTGGCCGACTTGCTGGAAGCATTGCAAGCCTTGGGTTAAACGGCGGCATGCATGACATGCCGTCCAAACGAATCATGGAGTATTGAATGACGGTGTTTTTTATCGGCGCGGGTCCCGGCGACCCGGAACTGATCACGGTGAAAGGACAGCGCCTCGTACGCGGCTGCCCGGTGATCCTGTACGCCGGCTCGCTGGTGCCGGCCGCTGTGTTAGAGGGGCATAGTGCGGAGCAGGTCGTGAATACCGCCGAGCTCGACCTCGATCAGATCGTCGCGTTACTCAAGGCAGCGCACGACAAAGGCCAGGATGTGGCGCGCGTGCATTCCGGCGACCCGTCGTTGTACGGCGCGATCGGCGAGCAGATCCGCAGACTTCGCGAGCTCGACATCCCCTACGAGATCGTGCCCGGCGTGACGGCGACCGCGGCATGCGCGGCAACGCTCGGCTGCGAACTCACGTTGCCCGATATTTCGCAGACGCTGATCCTCACCCGCTTTGCAAGCAAAACGACGATGCCCGAAGGCGAACAACTCGCCGACCTCGCGAGACATCGCGCGACGATGGCGATTCACCTCGGGGTGCGCCACCTCGCGCGCATCGTCGATGAGTTGCGGCCGCATTACGGTGGCGATTGTCCGATCGCGGTGATCTACCGTGCGAGCTGGCCGGATGAAGAAAAAATCACCGGTACGCTCGACGATATCGTTGGCAAAGTGCAGTCCACCCATATTGAGCGGACTGCGCTAATCCTGGTGGGACAGGTGCTCGCTGCCGAAGGATTTGCGGAGTCGACGTTGTACGCGAAAGGCGGCTGATCCGCACGCCGCCGACTCTCGTTCGTTATCCCCCGGTCTTCAACTGCGCCCACAGCCTGCCTTCCAGGCGTTTGATCGGGGCGGGCAAGGGCTTGAGCAGAAACAGCGTTTTCAGCACGGACTCAGGCGGATAGATGGTCGGATCGTTGAGGATTTCCGGTCGCACGAATTTGCGCGCGGCGGCGTCCGCATTCGGATAGAACACTTCATTGGTGATCCCGGCATGAACCTCGGGCCGCTCGATGTAGTTGATCCAGTCGAGCGCCGCTTCCGGATGCGGCGCATCTTTCGGGATCGCCATCATGTCGAACCAGACCGGCGCACCGCCTTGGGGAATGAAGTATTTAACCTCGTAACTCTTGTTGGCATCGCGAGCACGATGGCTCGCCATCGACACGTCACCCGACCAACTCAGCGCGAAACAGATGTCGTCGCCTGCGAGATCGTTGATATAACTCGTCGCGTTGAACTGCGTGATGTACGGGCGAATCTTCTTTAGTGCGTCGTATGCGGCCTGGTAGTCGGCCGGATTTGTACTGTTCGGATCGCGGCCGAGATAGTGCAGCGTGACCGCGAACACATCGGTCGGCGCATCGAGTATGGACACGCCGCAAGTCTTCAGCTTGCTCAGATACTCGGGCTTGAAGAGGATGTCCCAGCTATCGAGTGGCGCATCGTTGCCGAGAATCTTCTTGACCCGCGTGACGTTGTAGCCGAGCCCCGTGGTGCCCCACGCCCACGGCACCGCGTACTGATTGCCTGGGTCCGCATCGGCGACCAGCTTCAGCAGACTGGGGTCGAGGTTCACCAGGTTCGGCAGTTTCGATTTGTCGAGCTTCTGGTAGATGCCGGCCTGGATCTGCTGGGCCATAAAGTTCGAGGTCGGCACCACGACGTCATAACCGGTCGAGCCCGTCAGCAATTTGGCCTGCAAGGTTTCGTCGCCGTCGTAGACGTCGTAGCGCACATGAATGCCCGACTCTTTTTCGAAGTTCGGCACCGTATCTTTCGCGATGTAATCGGCCCAGTTGTACAGGTTCAGCAGCTTTTCATCGGCGTGCGAGGGTGCGCCGAACGCGCTTAACAGCAGCGCTGCCAGCATCGACACGGCCGGCCTCGACTTCATGATGGGGTGGGGCATGATGGTCTTCCAGAGTGGTTTCAACAGGGCGGTTGGCGGCGCTTACATGCGCTGATGACGTTGCAGCTTCTGATTGCGCATCAGGCACAGCATGTCGGCGGCAAGATGGGCTGCGGCGAGCGCGGTCACGTCGCTGTGGTCATACGGTGGCGACACCTCCACCACGTCCGCGCCGACCAGATTCACGGCGCCTAGCGCGCGAACGATTTCCAGTGCCTGCGCCGAGCTCAAACCGCCCGCCACCGGCGTGCCCGTGCCGGGTGCAAAGGCTGGATCGAGGCAGTCGATGTCGAAGGTGAGGTAGGTCGGTGCGTTGCCGACAATCTTCAGCACTTCATCGATCGTCGCCTGCGTGCCGTTGCGATGGACCGACGGCGCGTCGAGAATGCGCACGCCCATGAAGTCGTCGTTCCAGGTGCGAATGCCGATCTGCACCGAGCGCGCGGGATCGATCAGCCCTTCACGGATCGCCTTGTAGAACATCGTGCCGTGGTTCAGCGAATCGGGGTTGTCGTCGGGCCACGTGTCGCAATGCGCATCGAAATGAATCAGGCTGAGTGGCTTGCCGTATTTTTCAGCGTGCGCGACCAGCAGCGGGTAGGTGATGTAGTGATCGCCGCCGAGTGTCAGCATGCGGGTGCCCGTTGCGAGAATCTCGCGGGCGTGGGCGATGATCGCGTCGCGAATGCCGAGCGGGTTGTGGGCGTCGAACCAGCAGTCGCCGTAGTCGACCACGTTCAGATGATCGAACGGATCGATGCCCCACGGAAACGCGCCCAGCTCGGCCAGTTGTACCGAGGCGGCGCGCATGCCCGCTGGGCCGAAACGCGTGCCGGGGCGGAAGGTGGTCGCGAGGTCGAGCGGAATGCCCGACACGGCGACGTCGACGCCGGTGAGATCGCGCGTGTAGGGCCGGCGCATGAAGGACAGCACGCCGGCGTAGGTGGGGGCAGCGGCTTGGCCGGCCGCCTCAGTGCCGGTTGCAGGGCGCGTTGCGGCAGGTTGTAAAGCGTTCAGGTTCAGGGTCATACACGTCGATCCGGTCAATTCCAATGAGCGCCGTCTTACAAATATTTCTCATGTCTGACGAAACAGCATGCGGCGTGGGGAGAGCAACTGACGCTATGATTGCGAGGCAATATTCCCGCGAAAAGCGAAGAATCTTGCTGGAAGTATCGATATTTCTAATATCTCACTCGACCTTGACGACCCGATGCGTAGACTTCCCCCTCTGCAGGCCTTGCTCGCTTTCGACGCCGCTGCGCGCCTCGGCAGTTTCACGCGCGCGGCGCAAGAACTCGCGCTGACGCAATCGGCGATCAGTCATCAGATCCAGCAACTCGAGGAGTGGGCCGGGGTGCCGCTGTTCCGGCGAATCGGGCGGGGCGTCGCGTTGACGGCCGCCGGTGTGCTGTTTGCGCAGACCGTGACGTCGGCGATGACCACCCTGGCGGACGGGCGCGATCGCATCGAGCCGTACGGCAATCCCGATTCGGTGATCCTCTATTGCGCGCCTCAGTTTGCGACGGGCTGGATCATGCCGCGCATGCCGGCGTTTTCGGCGGCGTTGCCGAATATCGAGATCTGGCTCATCACCGGGGAAGAGGTGAACGAGATCGATCGTGTGGATGTCGATCTGATCGTTTCCGCGAAGGAGATCCGCACGCCGGAAGTGATCTGCGAGCCTTTGCTCAATGAGGAGGCGGTCGCTATCTGCGGGCCCATGACCGCGCGCCGTCTGCGTTCGGCACCCTTTCCCGAAGTCTTGACGCAAGCGTCGTTGCTGGTGCACGAGCCGCGTCCGGAGTGGGCGCCGTGGTTGCCTGAGTTAAGACGCGGCGGTTTGCGTACGCGGCGTGCGATGACGATCGACGATCCCCGCATCCTCGTGGCGGCCGCCGAGCAGGAAGCCGGCATCGCGATGGTGTCCCGGCTCACCGCCGCCGACGCCTTGACGAGCGGGCGCGTTGAGGTTTTGCCGCAAGTGCCGGGGTTCGCGCTGGCGCCGCTATGGTTGATGCGCTCCGCTCAACCGGCGCGCTCGGCGGCGGTGGATGCGGTTTACGAGTGGATGGTGAGGCTCTGCCGGGACGGTGGTTGACGCGCAGCAGGTGATGTTGCGCGTCTGGATGCGCGTCGTTCTGATTGTAGTATTGAACGTAGCGCGTGCGTCGAGGTGTACCGGAACCTGCCGCTAACCGGTTTGCAGCATGCGTGCGTCACGGATCTGATGATCCCCATTCGCTAGGACTAGCCATGTTTCGTCTATGCTGTGCCGCCCTCGCGTGTTCGGTGGCGTTGTCGTGGGCGGGCGCCGCCGCGCCGGCAGATCAGCCTTCCTGGCATGTGGGCGAGGGGGCGCGTGTCTTTCATCCCGCCGTGGCCCGTGATTGGCGCGGGGCTCGGACCCAGGCGCTGGTGACGACCATCTGGTATCCGGCCGATCCGGCACGCCCGGAGCTCGCACACGACCTTGGTGCGCCGGGTCATCCACTTTTTCACGGACATCCGGCTGCCGTGGATGCGCCTTTGTCGAGCGCGCGTGAGAAATATCCACTGCTCGTGCTGTCGCACGGCACCGGCGGCAGCGCGGACAGCCTCGACTGGCTGGCTTCGGCGTTGGCTGCCCAGGGCTATATCGTGGCGGGCACCAATCATCCGGGTAACAACGCGTTGGAGCCGATGACCCGCGATGGCTTCATGCTCTGGTGGGAACGCGCCACGGACGCGAGCGAAGTGCTGGACGGCGTCCTCGCCGATCCGATGCTGGGTCCGCACGTCGACCGGGACCGGATCGGCGCCGTGGGTTTCTCGCTCGGCGGGTATACGGTTCTTGAGCTGGCCGGCGCGCGAACCAATCTGCCGGCCTTCGAGCGTTTCTGCGCGGGGCCGCAGGCTGATGCCATCTGTCATCCGCCGGAGGCCGCCAGAATCCATGAGGACCCTGACGCGCCCCCCTTGATGCTCGCCGCACTGTCGCCGCAGACGAAGGCGTCACAGGCACGCGCCGGTGAGTCGTACCGGGATCCGCGCGTCAAGGCGGTCTTCGCGATCGCGCCGGCGCTAGGTGAGGCGTTCGATAGCACATCATTCGCCGACGTCACCATTTCCGTGTCGCTGCTGGCGGGCGAGGCCGACGTGACTGCGCCTGTGGACACCAATATCCACCGCATCTCGGGTTTCATGCCGAAGGCAAACGTCACGATGGTGCCGGGCGCATCGCACTACACCTTTCTCGACACCTGCTTACCCGACGTGGTCGAACACCTTGCGACCATCTGCAAGGACAATCCGGGTGTCGATCGCGATGCGGTGCATGCGCAAACGGCTCAACGCGCGATCGATTTCTTCGCCACCGCATTGCCCGCGAGTGGCGCGTAGCGGCGTTCAGTCCTCGAGCGGCGACAACGCTTCAAGCGGGACCTGCTTCGCCGATCCGATGTTGATCGCCGGCACGAAGCCCAGCAGCACGACCACAAAAATCGCAATCACAAAGATCGAGATGAAGGTCAGGTGCAGCGACTGATGCAGCACCATGCGGATCATGTCGCTGTCGGCGAGACTCGTTACCTGATTTTGCAACAGCGCTTTCAACTGATCCGAGGTGACCACGGCGACCTCCTTCGAGTGACTGAGCCCGAAATTGAGCACCGCGCCGAACAGCGTTGCGCCCAGCGTGCTGCCGAGATTGCGCGAAAAAAGATTCGATGCGGTGGCGCTGCCGCGCTCGTCCATCTTGACGATCTCCTGGATCAGCACCAGCGAACTGACGCTCGACGTGCCCATGCCGAAGCCCATGATGAGCGAGCCGAACGCCGCGACGAGCGGCGAACCGCCAGGCTGCAGGAACAGCAACAGCACCGCACCAATCGGTATGAACGCGCTGCCGCCGATCAGAATGCGCCGCAAGCCGAGGCGGTGAAATGATTTCGCCGCGAACGTCGCGCCCGCCGGCCAGCCCACCATCATCATCGTGAGCGCAAGACCCGCGACCACGGGCGAGCGATGCAGCACGCCCTGAACATACATCGGCAGGAAGGTGGTGGCGCCCATCAGGATCATGCCGGACAGCACGGTTGCGGCATTGCACGCGGCAATGGGCCGGTGGCTCCAGAGCGCGAACGAGATCATCGGCTCAGCCGCGCGGCGCTCCTGAAACACGAACAGCAGCAGGCACAGCACGAACGCGCCACCCGCGAGCATGGCCTTGGCGATGTCGTCGTCGCCTGCGTAAGTCAGCGCCATCATCAGTGCCGCAATGGCCGCCATGAACAGCGCCGCGCCCGCGAAATCGATCGACGGACGCGCATGCCGCCCCGATTCGCGCAGGAACGCGATGAAGCCGGCTGCCGAGGCAAGGCCGATCGGCACGTTCATCCAGAAGATCCACGCCCACGACAGGTTGTGAATGATGAAGCCGCCCACCATTGGCCCGACCACCGCTGAAATGGCCCACACGCTGGCAAGATAACCTTGCACCTTGCCGCGTTCGCGCGCCGGATAGAGGTCGGCGACGATGGTCAGCGTGACCGGCTGGATCGCGCCCGCGCCAATGCCCTGAATCAGGCGGAACACGATCATGGCGGGCATCGACCAGGCGAAGCCGGCCAGCACCGAACCGAGCAGAAAGATCGCGATGCCGGCGAGCATGACCGGCTTGCGCCCATAGAGGTCGGCGAGCTTGCCGAAGACCACGGTCATCGCGGTTTGCGTCAGCAGGAACGACGAGAAAACCCAGCTATACAGATGCAGATCACCGAGTTGCGCGACGATCTGCGGCATGGCGGTGGAAACGATAGTGGCTTCGATGGCGACCATCGCCATCGAAGCCATGACGGCGGCAATGACTAAAGGACGCGACGATTGCGGGCTGCGGGACATGGGGAGGTAGTATTAGGGTGTTGGAAGCGTCTGACGGCGTGACAGGCGACATGCACGCCGCGACGCATAAGCGCGGCCGCCCGAAGGCGGCCGATGTCGAGTATGCACCTTGCGGAGAATGTCTGCTGAACACGAGCCGCTATCGCGAAGCTCATGCGGCTTTAACGCGGCGGCTTGGCACAACCTTTGCGCGTTCAGCGGTACTTTCGCCAAATGGAGGGTCATTATGAGGATCGAATTCACCGGACGCCGTGAAGTAGTGGCAGCGGCGCGCGTCGCCTTCGAAGCCAATGTCGATGGGGCTGACGTCTGGTGCAGCGTGTCGCTGGACGCGCTGAACGACCATTTTGGCAACGAGGGACCATCGGCTCACGATCTGGTCGGTACCTTCGAGGCAAATCGCGCGCGAATAGAGAACGCTACGCGGCGGGTTCTCGAGAAAAACGGGGGACAATCCGTGGAGCTCGAAACCGGGGATTTCAACTGAGGCCCGAGCGTCCCACATCCTGACATAGGAGGGTGGTCCGGCGTCTCTACGCCGGGCCTGCTCCGATAGCTTTTCCCCAGCAAACCGCCTACGCTTCAACACACCCAAGCCCAATCCGCACTGCGAAGCGCGACGGATTCGTCTGACTTCACGTCCTCGCGCGTGGAGAACGTCATGAAACCAACGCACCAGATCCTCGCCGTCATCACGATGGCATTCGCAGTGTTGTGTGCGCCGATACGAAGCGCTTTTGCCCAGGCAGCAGACAGACTGGTGGGATCGTGGTCGCTCGTCTCGTTGACGGTGGCGAAGAGTGGCAGTGAAGTCGATTTGCTTGGTCCGCATCCGCAAGGGCAACTCATCTTCGGCAGTGATGGCCGCTACGTGCTGATGGTGGTGAGTTCCGACTTGCCGAAATTCACTTCGGGGGACAGGCAGCAAAGCACGCCGGAGGAAAACGCGAAGATCATCCGCGGCAACGTCGCGCATTTCGGCACGTATAGCGTGGATCCGGCGGCGCACATTATCGTTTTTCACATTCAAAAAAGCACTTTTCCGAACTGGGACGCGGATGTTCAGCGCCGCCCATTTACGCTCGACGGTGACCGGCTGACGTACATCACGCCGGGAGCCTTCGGCTATGGATCGTCGAAGGTCGTGTGGCAGCGAATGAAATAGCGCGCCTCACCGGCTGGCCGGCTTGCTGTTCGCACGCAACCTGATCCGCGGCACACGCTATTCCGGACGACCTCGAAGTGACCGCGGCTGCGGTATAGTCGCGCCAACCGATCGCAGACACGCCTTGGACCTTTGCCGCGGGCTCGGCAGGCTGAGGCTTTGACTATCCGGAGAACGTCGTGCAGGAAATCATAGAAGGACTCATCCGCTTTCAACGCGAAGTCTTCCCGCAGCAGAGCGCATTGTTCAAACGCTTGTCGATTTCGCAAAGTCCGAGCACGCTGTTCGTGACCTGCTCGGATAGCCGTGTCGTTCCCGAATTGCTGACACAGGTGGAGCCCGGCGCGCTGTTCGTGATCCGCAATGCGGGCAACATCGTGCCGTCTTATGGCCCGGAGCCGGGTGGGGTATCGGCCACCGTCGAATACGCGGTGGCTGTGCTGGGCGTGCGGGATATCGTGATTTGCGGTCACTCCAATTGCGGGGCGATGACGGCGATCTGCACGTGCAAGAACCTCGACCATCTGCCGGCCGTGGCGAGTTGGCTCCGTCACGCTGACGCGGCGAAAGCGATCAACGCGTCGCGAACTTACGCCTCAGATGCAGAGCGCCTCGACGCCTTGGTCAAAGATAACGTGATGGCTCAACTTGCGAACATTCGCACTCATCCGTCAGTGGCTGTGGGCCTCGCGAGCAAAACGCTGCGACTGCATGGCTGGATTTTCAATATCGAAAGTGGCGCGATGCTCGCACTCGATGGCCGCACAGGGCAGTTTTTGCCATTGGTGGACAACCCTGAGATTTATGTTGTCTAGCTTGACGGTTGGATGCGGGGGGCGCCACCTTCGGATAAACCGCTTCGGCGTTCCGGATGGCCACCTATACTGCCAGAGCGCCTGGAGCCGATGACGCCGCTCTACGGCTTGTTGCACCGTGAGCCGGCGACGCCGCTCGATGGCATGGTGCAACGCGAATTGAATCCGCTCGCGAGGTTTCCATGAAAATTCTGATGGTACTGACGTCCCATGACCAGCTCGGCAATACGGGCCGGAAAACCGGCTTCTGGCTCGAAGAGTTTGCGGCGCCCTATTACGTGTTCAAGGATGCCGGCGCCGATGTGACACTCGCGTCGCCCAAAGGTGGTCAGCCGCCGCTCGACCCGAAGAGCGACGATCCCGATGCGCAGACCGACGCGACCCGGCGATTCAGCAAGGATACCGAGGCGCAAGCCGCGTTGGCGAGTACCGTGAAGCTTTCCACCGTGTCGGCCGCGGACTATGACGCGGTGTTCTATCCCGGCGGCCACGGACCGCTGTGGGATCTCGCCGAAGACCCGCATTCAATTGCCCTGATCGAAGCGACCTATGCCGCGGGAAAACCCGTCGGCGCGGTATGCCATGCACCCGGCGTGCTACGTCATACGAAGGCGCCGGACGAAACGCCGCTCGTCCGCGATAAACCGGTGACCGGCTTTTCCAATGCCGAAGAAGCGGCAGTCGGCCTTACCGATGTCGTTCCTTTCCTCGTCGAAGACATGTTGAAGAAGAACGGTGCCCGCTATTCGAAGGGGCCGGATTGGCAGTCGCATGTCGTGGTCGCGGGCAATCTGATCACGGGGCAGAATCCCGCATCGTCGGAAGCCGCGGCGCAAGCGCTGCTCGCGAAACTCGGCGTGACGTGAGAGACCGGTGAAACGAAACTGCGATGTGAAGGTGAGATGGTGTGAGGGTGACATAGGCGTGCCCTGAGGAACCAGGAGAGCGGCAATGGCAACCAGCGCGAAAGAACATCTAACCGCTTTTCAATGCGTTGTATCTTTTTCAAGGGAACGCTAATGTCTGCCGAATCCTCGCATATCGATAGTTACCTGTTCGAACCGGTCAGGCGCGGGCCGCTGCAGTTGCCTAATCGCATCGTGATGGCGCCGCTGACACGCAGTCGCGCGAAGGAGGCCGATGTGCCGAGCGAACTGGCTGTCGAGTATTACGCGCAACGTGCGACAGCCGGTCTCATCATCGCCGAGGCGACGCAGATTTCGCCGCAAGGCAAGGGCTATGTGTTCACGCCCGGTATTTACGACGACGCCCAGGTGCAGGCGTGGAAACGCATTACCGATGCCGTGCATGCGAAGAGCGGCCATATCTACCTGCAGTTGTGGCACGTGGGCCGCATTTCTCATCCGTCGTTGCAGCCGGGTAATGCGTTGCCCGTCGCGCCCTCGGCGATCAAACCCGAAGGCCAGGCCTATACCAACGACGGATTCGTGCCGCTCGTCACACCGCGCGCACTTGAAACCTCGGAAATGGCGGGCCTCGTCGAGCAGTATCGTGTGGCCGCACAAAACGCGAAGGCCGCCGGTTTCGACGGCGTGGAAATCCACGCGGCAAACGGCTACCTGCTCGACCAGTTCCTGCGCGACAAGACCAATCAACGAACCGATCAATATGGCGGCTCGATCGAAAATCGCGCGCGCCTGTTGCTGGAAGTGGCCGATGCCGTGACGGACGTCTGGGGCGGTGAGCGCGTCGGCGTACGTATTTCTCCGCTCAGCAGCTTCGGAGATATCGACGACAGCAATCCCGAACCCCTTTTTACCTATGTGGTGAAGCAACTCAATGTGCGCAAGCTCGTCTACCTGCATGTCATCGAAGGCGACACGGGCGGCGCGCGTGAAGTCGCGGGCGGCTTCGATTTGCAGGTGTTGCGCCAGGCATTCGATGGATTGTTCATGGCGAACAACGGCTATGACATGGAACTCGCGCAGAAGACGCTCAAGGCAAAACGGGCGGACCTGATCGCGTTCGGCCGGCCGTTCATTTCCAATCCCGATCTGGTCGAGCGACTCAAGGTTGGAGCGCCGCTGAACGAGCCGGATAAGAACACGATGTATGGCGGCGGCGCGGAAGGGTATATCGACTACCCAACGATGGAAGAAGCGAAGCGCTGAGTGGGCTTGTGCGTAGTCACGCGGCAAATGGCGTTGACCGGGCGGTGGACCTGGAATCAGGGTGCGGAAGCAGCCTCAGCCGGCAAAGCAGCGAAACGCAAGGCTGATACGCAGCCCGGTCACATCCGCGACTTTGGGAATACCGTGTTCGTGCGTGAATTGCGACGCGTAGCTCATGACGATGCAACTGCCTGGCTCCAACTCCACGTGCACGATCCGGCCGGAACCCGCCTTTGGCCGGATCGACATGCGACGGGGCGCGCCAAGCGAGACGATGGCAATCGGCTGGGACGGCACCAGTTTTTCCGTCTTGTCGCCGTGGAGCGCGACACTGTCGCTGCCGTCGCGATAAAGATTGAGGCCGACACGATTAAACGGCGCGCCGACCAGCGAGCGGACGGCTTCAAATGCTTCACCCAGCGGCGCAGGTAGATCTTCGGATTCGCGGGAGAAGGTGGCGAGCAGACGCGGCACCGCGACCTCCCGGTCGTACATCATGCGTTGCTGGCTCATCCAGCCGATATTTTCAAGTGCCTGATCGAACCACTGTTGCGCGGCAACGGCCGGGATCGACTCGGGCAGATAACGAATCCCGCCTTCCTTATCATCGATAAGGGGCACGGGCTCGGGTGCGAATAGGCCTTCCTGGTGCGCCATACATTCCAACCGTAGAGTAACGATAGCCCGGCAACGAGCGCAGGGCTGTTCATGCAAGACATTGTACTGTGTTTTTATACAGTGTTTTGACTAGGCGCCTGCTTGATCCACCTGACATGCCGCAACCAGCAGGGTGCTCCGGGGGGAGCGGGGGCGCCTGCCGGCGCGATGCGGAATGGGTGAGTACGGTTTTTTGCAGTCGATCGCGCGAGGCGCAGCAGGCATAATCCGTTTTCCGATTACGCCAGCCTTTCATCGAGGGGCGAAACCAAAGCGCTGCGCTGCGTCGCGCGCTCCCAGGAAAACTCATGCTGCCCATCACGTCTGTCCGGAGCGCGGCCGTGCCGCTGCGCAGTGTTGCGCTGATTCTCGTATCCATGTTCTGCTTCGCGCTCGTCGACGCCCTGGCGAAATCCGCGGCGCTCGCCTATCCGGCCAATGAAGTGACGTTCTTCCGGATGCTGTTCGGCTTGGTGCCTGCGGTAGCGGTGTGTCTGCGCGGCAAACCGCTCATCGAGCGTCTCAGGCATATGGATGTGCGTGGGCAGACCTTGCGTGCGCTGACGTTGCTCGGCGCTTCAGGACTGTTCTTTGCGGGGCTCCCCTATGTGCCGCTCAGCGAAGCGGTGGCGATCGTGTATTCGGAGACCTTGCTGGTCATCGTTCTCGCACCGCTGCTTCTGAAGGAAGCCCTCAAGCCGCGCGATGCCCTTGCTGCGGCAGTGGGTTTCGTCGGCGTACTTTTCGTGGTGCGCCCAGACGGGTCACATTCGAACTGGCTCGGTCCGCTCCTGCTGATTTCGAGCGCGTTTTTCGGCGCGTTATCGATCATTCAG
This sequence comes from Paraburkholderia solitsugae, assembly GCF_013177695.1. GTDB lineage: Bacteria > Pseudomonadota > Gammaproteobacteria > Burkholderiales > Burkholderiaceae > Paraburkholderia > Paraburkholderia solitsugae. The sequence continues at coordinate 3,998 of NZ_WOEY01000060.1, read as the reverse complement.
ATCAAGCGGATTCGCGCCACTGACGATTCAGGCACCACGGTGCTGTATTTCACAGTGATCGGCACGATCGTCACCGGCGTATCGCTATTTTTCGCATGGCGCACGCCTTCGATCGAAGCACTCGCGGTGATGGCCTTGATCGGCGGGTTCGCCACGGCAGGGCAGTTGCTGATGACGATGGCGTTTCGACAGGCCGACGCCGGTGCGCTCGCGCCGTATAACTACACCAGCATCGTGTGGGCTGCATTATTCGGCTATATCGCGTGGGGCGAGACGATTGGCAGCCTGTCGCTGTTCGGCATCGCGTTGATTGTCGGAAGCTCGATTGTGGTTGCCGTGCGTGGCAAGCAGACCGAGGGGCCGCTCGTGTAGGCGTGCGCTGCATTCGCCGAATGCAAATTCACTTCTCATTGCTTCGTAGTTCAAACGTTCGTTCTAGGAAAGCAAGGCCAGCAAGCTGGCGTTTTCGGACAATATGCCCTTCGCAGCGGACGAATTGACGTTTGGCGACTATAAATAGTAGATAGGACGCATCCAGCTTGCACGCTTATTCGTACGACTGTACCGGCCCGAACTCGCGGTCGTTGCGGCGACATCGATTGAATCGCTGCGAACCCTCTGATGAATTCGAGCACGTTTGCGATACCGCAAACGCGGATGTCCACGATTTGAGAGGGAGGCGTCATGGTTAGCGAACCCGGGAAGATCGTTCTCACAAGCCTCTTTGTCGGCGCGGTTGCGATCGCGGCTTATTTCTCGCAGTCGAACAAAAACTGGCTGTCGACGGACGAACTCGGGCTGGAGCGCGACAGCGCGTCGGCTCATTACACGCGCGGCGACATGGTGACCGGTTCGGTGAAGTCCGGACCGGTCGTTGCACGCAGCGATTCAGCTGCGGCCATTGCCGGGGACCTCCAGGCTGCGCGCAATAGTCTGCAGCGCAACGATCTTGTTGCCGCGCAAGCGCAACTGGATGTAGTGCGGTCAGCACACCGGGACGACGATCAGATTCTTGCGCTGCAAAAAGAAATCGCGGCGCGCGAGGAGCAGGCGCAGCACGCGCTGGCCGCAGTGCGTGTGGAGAAACCGACGCAGCCAGGGGCGAAATCGGCGCGATCTTCGTCGCCGTCTTCCGGGAAAACAGGCCGCTCTCATAAAATCCACTTCGCGACGCACGAACACTCGAACCGTGCATCCAGTTACGCGAAGACCCGGTATGTTCCGGAAACCGTAGTAGCCGTTAGCGCGGCTGGCACAACGAGCGGCAGAACGAGCAGCACTGGCGCACCTGCTGTTTCAAGCTCGTCGTCGCCTGTTTCGACTCAGGTGAGGGTGGTCACGAACGTAGCCAGCGCGCCTGTTGCGTCACCGCCGACGCAGGCAACATCAGCGCCGCCGCCAGACCCGCACGCCGAGTCGACCGCGCAAGCTGCACCCGTGCAATCGGCCGCTCAACTCGCGCCCTCCACCGGCAGCACGCTATTGAAATCGGACGGCGGGCCAAAAACACGCGCAGAGGTACGCGCGGAAATCGCCCGCGCCCGAGCCGATGGCACCCTTCCCGCGTTCGGCAATCCGGACCCGGCCGGACCTGGCGGCGCACCGAGCCTGACCGGGGCGTTGCGGCATTGAAACTGCGCAGACCGGTGGTTAGCGCAACGATGCAGCAAGCCGCGCGAAAGTGGGTTCGTCCGTGCGATCGAACGCAAGCGGCGTAACCGACACGCGTCCCGATGCCACCACGGCTGTTTCGCTATCGGGGTCGTTCGCGCGCGTGCCGCGTTGAAACCGCAACCAGTGATAGTCGATGCCGCGCGGATCGACTTGCGGCAGCACCTCGATATCTTCAACAAGTCCGACGCCTTGCTTGCTCGGTGTGAGCGGACCGGCCGAGGCCGCGTCGACGTCGGGGAAATTGATGTTCAGGCAGGTGGGTGCATGGTGCTCGATCGCGAGCAATTGGCGAATCACGCCGGGCGCGAGTGCACGGGCGGTGTCCCAGCGCACCTTGTTGCGGTCGCTGAAGGTCTGGCTCAACGCGAACGACGGCAGTCCTAGCAACAGGCCCGTCATCGCGGCGCCGACCGTGCCCGAGAACATCGTTTCCACGCCAAGATTGCCGCCACGGTTAACGCCGGAAAGAATCAGCGTAGGCGGCGCGTCGCGCATCAGATGCCGCACACCCATCACGACACAATCGCCCGGCGTGCCCACTACGCCAAAACGCCGCTCGCCCTGGCGGCTGACACGCAGCGGCGAATGCAGGCTGATCGAATGCGATGTGCCGCTCTGATCATGCTCAGGCGCGACCACCCAGACTTCGTGTGCGAGCTCGGCGGCAACCGCTTCGAGTACGGCGAGGCCGGGCGCGTCGATACCGTCGTCGTTCGTCAACAATACCCGCGGCACTTTGGATTCATAGGCAGACATCGCAGCAAGCTCCTCTCAATGAGTAAGGGAAGTCTCATTATCCGGCTATTGAGAAGGGCGTGTTGCGAAGCGGATGGCGGGCGCGGTGAATATGCCGTTCAGTCTCATGGCGAGACCGGCGAATGCGCCCATTTCTTCGCTGACCTGAAATGCGCGCATTGTGTACCATGCAGATTGCTTCGTGCGCGCGATACCCGCTTCGTGCATGAGCCCCGCTGAATTGCCGTGACCAGCGCTATCGAATCCGATAGTGCCCGTCATCCCCACACTCTTGTGCCGGATGAACTGACATGCAGATCGAGCCGTTTCAGATTGCTGTGCCGGACGCTGACATAGACGATCTTCGCCGGCGTATTCGCGCGACACGCTGGGCACCGGCAACGCCGTCGCCAGCCTGGCAGCAGGGTGCCGATCCCGTCTGGCTGCGCGAACTCGCCCAGTACTGGGCCGAGCGTTTCGATTGGCGCGAGGCCGAGCGCCGGTTGAATCTGCAGCCGCAATTTCTCGCCGAGGTCGAGGGTCAGCGCGTGCATTTCGTGCATCGGCGCAGCGTCGGTCCAGCGACTTATCCGCTCGTGGTCACGCATGGCTGGCCAGGGTCTTTTTTCGAGTTCCACGCACTGCTCGACCGGTTATGCGACCCGGCCGCATTCGGTTGCGATCCGGCCGATGCGTTCGACGTCGTCGTTCCATCGCTCCCCGGCTTCGCGTTCTCGCAGGCTCCCGTCGAGCCCGGTATGTCCGCATTTCAGGTGGCGGACTTGTGGGCTTCCCTGATGCGTGGCCTCGGTTATGAACGCTTTGGTGCCCAAGGCGGCGATCTGGGCGCCGGGGTTTCGATCGCGCTCGCGGCACGGCATCCCGAGCGTGTCGATGGCATTCATCTCAACTTCTTGCCCAGCTCATACGAGCCCGCAAGCGGCGCCGCGCAGACACCGCTCACGCCCGCGGAGGAAACCTATCTGCGGGAGAAAAACGAGTGGGCCGCGCTCGAAGGCGGCTATGCCCATATGCACAGCACGAAACCGCAGACGCTGGCGGCTTCGTTGAACGATTCGCCGGTAGGACTCGCTGCATGGATCGGCGAGAAGTTTCGCGCATGGAGCGATTGCGACGGCGACATCGGGCGGGTGTTTTCGAAAGACGAGTTGCTCACCAACATTTCGCTCTACTGGTACACGCAGAGTATTGGCACGTCGATGCAGATGTATTGGGAAAACCGGCTGCAGCCGATGCGCTTCGTCGAGGGGCAACGTGTCGCGCAGCCGGTGGGATTCGCCCATTTTCCCAACGAGATCAATCATCCGCCACGCACGTGGCTCGAACGGACCTTCAACGTCGTGCAATGGACCGACATGCCGAGCGGTGGTCATTTCGCTGCGATGGAAAAGCCTGACTTGCTCGCTGCCGAGATTCGCAAGTTGTTCAGGAAGTTGAGGCGCTAGTGTGATGCGTCACAAATAATGCAACTTAATCGCGATTTGTGAGTCTCCATGTACATGGAGGGAGAACTCATGAGAATCGCGGCGAAAGTTGAGCTGAGCGAAGCACAGCGCAAACAGTTGGAG
>NZ_WOEY01000006.1 GCF_013177695.1 Paraburkholderia solitsugae | reverse complement strand
GCTATGCGCGCTTACGCCGCGGCAACGCAACCGGGCATCGGCACGAAGGACGATGAAGTGCGCGCGGTCGTCACCCAGGACAGTGACGGTCATGCGCTCAACGGTGCAAACCGCTACGTGATTCACTTCGCACCGAACCAGTTGCCGCCGGTGCGCGGCTTCTGGTCGATCACCGCCTATACGAAAGACGGCGCGTTAGGGGAAAGCGCGCCGGCGCGTCTGGCGGTCGGCGATCGCAACGGCGCGCGCCGCAATCGCGACGGCTCGCTCGATGTGACAGTGTCGTCGACGCGCGGCAAGAGCGGCAACTGGCTGCCGGCGCCCCGCACCGATCTGCAACTGATGCTGCGTCTGTACGCGCCGAAGCCGGAAGCGACCGATGGCAGCTGGCAACCGCCGGCGGTGATGCGTCAGTGAAGTTCGCCAATGAAATGCCTCAGTGAAGTGCGCCTGTGTAGTGCGACAGTGAAGCGCGTCAGCGATATGCGTCACTGCTGTGACAGCAATGCATGAGTAACGCATAAGTCAGCCCTATGTCCGCCGCTTTGTGCCGGCGGACATAGGGCGCCGCAGCGTGAAACAATGTGTAAGTCGCGGCTTACATTTATATCCCGCGTAAGATTCACCACTTATACTGCCGCTTGCGGGATTTTCATTTCGCGGCGGGCTTGCCGCCGCATTACCCAAGACCGAGCATGGCAAGCCTCAATAAAGCATCAATCGCCTCTTCCATGCAGACCATGCGCAATGTCGCGCAGTCACGCCGCACCCGGCGTGTCATCACGAGTCTGCTGATCTTCCTCGTATTGTTCGGTCTGCTGGGCTTTTTCGCGGCGCCGCCGTTGATTCGCCACATTGCCGAGCAGCAACTCAGCAAGCAACTCGACCGGCCTGCCACGATCAGCCGCATTGCGCTTAATCCCTACACGCTTAAACTCGAAGCCGATCGCGTGCATATTGGCGAGCGGGGTGGCGCGGGCGATTTTGTCGATATTTCGCGGCTCATTGTGAAGGCGTCATGGAGTTCGCTGTTTCGCGCGGCGCCGATTATCGATGAGGTGCAACTCGATTCGCCACGCTTTCATATCGTTCGCTACGATGCGCAGCGCTTTAATTTCACCGACCTGATCGAGAAATTCTCGAAGCAGCCGGCCAAACCCGATAGCAAGCCGACACTGTTCTCGGTCTCGAACATTCGTTTGGAAAACGGCCAGATCACGTTCGACGACAAATTGCTCGGCGCAATCCACGTGATCGATCAATGGAAGCTCGGCATTCCGTTTATCGCGACGCTGCCTTCGAAAACCGACATCTTTGTGGAGCCGTTGCTGCGTGCGCGCATCGACGGCAGTCCGCTTGCCATTGACGGTACGACCAAGCCGTTTGCTGCGTCGCGCGAATCGGAAGTGTCACTGCGCTTCGACGGGCTCGACGTGCCCCAGCTCTTGTCCTACGCGCCGGCCAAGCTGCCGGTGATTGTGCAGAGCGGCAAGCTGTCCACCGATCTCAAGCTCAACTTCGTGATGGCCAACGACGCGCCGTCGTTGCGCGTGGCGGGCACCGTCGATTTGAACGACGTGGACGTGCGCGATCAGAGCAAGGCGCCGTTCTTTGCGGCGCACGCGGTGCATGTCGCTGCCGCGACGCTGGAGCCGTTGAAGAGCCTGTATCACTTCGACGATATCCGCATCGACGCGCCAAGCGCCAATCTTGCGCGTGATAAAGAAGGTGTGTTGAGTGTTGAGCGGATGTTCTCGACTGCGCCCGCGGTGGAGGCTTCTGCCTCTGCGCCGGCCTCCGCCGCGGCCACAACGGCTGAAAACGCAGCGAGCGCACCCGCCGTGGCACCCGGAGCAACCGCCACGGAGAAGACCGCACAGCCTCTGGACCTGTCGATCAAGCGTTTCGCGATCAACGACGGCACCGTGAAAGTTCACGATGAAGCCGCCTCGCGTCCGGTCGACCTTGGCCTGCAAAAACTGGCCGTCACGCTGACCGATTTCTCGACGCTCGCTCCCGCTCCCGCGCACTACACGCTTAATACCGGTTTCAAGGACGCCGCCGGCTCGCTCGGCGTGGCCGGTGCGTTCGGTCTTGTCGCGAAGACCGCCAACGCAAAGCTCGATCTGAAGTCGCTGCCATTGCCGCTGCTGCAGCCTTACCTCGACACGGCGACGGCGGCGCAAGTCGTCGACGGCGCGCTTTCCGCCAACGCGAACGTCGACGCGAACTGGTCGAAGTCGCCGGCCGCTGTCATGGTCAGCGATACGCAACTGGATTTGCAGTCGCTCAAACTCGCGGCGCGTGGCAGCAAGACGCCGGCGATCTCGCTCGCGCAAGGCCAGGTGACGATCAAGCAGGTGGACGTGGCGGGACGCACTGCCGATATCACCGGTGTCGACACGACCGGCTTGATGGTCAATGCGCAGCGTCTGAAGGACGGCAGCATCGACCTCGCCGCGCTCGCCGGTCCGCATCAGGCCGAGCAGCAGCGCACGGCGATCCACGCGGCGAAGAAAGCGGAGGCGGAAGGGCCCGCGTGGCACTACAAGATCGGCGAACTCAGCCTGAAAGACGCGACCGCGAATTTCACCGATAACACCACGCCGAATCCGGTGAAGCTGAGCGTGACGCCGCTGCAGTTGAAGGTGCAGCAGATCAGCGACGATCTGAGTAAGCCGCTGCCGGTCGATCTGCAAGCGACGCTTAACAAGAAGGGCACGCTCGGCATAAAAGGCGATGTCACGGCGACGCCGCTCAAGGTGGCCGTCAAGGTGAACGCGGACCGCCTGGATGCGGCGGCTTTCGAACCGTACTTCGGCAGCAAGCTGAATGCGCTGATCGCGAGCGCGTTGCTGAACGCGAACGGCGACCTCGCGCTGAGTCAGACGAAGGCGCTCAAAGCGACGTACCGCGGCGACGTGGCGCTCGTCGACGTGCGGATGATCGACAAGGCGACCTCGGACCCGTTCGCGGGTTGGGCTTCGCTCGCGCTGACTAACCTGAAGGCCGACTATGACGAACACGGCACGGCGGTCGACGCCGGCCGCGTCACGTTCACGAAGTTCTATGGGCGTGTGCTGCTAGATGCGCAAGGCAAGCTGAATCTCAAGGACGTGGTCGCGCATGAAAGCGGCGCCGCGCAATCGCTGACACGCGACAAGAGCGGCGGCCACGAGCCTGTGCCCTTGACGCCGCAGGCTGCATCGGCACCCGAACTGGCTTCGGCGCCGGTACCGGCGTCGTCGGCGACGCCGGCCACGGTCACCGCCGCCACGCCGCCGCAAAGCCCCGTCAAACTGCACTTCGGCCAACTGGTGCTGCAACAGGGCCGCGTGACGTACACCGACAACTTCATCAAGCCGAACTTCACCGCGAACCTGGTTGGCATTCAAGGTACGGTCGGCGCGTTCGGCACCCAATCGACCACACCCGCGCCCGTGGACATCGCCGCGAAACTGGCCGCCAATGGTCCGCTGTCGATTCGCGGTACGGTCAATCCGCTGATCGCGAAGCCGGCACTCGATTTGACTGCGAGCGCGCACGATATCGAACTCACGAATCTCACGCCCTATTCGGCGAAATACGCCGGCTATCCGATCACCAAGGGCAAGCTGAATGTCGATCTGCACTACAAGCTCGATAACGATCAGTTGAACGCGAACAATCATATTTTCATCGACCAACTCACGTTCGGCGATCACGTCGAGAACAATACGGCGACCAAGCTGCCGGTGCGTCTCGCGATCTCGCTGCTGAAAAACTCGCGCGGTGAAATCGACGTGAATCTGCCGGTGTCGGGGTCGTTGTCGAATCCGGAGTTCAGCGTCGGCGGGCTCATCTGGCATGCCGTGCTCAACCTCCTGGAGAAGGCTGTGACCGCGCCGTTCTCGCTGATTGCCAATGCATTCGGCGGCGGTGGCGAGGAATTGGGCTATGTCGAATTCGATCCGGGTTCGGCGACACTTTCGGACGCTGCCGACAAGAAGCTCGACACCATCGTGAAAGCGCTGGCCGACAAGAGTTCGATCCGTATCGATCTGATTGGCCGTGTCGATCCGGCGGTCGACGGGCCGGGCCTGCGTGCTCAATACGTCGAACGCGAGGTCAAGCAGCAGAAGATCAAGGACGTGGTGGGCAATGGCGAGAGCGTCGATCTGTCAACCGTTACTGTTGATCCGAAGGAATACGACAAGTACCTGACCAAGGCCTACAAGGCAGCCGACTTCAAGAAACCACGCAATTTTGTCGGCTTGACCAAGAGCCTGCCGGACGACGAGATGAAGGCCGCGATGGCCGCCGACGCGCCGATCGACGACGCTAGCTTGCGTCAGCTTGCGCAACAACGGGCGCAAGCCGTGCAGCAGTATTTCGAAGGCAAGATCGACAGCAGCCGTGTGTTTGTCGTCGCGCCGAAGCTGAACGCAGACGGCATCAAGGACAAGGGTGCGACGACGCGGGTGGACTTCGGCTTGAAGTGATGCGTTGAGGACGCACGGTGCTACCTGCCTGCCAGGGCGCCGGCGGCGTGTGATTAAGCGGCGCGCGTCGGCTTTTTCGTCAACACCGTCTGCTCGATCACGCGCGCGAGCGTGTCGAATGCCGGGCCGATCTTCTCGTTCGCCACGCAGGCGTATCCCAGCAGCAACCCGCGTCGCGCGGGCTTCTCGCTGCTGTAGTAGGCGGCGAGCGGCCGCACGATTACACCGGCATCGAAAGCGGCTGCCGTGACCGCGCGATCGTTGGCATGGTCAGGCAGGCCGAGCACCAGATGCAGGCCGGCTTCGTCGCCCATTACCGGAAGTTCGTTGCCGAAACGCGCGGTGATCGCGTCGATCAGAATCTGCCGGCGCTCGCCGTAGAGCGCACGCATACGGCGAACATGCGACGTGAGATGGCCGTCCATGATGAAGTCGGTCATTACGGCCTGCTGCATCAATTGCCCCTCGCGATACAACTCCGCGACGCCCGTGCGGAACGTATCCACCAGATGCTCCGGCGCGATCATGTAGCCGATCCGCAAACCTGGAAACAGCATCTTCCCTAAGCTACCTACGTAGATCACCTGGCCGGCGTCGTCGAGTCCTTGCAGCGACGCGAGTGGGCGGCTGCCGTAGCGGAATTCGCTGTCGTAGTCGTCCTCGATGATCCAGACGTTGTGCTGGCGGGCGTATTCGAGCAGCGTGCGGCGGCGCGCGAGACTCATTACCATGCCGAGCGGATATTGATGCGACGGCGTGACGAGCGCGAGACGCGGTGGCTGTTGCAAATCCTGTTCGCGTGGGTTGAGGCCTTCGGCATCAACCGGCACGGGTACCAACGTGATCCCCGACGATTGCAGCACGCTGCGCGCGCCCCAATAGCATGGCTCTTCTACCCACGCGCGATCGCCGACGTCGGTCAATAGACGCACCGCCAGATCGATCGATTGATGAATACCCGTCGTGATGATGATCTGATCGGGCGTGCAATTCACTGAGCGTGCGACACGCAGGTAATCGGACAACGCGCGCCTCAAAGGCCGATAGCCACCGCCGGGCGCATAGGTCAGGAGATCGGGATTGGCCTCCTTCCACAATCTTGCCTGCAAGCGGCTCCATGTGCGCGCAGGAAATTCGGCGACGTCCGGCACGCCTGGCATGAACGCGCCCCACTGTTTGGCGGATACGCCGGCCTGATCGATGAGCCTGCGTCCGCGCGTGGAAAGGTCGCCGAGATCGCGTTTGGGCGGCTTCACGGTTTCGGCGGCCTGATTGGCACTGTCCACATCGACGCTCGCCACCAGCGAACCCTTACGCGTATTCACTGCTGCCGTGTCCGGCCGCGTGTCGGCAACATAGGTGCCACTGCCGGTGGTCGAGATCACATAGCCTTCGGCGGTCAACTGATCGTAGACGTGCAGCACCGTATTGCGCGCGATGCCGAGGTCTTCGGCGAGCGTGCGCGAACTCGGCAACTTGGTGCCAGGCGGCAGCTGGCCGGTCAGGATGGCCTGCTGCATCAGCCGCAACGTCTGTCTGTAGACCGGTTCGGCGGCGGCGCGGTCGAGCCGCGCGGCAAGCCAATCCGACAAGATCACGGTGTCCAAGTGGTTCTATCCGGAATAATGAAATGGTTCCATATTGTAGAACCGTAAGGGTCTATAGTGGGCCACGCAATTGACACAATCCCGCTGTTTTGCAGGGGGAGCCGGCCGGACCGCAGAGGAGACCAGGGCATGAAAACCGATGACGTGATCGTCAGCTTTCGAGGTGTGCGCAAGACGTACGACGGCGAAACGCTGGTCGTGAAACAACTCGATCTGGATATCTATCAGGGCGAATTCCTGACGCTGCTCGGACCTTCGGGATCAGGGAAAACCACGTGTCTGATGATGCTGGCCGGCTTTGAATTTCCCACCGGCGGCGAGATCTGGCTCGACGGCACGCTGCTCAATACCGTGCCGCCGCACAAGCGCAACATTGGCATGGTGTTTCAGAACTACGCGCTGTTTCCGCATTTGACGGTCGAGCAGAACGTCGCGTATCCGCTCACGGTACGCAAACTTTCCGCGGAAGAGCGCGCCCATCGCACGAATAACGCACTGAAGATGGTGCGCATGGGGAGCTTCGCGAAGCGTTATCCGGCGCAGCTTTCCGGCGGCCAGCAGCAACGTATTGCCTTGGCGCGGGCGCTCGTGTTCGAGCCGAAGCTCGTGCTGATGGACGAGCCGCTCGGCGCACTCGACAAGCAGTTGCGCGAACACATGCAGTACGAACTGAAATCCTTGCACGAGAAGCTCGGCGTCACTTTCGTGTACGTCACGCACGATCAGGGCGAAGCGCTGACCATGTCTGACCGCGTTGCCGTGTTCGACAAAGGCATCGTGCAGCAACTCGATACCGTAGACCGTCTGTACGAATCGCCGTGCAACGAGTTCGTCGCGAACTTCATTGGCGACAGCAACAAGCTGCGCGGCACGATCGCGAACGTCGACGGTGAGTACTGCGAGTTTCATCTGATCGACGGCACGCGACTCACGGGACGCAATATCGGCGGCGCGCGGGCGGGCACGCCGGCAGTCGCGTGTATCCGGCCTGAGCGTATGAAGCTTGCCAACGGCGTGTCACGGCCCGGCGCCAATGCACTCAGCGGCGAGGCACGCGGGCTAATCTATTTCGGCGACCACGTGCGTATGCGTTGTGGCCTGCCGGAGCAGGACGAGTGCTTCGTCAAGGTGCCGCTCGGCACCGACGCACTCGAATCCTTCGCGCCCGGTGCGCCTGTCGCGCTGGAGTTTGCGCCTGAGCATTTGCGGATATTTGCGGGGGCGTGAGCCCGTGTGAAGTCGTGTCAGGCGTGGGTAGTTGAACGCATGAAAGAAGCAGTTCACGTGAGCAGCACATAAAAAGCCGCACCGTACTAAGCTGAAAGTCGAAAGCACACCACCAAAGGAGAGCAACACACCATGAGCAAGATCGGGAAATCGCGCTGCGCCATCGCTGTCGGTGCTGTAGCGCTCGCGCTGGGCGCCGCGCAGGTCAATGCAGCTGAACTGACAGTCGTCAATTTCGGCGGCGCGAATGGCGACGCGCAAAAGGTCGCATTTAACCAGCCGTTCGAAACGCAAACCAGCAACAAGGTGACCGCGGTCGAATACAACGGTGAGCAGGCCAAAATAAAGGCGATGGTCGAAGCGAAGCATGTGAACTGGGACGTGGTGGAAGTCGAATCGGGCGACATTGGCCGCGGCTGTGACGAAGGGCTGTTCGAGAAGCTCGACTGGTCGAAAATCGGCAAGAAGTCGGATCTGATTCCGGAAGCACCGCAGACCTGCGGCGTGGGTTTCTTCGTGTGGTCGACGGCACTTGCCTATAACGCCGACAAGCTGAAAACCGCGCCGACCGGCTGGGCCGATTTCTGGGACGTGAAGAAATTCCCGGGCAAGCGTGCGATGCGCAAGGGTGCGCGTTACAACCTCGAATTCGCGTTGATGGCCGACGGCGTGCCGCCGAAGGACGTCTACAAGGTGCTTGCCACCAAGGAAGGTCAGGATCGTGCGTTCAAGAAGCTCGACGAACTGAAGCCGAACATCCAGTGGTGGGAAGCGGGCGCGCAACCGCCGCAATTCCTGGTTGCGGGTGACGTGGTGATGTCCACCGCGTACAACGGCCGTATCGATGCCGCGCAGAAGGAAGGGAAGAACCTCAAGGTGGTGTGGAACGGCAGCATCTACGACCTCGACTACTGGGCGATTCCGAAGGGCACACCGAACAAGGCGCTGGCTGAGAAGTACATCGCGTATTCGCTTTCGTCGAAGCCGCAGCAGGACTACGCGCACAACATCGCGTACGGTCCGGTGAATTTGGCGGCCATCAAGGCGCTCGATCCCAAGACGTTGGCGAATTTGCCGAACTCGCCGGCTAACGGTAAGAACGCCGTGCTGCAGAACCTCTCGTTCTGGACCGACCATGGTGATGAGCTGGAGCAACGTTTTTCGTCTTGGGCTTCGAAGTAATTAGCCGGGTGTGAGAAGGCGCGGTTCGATTAAGTCGAGTTGCGCTTTGACGAAGCAACGCAAGGCGCGCGCATGTCGGTCCGATGTGCGCGCGGTATGAGGCATGGGACCGGAGTAAGTGCTCTGCATGGGACCAGCGTAACGCGCTAAAGCGCGAACTCTGGTCGACAGCTGAAGCGCTAACTCCAGTCGACAGCTTTGCATGGGACTGGAGTAAGTGCTCTGCATGGGACCAGCGTAACGCGCTAAAGCGCGAACTCTGGTCGACAGCTAAAGCGCTAACTCCAGTCGACAGCTTTGCATGGGACTGGAGTAAGTGCTAAAGCGCTAACTCCAGTCGACAAAGGAGACGGATGTGACTACGATGACGATCGCCGACGATTCGACGCTTGAGTCGAGTGTTCGACTCAAGCGAGAACTGAAGGCCGCGGAAGCGAAGAAGCGCGCGATGGCGCTGCTGCTGATTGCACCGCTCGCCATCTTTCTGCTGCTGATTTTTGTCGTGCCGATCGGTGCGTTGCTGACGCGCGCCGCACAGAATCCGGAAGTGGTCAATGCATTGCCGCATACACTGAGTGCGTTGAGCGGGTGGGATCGCAAGACGCCGCCGCCTGACGCCGCGTATGCCGCATTGGCTGTGGACCTCACTGCCGTCGCCGATAGCGATGGCATGGGCGCGCTGGCACGTCGCTTGAACGTCGAGATTCCCGGTTACCGCTCGCTGGTAGCGAAATCGGCGCGCGCGATGCCGTTCGCCGACGACAACAGCAAACCGCTGACACTCACCCCTGCGCAAATGCACGCCAAGTTCGTCGAGCTCGATGAACGCTGGAACGACATCACCTACTGGCAAGCAATTGCAAAGAATTCCGGCGCCTATTCGCCGTTCTATCTGCTTGCGTCTTTAGACCATAAACAGGACGCGTTCGGCCACATTATCCCGACCGATCCCGACCAACAGATTTATCTCCACGTGTTCAGCCGCACCTTTGTGATCGGCGCGGCCGTGACGTTCTTCGCGCTGCTGCTCGGCTATCCGCTCGCTTACTGGATCTCGACGCTCTCCGACCGTCGCGCGAATCTGGTGATGATCCTCGTGCTGATTCCGTTCTGGACGTCGATCCTCGTGCGTGTTGCCGCGTGGATCGTGATTTTGCAAAGCGAGGGCCTGGTGAACAAGGCGCTGATGGCCACCGGGCTATTGCATGATCCGCTGTCGCTGCTGTTCAACCGCACGGGCGTGTACATCTCGATGACGCACATTCTGCTGCCGTTCATGATCTTGCCGCTGTACAGCGTGATGAAGTCGATTCCGCCGACCTATCAGCGCGCCGCGATCTCGCTCGGCAGTCATCCGTTCGCCGCGTTCTGGCGCGTGTATGTGCCGCAGACTTATCCGGGCATCGGCGCGGGTGCGTTGCTGGTGTTCATTCTGGCGATCGGCTACTACATCACGCCGGCCTTGCTCGGCGGACCGAACGATCAGATGGTCAGCTACTACGTCGCGTACTTCACCAACGTGACGATCAACTGGGGTATGGCCTGTGCACTCGGCGGATTGCTGCTCGCCGCGACGCTCGTGCTGTATGTCATCTATGGACGCTTTACGCGTTCGTCCCTGAGCCTCGGCTGATCGCCTGAACGGAGCTTACTCGCGATGAAACTTGCCAAGCCCTTGTTTGCGCCGCATACGTCCTTGACTGAACGCGTGTGGTATTTCGCGCTGCGCGCGCTGGCCGTGCTCACGCTGCTATATCTGATCCTGCCGGTGCTGGCGATCGTGCCGCTGTCGTTTTCTTCCAGCACGTTTCTGGTGTATCCGATTCCGGGCTGGTCGCTGCGCTGGTATGAGAACCTGATCGGATCCGATGAATGGCGCATGGCGGCGAAGAATAGTTTCATCGTCGCGCCCTCGGCGACGGTCGTGGCGACTGTACTCGGCACGCTGGCGGCAATCGGCCTGACCAAGGCGAACTTCCGCGGCAAGGCGCTGCTCATGGCGATTCTGATTTCGCCGATGATCGTGCCGGTGGTGGTGGTCGGCGTCGGCATGTATCTGTTTTTTGCGCCGCTTGGGCTGGCGAACACCTATATCGGGCTGATTCTCGCGCATGCGTCGCTGGGCGTGCCGTTTGTGGTGACGACGGTGGCGGCGACGTTGCAAGGCTTCAATTACAACCTGGTGCGTGCGAGTTTGTCGCTGGGTGCGAATCCGGTGAAGACGTTCTTTCGCATCACGTTGCCAGTGATTGCGCCGGGGGTGATTTCGGGCGCGCTGTTCGCGTTTGCTACTTCGTTTGACGAAGTGGTCGTGACGCTATTCCTGGCTGGAGCGGATCAGACAACCTTGCCGCGCCAGATGTTTACCGGTATTCGCGAGAACATCAGCCCGACTATCGCGGCGCTGGCGACGATTTTGATTGTGTTTTCGACGTGTCTGTTGCTCGCGTTGGAATGGCTGCGCGGGAGGAATGCGGCGCGGGCGGTGGCGGCGTAGCGGCAGTGCGGTGAAGTGGGATGGCTACGACGTTGAAGTCGCCGTAGCCTGCGACCCGCCACTCAGTGACTGAAGTAACGCAGTCGTATCGGATGGGATCGCTACGGCGTTGAAGTCGCAGTAGCCTGCCACCCGCCTCCCAGCGACTGAAACAAAGCAGCCGTATCGGCGAACCGGTCGGCCTGTGCGCGAGTGCGGTCTAGCGCGGTTTGCAACACCTGACGCTGCGTGTCGAGCAGGCCGAACTGACTGACGCCGCCCGCCGAGTACTGCGCCTGTGCGATAAGCCGGCTCGCTTGCGCCTGCTGGGCGGCATCATCGCGAGCCTGCAGTTCGTGGGCATCGTTTTGCAGTGCCGTCAGCGTGTCAGCAACCTGCTGCAACGCCTGCAGCACCGTCTGCTGATAGTCGGCGAGCGCTGCATCGTAAGCTGCCTGCGCCGAACGCTTCTTCGCGCGCAATTCACCGCCGCGGAAAATCGGTTGGGTGAGATTCAGGCCGAAATTCCAGATATTCAGCCCACTGACCACGTCCTGGATGTTCGTGCGTTCCGAACCGATCCCAGCCGAAATGGAAAACTGCGGATACAGATTCGCCGTCGCCACGCCGACATTCGCGCTCGCCTGATGCAACAACGCTTCCGATGCACGGATATCAGGCCGTTCGCGAGCGAGCGTCGATGGCAACGTGAGCGGCAATGTCTCTGGCAGACGCAGCGAATCGAGCGTCAGGTCGGCGAAGTCCGCCTTCGAGGGCGGCATGCCAAGCAGGATCGCAAGTTGATGTTCGGTCTGCGCAAGTTGTGTCGCGAGTGGCGGCAACGACGCACGCGTCTGCGCGAGCAGCGTGCGCTGGCTGCGCACGTCGAGTTGCGAGACGCCGCCTGCCGCAAGCCGTCCTTCGGTGATCTTGAGTTGCTGCGCCTGGGTGTCCGCAAGGCGCTGCGTCAAGGCGATCTGCTGCTTTAAAGACGCGCGTCGAATCGCAGTCGAAACCACATTGCCCGCGAGCGAGAGCCGCGCCGCTTCGAATTCGAACGACTGATAGTCGACTTGCGCCATGAGCGCTTCCAGCGCCCAGCGATTGCCGCCGAAAATATCGAGCGTATACGACACGCTCACCGACGCGTTGTAAAGCGTAAACGGCCCCTGATTGGGCACGTTCGGAATGCCGAACGCCGCGATATCGACTCGCTGCCGTACGCCGGATACGGTCGCATCGACTGCCGGGAATGCGGTCGCGCCGAATTGTGCGTTGTAGTTTTCGCGCGCCTCGATCAGCTTTGCACGGGCTTGCGTGAGCGAGGGGCTGTGTTGCAGGGCCAGCTCGACGAGACGGTTGAGCGCATCGGATTGAAACTGCTTCCACCACATCGGCGTCGCATGCTCAGCTGCGACAAATGTCTGCGATGCGCCAGCGACACCGCTGGCCGCGACGGTCACAGCGGGTTGCGCTTCATGGGCATAGGTTTGCGTGTCTGGCGCCGCCGGTGGCTGAAAATCCGGCCCCACCGCGCAACCGCACAGCGCGACGACGGATAAGAAAGCGAGCGGTTTCATCGACCGACCCTCCTAATCGAGCGTGCGCCGGTAGAAACGCAGCGCGATGCCCATCACGACGACCATGAACAGCGCCACGGGCCACACCGACGGCCACAGATCGGCCCAGCCGTTTCCTTTGAGCAGGATGCCGCGAACCAGCCTGTTGAAATAGGTGAGCGGTAGCAGATTGCCGATGAATTGCGCCCAGCGTGGCATGCCCGCAAACGGGAACATGAAACCGGATAGCAGCAGACTCGGCAGAAAATAGAACACGGTGAGTTGCATCGCCTGCAACTGATTCTGTGCAATCGACGAAAGCGTGATGCCGACCGTCAGATTCGCTGCGATAAACAGCAACGCAGCGAGATAGATCGCCAGCAGGCTGCCGGCAAATGGCACCCCGAACACGAAGCGTGCCGCAGTCAGAATGATCGATGCCTGCACCAGCCCGATCATCACGTAAGGCACGATCTTGCCGGTCATCACTTCGATCGGCAGCACGGGCGTGGCGAGCAGGTTTTCCATCGTGCCGCGCTCGCGTTCGCGCGTGATCGCGAGGCCAGTCATCATCACCATCGTCATGGTCAGGATCACACCCATCAGGCCCGGCACGACGTTGTATTGCGTGATGCCTTCGGGGTTGTAGAGGCGGTGCACCTGGACGTCGAAAGCGGCCGGGGAGCCGTTCAGATGGGCGAGCGGCCCGGTGATGTCCTTGTCCGCGACCGGCTGCACGAGGCCCGGGAGCGCTGCCAGCGCGGTGTTCGTCGCGGTGGGGTCGGTCGCATCGGCTTCGACCAGCAGCGAAGGGCGCTCACCGCGCAGCAGACGTTTCGAAAAATCCACTGGCACCGACAACACGAACTGCACCCGGCCTTGGGCAAGCGCGCGGCGGCCGGCCTCCTCATTGGGCAAGGTTTCGACGATGTCGAAATAGTCCGAGTTCTTCATCGCCGCGACGAAGCTGCGCGAAAACGTACTGTCGTCGCCGATGATGACAGCGGTTGGCAGATGCTTCGGGTCGGTGTTGATGGCGAAGCCGAACAGCGTGAGCTGAATGATCGGCAGGCCGACGATCATCGCGAACGTGATCCGGTCGCGCTTTAGCTGCAAAAACTCTTTGAGCACGATGCTCCACCAGCGCGACAGCGAGAACAGGACGCGCGTGCTCACGGTTGCGCTCCGTAGTTGTCGGTGGAGTGGCCCATCAGGTAGATGAACACGTCTTCAAGCCCGGTTTCGATGCGCTCGGCGCGCAGCGCGGTGCCCTCGATTGCGTGCCTGACGGCGGTTTCGAGCGCAGCATGGTCGATGCCGCTGACGTGCAGCGCTGAGCCGAACACGACAGTCTGGTCGACGCCGGGCGTCTTGCTTAACTGTTCCGACAATTTGCTCAGGTGTTCGCCGTAGATGGTCCAGGTCGCGAGATTTTGCGATTCAATTACGTCCTTCGAGGTGCCTTGCGCGAGCAGCTTGCCGTACGCAATGTACGCCAGCTTGTGACAACGCTCGGCTTCATCCATATAATGCGTACTGACAAGAACCGAAATGCCCTGCGCGGCGAGGCGATGCAACTCTTCCCAGAATTCGCGGCGTGCGTTCGGATCGACGCCTGCAGTCGGTTCGTCGAGCAACAGCAGCTGAGGCTCGTGCAGCATGCAGGCGGCAAGCGCAAGCCGCTGCTTCCAGCCGCCGGACAGCGCGCCGGTCAATTGATTCGAGCGGCTTTGCAGACCGAGCGATTCGAGCGAGCGGTCAACCGCTTCGCGTCGGTTCGTCATCTGATAGATGCGAGCGACGAAGTCGAGATTCTCGCGAATCGTCAGGTCGTCCCAATACGAGAAGCGTTGCGTCATGTAGCCGACGTTGCGTTTGATCTGAGCGCTCTCGCGCACGATGTCGTAACCGAGACAGGTGCCGCTGCCCGAATCCGGCGTGAGCAGTCCGCACATCAGACGGATCGAGGTGGTCTTTCCGCTGCCGTTCGGCCCGAGAAAGCCGAAAATTTCGCCACGCGCGACCTGCAACGTCACGTCGTTCACGACATGTTTATCGCCGAAGTGCTTGTTGAGCTTGTGCACGTCGATCGCGTATTGCGTGTATTGCGGCGCGGGCTGGTTCATTGCAGGCTCACCGCAACGGGTTGGCCGGGGTGCAGCTTGACTGCGTCGGCGACGGAGGGACGGCCTTCGACCATGAACACCAGCTTCGCGCGGTTTTCGTTGCTGTAGATCACCGGCGGCGTGTATTCGGCTTCGCTCGATATGTACGTGATTTTCGCTGGGACGTCGGCGGCGCAACCGTCGCAATGAATGGAAAGCGCACGGCCTGGGGCAAGCTTGCCGACCACGGTCTCCGGTACGAAGAAGCGGACTTTCACGTTCTGTGGTGGCAGCATCTGGACGACAGGATTGCCAGCTTGTACCCACTCGCCGACGCGATACAGCGTGTCGTAGACGAGTCCTTCCGCCGGTGCGTTGACGCGCTTCTGATCGAGCTTCCATTGCGCCTGTGCGACGGCAGCCTGGGCGGCTTCGACCTGCGCGTTCTGCGCGGTGATTTGTTGCGAACGGCCGGGGAGCAACGCGACATCCACCTGATTGCTGAGTTCGCGGACTTGCGCGGCGGTGGCGTCCGCGTTGGCGCGCGAATCGTCGAGTTGTGCTTTCGGAATGCCGCCCGCGCGGTACTGCGCCTCATCGCGCGTGAGTTGCAACGCTGCCTTGCGCGCATTGGCGACCGCTTGAGCGAGTTGCGCTTTGGTGACGTTCACTTCGGGACGGCGCTTGCCGGTCTGAATATCGGCTAGCTGTGCGCGTGCCGCGGCGAGTTGCTGTTGTGCCTGCTGCAAAGCGGCGGTCTCGTCCACGGATTCGAGCGTGAATAGCGGTGCGCTTGCGTCAATGGTTTGCCCTCGTGCGACCGCCAACTGCGTCAGCGTGCCGGACTGCGACGAGCCGAGATACACGAACTCACCTTCGACGTAGCCTTGATAGACGTTCTCGTCACGATGCGAGCAGGCTGCGAGGGTCATCGCCGCGAGCAGCAGACAAACGCCGGCGCTGAAAGGACGACTCATGACTGGCTCCCTCCGTCTTTGCGGTGGCGGCGTCCTGATGGAGGCTTCGGCTTCGGCTTCGGCTGCTGTGCCTGCGCTCGCACTTGTGCTTGCACCGATGCCGTATGTGGCACCGGCTGCATGCCGCCGATCAGCAGTGCGGTCACATGCCGGCGCAACACATCACGCCCGATGACGGGCAGACCTCGTGCGCTTTGCCAGATCTTTGCCGTGGCGAGCGGCAGCATCACGAGCGCCAGAATTGAGTTGAACAGCAACATGGCTTCCAGGTCGCCATTGACGACGCCGTTCTGCTGCGCGTGTGCAACACGACTGCCGAAGCGCTTGATGTTGTCGAACGGGATGCGCTGCATCATTCGTTCGCGCAACAGCCCGCCTTCGTTGACGATCTCCCGCAGCCAGAGCGGCGGCAACCAGGGCATGCGGTCCGTCACGTCAAAGAGGCGCGCGACGAATTCGTGAACCAGGGCGAACGGATCGCTCGCGGCGTCTTCAACGGCCGGGTGCCAGACGAATTCCGCCGCGGGGGCCATCCGCTCGTCGGCCACTGCATCAAGCAGCTTTTCGCGATTCGTGAAGTAGTAGTGGACTAGTGCCGATGTGACGCCCGCTTCGCTCGCGATCCGCGCGACCGTTGTGGCCGCGATGCCGCGTTCGGAAAAGAGCCGCGTCGCGGTGTCGAGCAGATGTTCGCGCACGTCGAAGTCCTCGACGGCCGGGCGGCGGCCGAGCGGCTTCGCGGGAGAACGTGTCGGGCTCATCAATTCAGATTAATTGATGAGTTAGTTAAATTCAAGACGGGCGTTGCTGTATGCGGTCCGCATTATCGACGGCCTGTCCGTCTGACAGAACTCTAGGAATCTTCCCATTCCATGCTGCTTTGCGCCTGTCCATACTCAAAACTTCTTAAAAGTGAATGCGTTCTTCGCAAGGACTCCATGAAATTTCAGTTAACGCTGCTGGCATGTGCGCTGGCTTTGTCGGGTTGCGCGGGGCAGGCCGCACGAGACCGGCTCGGTATCGAAGACCCGACCGTTCTGAAGACGGGCGTCGGCGTGACACAAGATGCGGCTGCTGGCGCGCCGACGTCCCAATGGCTCAGCACGTACGCACCGATCACGAGCGGCGGCGAGGCGCTTGCTGCCCTGCAACAGAAGCTGAACAAATTGCCCGGTGACAAGAACAGTTATTTCCGCGCGAAGGCTCAGTGCTGGATCGATGCCGGACAGCAGGAATGGCGTGCACATGACCAATGGGGCTTCGTCGAAGAAGCCATCGGCCAAGCCGCGATGATAACGATGAGCCTCGAAAATGACGCGCCGTTGTCCGCTGCTAATCCAGTTCTGCGCACCGTGTCGACAGTGCGTCCTGATCTGTGGAAAATCGTCAATACGATCAAGGGCGATCCCGCCTTCGCTCAGTGTCCCGAAGCTCAACAACCCCTTGCGTGCGCTAAAGTCGAACTGATGCACGCAGGGCATGATGCATGGGCGCGCAGGTTCCCCGCCGCTGAAAAGCGTTTGCCAGAAATACAGGATAACTTACGGAAGTCGGCGGAAACGGCGTTGCAATGCGCGCAAGCGAAGCAGGTGTCGGCAGAACCGGCGCGAGCACCGCAAAAGATTACGCTTCGAGCGGATTCCCTCTTCCGCTTTGATGGCGCTAGCGAGGCAGCAATTTTGCCTGCCGGCAAGAAACGCCTTGATGACGTGGTGACTGGCCTGAAGCAGGCTCCTGCTGTACATGAACTGAAGATCACGGGCTACACCGACCGTCTCGGCAGCGATGCTTACAACGAGCGGCTGTCTTTACAGCGTGCACGGACGGTCACGCAGTATCTGCGCGCTCGTGGTGTGACATTACCGATAACCGCGTTGGGTCAGGGCAGTGCGAATCAGGTGGTCGCTTGTCAGCAAACGAAGCGTGACGAACTGGTGCGATGTCTTGCGCCGAACCGGCGCGTGGAGATCGAATTCGCGGCTGCTGGCTCATAGCTTGCCCGTGCATCGGGAATGACTGTTGGTATCGACGGATGACGCCTTTGTTAAATCGGTCGACACTTCCGCTTATCAACGTCATTTCCTGGTGTTATCTCAGTTCATCAATCTCTTTTCCATTTAGCTTCCGGCCGGGAGGCGGGCAAGCTCGACCGGCAACATATTCGCAGTCTGAATTTTCCGATAGACAACGAGGTAGACTCCTTTGGCTCGAACGCCAATTCTTTGAACTTGTTATCGACAAGAGCCGGTGTGATAAGGGGAAGCTTTCATTAGGCATACAATATATGTCTACAATCTTGATTATTGATGACCACCCCGCATTTCGGATGGTTATCAAGATGCAGCTTATGCAACTGCTTGGCGTCGAGGAGGTGATCGAGGCCGATAACGGGCAAACGGCCGTTGAATTGGCCCGTCAGCACACGCCGAAACTTGCGATACTTGATCTCGATATTCCGCGGATCAGCGGGCTTGATGTCATCCCACGCCTCAAGCTTGCACATCCGTCAATGCGCATGCTGGTGTTGTCAGGCCAGGATCCCGTTACATTTGCGCCACGGGCAATGCGTTCCGGTGCACAAGGTTTCGTTGCCAAGTCGCAGGAAATGAAGGAGATCATGCGCGGCGTAGAGGCCGTGTTGGCTGGGTATACGGTGTTCCCCGTAATCTCGGGCGGCGGTGGGTTCTCGCCCAATGCCGGTGGCGAAAAAGAGGAAGACAAACTCACCCTGTTATCGGACAAGGAACTCGTGATTCTGCAGATGCTTTCGAAAGGTATGTCGAACAAGGCGATCGGAGACGCGCTGTTTATGAGCGACAAGACCGTAAGCACGTACAAGAGCCGTATCCAGGAAAAGCTTGGGCTGTCGTCGTTGGCCGCGCTAATCGAGTTCGCGACATTGCACCGACTGATCGACTGAGTTTTGCGGGCTATGAATAAAATGGGCCGTCTTGGTTCTTCAGCGGGCACGCGTAGTCGTGCGTCGCGTTTCTCGCAGAATGCGGGACTTACTTCGGTCCGCTTCGCGACGGTGCTGGGCGGTCTTTGCGCGTTTGCGCTGCTGTGCATGTTCTCGCTACAGGCCAACGCGGCACTGCTAGCCGACGGCGCACCACGAGTACTACACGCCAGCAATTTGCATCCGGCTGTAGTGTTGGCCGCCCGAGATGCCGTAGCACAACTCGGGCAACCGGCTCACAACACTCATTCGCGCGGCGAGACTGCCGCCAGCGCGCCTTCTGTGCTTGCTTCGCGTGATAGTCGCTACGTCACGGGCCAACCGGCAACGGGCGCACGTGATACCGAGATCGACCGGCAAACGTGGCTATTGGCGCTCGCTGCCACCGCGGTCGTAGCGCTTGCCGGTGCGTGCTTGTCTCGCGCGGCGCTGAGGCGTGCTGCTGAGAAATGGCGCCGCGCTGAAGATGAATGGACGCGCCGTTGCGATGCAGCCGAAGCGCGGGAGCAGGCCGCACGTCTCGAGGTGTCCATCCAGGCAAATGCCGCCGCAAAGCAGGAGCGGCTCTGGCTGCTCGGCGCGATGCGCCTCTATGCAGAAGCTCCTTTGACCGCCGTAACGGGTCTGCTTGAATCGCTCGGAACCGCAGCCCTGCCTTCCGCTCAACGCGCGCGAGCGTTGACGATCCGATCCGCGATGCGCACGTGGGCCCAAACGCTTCACGACCTGCTGGACATTTCGCCGCTGGAGTCCCGCGCCATTGTTCTCGACGAAAGCGTGACGAATCCGCGGGAGGTCATCGACGGTGTCGTCGCGCTGTTGGCTCCGGCCGCAGCGCAGCGAGGCTTGCGTCCGAGCGTGAGCGTTGACCAAACGGTGGCCACGCTGATACTCGCCGATAGCGCGCGGTTCGGTCAGATTTTCTTCCACCTGCTAAACCGTACGATCCAACTCAATACGCGGGGAGAGATTGCCGTCGTTGTGCAGGCGGATCCGTTGAATGCGGGCTCGCAGCGTATTACTATCAAATTGATGGATACCGGAAGCGATGCTGTTCACGTTGCACAACAGCCACTTTTCGGGCCGAGCGCCGATCCAGCGTTCGCTGGAGAATGGCCCGCCCACCTGGATGCTTGCTTGGCGCTTTGCCAGATACTCGCGCAGCGTATGCAAGGCGAGCTTTTAGTCACGAACGACTCAACGTCTGCCATTCGCGCGAGCTTCAGTGCGCCGTTCAGCGTCGAACAATGGGGGCCATCCGCCGAATTGACGAGCAACGCACAGGCGCCCCTGTTCGCCATTGCAGCACCGTCTCAGGACGTTGCCACGAGCGCCTCGTCTGAACCCTTCGAACGACGCTATCTCGACGCGCTGTCGGAAGAGGGTATCAATCTCCACACGTTTCTGAGTGCCTGGCGCCGTTCGATGACGGATGACCTAGACCGCCTGAGCGGCTTGCATCGCCAGCATGACATTGATGGGTTACCCACCTTGCTGCACAGATTGAGTGGGGCCGTGGGTCTGGTCGGTGCGCGCAGTCTGATGGAAGCGCTACGGCGCGCTAGTACGGCACCGGATCAGGAGGCCAGTGCAATCGACTCGCTCATCGAGCGCGGCAGGACCTTGGTCACGCAATTCGACACGGCGATCGACCCACAGTGGAGCACCATACGATGAACCGACCTCTGGCCTTGATTGACGGCGCTCTGGCGTTTCCGAAGCCGCGCCCGTTCGATGGTTTGCCGCCGCCTTTCGGTTCGCGACGACGTACCGCGCGAGCCACGGCACAAGACGCAACGCAACGCGCCTCGCAGCCCATCGCTCAAACCGGAGCACAACGGGCGATGCAGGACGCAGTGCAACGCCGGGCGCAGCAGGCACGCCCCGGTCCGTTTCCTCCGGGTGTGAAGCATCTTTTCTTCTATAAGGTGCCGCCGCAACGTGTAGATTCCCACCGCTTTGACGCGGCGCTGGCTGAAGCAAAGCGCTACCTCGAGGCAGGCAGGGCACGTCCGCGCTCGTCGCGTTCGGATCACATACTCGGTGGGGCGATCTTCGTGGGTTGCAGCATTGCGCTGGCCTGGTTGCTGGCGACATGCGCGATGCGAGACGCCACTAAGGCGAGCGAACTTGCCGTGAAACTGCCGGTTGCGCCGGCGGTCAGCAGTCCGCCCATCGTCGAGACGCAAGAACCGATCAAGCTGGCGCAGTTGGCCGTTGAACAGGCGCGGACAATTCCGCTGAGCGTGCCTTCCGTAGGCAAATCGACCGTTGCGGATATGCAGACTGCGGTTGTCGCGGAGAAGGCGTCGCCGCGGGACATTGGTCCGAAGCGCGCTACCCAGGTATTACCACGGCAGACCGTGCAGGTCATCGCACGTGACGACGAAGTCGCGACGCCGCCAGCAAAACCCGCGAAGCGGGTCAACGTGACGCGTCTGTCTGACGCTCACGTCAGCGAACGTATGGCTCTGAATCGGGCAACCCACCCGACAACGCGGCCCGCTATGTCGAAGCAACCGGAGTGGACCGCTGGCGTATCACTTTCGCGCAACGACGTTTCAACCGACGACGCGCCGTGGCTGAACTGGTCCACCCAACAGCATCGTCCGTCGCCAACCGTTCGTGCAGCGACGCCGCTCGACAACAGTTGGAACGACCACATGACCCAGCGCCGGATCACCGATGATCCCGCCGCCTTCCACACGGATCGCGGCTGGAAATAAAAAAAGCCCGGCCAAAGCCGGGCTCTCAAATCGGCTGCGTCCTTCCACAAGGACGCAGCACCTGCAAAACAACCTGCAGCTACTGCATACGTTACCTAATACCTTAGGCAGCCAGCAGCGAACGCAACACGAACGGCAGAATCCCGCCGTGCTTGTAGTAGTCCACTTCGATCGGCGTATCGATACGCAGCAGAACCTGCACGCGCTTTTCCTTGCCGTCCTTGCCGCGAATCACCAGCGTCACTTCCTGCTGCGGCTTGAAGTCCGAACCCAGACCTTCCACGTCGAACGTTTCTTCGCCGGTGATACCGAGCGATTGCACGCTATCCGAGCCCTTGAACTGCAGCGGCAGCACGCCCATGCCGACCAGGTTCGAACGGTGAATCCGCTCGAAACTGCGAGCAACCACAGCCTTCACGCCCAGCAGTTGCGTACCCTTAGCCGCCCAGTCACGCGAAGAACCCGTACCGTACTCTTCGCCCGCAAACACAACCGTCGGCGTGCCCGCGTCGATGTACTTCATCGCTGCGTCATAGATCGACTCTTGTTCGCCGCTCGGCTGATGAATCGTCAGGCCGCCTTCCACGCGCGTGCCGTCTGCCTTCGCCGGGATCATCAGGTTCTTGATCCGGACGTTCGCGAACGTGCCGCGCATCATCACGTCGTGGTTGCCGCGGCGCGAGCCGTAGCTGTTGAAGTCGGCCTTCTGCACGCCGTTTGCCTTCAGCCACTTGCCTGCCGGCGAGTCTTCCTTGATCGAGCCTGCCGGGCTGATGTGGTCGGTCGTGACCGAGTCACCGAAGATGCCCAGTGCGCGTGCGTTCGTCACAGCAGCAATGCTGTCGGCCGGCGTCATCGAGAAGTCCTTGCCGAAGAACGGCGGCTCAGCGATGTAGGTCGACTTCGGCCAATCGTAGACCTGACCTTCTTCGCCTTCGATCTTGCTCCACAGGTCGCCCTTCTTGGTCAGGTGCGCGTAGTTCTTGCGGAACGCGTCCGCGTCCAGCGCGAACTTGAGCAGCGCGTCGACTTCTTCGCTGGTCGGCCAGATGTCGCCCAGGTAGATGTCCTTGCCGCCCTTGCCCTTGCCGACCGGTTCGGTCATCAGGTCGCGCGTGATGTTGCCGGCAATCGCGTAAGCCACAACCAGCGGCGGCGAGGCCAGGAAGTTCGCGCGGATGTTCGGGTGAATACGCGCTTCGAAGTTACGGTTGCCCGACAGCACCGCTGCCGCGACGATGTCGTTCTTCGTGATCGCTTCGTTCAGTTCCGGCGTCAGGTCGCCTGCGTTACCGATACAGGTCGTGCAACCGTAAGCGGCCAGCGTGAAACCGAGCTTGTCGAGGTACTTCATCAAGTCGGTCTTCGTCAGGTATTCCGTGACGATGCGCGATCCCGGAGCCAGCGACGTCTTGATGTGCGGCGCGACCGTCAGGCCAGCTTCCACAGCCTTCTTCGCCAGCAAACCAGCGGCCAGCAGCACGCTCGGGTTCGACGTGTTCGTGCACGACGTGATCGCGGCGATCAGAATGTCGCCGTTCTTCACGTCGACGCCGTTGCTCGTCGTGTATTGCGTGTCGAGGTCTTCCGACTTCTTCGCAAAGCCGTTTTCTGCCACCGGCTTCGAGAACAGGTCGCTGAAGGTCGATTTCACGTGACCGATTTCGATACGGTCTTGCGGGCGCTTCGGACCTGCCAGCGACGGCGTGACCGTGCCGAGATCCAGCGTGACGACCTTGGTGTAGTCGATCTGGCCGGCCTTCGGAATACCGAACAGACCCTGCGCCTTGAAGTAGTTTTCGAAGGCGGAGATTTCTGCGTCGGTGCGGCCCGTGCCCTTGAAGTAGTCGATGGTTTTTTCGTCGACCGGGAAGAAGCCCATGGTTGCGCCGTATTCTGGCGCCATGTTGCCGATCGTCGCGCGGTCCGGCAGCGACAGCGACTTGGTGCCTTCGCCGAAGAACTCGACGAACTTGCCGACAACCTTTTCCTTGCGCAGCAGTTCGGTGACGGTCAGGACCAGGTCGGTTGCCGTCAGGCCTTCGCGCAGCTTGCCCTTCAGTTCGACGCCCACCACGTCCGGCGTCAGGAAGTACACCGGCTGGCCGAGCATGCCGGCTTCCGCTTCGATACCACCCACGCCCCAGCCCACCACACCGATACCGTTGATCATGGTCGTGTGGCTGTCGGTGCCGACCAGCGAATCCGGGTAGTACACGGTGTCCGCGCCTTCGGCCTTCTTGTGTACGCCGCGTGCGAGGTATTCCAGGTTCACCTGGTGAACGATACCCACGCCCGGCGGCACGACCTTGAACGTATCGAATGCCTGCATGCCCCACTTCATGAACTGGTAGCGTTCGTTGTTGCGCTGGAATTCCAGTTTCATGTTCAGGTCGAGCGCGTTCTTTTCGCGGAAGTGATCGATCTGCACCGAGTGATCGACGACCAGATCGACCGGGACCAGCGGTTCGATCGACTTCGGATTCTTGCCCATGTGTTTCGCGACACCGCGCATTGCCGCGATGTCGGCGAGCAGCGGCACGCCGGTAAAGTCTTGCAGCACGACGCGCGACACCACGAACGGGATTTCGTCGACGCGCGCAGCGGTCGGCTTCCAGTTTGCGAGTTGCGTGATGTGTTCTTCGGCGATCTTCTTGCCGTCGTAGTTACGCAGCACCGATTCCAGCACGATACGGATCGAAACCGGCAGGCGGTCGATCTTGATGTTCAGTGCCTTGCCGAGTTGCGGCAGGGAGTAGAACTTGCCTTTGCCGGAACCGCTGTCGAATTCCTTGAGCGTTTTGTGGAGGTTGTGGGCCATGGTGTTTTCCTTGGTTTGATCGCGGAACTACTGTACTTAACTAGATGACGTACAAATCGACGTATTCATTGACCGGCATGGCTTCGAGCCTTGCCTGATCCAGCGACACGTCGAGAATCGCCAGTTGTTGCTTGACCGGAAAGCGGCGCGCGAGGTTGGTCTTGAACTTCTCGACCAGCAACGGAATCCCGTCTTTGCGACGACGCTTGTGACCGATCGGGTATTCGACTACAACTTCGTCGAACGTCGACCCATCGTTGAATTCGACCGTCAGTGCATTGGCGATCGAACGCTTCTCCGGATCGTGGTAATCCTTCGTGAACTGCGCGTCTTCGACACACTCCATCTTGGCGCGCAGCACATCGAGTCGCGCGTCCTGCGCGATCGAATCTTCATAGTCCACGGCCGTCAGGCGGCCATGGATCAACGGCACAGCGATCATGTACTGGATGCAATGATCGCGGTCGGCCGGGTTGTTTAGTGGGCCTTTCTTGTCGATGATGCGGATCGCGGCTTCGTGGGTGCGGATCGTGATCTTTTTGATGTCTTCCACGCGTTTGCCCGCTGCGGCGAGTTGCGCGTGCAAAGTCATCGCCGCTTCCACCGCCGTCTGTGCGTGGAATTCTGCCGGAAACGAAATTTTGAAGAGCACGTTTTCCATCACGTACGAACCGTACGGACGCTGAAACCTGAACGCGTTGCCCTTGAAGAGGACATCGTAAAAGCCCCATGTCTTCGCCGTCAGCACCGACGGATAGCCCATCTCGCCGGTCTTCGCGATCAGCGCGAGCCGCACGGCGCGTGAAGTCGCATCGCCGGCCGCCCACGATTTGCGCGAGCCGGTATTCGGCGCGTGGCGGTAGGTGCGCAGCGCATGCCCATCGACAAACGCCTGCGATACCGCGTTGATCAACTCGTCGCGCGTCAAACCGATCAATTGGCCGACCACCGCGGTCGAAGCCAGCTTCACGAGCAATACATGATCGAGCCCGACCTTGTTGAACGAGTTCTCGAGCGCGATACAGCCTTGAATTTCGTGCGCCTTGATCATGCCGATCAAAACGTCTTTCATCGTCAGCGGCTTCTTGCCTGCTGCGATGGCACTGCGCGAGAGCCAGTCGGCCGTCGCCAGAATTCCGCCGAGGTTATCCGACGGGTGGCCCCATTCGGCAGCCAGCCAGGTATCGTTGAAGTCCAGCCAGCGGATCATGGCGCCGATGTTGAAGGCGGCCTGAACCGGGTCCAGCTGGAACGCCGTGCCCGGCACCTTGGCGCCGTTGGGGACGATCGTGCCGGGCACGATCGGTCCCATCAGCTTGGTGCAGGCCGGGTAGGTGAGCGCCTCGAGTCCGCAACCGAGTGTATCGATCAGGCAGTTACGCGCGGTGTCCAGCGCGAGCGTGCTACCGATCGGAAAATCCAGAACGTAATCGACGATATCGACCAGGACGGAGTCCGGGTCGGGTCGCACGTTGGAAATCGGAGCGGACATCGGGGAGCTTTCCTGATGTAACGGATTAGTTAGTCTTGTTGATCGCGTTCGATTGCGTCGGAGCCGGTGCGCCTTGCACCATCTCTGCCGTTTTGCACTCGTCGGCCAGACGCGAGCTGTCCTTATCCGAGAACAACATCGCCTTCGTCGGGATCACGACTAGGTCCATACCCGATGCGGCGTCGTGGAAACGGTCTGCGCCCGTGGTGGTCGATTCGCGCGGCAGATTGTAGTTTTTGTTCGCCCAGTGAACCGTGACGATCTGGTCACGCTTCATGTCGCCCTTCAGGTCGAATGCCAGACCTTCGTTGCACGACCACTTGACCGAGCCGTCCGGTACCGGATCGACCTTCGCTTCCTTGGCCGGATTCGGTTTGCGCTTGATCAGGCGCTTCGGCTGCGGCTTCTTCGGCACAGCCTTGGCAGCCGGCGTGGTGGTGGTTTGCGCAGCGGCGTCCGTCGCAACGGTCAGCATCGTCGTGGACAAAGCGCCGATTACGGCGGCGATCAACAGCTTATTCATGGAGAAGAACCTTTCTATCTAGTTTCAGTTGAACAGTACGCGGGCTACCGGTCCTGGCAACCGCGAGGGTTGAACTGCACGCGCTTTGAAAGCGCACAGCGACCGCTATTTTCTCCTATTTAGCGGCACGTACTTCAAATTCTCAGGTCCGGTGTAATTTGCACTCGGACGAATGATCTTGTTGTCGATCCGTTGCTCGATGATGTGCGCGCTCCAGCCTGCGGTGCGGGCGATCACGAACAGCGGTGTGAACATCGCCGTCGGCACGCCCATCATGTGATACGAGACCGCGCTGAACCAGTCGAGATTTGGAAACATCTTTTTCACATCTGCCATCACTGTTTCAAGTCGCTCGGCGATATTGAACAGTTTCAGGTTGCCCGCTTCCTTCGAGAGCTTCTTCGCGACTTCCTTGATGACCTTGTTGCGCGGGTCCGAAATCGTGTACACCGGGTGACCGAAACCGATTACCACTTCCTTGTTTTCGACGCGCTTACGGATGTCGGCTTCGGCCTCATCCGGCGTCTGATAGCGCGACTGGATCTCAAACGCGACTTCGTTGGCGCCGCCGTGTTTCGGGCCGCGCAGCGCGCCGGTTGCGCCGGTGATCGCCGAGTAGATGTCCGATCCCGTGCCCGCGATCACGCGGGCCGTGAAGGTCGAGGCGTTGAATTCATGCTCGGCATACAGGTTCAGCGACACATGCATCGCGTCGACCCACGCCTTCGACGGTTCCACACCATGCAGCAGGTGCAGGAAATGGCCACCGATCGAATCGTCGTCGGTTTCGACTTCGATGCGCTTGCCGTTGTGCGAGTAGTGGTACCAGTACAGCAGCATCGAACCGAGTGAAGCCATCAGCTTGTCGGCGATGTCGCGTGCGCCCGGCAGGTTGTGGTCGTCCTTCTCCGGCAACACGGTGCCGAGCACCGACACGCCGGTGCGCATCACATCCATCGGGTGGGCGGCGGCCGGAATCCATTCCAGCGCGGCTTTCACGTTCGCGGGCAGGCCGCGCAGCGCCTTGAGCTTCGTTTTGTAGGCGGTGAGTTCGGTCTGCGTCGGCAGTTTTTCATGGACCAGCAGATAGGCGATTTCCTCGAATTCGCATGCGCCGGCGATGTCGAGGATGTCGTAGCCACGGTAGTGCAGATCGTTGCCGGTCTTTCCGACCGTGCAGAGCGCGGTGTTACCCGCCGTCACGCCGGACAGGGCGACGGATTTCTTCGGTTTGAAGCCGCTTTTAGGTTCGCTCTCGCCTTGTGCGCCGGCGGCTTGCGTCGTCTCGCTCATCTCCCGCAATCTCCTTTGTGCCTGCTCATTGCTTCTGGTTGAACCGCGCGTTCGACGTCTACTCCCCGCTGCGCGAGACGCTGCTGTGATTCGCTTGCACGGCTCCCCATGAGGACGCCATCCAGCGCTGCCACGCCGGCTGCTGCGTTGACCATCGTGCTCATCATGTGGCTTGCCCGTTAGTGCCCACTTTCGTGAAGAGTGGCGCGGCGTCTTGCGGCACGGCGCGGCCAGTGGATTGCGCACGACGCAGCACCGACCAGTAATAGCGATAGCTGGCCCGGTCGTGCAGCGCGTCGTGATGGCGCGTCGGGCCCCACTGCGCGGACTGCGCGGCCAGCAAAATTTCAGTAGCGGTGGCGATTTCTTCGTCGCGCGGTGCAAACGCGGCGACGATCGCTTCGATCTGCGCCGGGTGGATGCTCCACATGCGCGTGTAGCCGAACTCGTTGCGGGCGCGGGCGGCATCGTTCGCGACCACGCTCATGTCGCGCACTTCGGTGCTGACGTTATGCGACGGCACCTTGCCATACGCATGGCAGGCCGCCGAGATCTCAAGCTTCGCGCGCCGCACCAGCGGGTGATCGAACTGACCGGGCGAGCGCATGGCGGTATCGGGAATCGCGCCATCGTGTGCGGACACGAAGTCCATCAGGCCGAAGCTCAGTGCCTCGACGCCGGGGAGCGCGGCCAGATCGAACACGCGCGTCAGCGCGCCATGCGTTTCGACCAGCAATTGCACCGGCACCGGCTGCGCAATGCCGAGCTCACGCCGCGTCGCTTCGATGAACGCGACCATTTCAGCGGCATCGGGGACGTTGCGGATTTTTGGAAGGGTGATGTAAGCGGGCGCTCGCTTTGCAGCGCGCAGAATGAGACGGACGTCGTCACGCCAGTGCGCGTGGTCGAAGTCGTGAATCCGTACGCCGACGCGGCCGAAGCGGTCATGCTCGCTGCCCAGCAGCGACGCGACCAGCTCCGCGTGCTCGGCTTCCCGGCCGACCTGCGCGCCGTCTTCGCAATCGAGCGTGATGTCGAACACCGGCCCCAGTTGCTGCTGCAACGCGAGCGATTTCAGCATCAGCTTCTCGCTGCCGGCGTAGTGATCGCAGGCAGGCAGCACAGCGGGCGGCACTTCGCCGTCAAACAGCACTTCGGCGGGTGTGAGGGCGCGCATCTTCGGCGTCAAGGGCGTGGGTGGTCGTTAGGGAAATCTGATGCGGATGCGCTCTGTTCGGCCATGGTCAGGCAGCCGTGCAAAACGCGTTCGGATCAGATGCGGATACTGGCACAACAAATTGCAGAGTGAACTGCAAAAAGGAGCGCCGTACCTGCATTCGCACGTAAAAAACCGGAACCCGCTGCGATAAAGCCACGGAGTTCCGGTTCGTCTGCATCTAGCGCTTAGCCGAGCAGGTGTTGAACGCCTTCGCGCTCTTCCAGCAACTCGTTCAGCGTGCCGTCCATCTTTTCGCGCGAGAACGCGTCGATTGCCAGACCTTCAACGCGCTTGTACTCGCCGTTTTCGCAGGTCACCGGCACACCGTAGATGATGTCTTCCGGAATGCCATACGAACCGTCCGACGGGATACCCATCGTGACCCACTTGCCGTTCGTGCCGAGCACCCAGTCACGCACGTGGTCGATTGCAGCGTTAGCTGCCGACGCTGCCGACGACAGGCCGCGCGCTTCGATGATCGCTGCGCCGCGCTTGCCGACGGTCGGGATGAACGTGTTGCGGTTCCATTCTTCGTCGTTGATCAGCTTGGTCAGGTCTTGACCTTCAGCCGTTGCAACGCGGAAGTCCGGGTACATGGTCGGCGAGTGGTTGCCCCACACAGCCAGTTTTTCGATCGAAGCGACCGGCTTGCCCGACTTGGCAGCCAGTTGCGACAGCGCGCGGTTGTGGTCCAGGCGCAGCATGGCGGTGAAGTTCTTCTTCGGCAGATCCGGCGCCGACTTCATCGCGATGTAAGCATTCGTGTTGGCCGGGTTGCCGACCACCAGCACTTTCACGTCGCGGCTGGCGACTTCGTTCAGCGCCTTGCCCTGAACCGTGAAGATTTCGGCGTTGGCCGACAGCAGGTCTTTACGCTCCATGCCTTTCGAACGCGGACGTGCACCGACCAGCAGGGCAACGTCTGCATCCTTGAATGCAACCTTCGGGTCGTCAGTGATCACGACACCCGACAGCAGCGGGAATGCGCAATCATCCAGTTCCATCACGACGCCTTTGACGGCGCCTTGCGCTTGCGGCAGGTCGAGCAGTTGCAGGATAACCGGCTGATCCTTGCCGAGCAGGTCGCCATTGGCGATGCGGAACAGTAGGGAGTAAGCGATTTGACCTGCGGCGCCGGTGACGGCAACGCGCTTTGCGGGCTTAGCCATTGAGAAATCTCCAGGACGATGCGTTAGACGCTAGGGAAAACGCCATTCTATATGCGCCTTCAGCGAAGCGTTGTGAAACACGGCGGAATTCACTGTTCGCGTACGGCCTCGGAATATGCCGAGGCTGTACGGCGCGCTACGGCAAGACCGCCATGCCGAAAACCTGTACTACTCTGCTTGAGAGGGCGGGGAGCGGGGCATGTTGGCGCCGGGTAGCCGCTGCACGGTGCGGGCTCCTGCAAACAGCGCGTTTCGGCAAGCGTCTGACCAACGAATGGCGGCGAATCGAAACCTGGACTGCGAGGGAACAGCATGGTGCCGAGTGGCTTCCGGTGCGCTGCGGCGCTGTATTGCAACGTGCAAAACAGCCGCCGAAAAACCCGCAAACCCTTGCTCGACAAGGAGTGTAGGAGCCGTCAGACACAAAGTCAACATTATCTTATGTCTTATATAAGACATATCTATTGCGGGGAAAACCCTAGACGCGGCCCGGCCCTTTATGATGAAATGCGCGCATGACTTCGAACCAGGCGAACACCGCGAATCCGAACGGCCATGGGGCCGCGGGCGAAGGTGTATCCGTTGCCGCGCCCGCTACGTCGCCCACTTTCAGCCCCTTGTATCAGCAGATCAAGGGCTTGATTACGCAGAGCCTCGAAACTGGCGAATGGAAACCTGGCGAGATCATTCCTAGTGAAGTCGAATTGGCGGCAAGATACAAGGTCAGTCAGGGAACTGTGCGCAAAGCGATCGACGAGCTTGCCGCCGACAACCTGCTGGTGCGCCGCCAGGGCAAGGGTACTTTTGTTGCAACGCACAATGAAGACCGCGCCCAGTTTCGCTTCCTCAGATTACTGGCCGATGACGGCGCGGAGCACCCGCACGTCAGCCGCCTGCTTGAATGTCGGCGCTTGCGCGCGTCGGCGGACATCGCCCGGCAACTCGATCTGAAACCCGCCGATCCGGTGGTGCTGATCAAGCGCTTGCTGCAGTTCGACGGCGAAGTCACCGTACTCGACGAAATCTGGTTGCCCGGCGCGGTGTTCCGCGGGCTGACGCTCGAGCGACTGTCGGAGTATAAAGGTCCCCTCTACGCGATGTTCGAGACGGAGTTCGGCACCCGCATGATCCGCGCAACGGAGAAGATCCGCGCGGTCGCGGCTGATCCGTCGGTCGCTGATCTGTTGAGTGTGCCGGCGGGTTTCCCGTTGCTTTCGGTCGAGCGCGTGTCCTATACATATGGAGACCGGCCGGTTGAGGTGCGTCGCGGTTGGTATGTCACAACCGGGTATTACTATCAGAACGATCTGAGCTGAGTCGGATGAAAGAAGGCGCCGCGTCCCACACGCGCGCCTGTTTGAAGGCGCCTTTATCGCGCACGCTGTAACGGACTTGTGGTGGTTTTCGCTGCAGCGCGATATAAAAAGGCGCTAAAATTGCGGATTAGTGTGACTACATAGTAGGGGTCTAGCATGGCTGAAGCCGTAAAAAAACCGAGGCCGGAATTCCGGAACATCGGTATCGGGCAAATTTTGACGGCATACCGTCTCCCGCTAGCGGGGCGAGTGTCGATCTTGCACCGCTTGAGCGGTGGTCTGCTTTTTGTTTTTCTTCCGTTCCTGCTGTACCTCTTTGATCAGAGCCTGACTTCCGAACTGAGTTTCGAAGTCTTCAAGGGTTTCCTCTCCAACATCGTCGTCAAACTCATCACGCTCGTTCTCGCGTGGGCCTTCCTGTTTCACTTCTGCGCCGGTGTCCGTCACCTGTTCATGGACACGAGCCACGGCCTCACGACCAAAGAGAAGGGCAAGCAAACCTCCATCGTGGTGCTGGTCGTTTCGTCGCTTCTGACGATTGCATTCGCGCTCAAACTCTTCGGAGCATTCTAAAAAAATGGCAGCTAATAACCGAATCGGTCCGAAGCGTCTCGTCGTCGGCGCACATTACGGTCTGCGCGACTGGCTCGCCCAGCGCATTACCGCCTGCATCATGGCGGTCTACACGGTGATCCTGCTCGCGTGGTTCTTCGGCGCGCGCGATTTCTCGTATGACGGCTGGGCGTCGATCTTTGCAACGCAATGGATGAAGCTCGCCACGTTTGTCACGCTGCTGTCGCTGTTCTATCACGCGTGGGTTGGTATCCGCGACATCTGGATGGACTATGTGAAGCCCGTTGGCATGCGCCTGTTTCTTCAAGCGCTGACGATCGTCTGGCTGCTCGCATGTGCGGGCTACGCTGCGCAGATTCTCTGGAGAGTGTAAAAGAATGGCTGCAATCAAGAATTCTCTGCCGCGTCGCAAGTTTGACGTGGTTATCGTCGGCGCAGGCGGCTCGGGGATGCGCGCTTCGCTGCAACTCGCGCGCGCCGGTCTGTCGGTTTGCGTGCTGTCCAAGGTGTTCCCGACGCGTTCGCACACGGTGGCTGCCCAAGGCGGCATCGGCGCTTCGCTCGGCAACATGAGCGAAGACAATTGGCACTATCACTTCTACGACACGATCAAGGGTTCCGACTGGCTCGGCGACCAGGACGCGATCGAGTTCATGTGCCGTGAAGCACCGAACGCTGTCTACGAACTGGAACACATGGGCATGCCGTTCGACCGCAATGCGGACGGCACGATCTATCAGCGCCCGTTCGGCGGCCACACCGCCAACTACGGCGAAAAGCCGGTGCAACGCGCTTGCGCGGCCGCTGACCGTACCGGTCACGCGCTGCTGCACACGCTGTACCAGCAAAACGTGGCTGCCAAGACGCAATTCTTCGTCGAATGGATGGCGCTGGACCTGATCCGCGACGCCGAAGGCGACGTGCTCGGCGTGACCGCGCTGGAAATGGAAACGGGCGACGTCTATATCCTCGAAGGCAAGACCACGCTGTTCGCTACTGGCGGCGCGGGCCGGATCTTCGCAGCATCCACGAACGCGTTCATCAACACCGGTGACGGCCTGGGCATGGCTGCGCGTTCGGGCATCGCACTGCAAGACATGGAATTCTGGCAATTTCACCCCACCGGCGTGGCCGGCGCGGGCGTGCTGATTACCGAAGGTGTGCGCGGCGAAGGCGGCATTCTGCGTAACTCGAACGGCGAGCGTTTCATGGAACGCTACGCACCGACGCTGAAGGATCTGGCGCCGCGCGACTTCGTTTCGCGTTCGATGGACCAGGAGATCAAGGAAGGCCGCGGCGTGGGTCCGAACAAGGATCACGTGCTGCTCGACCTGTCGCACATCGGCGCCGAGACGATCATGAAGCGTCTGCCGTCGATCCGCGAAATCGCCATGAAGTTCGCGAACGTCGATTGTATTAAAGAGCCAATTCCGGTTGTGCCGACCATCCACTATCAGATGGGTGGTATCCCGACGAACATCAACGGCCAGGTCGTTGGCACGTCGAAGGGTCACAAAGAAGTCGTCAACGGTTTCTACGCAGTGGGCGAATGCTCGTGCGTGTCGGTGCACGGTGCAAACCGTCTCGGCACCAACTCGCTGCTCGACCTGGTGGTGTTCGGCCGCGCGGCCGGTAACCACATCGTCAAGCACGTGCGGGAAATCAAGGAGCACAAGCCGCTGCCGGCCGACGCGGGCGATTTCTCGCTGGCTCGTCTGAACAAGCTGGACAAGTCCACGTCGGGCGAATACTCGCAAACCGTCGCGGCCGAGATCCGTTCCACGATGCAGGCGCACGCCGGCGTGTTCCGCACGTCGAAGCTGCTGGCCGAAGGCGTCGAGCGGATTCGCGAAGTGGCGGCACGTGTCGACAACATCTATCTGAAAGACAAGTCGAAGGTGTTCAACACGGCACGTGTTGAGGCGTTGGAAGTGGAGAACCTGATCGAAGTGGCACGCGCCACGATGGTTTCCGCCGAAGCACGCAAGGAAAGCCGCGGCGCGCACGCGCAAGACGACTTCGAACATCGCGACGACGAAAACTGGCTGCGCCATACGCTGTGGTTCAGCGAAGGCGATCGCCTCGACTACAAGCCGGTTCAGATGCAACCGCTGACGGTCGAATCGGTACCGCCGAAAGCGCGTACCTTCTAAGGCACAAGTCAAAGGAATTCAGAAATGGCTAAGCGTACATTTGAAATTTACCGCTACGACCCGGATAAGGACGCAGCGCCGCGCATGCAAACGTACGAGATCGAAATCGACTCGCACGAACGCATGCTGCTCGACGCGCTGCTCAAGCTGAAGGCGATGGACGAAACCTTGTCGTTCCGCCGTTCGTGCCGTGAAGGCGTGTGCGGTTCGGACGCGATGAACATCAACGGCAAGAACGGTCTCGCCTGCTTGCAGAACATGAACGACCTGCCGCAGAAGATCGTGCTGCGCCCGCTGCCGGGCCTGCCCGTCGTGCGCGACCTGATCTGCGACTTCACGCAGTTCTTCAACCAGTACCACTCGATCAAGCCGTACCTGATCAACGACACGCCGCCGCCGGAAAAGGAACGTCTGCAGTCGCCGGAAGAGCGCGACGAGCTCGACGGCCTGTACGAATGTATTCTGTGCGCTAGCTGCTCCACGTCGTGCCCGAGCTTCTGGTGGAATCCGGACAAGTTCGTCGGTCCGGCTGGTTTGTTGCAAGCCTATCGTTTCATCGCGGATAGCCGCGACGAAGCGACGGGTGAACGCCTCGACAACCTGGAAGATCCGTACCGTCTGTTCCGTTGCCATACGATCATGAATTGCGTCGACGTCTGCCCGAAGGGCTTGAACCCGACCAAGGCGATTGGCAAGATCAAGGAATTGATGGTTCGCCGCGCTGTCTGAGATGGAAGAAACATCGCATCAGTCCGACCCTCTCCGCCGCGCGCGCCTTCGCTGGCGCGCGCGGCGGGGCCTGCTGGAAAACGATCTGATCTTTGAACGTTTTTTCAGCCGATATGAGCATGACCTCAGCGATGCCGATGTGGGCGCTCTCACGCGCCTGCTCGAGCTGAGCGATAACGACCTGATGGACTTGCTGCTCGTTCGCAAGGAACCGGAAGGCGAACTTGCCGACCCCGATGTGATCCGGGTGCTGGAGCTGTTACGCAACGCTTGAGCGCCGTGAACTTGTTGGGCGCCGCTTGTCCGTTGTTCCCAGGCGTGCAAATTATCGAAACCCTGTTTCCATACTTCGATTGAGGATGTGCTATGACCCCGTCAGATGTTAAAGCCACGCTATCGTTCAGCGACAATTCGCCGAGCGTTGAAATGCCGATTTACAAGGGCACCCTCGGCCCGGACGTGATCGACATCCGCAAACTGTACGGCCAGACCGGCAAGTTCACGTACGACCCGGGCTTTATGTCGACGGCGGCGTGCAATTCGGCGATCACCTACATCGACGGCGACAAGGGCGAGCTGCTGTACCGCGGCTACCCGATCGACAACCTCGCGGAAAACGCCGACTTCCTCGAAACCTGCTACCTGCTGCTGAAGGGCGAACTGCCGAACGCAGCGCAGAAGAAGGAATTCGTCGACACCGTCACGAAGCACACGATGGTGCACGAGCAGATGCACTTCTTCTTCCGTGGCTTCCGTCGTGACGCGCACCCGATGGCGATTCTGGTCGCGGCAGTTGGCGCGTTGTCGGCGTTCTATCACGACTCGCTCGACATCAATAACCCGCGTCACCGCGACGTGTCGGCTATTCGCATGATCGCGAAGCTGCCGACGCTGGTGGCCATGGCGTACAAGTACAGCATCGGTCAGCCGTTTGCGTACCCGAAGAACGACCTGTCGTACAGCGCGAACTTCATGCACATGATGTTCTCGAACCCGTGCGAAGAGTACAAGGTCAACGACGTGCTGGTGCGCGCGCTCGACCGTATCCTGATCCTGCACGCTGACCACGAACAGAATGCGTCGACCTCGACGGTTCGTCTGGCCGGTTCGTCGGGCGCTAATCCGTTCGCGTGTATCGCAGCGGGTATCGCTTGTCTATGGGGCCCGGCGCACGGCGGTGCGAACGAAGCCGCACTGAACATGCTGGAAGAAATCGGCTCGGTCGACAACATTCCTGAGTTCATCAAGCAGGTGAAGGACAAGAACTCGGGCGTGAAGCTGATGGGCTTCGGTCACCGCGTCTACAAGAACTACGATCCGCGTGCGAAGCTGATGCGCGAAACCTGCCACGAAGTGCTGGAAGAGCTGGGCCTGCACGACGACCCGCTGTTCAAGCTGGCCATGGCGCTGGAAAAGATCGCGCTGGAAGACGAATACTTCGTGTCGCGCAAGCTGTACCCGAACGTCGACTTCTACTCGGGCATCGTGCAACGCGCGCTGGGTATCCCGACCTCGATGTTCACGTGTATCTTCGCGATGGCACGTACGGTCGGCTGGATTGCACAGTGGAACGAAATGATCGCCGATCCGGAACAGAAGATTGGCCGTCCGCGTCAGCTGTTCGTCGGCGATACGCCGCGTGAAGCGAAGCCGATTGCGCAACGTTGATCGGGTTTGAGTCCGCGTGGTTCGTCGTGGTGTGATGGCGGCGAACCAGTGCGGAATCAGCTGATAAAAAACGCCCCAACGGGTTTACCGTTGGGGCGTTTTGTTTTGGGGTGCGCCGTAGCGCGTGGGATTCTGCTGTGCTTCGCTTCGTGTCATGGCCTGGCTCGCGGCATGCTTCCCTGCCATATTGCGCCGTCAAGCCGGCGCGCGTGTCTGACGTCGTCGGGTTCGTTCTAGCGAAGGCGGCCGGATCTCGAGGTTGGCCGGCGTCGCGCCGGCCTCCTTCGGTGCGTGCCCGTAGGTTTCGAAAAAGCGCCGGTACGCGCTCGGCGTCATGCCGCGCGCCGACAGGAACTGTCGATTGAAATTGGCGAGATTCGGGAACCCGGCCTTTGTGGCGATCAGCGCGATCGGCCAGCCCGTGCCGGTCAGTTGCCGCGTGGCATAGCCGATGCGTAGACGGTTCAGGTAACGCCCGACGCTCTCGCCTACATGCCGCACGAAGTAGCGATGTAGCGAGCGCTCTGAGAGGCTTGCCACCTCGCATAGTTCGGCGATGCGCAACGGTTCGTGGAAGCGCCGATCAAGCAGGTCGAGTACGCGATTCAACCGCTCCGCTTCCGACGCGCTGCCGCCAGACGCGACAGTGGGCGCAATGTTGGCCTTATGCGCGGCTTGTGTCGTTTGCGTCGCTTGTCCGCTTTGAGCACGCCGAGCGTGTTCTTGCCGCATGCCCCTTGTAAGCGCATGAGCATGCGCAGCCGGCGACGCCAGCGGCTCCAATTCCGCCTCTGACAGCCCCGCGAGAACCTGCAGCACCGCGCCAAGCCGTACACGCGGCGACTCATCCAGCAAAGCGCCGATCTGCCCGCGCATCAACGCCGCAGCGTCGGGCGAGAACCGCAGCCCCGGCGCGGCGCGCCTCAACAACGTCCGCAACGAAGCAAACTCCGGACAGCAATCGGCCATCCGCCGCGCCCAATCGCCGCTGAACCAGACCACGATCGCCACCTGCGGCCCGCCCGCATCGATCGGCTCCGTGGACGCCCACGTGTGCGGCATATCCGGCGGCACCAGCACGAGATCATCGCCGCTGTAATCGGCGATATGGTCGCCGACGAAGCGCCTGCCGCGGCTGTTCATCGTCAGCGTGAGCTCATATTCAGGATGGTGGTGCCACTCGAACGGGATCTGCGCGAGCTGCCGATGATAGACGCGGATCGAGCAGCCGTCGGGGATGGTGACGCGTTCGTATTGGGGTTTCACGGTACGCAACCTGGCCGCAGTGGGAATAGCGGCGAATGTCTGAATTGTATCGATAATTGGCCGAACGGGATGCATGCCAGACGCCAAAGGTCCCTAATCTGGACGCACTGCTCGACGCACTGCAGCCCCATACAAAACCGATGCAAGGAGACAAAGCCATGCCGCTCGTCATCGACAATCTTCCTGAAGCGATCCGCACCACAAAACGCGCGCTCCGCGCCGCGTTACCGAACTATGCGCAGGTGTTCAGCGAAGTCGAAGCTGCGATCAGGCAGCAGGTCGACGCCATCCATCGCGACCTTGAGCAGGGGTGCGAAGCCATTCCCGTGTTCGACTATTCGAGCATCGTTTCCGGCGACGTCGACCCTGCCACGACCGCGCGGATCAAGACGCGCGGCGCATGCGTGGTGCGCGGGGTGTTCTCTCGCCAGCAAGCCAGCGACTGGAATGATGAAATTGCGCAATACGTCGAGCGCAATAATCTCGACGACAAGCTCGCCCACCGTGCGGAAGATAAATACTTCGGCAATCTCTCATCAAGCAAGCCGCAGATCTACGGTGTCTATTGGTCCAAGCCGCAGACGGCGGCGCGGCAATCCGGGCAACTGACAAACACGCGCGTGTTTCTTAACCGCCTATGGACGTCGGAGAGCGAAGGGAAGCACCACTTCGATCCGGATCGCGTGCCGGTCTACGCGGATCGTATCCGCCGCCGGCCGCCCGGCTCGGAATCGCTGGGTTTGTCACCGCACGTCGACGGCGGGTCGGTCGAACGCTGGCTCGATCCGAATTTTCGGCAGGTGTATCGCCACGTGCTGTCCGGCAACTGGCGAGCGTACGATCCGTTCGACGCCGCGTTCCGCCCCGATGTGCAGGAGATCCCGTCGCCCGCCGTATGCTCGATGTTCCGCACCTTCCAGGGCTGGACCGCGCTGACGCCGCAAGGACCCGGCGACGGCACGCTGCAACTGATCCCAATCGCCAACGCGATGGCCTATGTCGTCCTTCGTGCGCTGCAGGACGATGTCCCCGATGACGAACTCTGCGGCGCACAACCGGCGCGCGCACTGTCGATCAAACCTGAATGGCACAGCCTGCTGCTTGAAGCGGTCACGCCGATCCCGCACATGCAGGCGGGCGACGCCGTGTTCTGGCACAGCGACGTCGTGCATTCGGTCGAAGACGCGCATAGAGGCAGCGGCTATAGCAACGTCATGTACATCTCATCGGCGCCATCGTGCGCAAAAAACGAGGCGTACCTGAAGCGCCAACTGCCGAGTTTCCTGCGTGGCGAAAGCCCACCGGATTTTCCGGCAGATCATTTTGAAATAGATTTCATCGGCCGCGCAGAGGAAAGCGATTTGACGCCGCTGGGGCGTGCGCAACTGGGGTTCGATCACGAGCGCTGAGCCTAACGCGCGTGGCTGTGCGCATTGGCGCATGACGTGCCACGCCGCGCTGACCCACGACCATGCGTGGCATTGCATCGCGCACGCCACGCAATCCCGTGCCGGGTAACACCCATACAGGTATCGTCACTACCACCCAACTCCCTGTTTTTTATCGGTTTTCTCCGTGATTGACGGGCCCAAAGCGGGGTTCTGCGTGGCATAATCGACCGACACAGTCAGCCCGCAGTTATCACTACTCCGCATACCATGGCACAGACTCTCTACGACAAATTGTGGAAC
The DNA here is from genome assembly GCF_013177695.1 of Paraburkholderia solitsugae. Lineage (GTDB taxonomy): Bacteria > Pseudomonadota > Gammaproteobacteria > Burkholderiales > Burkholderiaceae > Paraburkholderia > Paraburkholderia solitsugae. The sequence goes on along the minus strand of NZ_WOEY01000006.1, from coordinate 5,627 downwards.
ACACACGTGGTCCACACGGAAGAAGACGGCACGACGATTCTCTATATCGACCGTCACCTGCTGCACGAAGTCACCAGCCCTCAGGCGTTCGAAGGCCTGAAGCTGGCTGAGCGTCCGGTGTGGCGTATCAGCGCGAATCTGGCGGTGTCGGACCACAACGTCCCCACCACAGATCGCAGCCACGGCATTGCCGATCCGGTTTCCAAGCTGCAAGTCGATACGCTCGACAGCAACTGCGACGCGTACGGCATCACGCAGTTCAAGATGAACGATCTGCGTCAAGGCATCGTGCACATCATCGGGCCGGAGCAGGGCGCCACGCTGCCGGGCATGACGATCGTCTGCGGTGACTCGCACACGTCCACGCACGGCGCATTCGGCGCGCTGGCGCACGGTATCGGCACGTCGGAAGTGGAACACGTGCTGGCCACGCAAACGCTCTTGCAGAAGAAGAGCAAGAACATGCTGGTGAACGTCGAAGGCCCGTTGCCGCGCGGTTGTACGGCGAAAGATATCGTGCTCGCGATCATCGGCAAGATCGGCACGGCAGGCGGCACCGGCTACGCGATCGAATTCGGCGGTTCGACGATTCGCGCGCTGTCCATGGAAGGCCGGATGACGGTCTGCAACATGGCGATCGAAGCGGGCGCGCGCGCCGGCATGGTCGCCGTGGACGACACCACGATCGACTACCTGAAGGGCCGTCCCTTCTCGCCGGAAGGCGTCGAGTGGGATCACGCGGTCGAGTACTGGAAGCAGTTCAAGACGGACGACGGCGCGCAATTCGATCGCGTGGTCGAGTTGAACGCGGCGGAAATCGTGCCGCAAGTCACGTGGGGCACGTCGCCGGAAATGGTCACGGCAATCGACGGCCGCGTGCCGGATCCGGAGCGCGAAAAAGACCCGGTCAAGCGCGACGCAATGGAGCGCGCGCTGAAATACATGGCGCTCGAACCGAACGCGCCGATCGAATCCATCAAGCCGGATAAAATCTTCATCGGGTCGTGCACCAACGCGCGCATTGAAGACATTCGCGCCGCGGCATACGTCGTGAAGAAGCTCGGCCGCCGCGTCGCACCGAACATCCGTCTGGCCATGGTGGTGCCGGGTTCGGGTCTGGTGAAGGCGCAAGCGGAACGCGAAGGCCTCGACAAGGTCTTTACTGATGCCGGTTTCGAATGGCGTGAGCCCGGTTGCTCGATGTGTCTCGCGATGAACGCCGACCGGTTGGAACCGGGCGAGCGTTGCGCGTCCACGTCGAATCGTAATTTCGAAGGTCGTCAGGGCGCCGGTGGCCGTACCCACCTCGTGAGCCCCGCGATGGCTGCCGCTGCGGCTATCGAAGGGCATTTCGTCGATATTCGCAAGCTTGGATAAATCGCATGATGAAGAACATGAATCGCACCACTCTATTGCGCCGTTTCGCACTCGGTACGCTGGCCGGGCTATTGCTCGGTCTAGCCGGCTGCAACACGGTGCACGGATTCGGCGAGGACATGTCACACCTCGGCAATTCGATCAGCAACCACGCTGATAAATGAGCGGTTTTTGATTTTTGCCGGCGGTGCGCGGGGCGGCTTTCCGGTCGTCACGCGCATCGCCCGGTCTCGAAACAGGCGCAAGCGTCATGGATAAATTCATCGTACACACCGGCGTCGTGGCGCCGCTCGATCGCGAGAACGTCGACACGGACGCGATCATTCCGAAGCAATTCCTGAAGTCGATCAAGCGCACGGGCTTCGGTCCGAACGCGTTCGACGAATGGCGTTACCTCGACCACGGCGAACCCGGCCAGGACAACTCGAAGCGTCCGCTGAATCCGGATTTCGTGCTGAACCAGCCGCGCTATCAAGGTGCGTCGGTGCTGTTGGCGCGCAAGAACTTCGGTTGCGGCAGCTCGCGTGAGCACGCACCGTGGGCGCTGCAGCAATACGGCTTCCGTGCGATCATCGCGCCGAGCTTCGCCGATATTTTCTACAACAACTGCTTCAAGAACGGCCTGCTGCCGATCGTGCTGACCGAACAGCAAGTCGACCACCTGTTCAACGAAACGTACGCATTCAATGGCTTCCAGTTGACCATCGACCTGGACGCGCAAGTCGTACGCACAACGGATGGCGGCGCCGCGTATCCGTTCGAAGTCGCGGGCTTCCGCAAGTACTGCCTGCTGAACGGCTTCGACGATATCGGCCTGACGCTGCGTCACGCGGACAAGATTCGCCAGTTCGAAGCCGAGCGGATCGCGAAGCAGCCGTGGCTGAATCACCGCATCGTCGGATAAAGGCTTACAGGCCTGAGAGCCCGACGGCTCGCTGATTCACGTTCAACAGTCTCCAAGAAAATCATCAAGGAAATTCGCATGAAGATCGCAGTCTTGCCGGGCGACGGCATCGGTCCCGAAATCGTCAAGGAGGCCGTGAAGGTCCTGAACGTACTCGGCGAAAAGTTCGAACTCGAAGAAGCGCCGGTTGGCGGCGCGGGCTACGAAGCGAAGGGCCATCCGCTGCCGGATTCGACGCTGGCACTGGCGAAAGAAGCCGACGCGATCCTGTTCGGCGCCGTCGGCGACTGGAAGTACGACTCGCTCGAACGCGCGCTGCGCCCGGAGCAGGCCATTCTCGGTCTGCGCAAGCACCTGCAATTGTTCGCGAACTTCCGTCCGGCGATCTGCTATCCGCAACTGACGGGCGCTTCGTCGTTGAAGGAAGAAATCGTTTCGGGTCTCGACATTCTGATCGTGCGCGAACTGAACGGCGACATCTACTTCGGCGCGCCGCGCGGCGTGCGTTCTTCGCCGGATGGGCTGTTCGAAGGCGCGAAAGAAGGCTTCGACACGATGCGTTATTCGGAACCCGAAGTGCACCGCATCGCGCACGTCGCGTTCCAGGCGGCGCAAAAGCGCCAGAAGAAACTGACGAGCGTGGACAAGGCGAATGTGCTCGAAACGTCGCAGTTCTGGCGCGACGTGATGATCGACGTGTCGAAGGAATACCCAGACGTCGAGCTGTCGCACATGTACGTGGACAACGCGGCGATGCAGTTGGTGAAGGCGCCGAAGGCGTTCGACGTGGTTGTGACCGGCAACATGTTCGGCGATATTCTCTCCGACGAAGCCGCCATGCTGACGGGTTCGATCGGCATGCTGCCGTCGGCCTCGCTCGACAAGAACAACAAGGGCTTGTACGAGCCGTCGCACGGCTCCGCGCCGGATATCGCCGGCAAGGGCGTGGCGAATCCGCTGGCAACGATCCTGTCGGCCGCGATGATGCTGCGCTATTCGCTGAACAAGGCGGAACAGGCGGATCGCATTGAAACTGCGGTGAAAAAGGTGCTGGAACAGGGCTTCCGCACCGGCGACATTCTGACGCCCGGTTGCAAGCAGGTCGGCACCGTGGCGATGGGCGACGCGGTCGTCGCCGTGCTGTAAGGGCTCTTCAGGCAGTAAGTGGTAAAGGTGGCAGTTAGGTCGTCAAACGGCCTTTAAAACGCGAATTGGCCTCGAAACAGGCCGATTCGCGCGTAATGCGGACGATAGCGACAGACAATCAGGTCGCCAGATTCCGGTTTTCGTGTATATTGTAGCGATGGCGCACCTAGCTCAAATCTCCTCGATTTCGAAACTGCACGGCAAAACGGCCCGTGTGGTTGCGCTCGCCATTACCACCAAAACGATTACCCCGAAAACGATCACGAAACGCTGATCGTCCGTCGTGCCCGCTCATCTTCCCCGCGCGGTCACTGCGGGCAAAGATGCGGGGAAGTTTCCATTCGAAGGGTATGAAGTCATGAACGTAGGTCTCGTAGGTTGGCGCGGTATGGTCGGCAGCGTCCTGATGCAACGTATGCAGCAGGAAGGCGATTTCGACTTGATCGAACCGGTGTTTTTCAGCACCAGCAACGCTGGCGGCAACGCGCCGTCGTTCGCCAAAAACGAGACCAAGCTCAAAGATGCGACAAGCATCGAAGACCTGAAGAAGTGCGAAGCGATCATCTCCTGCCAGGGCGGCGATTACACGAACGAAGTGTTCCCGAAGCTGCGCGCAGCGGGCTGGAACGGCTACTGGATCGACGCGGCTTCGTCGCTGCGTATGAAAGATGACGCGGTCATTATTCTCGATCCGGTCAACCTCGACGTGATCAAGAACGCGCTGGTCAAGGGCCAGAAGAATTTCATCGGCGGCAACTGCACGGTCAGCCTGATGCTGATGGCGCTGGGCGGCCTGTTCCGCGAAAACCTCGTCGACTGGATGACGGCCATGACGTATCAGGCCGCTTCGGGCGCGGGCGCGCAAAACATGCGCGAGCTGCTGCAGCAAATGGGCACGCTGTACGGTGCAGCCAAGGAAGACCTGGCTGATCCGTCGTCGGCGATTCTCGACATCGACCGCCGCGTGCTGAGCGCCATGAACAGCGACCGCATGCCGACCGACAACTTCGGCGTGCCGCTCGCCGGCTCGCTGATTCCGTGGATCGACAAGGATCTCGGCAACGGCATGTCGAAGGAAGAGTGGAAGGGCGGCGCGGAAACCAACAAGATTCTCGGCAAGCCGGCTATGGGCACGCCGGGTTCGATCCCCGTGGACGGTCTGTGCGTGCGGATCGGCGCAATGCGCTGCCACTCGCAGGCGCTGACCATCAAGCTGAATAAGGACGTGCCGCTGGACGAAGTGAACAGCATCCTCGCGTCGGGCAACGACTGGGTCAAGGTTGTGCCGAACGAACGCGAAGCTTCCATGCGCGATCTGTCCCCGGCTGTGGTCACGGGTACCCTGACGGTGCCGGTCGGCCGTGTGCGCAAACTGGCGATGGGCGGCGAATATCTGTCGGCCTTCACGGTCGGCGATCAACTGCTGTGGGGTGCGGCCGAACCGCTGCGTCGCATGCTTCGCATTGTGCTCGACAAGTAAAGTAAACTACGCGCTCACGACGCGTAGAAAACTCAAGAAGCGTCGCGCTTGCGCGGCGCTTTTTTCATTGTGTGCTCCGATTATCTTGTCTCTTTCCAACCGCAAAAAAGGGCTGCGCGCTGACGCGCCAGGAGTCCCGATGAACCTTCGACTCTCTTCCCTTCGGGCTATGTTTATGCATCAAGGTACAGGTCGCCTGACGGCCGCAGCCGCTTTGGCGTTCGCGCTGGCTGGCGCAGGCGTGGGTAGCGCTGTGGCCGCGCCCGGCGACGCCGCAAGCGCGCCGGAGGGTGCCTCCGTGTCTTACGCCGCCGGGAGTCAATATACGGTGCGGCCCGGGCAATCGCTGAACGACGTGGCGATTGCCGTCACGCAATCGCACGACAAGGGAACGCTCGCTCGCGCTTCGCGCGCGCTGTTCGATGCGAATCCGAATGCCTTCATGAGTCATGACCCGAGCCGGATGCGCGTCGGCGCGCTGTTGACGATCCCGGCGCTGGATGCGACCGGCGCTCCGGCGGCTTCTGCGCCGGTTGCGGGGTCTGCGTCGGCCGCACCATCGGCGGCTACGGCTGCGCCGGCTTCTGCGCCGGACGCGGCGGCGGTCGGTGCGGCGGTTGGCGCCGCGAGCGGTGTGGCGCAGGTCAATGCCGCCGCAGCGAGCGCGGCAAGCGCCGCGGCTCGCGCTGCTGCGCCGGCGGTTTCGGGGACGGCCAGTTC
>NZ_WOEY01000059.1 GCF_013177695.1 Paraburkholderia solitsugae | reverse complement strand
GAGCACGATCGAGCAGTACATCGTGAAGCACAATCGTGATCCGAAACCATTCATCTGGACCGCTAAGGCTTCCGACATCCTGGCAAAGGTCACACGCGCCCGGGCCAAGCTGAATAAGATGCAATCCGTTTGACGCGGACCACTAGGTAGGTCGACTCGACTGTGCCAACGCACGAGACGCCGGCTCGATATCGACGCGGATGCGCGTCACGCACCGCCTTTATGCCTGCCGCATCATCGAGTATGCCCATTGCATGAGCAGTCCATCCGACACGCTCGCCTGATCAGCCGTCCCTCAATTTGCTCAGACAAAACATCGCGTGCCCTGCTTCCGGACTTAATCGACAAATATGGTCAGGATCCCTTGCGGTGACCGTGTAGCCGCGTATGATCAGCGGTCGTTATCGCCTCCGGTTTCTCGCCAGCGTACGTTCGCGGCGCCGTCGATTCGCCGGAACCCGATGCACTTGAAATGACAGCACCCAGTACGCGCCGGATTCGCGAGGACAGGCATCCGCGTTAGTGGGGCAGCAGGAACAACGCAGCAGCGAGAGACCTGAACGCACTACGTGTCAGGGTAGACTCTGCGGGAAAACAAAAAACAATGCAGAAAATGAAGGCCACTACGCGGCGTGTCATCTACTTCACGCGCGACCCTTTGCCGGATCTCTTGGCGAGCTTCGAGGAGCGCGACTGGGAGGTTCAGGTCATCGGCTCGGTTCGTGACGTACGGCGAGCCATGGATGGCGGCGCGCTGGCGGGCGGGCTGGTCGACCTGTCGAGCGTATTCGACTCCCGCGACATTGCCGCGCTGGAAGCCCGCCTTGCGATGCCGAATATCGGCTGGGTTGCGATGACCGCCGCGCCGGAACTCGATGATGCCGTCGTACGCCGGCTGGTACGCGACTACTGTTTCGATTACGTCACGCTCCCCGCTGCGAACGCCAGGATTGTCGATACGGTAGGCCATGCATGCGGCATGATCTCGCTCGGCGAGCCCGCATTCGTCGATACGTCCACGGCTGAAGGCGAGATGATCGGCACTTGCGATGCCATGCTCGCGTTATTCCGTTCCATCCGCAAAGTCGCGACAAACGACGCACCCGTTTTCGTCTCCGGCGAATCGGGAACAGGCAAGGAGCTGACAGCGGCGGCGATTCACGCGCGCTCGCCGCGCCGTGACGCGCCGTTCGTCGCCATCAACTGTGGTGCGATTCCGCCGCACCTGTTGCAATCCGAGTTGTTTGGCTACGAGCGCGGTGCTTTCACTGGCGCGAATCAACGCAGAATAGGGCGCGTTGAAGCCGCTCACGGCGGCACCGTGTTTCTCGATGAAATCGGCGATCTGCCGTTCGAGAGTCAGGCGAGCCTGCTGCGTTTCCTGCAGGAAAGCACCATCGACCGTCTGGGTGGCAACGGTTCGATCGATGTCGACGTGCGCATCATCTCGGCCACTCGCGTCGATATGGAAGCCGCCATCGAAGACGGGCGCTTTCGCGCGGACCTGTACCACCGTTTGTGCGTATTGAGGATCGACGAGCCGCCGCTTCGCGCGCGCGGCAAGGACATCGAACTGCTCGCGCTGTACACGCTGGACCGCTACAGGAAGGATGCGAGCCGCCGGCTATACGGTTTTTCTCCGGACGCGATCATAGCGCTGCATCAATACGACTGGCCCGGCAACGTACGGGAGCTGATCAACCGGGTTCGCCGCGCTATGGTGATGTCGGAAGGGCGCACGATCACCGCGGACGATCTCGAACTGTCGGGTTACGTCGCAACCGCGCCCCTGACACTGGCGCAGGCACGCGAGACAGCGGAGCGGCAGGCCATCGAACTCGCGCTGCTGCGCCATCGCGGGCGGCTCGGCGACGCTGCGCGCGAGCTCAGTATTTCACGCGCAACGCTGTACCGGTTGCTTAGCACGCATGGCATGCGATACGAGGAAGACAGCGCTGCCGAAGGTTGACGCGACGATCGTCCCTGCGGTGCAATACCGCCTCGCCCATCAGATCGTCCCGAACAGTGCCCGAGGACGATCCTTCAGCGTGCCCGTCAACAGTCTTAACGCACTCACAAGTTGATCGCGGCTCGTCGCGCAGGCGAGGTTGATCCGTACACCGTGCTCGATCTCCGAGCGGTCCACGGCAAACGCCGACGACGGCATCACCACCACGCCACGCGCCTTCGCATTCGCCGCAAAGTCGTCGGCACGCCACGGCGGTGGCAGCTTGAGCCACACGAACATGCACGCCGGATCGGTCTGCAGCAATTCCTGTGGCAACAACTCGCGCGCCAGATCTTGCCGTGCGCGAATTTCGGCAAGCTGCGCGTCCATGATGTGGCGCGCGGTGCCGTCTTCGATCCAGATTGACGCGATCAGCATCGACATCGGCGCCGGCATCCAGGCGGTGGTGCGCACCGCCTCCGCACACAGCGCTGAGCTGTCCGGCGGACTCAGCAGATAGCCGAGCCGCAGGCCGGGCGCGAGAATCTTCGAGGTCGCCGTGAGGTGAAACGTCAGTTCCGGACACAGGCTCGCGATGGTCGGCAGCCGCTGGGAAACCAGCGGCCCATAGACGTCGTCTTCGATGATCGCCACGCCATGCCGGCGAGCAATGTCGACGAGCGCCATGCGCCGCTCGAGACTCATTGTCGTAACGGTCGGGTTCTGCAGGTTGGGTACCGTGAAAATCGCCTTCACCGGCATGCGACGGCAGGCACGCTCCACCTCGTCGGTCAGCAGGCCGTCGCGATCGCTCGGAATGCCGACGATTTCGAACTGGAATACCGGAGCCAGTGCTTTCAGCCCGTAGTACGTGAGCTGGTCGGCGAGGATCACACCGTCCGTGCCGATCAGGCTGTTCAGCACGGCATACAAACCGTGTTGCGCACCGCTCGTGACCACCACGTGGTCGGGCGTCGGCGTGAAGCCCGGCGCGGCCATCCAGCGGGCGCCGGCGGCACGCGCCCAGGCGGGACCTTGCGGTGGCTGGTACTCCTGCAATTGCGGGTAACGCGGATCGCGCGGCAATTCCGCCAGCGTGCGCGCGAGGCAATTCAGGAATTCGCCTGTAGCCGGCCGGTTGACGGTCAGGTCGATCGCCGCGTTACTGGCCGCCTGGGCAGGCTCGACGCTCGGCATGGCCCCGCCGGTCACGAGCGACCCGCGCCGCTTGCTGCCGATCACCAGCCCGCGCAATTGCAATTCCTTGTACGCGCGGGACACCGTCGACACATTGATGCCCAGTTCGGTGGCCAGTTGCCGCTGCGGCGGCAGGCGGCTGCCCGGCGGATAGATGCCGCTGCGGATCTCGTTCTCGATCGAGCTGGACACCTCGACATAGGTGGAACGCTTCGTCTGCGCCGGCGCCCCGTTGGCCCCACGCGCCGTGTCTTTGCCAGAAGCCATAAGAACCAATGTCTCCATACAAAATCGACTTTGTCCGCGATTGTGCGGAATTTTGCCGATTCTATACCAGACAAGCGTCTTGGCAACGCCTAAAAGCGGCGCTCCAGAACGGCTGGCCTCCTGCACGCCAATGTTTGCAAGGACCGCGCCACAGACCATCCAGGGAAAATGCCAGGCCCACACAATGTGAGTTTTAATTGCACACAAAAAAATATTGTGTGATTCTGATTGCCAGAGTTTGTCTGGTGGCGTGCGTGCCCCAGCGTCCCGATTCTGTCTGCAGGAGTGTCCCAATGCGTTTTCCGCAGTCTTCTCAAGCCGCGTCCGCGCCGAAGCCTGGCTCTGCACGTCGCCAACGGGATGTCACGATGATCGTGCTCGGCGGCGCGTTGAAAGGGTGTAAGTGATGCCGGAGATTGCCATCATCGGTGCGGGATTCATCGGCCTCGCGAGCGCTGCGGCGCTGATGCGCGACGGCCATCGGGTCACACTGTTCGATCCGGCCGGCGTGGGGCAGGGCGCGTCCTTCGGCAATGCCGGGACGTTTGCGCACTACGCCTGCATTCCGGTCAACAATCCCTCCGTGTTCCGCGATCTGCCACGCTTTCTTCTGTCGAACGACAGCCCCTTCAGATTGCGCTGGGGGTATCTGCCTCATCTCGCCCCGTGGCTGGCGCGCTTCATGATGAGCTCGCTGCCGCGGCGTTACGAAGCGAGCGCCGCAGCGCTCGCTTCGTTGCTCGATCGCGCTAGCGATGGTTATGCACCGCTGCTCGCAGACGCAGAACTGGCGCGTTTCGTTCGGGCACGCGAGTGCCTCTATTTGTATTCGAACGCGGCTTCGTTCGATGCGGCTCGTCCTGCACTCGATCTGCGTCAGCAGTTGGGCGTCGCCTTCGATGTGCTTGACGGTGGCGACATCCGGGCGCTTGAACCGTCGCTCGCTCCGATATTCGAGCGCGGCATACTGTTCAGCAACAGTTGGCACTTCTCCGATCCTCACGGCTTTTTGCAAGCGCTCTATCGGCAGCTTGCCGCACAAGGTTTGAAGCTGGAGCCTTCGACCGTCGACGCCGTGCAGCCTTCCGCAGACGGCGCGACCCTGACCGTCGACGGTGCCGCGCGCCGCTTCAGTCACGTGGTGATCGCCACCGGCGCGCGCTCCGCCCAGTTCGCCAAACAGTGCGGCGACCCCGTCCCCCTCGATACGGAGCGCGGTTATCACGTCCGGTTCCCGGGCGCGCAGCAACTGGTTTCGCGGCCGGTCGGCTGGGCCGAGCGCGGCTTCTACATGACGCCGATGAGCGATGGCCTGCGCGTTGCGGGCACGGTCGAACTGGCAGGGTTCGGCGACACGCGCAACCGCTCGCTGATCGATCTGCTGACGTTTTCGTCGAAGCGCGCCTTACCCGCGCTCGATACACCGGATAGCAGCTGGCTCGGCTTTCGTCCGACGTTGCCGGACGGCGTGCCGGTACTCGGACGCTCACGCGCGAGCGAGCGGGTGATCTACGCATTCGGCCACCAGCATCTTGGGTTGACGCTAGCCGGGGTGAGCGGACGCATCGTCGCCGATCTGATCGCGCAGCGCGCGCCGCCGCTCGATCTCGCACCTTACTCGGCAACGCGTTTTTGAATTTCATTGAGGGTTTGACCGCACAGCTTTTCTCGCTTCACAACGAGTACCGCAGGACGGTTTCGACGCGTCGCGCATCGGATCGGCCAACCTACACATCGCGCGACGTTACATCTCGCAAGGAGCGCATCATGAATCGCCGCTATTGGCTGTTGAGTGCCACAGTTTGCGCACTCGTCACGTATATACCGTCTTCGTGGGCGGCCGATCCTGAAGTCGTCAAGATCGGTTTCGTCGGACCGTTGACCGGCCCGGTTGCACGCGTCGGCAAAGACCTGCAGTACGGCGCTCAATTAGCGCTCGATGAAGAGAACGCGAAGCATCCGGTGATTGGCGGAAAGCCGGTCAAGTTCGAGCTCGACGTGCAGGACGATCAGGCGGACCCCCGCGTGGCGATTCAGGTCGCGCAAAAACTGGTCGACGACGGCGTCGTCGGCGTGATCGGTCACTACAACTCGGGGTGCAGCATTCCGGCTTCGACGGTCTATCACCAGGCAAACGTTGCGATGATTACGCCGGGCTCGACCAATCCGCAACTCACCAAGCAGGGCTATAAAAACGTGTTCCGCACCATGGGGCATGACGGCATTGGCGGTGTCGTGGCCGGGCACTTCGTGGTGGAGCAGATGAAGGCGAAGCGCATCGGCATCATCGACGACCGTACGGCATTCGGGCAAGGGCTCGCGGATGCATTCGAAAAAGGCGCAAAGGAAGCGAACGGCAACATAGTCGATCGCGAGTTCACAAACGACAAAGCGGTGGATTTTCGCGCCATTCTCACGACGCTCAAGAGCAAGAACGTCGATCTGATTTTCTTCGGCGGTCTGGATGAACAGGGAGCGATGCTGGTCAAGCAGATGCGATCGCTCGGCATGCAAGCGCAACTGTTCGGCGCGGGCGCGCTGAAGAGCAATGCTTTCCTGCAAATCGCCGGTGCCGCGGGTGACGGCACGCAGGATCTCGAACCTGGACCTGCGCTCGATAAGCTTCCTGCCGCACAGGAGTTCGGCAAGCGCTATAAGGCGCGCTTCAATCAGGATGTCGAGCTGTACGCGCCGTTTGCCTACGACGCCGCGCTCGCCATGATCAAAGCGATTCACAGCGCCGACTCGCTCGATCGCGCGAAGATCGTCGATGCCCTGTCGAAGGTCAAGGTTACCGGTGTGACCGGCAATATCACCTTTGATCCTTATGGCGATCTGATCAAGCCGCCGTACACGCTCTTCCAGGTCCAGCAAGGACAGTGGAAGAGCATCAAGACAGTGGGCGGCAGCGGCGTCTAGTTCATCGCGCGAAGGCAGTTGGGGGTTTCAGCTCGGCGAGGACGGGAAAAATCCGTGGTACCGAAAAGTGTCGGCAGGCGTGGGCGCAACGAGATGACCCGTTGCGCCAACCGACAAAAGCGTCTCCACGGTCTCGGTACGATTCGAAACGAACACCCACTCGGTCGTTGTGTCTTGCGATGCCGGCGCCGCCTGAATCCGTTGAAGCGCGGCGAGCAGGGCGTCACTTTCCGGTGCATGGATAAGGAAACCTTCGTTCGCGAGAGCAGCACTGTTCAGCCCCAGTTCGAGGCAGATCTGCGTGCGCAGCGGCGCCTCGAGCTGGTTCGCGCGCCGGGATTGCTGCACCAGGTGGTAGGTCGTCTCGTCGACCAGTACGCCCTGCCTTTGCAACGGTGTTTTCTGCCACGCTTCCGAAGGACAGCCCTTGTTTTCCGGCACCAGCGCAACGAACGGATTGATTTCAGCGGGATAAATCCGGCACACCAGCGGCCTTTGTTCATAGATGCCGCAGCGCATGTCCGCGTGCAGATTCGGACACGCGCCGGTGAACGCCGCGGCGAGAATGATCGAGATGCGCACCGGCAAGGTTCCGCTCATCGCAGGCGTTGAACGCGCCCGTTTGTACTCGGCTTGCGCGTTGCCAGGCTCAGGCTCGACTGGCCATGGAATGGCTTCGCATAACAACTCCATTTGCCCGCCCCGCTGAAGCCAATCGATCGCCTCGGTGACTGTCAGCGCCAGGCGCAAATCGTGGCAGCAGTTGCCGCATCCGGTGCATTCGAAATTGAGGTCATCCACCCTGATTCTCTCTTCAAAAAGTCGGCGTTGTGCTTGGTTGGCACCGTCGATTCGTACGGGTGAAAACACCCCGGGAATCGCCGCACGTGCCAACACCGCATCCACCACCGGACCGGACGATATCACGATCTCGTTACCCGAAAGCACATCGGTAGCGACAATATGCAACGGCAGCGCCGCTCGCTCCACGTGCATAAATGAAAGGTTCTTTTCGAGCAGCCTACGCAGCGCCGTCGCCTCCACGAGATGCGGACGACGCCGACGACGAAACCCGGATGCTCGCCCCGATTCGGGTTGCACTAAGATTAAATTTATTTTGCGCGAATTCCACGCTGTTGCTGGATCGCTGGACAAGACTGTGCTTAACCCCGGTTCCTTGTTTCCTGAATGCTTTCAACGCGAGGGCAACAGCATGACTGCATCCATCACGCTAGTCCTGTTCGACATGGAGGGCGTTCTGTCTCACTACGACCGTTCAGCGCGGGTCGATCGTCTGGCGGCAATTTCCGGCCAGACGCCTGAAGCCGTGCGTCACGCGATCTGGGAATCGGGGCTTGAAGCCCGTGCCGACGCGGGGCAGATCAGCGACGACCACTATCTGGGCGTGCTCGGCGAACTGCTGAACTATCCCGTGAGCCGGGATGACTGGCTGAGCGCGCGCCACGCATCGATCACGCCGAACAAGGACGTGATCGCGCTCGCCGAAAGAGTCGCCGAACATCACCGGATCGCGGTGCTTACCAACAACTGCCGCCTGCTCACGGAGCATATCGGCTTTCTGAATCCACCCGTCGCGCAACTGTTCGGTCCTCATGTCTATGCGTCCGCCGCGTTCGGTGCAGCAAAACCGGCCGCTCAAACCTATCTTCGCTGCGTGGAGCAACTGGGTGTTCCCGCAGCCGAAACGCTTTTCGTCGACGATACGGACGCCAACGTGGCGGGCGCACTCGACGCCGGTCTGCAGGGATATCGGTTTGTCAGCGCCGACGCGTTGTCGGCGGAACTGAAGCGTTATGGCCTGATTGAGCAGACGTAAGCCGTGCGGGATGGGCGCGCATTGAAATCGCGCATGACGGGGACCAGCACGTTGGCTGCGAAAGTGGCGGACGTGTCGACGCGAATTGTGCCGCGCGGGTTTTGCCGCTTGTTCGATAGCGCGGATTCGGCGTCGGAGACCTCGGCCAGAATGCGTGCGCAGTATTCGTAGTAGAGCGCGCCGTCGTCGGTCACCTGCACGCTGCGCGTCGTGCGATTCAACAGGCGTACCCCCAGATGGCTCTCCAGATTCTGCACGAGCGTCGACACCGACGCACGCGGTATCTCCAGCGAATCGGCCGCCTTCGAGAAGCTCGACGCGTCGACGACACGCTTGAACACCGCCATCGCTTGAAGAATGTCCATACCGGGTTGTCCCCTCGAATGTGGCCGATCTGCAGTCTAGAACGGACTGCAGATCGGCCGCAAACAGAAGTCCGCGCGATGCGAGCTACCTACGAAAAATCTTGACACCGCTTATGCGCCGCCTATAGTTCGCCATATGGCAAAGTCTCCAGTCAGTCAACTCGATCGCACGTTCACCGCCCTCGTGGACCCGACGCGCCGGGCTATTCTCGCTCGCCTCGAGCGAGAACCCGGCCTGTCGGTCACGGAGATCGCGCGACCGCTGCCGCTTAAGCTTCCCGCAGTCATGAAGCACCTTGACGTGCTGAGCGACGCGGGTCTGGTGTCGCGTACGAAGAACGGGCGAACCGTATCGGTCGATCTTGTCGCGGGGCCGATGGAGGAGGCGATGGCATGGTTGAGACGCTACGAGCGCTTCTGGTCCTCGAGCCTCGACCGGTTTACCGATTTTGTGGAGGGACAGGAAGAATGATCCAGGAAAAGCCGAGCCTGACTATCGTGCGGCGCATCAAGGCGCCGCCTGCCCGAGTTTATGCAGCGTGGACGAAGCCCGAACTGATGGTGCGCTGGTGGGGACCCGACGCCGGGCCGGTGCTAAGCGCCGAAGCCGATCCGCGCGTGGGTGGCCGTTTTCGCGTGGTATTCCAGACACTGGACGGCGAAACGCACGACTGTCGCGGCGAATACCTGGAAGTCGAAGCGGACCGCAAGCTCGTTTTCACGTGGGAGTGGGTCACGATGCCCGAGCGCCGCTCGCAGGTCGCGATCAGGCTGCGCCCGATCGAAGACGGAACCGAACTCACTCTCACCCATGCACAGTTCTTCGACGAGGCCGCGCGCGATGCTCATCAGGCCGGCTGGAGCACGGCATTGGACAAGCTCGGCGCATTCATGACTCAACTGGAAGACGAAGGCCACTGACGCACATCGGAAACGAATTCAACTCATACCGAGGTCGAATATGAAGCTCTATTATGCTGAAACTCTGGCCCCACGAAAAACCTGCGCAGTAGCAAAATATTTAGGTTTACCAATTGAATACGCCTTCGTCGATCTGACGAAGGGCGAGCAGGGCAAGCCGGACTATCTGGCGATCAATCCGAATGGCAAGGTGCCGTGTCTCGTCGACGGCGAGAGAAGTATCTGGGAAGCCGACGCCATCGTCAGCCATTTTGCGCGGCGCGCGGAGTCCGACCTCTGGCCGACTGATGACCGGCAAATCGATGTCCTGCGCTGGTTCAGCTGGAACAATCACCATTTTTACCCGCATGCTGGCGCGCTTTACTTCGAATCGATCATCAAGCCGGTGTTTGGACTCGGCGGATCCGACCCGGCTAAAGTCGCTGAAGAGCAGGGCTTGTTTCGCAAGTCTGCCCGCGTGCTCGACCAGCACCTCAAAGGCCGTAAATGGCTACTCGGCGACGGTCTGACAGTTGCGGATTTTTCCGTTGCCATCGCGCTGCCCTATGCGAAAAACGCAGCAATGCCGCTCGATGAGTTTCCGGAAATGCGGCGCTGGCACGATCAACTGAACGCCATCGAGGCATGGCGCAATCCGTTTCCGGTGCGCCCGGCCACTTCCGTCGCGAACGCTGCGCTCAACGCCTGAAGACAAGGCCATGTGCTGCGCGATCGTTGCACTCGCCATGACCTTGCTCGCCAGTTGGCGCAGCGTGTCGGGCACGCTGGTCGGCCGGGCGGGGCGGCTACGCCGGATCGCGATCGTATTGATTGCGATCGGCGCCGCTGCCGGCTCCGCGTTGGCGGCCGATCAATTCGCCGATGTCCGCGGCGGCCAGTCGTCGTTCCTTGCGCGGCTGAGCGCAATGCCGATTTGTGGTCAATTCATCCGCTAACGGCTTATTTTTTTCGTGAACTCAACAGCTAGTTCATTTTAGAAACGCATTGACTGACACCCCGTCTCCAATCACACTCGGCGCCGACGACACAGTCACTGCGTCCGACGATCCGATATCAAGGCAAGTTCAAGCTGAAGCCGCAAGCGCAGCAAGCGCAATAAGCCCAGTAAGCTGGATAAACGGCCTCAAGCCGTATCGAGCCGCCGTAAAGGGCAGGGCCGTGGCCCGCATTCTCAGCGATGCGGGCCACGGCACGTCTGCAGCATCGCGCGAACGCAGCGCTTCAATCAGGCTTTGACATTTGCATCCGTGTAGATCGGCGCTCAAGCCAATTCCGCAACAACCCCGCCAGAAGCGCGCTAACGACCACGGCAAGGTAAAGCGTGACGAGACTGTGACGCCACGTGTCGAGCGCAAACTGGTGCGTCAGCAGTTTCGAATCAGGCGCGGGGAGGACAGCATGCATTGCTACGACGGCTTGCTTCATCCGCAGAAAACCCGCGGCGGATAACAAAGGCAAAACAACGAGCAGAGCAAGCAGTGCGGGTCTCGCGCGTTGCGCCGCCGGATAGTGGCTCAATCTAAACCACACGCCGAGGCAGCCATGGATCCAGCCCGGCGCAAGCAGTGCAAGCTGCAGACCCTGCGTGCCGCTCGTGATCAGCGATATCACGATCCGCTCGTAGTTCGGCTCAAAGCCATACAACGACGTCGCGAGGCGCGTCGCAACCGCATGCCGGATGAGCAGCAGTGGCAGGCTGAGTCCGGCCCACAACCGGATCCATTCGGCGGGCGGGAGCGCCCAGTGACGGCGCCCGTAAATCGTGCGCACAGCCAGCGCGAAATGGAGAAGGGCCGCACCGTACAGCAGGATCGTGCCGGGCACGCTATGCCAGATCCACAGCGCAAGCATGAGTCCGCGTCCGGCAAGATCGAGCGACCAGATTCCGAGCGCATGATTGACCATGTGCAAAAACAGATAGATGAGCAGCACCACGCCCGATCCGAGTTGCAGGCGGCGCAGAACGGGCCGTAATTCCGGTCGCACATTACCCTCCTTTCAATTTGTATGCGCCGGAAAACGGCTTGGGGGACCGCGTCAAGCCGCGTCGAGCGTGCCACCGCGCCGGCCACCTCGTGCTCCTCGCGTTCCTCACGTTCTGCGAGCCGGCGTGGCGGTGCGCTTCTGAGATCCGCTCGGTTGCACCGTACCCTGGCGCACCGCTTCGGCAAATCGCTGCAGCGCGGATAGCGAGCCGCACACGCTCTGGTATTCCTCCCGGCCAATCCTGCCGTCGAGGATGACCGCCATGCCCGAGGCACGGGCCATATCGATGATGTCCATGTTGGCTACTCCTTTCAGGTTCTCTCATCTGCATGACCGCCGCCGCGGCGCGGCTATTCCCGTTTGTTCTGGCGCCGGCATGTAAGCCTGAGCGGCTGGCTTCATCAGCCAACGCCAATTTTCTTTTTCCTGGAATAAAACCGATGGCCCGGCAGTCTTCCTGATGAACCGAGTCGTGAGGCGCGCCGGATGAGCCGGCGGTTTGCCTGCGAATCCTTATCGTGAGGTCAACATGTCGTCACATCGTTCATTCGATCCTGCATTCAATCCATCACGCCGCGGCGCGCTGAAATGTCTCGCCTTTGGTGGAGTCGGCACGGTGTTCGTTCTTGCCGGCGGCATTCTCACGCCAGTGGAACTGGCCCTCGCGGCCGACGCGAAATCATCGTCGACGTCCATGGGCGTGCCGCTTTTCCTGCAGATCAGCGATTCGCATATCGGCTTCAATAAAGAAGCCAACCCGGACGTCGCGGGCACGCTCAAACAGACGATCGACTACGTCAATGCCATGCCGGTCAAGCCCGCGCTGACCATTCACACGGGCGATATCACGCATCTCTCCAAACCGTCGGAGTTCGATCTTGCTGCGCAGTTGATGTCGGGACTGAATATTACGGAGCTCCACACCGTGCCGGGCGAGCACGACGTGACGGACGGCCCCGGAACCGAATACTTCAGCCGCTTCGGGAAGGCCTCGGATAACAAGGGCTATTACAGCTTCGACCACAGCGGCGTGCACTTCGTCGCGCTCGTCAACGTGATGCATTTCAAGCCGAACGGCTTGGGTGGTCTCGGCGACGATCAACTCGCCTGGCTCGAAAATGATCTGAAAGGCCGCTCGTCCAGCACGCCGATAGTCGTCTTTGCGCACATGCCGATGTGGACGATCTACGAGCCGTGGGGGTGGGGCACGGGCGATGCCGGTCAGGCGATGAGCTATCTGAAGCGCTTCGGCTCGGTGACCGTGCTAAACGGCCATATTCACCAGATCGTGACGAAGGTCGAAGGCAATATCACCTTCCATACCGCGCGCTCGACCGCCTATCCGCAGCCGACCGCCGGCAATGGCCCCGGCCCTGGGCCACTCACGGTCGCGAGCGATCAACTCCCCAAAATGCTCGGCGTGACCAGCATCAAGATCGCGCGTCATCCGCTCAAGGCGACGCTTGCCGACACGACACTTGTTTGATTTAAGTATTCTTCGACCTCAGGAGATCAGTTATGCAAACTAAAAATATTTGCCGCACGTTCTTTTCGCTGCTTGGGCGTTCGGTGCTTATCGCTGCGCTGGCCGGACTTTCCGTTGCGCGAGCAGAGACGCCGAACACCGTGGTCATCAAGAACTTCATGTTCTCGCCGATGGCGCTCACGGTGAAAGCCGGCTCGACCGTGACGTGGAAGAATCTCGACGGCGAGCCGCATACGGTCGTAAACGATGCGGGCATGTTTCGCTCCGCCGCGCTCGATCAGAACGACACGTACCAGTTCAAGTTCGACAAGCCGGGCGTGTACAAGGTGTTTTGCGGCATTCATCCGAACATGAAAGAAACGATCACCGTGCAATAAGTGCCGGATTCGATGTGGGGCGCCATGCGCCCCATTGAGCATGCATAGCGTTTTAAGCGCTGGTCACAAGTCACCACGTTCGAGGTGGGCGTGTTTATTGCGTGACGGAGAGCGCGGCGCATGCTCGCATCGCGCTGCCACGAGCCCAATGGGGAAGCGGCTTGCGAGGGCTCGCGGCACCGCCCGTGGATACACGCGGCGTTGAATCTTTTACCTGTTTTATCGATGCGTAGTGACTCGCAAAGTTGGCGTTTAAAGCGCAGCATTGCGGTATTGTCGCGTGCCCGGCATGCGGGATAAATTCTTCCAACGATTCCAGACCGACTACCGCTAAATCGTATGAACAAAGTCTGCGGACAGGTCAGACGTAGGAATTCCGGAGAGTATTGCGATGTTCAACGATACCGACTTGCCAAAATCTGCCGTAGAAAATCCGGATGCCGGCTTCGACGCTGGCGCTGAGCCTTCGGCTGCGGCACCGCCCGCGCGATTCGGACGTCTTGCACTGTGCGTCGCGGCGGCAAGCGCGCTAGCTTTTGGCGTGGTGGGCACGGTCGCGTACGGCATCTGGTTCAACCACGATCAGCAAGCGTATGCCGAGGCGATGGCGGGCGCGCGGCAAGCGCTCGGGACGGCTGCGTCAGCGCCTGTAGGACCGGTGTTAGCGCACTCGATTGTCCCGCCTGGGCCGGCAACTTTCGCGGCTGCGCCGCGATTGGCAACTGCGGGGACAGCGGTCGACATGCAAGCGTCAACCGCAGCCACAGCGGTGACAACAGGCGTGCAACCAACGGCGGAGATACCGGCAACAGCACCGGCAACAGTACGAACGCAGGCTGTAGTAGAAGCGGACGGAGAAGAAGGGGGGCAACAAGCTTCGTGGTCCGGCCCGGTTACGCGATTCTCGATGCCTACGGGCAGTCAAATCAGCGTGGCCGACGCGACACCCGCCGTGGCCGAATCGTCTGACCCTGCCACTCACCGCCCGGCGCCACCATTCAATCCCACGGGGCAGCAGTTAGCGGCCAGCAGGCAAGGCAGAGATACGCGTCTCGCGCAGCAGGATCGTCGATCTTCTTCGACGGCAAATTCCAGGCACAAGGGCAGTCTGTTCGCCCGGATGGGCGCGTTCTTTCGTCGCGTAAGCTACCGTCAGCATGGCACCGGAAGCCACCAAGACACGTATTCCCATCCCTGAGCGCACGCGTTGGCAGCGCGCCGCTCGCGGGCGCGCCTTCGCGATCCGCTTCAGGCCGGGCCCGGCTGTGATCGCCGCCGCCGCGCTGATTTGCCTGCTGATCGGCCTTCTGTATCTTGCGCAGCAGATCAGGACGATCTTTTCCGATCAGTTGAAGCAGGAATATGCCGGGCTCGTTCTCGACGCGGTCGGGCGGGCGGAAAGCGCCCGGAGTCTGGTCGGCGTCTGGCAGCAACTGCCCGACGCCACGGCCACCCGAGCCGCCGGGTATCGGACCGCGCGAACCGAACTCGCCCAGCGCCTCACGTCTCTCGCGGCACTGGTGAAGGCGAGTCCGTCGGCGGCGCCGCATCTGCCGCCATCCTTGCTCACACCCGACGCCGATCTGCGCGACACGGATGCCTTGCTCAACGCCGTGTCGGCCTGGTGGCGCGCGCAGCGCGACGCCGACAGCGCCGACGTACGCGTGCGGATTGCCCACGTCGCGCGCACGTTGATCGCGTTGGCCGCGTTACTGTTCTGCATGCTGATCACTGCATTAGGGATGTACGCCAAACGGAATCGCCAACTGGCGGGCCAGTCGCACGAATTCGAGCATGCGGCGCTGCACGATGCGATGACCGGCTTGCCGAACCGGCGCAAGCTGTTTGCCGCGCTCCAGGAGGCGGCGACGAAATCGTCCGCGATCGAGTCGTCCGCGATCGCGGTGCCTCACAAAATAGCTGTGCTGTATGTCGATCTGGATGGATTCAAGCAGGTCAACGACTCACTTGGCCACCGCGTCGGTGACGAATTTCTGATTGCGGTTTCGAAACGTTTTCGTGTGTCGGTGCGTAAAGTCGATGTTGTCGCCCGGATTGGCGGCGACGAATTCGCCGTCCTGGTCCGGGAATTTTCGACGAATGCAGAACTGGGCGAAATCGCTCGGCGGCTCATCGCCTGTGTGGTTCAAACCGACAAGGAAATGGGGAACGGACTCGTTCGCGCGAGCATTGGCATCGCCAGTTTTCCGGATCCCGTCGACGATTACCGTCGCCTCGTAGCCGCGGCCGATGAGGCGATGTACCGGGTCAAACGCAGCGGAAAGAACAGTTACGCGTTTGTCGACGAGGTGAGTTGATCCATGCGCGTCAGGACGCCTGCTTTACGGCGTTTCCGCATTCTCGGCTTCCAGTTTCACCTTGCGCTGCGACAGTTCATCGATCAGATGGAGGCGCAGATCGTCGGTCATGTGTTTCCATCCGCGAATTTCGTCGCGCGTGCGCAGGCAGCCGATGCACAAGCCCGTATTCCCGTCGATCTTGCAGATGTCAATGCAAGGTGAGGAAACAGCCGCGATCGGCGTGTCTATTCCGCTGGATTCAGTTTGTTTTATATCGGATGCGCCCGGCGAGGTCGGGGCGCATTCTGCGCCATACGCCGCGCTTTTTAAGTCACTCATTTTCGAATCCGGTCTGCTTGAATTGGCTGTGAGCGACGTCGAGAGGCTGTTCGATCGCGTTGCCCAGAATATGCCGCGGGAGTATATCAAGCGGTTGAACAAGCATGGGCCGAGGCGCAAACTCACGCGTCGATCCGTTTCGTGTTAAAAATTCGAGGCGTCACCGATGCGCCTGAGACGCGTCCTCCAAGGGGACTTCCTTCGGTGCGCCCCTCAAGGGGGCTCCCCTCCGACGGCCGGCAAGAAGGCAATCGTTCGAAATTCATTCTCTGCGATGAGGACAATGACCAGATATTCCTTGATTCGTGCAGTGCGAAGGTCGAAGCCGCTTGAGTGGCTTGCCGCATGTGTGGTTGCAACACTGGTGGCCTGTGCGCCGCTGTCCCCGGTGGCAAATCAAGCCGCCGATCAAACCGCGCATCAAGCTTCGCTTCAAGTCCCTGCATCGGCAGCGGTACGCCCAGCCGACGGGCCGCTGCCGGTTCCTCCGAACCTCGTTGCGTTGACGCAACCTGCAGGTCAGAAGCGGTTGATGGCGACTGCCCATAAGCAGTCGTACTGGCCGCTCTCGCAGTACTTCGAAACGCAGCGCAACGAAGCCTACTGTTCGGTCGCGACCTCGGTGATGGCGCTCAACGCATTGGGCATCCGCCGGCCCGAGTCGACGCAGTACCCGGACTTTCCCTATTTCTCGCAAGAGGATTTTTTTCGCAACGTCGATCCGCAGGTGGCCAACGCCGCGCGGGTATCGAAGGAGGGCATGACGCTCGACCAACTCGGCGCGGCGCTAAGCGCATTTCCTGTCGAGGTGATGAAATTCCATGCCGGCGATCTGACGCTCGATCAGTTTCGCGATCTGATTCTTGACACGACGGGCCGTAGCGACCGCTTTGCGTTATTGAACTTCAGCCGAGTGGAGATAGGCGAAAGAGGCGGCGGCCACTGGTCGCCGCTTGCCGCCTACGACGCCGCGAGCGATAGCGCGCTACTTCTCGATGTTGCCCGCTACAAGTATCCGGCGGTGTGGGTGCCGGTCACGCAACTGTACACCGGGGCTCAGGCGGTCGACAGCGTGAGCGGATTGTCACGCGGCATGGTGATCGTCGGCACGCGAGCAAACTAACGTGCTTCACGAGTGCTTCACGACCTCCATGTCACGCCGGCCACCGTCGGCAGCCAATGAGTTGCGCGCGCCTCAATCGTCCTGATTGCGCCATTCGGTGAGCCCCTCTCGCGCATTCAAATCGACGAACGAGGGCAGCGCACGCAGCCTGCGGATATAGCGCGCGAGGTGCGGCCAGCCGAGTGCGGGGCGCGGCATATTGCGTGTCCAGCGCATCAGCATGACCGCGAGGAAATCGGCGGTAGTGAGCTTGCTGCCGACCAGATAGTCACGACCATCGGCGAGATGGGCATTGAGCAGCTCACAGGCTTCTTCGATACGGCGTCGCGCAAGCGCTTGAACTGCTTCGGCGCCGGCGGGATCGCCGTCGATGTCTGCGTAAAACCAGTCGCGCATGGCGGGCAGCAGCGTGTTGGCCAGATAGATCATCAGTTCCAGCCACGCCGCACGATCAGCGGAGCCTGTTTCGGGTGCGAGGGCGGCTTCAGGATGCTGCTCGGCCAGCAGCATGAGCAACGCGGCCGACTCGTGGCGTGGCGTTCCGTCGACCACCAGCGTGGGAACGCGGCCTGAGGGATTCAGCCGCAGATAGTCCGGGTTGCGCTGATTGCCGGCATTGATATCGACGAGATGGGTATCGAACGGGATGCCCATTTCCAGCAACATCCAGTGAACTGCCATGCTGGCCGCACCCGGCGAGTAGTAAAGAAGGTAGTCCATTCATCCGCTCCGCATGCTCGTTCGAGTTGATCGGCTTTAATTCGGGCGTAGTCTAGCGCGATTCGTGAAGACCTCGAACTCGAGAGGCTGCATGAGAAACCAGGTTACAGCCAGCCGCAACAGCCATGGTGGCGGAGACGCGACGCCGGGCCCGGTCGCGAGTAAAAGGCTGCTGCCAAGACGTAGTGGGTTTAAGAAATGCTCTTCGGCGCGCGCAGCGCCGCCGGAGGTATGACGGCCTTGTCACCGAGGCCGAATGTGCGAGAACACAGATTCCAGATGCACCACTACCGCAACTGCTCGGGGGACCCGCTTATGAGCTGGCGGTGTGAGCCGCTTTCTTTGCTTATCTTTCTTTGCGGCGGCAAAGAAAGTAAGTGCCGCCCCGCACAGGGGCGACACTAATAGACCAATAAGAAATCAAGAAAAGGCCAACACCGCGAGGCAAACAGACACAAAGCGCCGCGCAGGCAAAACAGCTCAAGAAAATCCCACCGCCCACAGGCACCCAAACAACAAGCGGCCGCAGGCACTCGCCTTAATGCACTGGCGCGTGAGTCTGCTCAGCCGGCCGAGGTTGCGTCACCGCACTCACCACAGCAAACACAATAATGTTCACGGCCAACGCCAGAAACCCAATATTGATATCCTTCAGCGCGTCAGGCAAAAACGGCATCAACTGCGCGACACTCAAATGCAGGGTAGTGGTCAGCGCCACCACCGCAACACCCGCCAGAATCCCGCAAAACGCCCCATACTTGGTCGCCCGATTATGCGGCAGCAAACTGCAGATCACTGCAGGAAACAACTGAGTCACAAAGCTGTACCCCATCAGCAGCAAAGCCACGATCGTCTCGCCGCCGTGCAGCGTAAACCCGATAGCCACCAGCGCAACAACCGGCACCAGGAAACGCGCGAGGTTCGCCACCGTCGCATCCGACGCCTTGCGGCTCACCATACCGCGATACACGTCGTTGGCGAGCAGCGTGGACGCCGCCGTCAGAATCATCGATCCCGGCACCAGCGCCGTCAGAATCCCCGCGGCACCGATCACGCCGACAAACCAGGGGTCGAAAGTCTGCAACGACAAACGGAACAGCGACAGGTCGATATCGCCACCCTTCAGGCCCGGCACCTTCAGCGTCGCCGCAAAGCCCACGAAGAACACGAACAGCAGAATCAACTGGTACAGCGGCAGCACCATCGCGTTACGCCGGAAAATACGCTCGTCCTTCGCCGTGAAAATCGAACCGAACGCGTGCGGCCACATGAAGAAGCCCATCGCGGTCAGCAGCACGGTCGACTGGAACCAGATCACGCTCGATCCCTTGGCCGGGAAGCTCAGGAAGCCCGGGCGCGCGGCGTCGATCGCGCGGAACATGTTGCCGAAGCCGCCGTAGTAGTGCAACGGCAGGTAGATGCCGAGGAACAGCACGATCGCCAGAATCAACGTATCCTTCACCACCGAATTCCATGCCGAGCCGCGCACGCCGGAGACGGTCACGTAAGCCGTCACCACCGCGGCGCCGATCCAGATGGCGGCAGTCGAAGAGATCGCACCATACGAGGCAGTCGCCACGATGATGCCGAGGCCCTTGAGTTGCAGCACGAGATACGGAATCAGCGCGGCCACGCCGACCAGCGCGACCAACGTGCCGAGCGCTGGGCTGTCGTACTTGCGCGCGAAGAAGTGCGGCTGCGAGACGATGTGGTGAGCCTTTGCGTAACGCCAGATTGGCGGCAGCATCCAGTACGAGAGGATGTACGCCAGCGTGCCGTAGGCAAGAATGTAGTAGACCGGCGCGCCCTTGCCGTAAGCAAAGCCGCTGCCGCCGAGGAAGGTGAAGGTCGTGTAGATTTCGCCCGCCATGAGCAGGAACACGAACGCGGTACCGAAACTGCGCCCGCCCACGGCCCATTGCTCGAGACTCATGTCGTGGCCGCGCCGCGCGCGCACGCCCAGGTACAGCGCAAACAGCGTAATGGCCGCAATGATGACGAGTGCGCTCATGATCGGGCCTCCTCGCCTTCTACAGCAAGCTGACGGTTGCTCGGGTCCAGGCGGTAGACGATCGCCATGATGATCGCACTCAGCACCACCCACATGACGATCCAGGCCAGCACGAACGGCATGCCGAGCACCAGCGGCTCGACACGATTCACAAACGGGATGCCGAGCAGAATGCCGACGAACGGCAGCGCAGCGAGTACACGAAGCAACATGGGGACAACTCCTCGAACGGGTAAGTACGTCTCGTTGAAAGTGCAGCTTCGCTGAGGACTGTATGCCTGATGCTTCAGGTACGTAAAGTCAGTCAATAAAGTGTAGGCTTTCCGAAAGTTGTGCGTGCATCCTTTTGGCACGGCTCTGCTGCGGTGCAACGCGGCGCGCTGCTTGCATCGCCCCCTTTTTTACCAAATTGCATGCCGCGCCGCGATATCATCTGACCCACGTAACGCGAGCATCAATCTGGATAGCCCGGAGGCATCCAGTACTTCAACTCAGCGCGGCGCATCGGCGGGCAGTCGATCAATCAGCCCGCCCGAGCCGCTGCCCGAAACGGATCGCATATGGTCGAAAGTCTGATCTCGGATGTCCTGTTTGGCTTCACCGGGCTGATTAGCATCATCAACCCAATCGGCATGGCGTTCGTCTTTCTCGACCGGACTGCATCGCTCACCACGGAAGACCGCACCGCGCTCGCCAAGAAAATCGCCTTCAATGTCATGTGCGTGATGCTCGTCGCGTTCTTTGTCGGCACCCCGATTCTCCATTTCTTCGGCATCTCCATGGAGGCATTGCGTATCGGCGGGGGCCTCGCGGTTGCCGTCGGCGGCTGGCAGATGCTCAATGCGCCCGACACGCAACCGGCTGAGCAGCCGGCAGTCAAGCGCGTGGATTCGGATAACGCCATGTCGAAGGCGTTCTTCCCACTCACCATGCCACTCACCACAGGGCCGGGTTCGATCGCCACCGCGATTGCGCTGACCGCAAATCGTACGCATAAGCTCTCGGCGTTCGTGCTGTCGAGCATTGCGTCGGTGGCAATCTCGATCCTTGTGGCCTTCACCGTCTACCTGATCTACAGCCGGGCAGTGGTTTTCGCGAAGTATCTCGGCGTGGACGGCACCAAGGTCGCGATGCGCGTCTCGTCGTTTCTGCTGCTGTGCATCGGCGTGCAGATTATCCTGACCGGGTTTTCGGAGTTCCTGATACCGATCGCCCAGATGCAACCCGTGGTCAAATAGCGAACGGCGGCACGCGAGCCTATTCGAGGCTGTGCGAGGTTCGTCGGACATTTCGTCGTGACAGGAGGGAATCTCATGTGCCGTTGGCTCGCTTATACCGGCAACCCGCTTCAACTCGAAACGGTGCTGTTCAACGCCAAGCACTCCCTGATCGACCAGAGCCTGCATTCGCGGCTCGGCCAGACCACCACGAACGGCGACGGGTTCGGCATCGGCTGGTACGGTCATCCGACCGACATCCCGTTTCGCTACCGCTGCATCCAGCCCGCATGGAGCGACCGCAATCTGCGCGAGGCCGCGCGGGCGATCCGCGCGCCGCTGTTTGTCGCGCACATCCGTGCGGCCACCGGCACGCCGTCGCAGGAAACCAACTGTCATCCGTTCCGTTACGGCCGCTGGCTCTTTATGCACAACGGGCTGGTGCGTAACTTTCCGGTGGTACGCCGCGATCTGATGCTGGCGATCGATCCTGAGTTGTTTCCGTCGGTCGAAGGTTCGACGGATTCCGAGGTGCTGTTTTTTCTGGCGCTGACTTTCGGTCTCGAACTCGCGCCGGTCACCGCGCTCGAGCGGATGGTGGGTTTTGTCGAGGACATCGGGCGCAAACACGATATCGATGAGCCGCTGAACATGACCGTTTGCGCAACCGACGGCGAGCAGATCGTCGCGGTTCGCTATTCGAGCGAAAGACAGTCTCGCTCGCTCTTCCACAGCACCTCGTTCCGGCATCTGCACGAACTGTATCCGGACGACCCGCGCATCGCGGTGGTGGGTGAAGACGCCTTTCTGGTGTTGTCGGAGCCGCTCGCGGATCTGCCGGGGTGGTGGGAGGAGATTCCGGAGAGCACGGCCGTGGTCGCGCGGGGCGGCGAGATCGAGCAGTATTCGTTCGAACCCAAATTGGTCGAACCCAAAATGGCGTAGCGCGGAACGACGCCTCAGATCGCAGCCTTTTTGCGCTCCGAAAGGCGAGCGGCGTTTCGATGCGCTAGCGCGTCAGCAGCATCGAACTCAACACCGATAACACCGTCGACGGCAATTCGGCCAGCCGGCTCACCACCACGTTGTGCGGATAGAAATCCTCGACGGCATCAGTTAGCACACCGATCCCTAGCAATTCGATGCCGCGTTTCTGGATCGCTGCGACGCGTTCGCGCAGATCGCTGCGCAATACCTGCGGGTCGCCGTCGCCGGTCGACGGATAGCCGTCGGAGAACACGATCAGGATGCGTCGCTCGGCTTGATGATCGGCCAGCCGCGTGGCGGCCCAGGCCAGCGCCTCGCCGTCCGGATTTTCGTGACCACAATCGATCCTGGCGATGCCGCTCAAATCCGTCGCGCCAAAGCGTTTATAGACTTTCAGATCGAGCCGCTCGACAAAGCGGTTATAGCCCCGCAAATCCGCGCCGGCCGCCCGTTGCCGCTCATAGAGTTGCTTCATCGGCGCGGACTCGAGCGAGCAATAGCCGAGCACTTCGCAGTCGAACGACAATTGCGTCAGCGCATCGCACAGCGCGGTCGCACACAGGCGCGCGAGCTCGATCTTGCGCCCGGCCATCGAACCGCTACGATCGATCAGCAAGGTCACGGCGACGTCGCGCCCTTTAGCCACCCGTTGCGTGCGAAACGGCGTGCGGTAACCAGGTGAGGTTGCCAGCCTGGCCAGCGCGGTGCGATCGATTTCGCCGCGCTCCTGCTCGCGGCGCCAACGGGTGCGTTCGTCGGCGCTCAGCGCGCGTTCGAGTTTCTCCTTGAGCGGTGCGGTATCCGCACGGGCCTGTGCGCGAAGCTCGCGCCATGTTGCGCTGTCGCCCTGACCGGTGAGGTCGGTGATTTCATCGAATTCGGTGGCGAGCGGAATCGACAACTGCATGCGAGCAGCGCCTGATGCTGCACCGGCAACGCCATCGGAACGTGCCGATGGCTGCTGCGCATCGGCCAGCGATTGCCCCATGCCGACCGCATTCTCCGCTTGCGCGCCACCGCTTTTATCGGACGGAGGAGAGGCCGCGTTGTCCTGGTCGGGCAGCGCGGTGTCGTCATCGTTAAGCGGCGCGGACGACGATGCGGCGGTTTCCGTGTCAATGTCTTCAACCGGGTCCGCGGTGAACACCATGCTGTTGACATCGCCCGCCGACAAAGCCCGCACGCGCGCCACCAGGGCTTGCGCCGCCGCGATGCTATGCGCGGTCGAACCGCTTCTTCGCGACTCGTCCAGCAGATCCTGCGCGGCGTGTAGCGCGGCCAGCAGTGAATGACTCGCTTCGGTCAGGGTCGGTTTTTCGTCCCACAGCGCGCGCTCCACCAGCCAGACCAGCCGGTCGCGCCAATGCAGTTTCGGCCAGCGCTGCCGTGCCTGCTCGGCGGCATGCACACGCAGCTTGCCGATGAACCAGCGCGCGCCCGGATACGCGTCGAGCAGTTGCGAAGCGACGCGGCGATCCTCGATCACCTGCGCGAGATTCGCTGCAACGCCGGGAGGCAGCGCGTCCATCTGCGTGAGCGATGAATGCTTGGCGCGCGCCACCAACAGATCCAGATAGCCGATCACCACGTCGCGCTCGACGTCGCCGCTCAACTCATAGTCGGGAATCACGATGCGGCCGGGTTCGACACGCGGACCATCCGGACTGAACGCGACTGTCACGCCGTATTGGCCAGTGAGCACGCGCGCCACCTTGCTGAGCGTCGATTCAAACGCGAAGCCTTGCGTGTCGCGCGTTGCATGCATTGCACTCATTGTGGTTAGCGTCTCAGGCGGCTGGCGCGATGTGGTGGCGAACGATACCGCGAATGAGCGCCGCGTCTTCGGGACTGACCTTCGCGTAAATCGCAGGACCGGCGGCACGTTCGGGGTCGCCGGTGCGCAGCATCAGCTCGGCCCAGTCGAGCAGGCGCCGTGT
Source organism: Paraburkholderia solitsugae (assembly GCF_013177695.1). Classification (GTDB taxonomy): domain Bacteria; phylum Pseudomonadota; class Gammaproteobacteria; order Burkholderiales; family Burkholderiaceae; genus Paraburkholderia; species Paraburkholderia solitsugae. The sequence continues at coordinate 40,028 of NZ_WOEY01000059.1, read as the reverse complement.
GGAGAACGCGCTCGACAGGTCTTCGCGGGCGAACGCCGCGCGGCAGTCGGCGGCAATCGCGGCGAGGGTGGTGGCGAGCGCGCGCGTCATATGCGGGGCGAGGGTGCGCATCAGCACGTCGGCTTCTTCGGCGGGCGTCAGATAGTCCAGCATGTAGACACGCCAGCGATCGAGAAACGCCTCGTTCATCAGATTCGCGCCCTGATACAGGTGGCGGAACTGGCTCATCGCACCCACCGCATTTGCGGTAGCGAACAGCCGGAACGCGGGATGCGGCGCGACGATCTCGTTGCCTTTCTCTTTCAGTACGAGGCGGCCGTGCGGTTCGAGCACGGCGGTGAGAGCGGCGAGAATGGACGGTTCGGCGAAATCGATTTCGTCGACGATCAGCCAGATGCCTTCGCGCATCGCCGTGGGCAGCACGCCGTCTACCCAGATCGTCTCGCCGCCCTTGACCGTCCAGAATCCGACAAAATCGCCGACGGTGGTTTGCCCATTCATGTTCGAGCGCAACACGCCGTGATGCGAGCGCGCGGCGACCTGTTCGATCAGGCTGGTCTTGCCAGCGCCGGTGTGACCGATCAGCATCACGCGCCGGTTCTCCACGATATCTTCGACAATGTCGTTAAAGCGTTCGGAGAACAGATAGGCCGGATTGACGCGCGGCACGAGCGGATTGTGCAGGCCGCAAGGCACGTCGACATGACCGATGCGCACGGTTTCGCCCGTGCCCTCCACCTGCGGATGGCGCTTCGCCGCCGAGGCCAGCGCCGCAACGCGCCTCAACTCCGGCATGAAGGCCACCCGTTCCGCTGTGCCCGCGTCGTCCGAAGCGTCGGGCGTATCGATCGCAAAGCCCTCGCGGCGCCACTTCTTCAGCTTCGCGCGCAGGTTTTCCGCGTCGACCACCAGATCGATATCGACCGATCCGGCGCCGTTGCCGTCATCGACCCCATGCTCCAGTCGATAGTTTTCCGGCCGGTCCGCCACGCTGACGCGCCACCACTCCGCACCGTTTTCGGTCGCGCGTTGGTAAAGGCCCAGGTTTTCGTCTTCGGTCAGTTCAGGCGCGTTCATGGCAAGTGGCAAATGATAAAAGGTCAAAAAACAAGTAATGCGTTTCCATTTGGCTGAGACCCAATGACCGACTATCTTATCGTGAGTACCTTTCGATCTCCCGGACTGTGATTTCCTTTTGGGGCGCGCCGATTCAACCGCGGATTTTCAATGTCGAGCGCGCCGCCGGCAAAAGTTTATTGCGTGAAACGGATAGGCTATGAAGCGTCGATCACCTATAGTGCGTGCGCGAAGCGTGTAGTTTTACAACATCCTATTTTCAAAAGAATTCGGTTCGGCATCACGCCGGCATAACCCGGTATGCGCAACAGGTCATTGCCCATGCCGTTCTGTTGCATATGCGAGGCCCGCGCGGAGGGGCTTTGCACCGCCGGTCTGCGGCTTGGCGTATTTGAATCGTAGTGTTAGTGGTGCGGCCGGGTGAGTAGTTTTGAGTCATCGGCAGTCGGCTTTGCCCATCATTTCGACAGAAGAAACTCACGGCAAAACAATGAGACTACATACAAAATTAATGGCTGCTCTCGCGGTGGCAAGTCCTCTGGCATACGGTCAAACCAGCGTGACGTTATATGGCCGTCTCGACGGCGGCGTGGAATATCTGAATCACATCAACAATGGCGCGGGCGGCAGTTCGAGCCGTTGGAGTGCTGAAGGCGGTGATTGGGGCACCAGCATGTTGGGCCTGAAAGGCAATGAAGATCTGGGCGGTGGGCTCAATGCGATATTCAACCTGGAAACCGGTCTGCAGATCATGAACGGCACCACCAGTGGCGGACGGTTGTGGTCACGGCGCGCGTTCGTCGGTCTGAAAGACAACCAGTGGGGTACGCTGCAAGCCGGGCGCAATCTGTTCATCGATAGCGACGGGGTGTGGGAATTCGACCCGTTCGTGCAGCAGGCATTTTCGTCGGCGTCGCTCGTGCGTGGTCGCAACTGGCAGCAGACCAGCAACAACGTCGAGTATCACAGCCCGGTGTTATGGGGCTTCGACGTCCAGGCGCAATATGCCCTCGGCAATCAGGCGGGCGCGTTCAACAGTGGTGCGGCGGGCGAGTTTGGCCGCTCCGACGGCATCATGCTCACGTATCACTCGCCGCTCTTCGACGTGCGCGGTATCTACGATGAACTGCGTGACAGTAACGGCCGCTTCAGCAACATCTTCCAGGCCTCGCGCGAATATTTCGCCGGTGCGAATGTGCATTTCGACGCGTGGAAGATCCAGGGCGCCTATACGCATTACGCGGCGCCGGACACGCCGGTGGGCGTGGCCGACAGCGCCGATCACTACTGGCTCGGCGCCACCTACAACGTCCAGTCGCGTTGGGCGGTGACGGCGGGCGGCTACTACATCAAGGTCGGCGACGGCGGTGGCGATGCCGCGCACGACCCGTCCGGTCACGCGATGATGTACGTGCTCGGCACGACCTACAACCTCTCGAAGCGCACCTTCGTGTACGGCACGGTGGGCTATGTGCGCAACGGCAGCAACTCGAATTTTTCGCTTGAAGCGTCGCCGCGCGACGCCACGAATAACACGAGTCCGCTCGCGGGCGAATCGCAAACCGGCGCGTATGTCGGGATGTTGCATCAGTTCTAACGTACCAGAACGCCTCACAAGGGAAACACAACCATTGACTCCACAAGACTCTCACGGCGAGTTCGCCGCGAGCGATGAACCGTCCACGATGACGCGCCGCCGCTGGCTGCAAGGCGCGCTCGCGTTGACGGCAGCCGGCCTGACCGGCTCGCTCACGCTCAAGGCGCTGGCCGACGACTCGGCGGCCGCGCCCATCGACGCCTTCATGACGCTGTCGCAATCCCTGACGGCCAGGTCCAGTCTCGATCGCGATGTCGGCATGCGTCTGCTAGCCGCGTTGCAGAAGTCCGCGCCCGATCTCGCGCAGCAGTTGCCGAAGCTCGCCGGTGCGCTCGCAGCCGGTTCCGCCGATGCCGCGCAACAGTCGCTCGCGCTGAAGATCATGGAAGCCTGGTATCTCGGCACGGTGGACAACGCGGTGATCACGTATGAACAGGCGCTGATGTACGACGTGGTCTCCGACACGCTGATCATTCGTTCGTACTGCCCCAACAAGCCCGGCTTCTGGGCCGCCAAACCCATCGAAAGGCAAGCTTAAGCAATGGCTGACACACAACAAGCCGATATCGTCGTTGTCGGGTCGGGCGTCGCGGGCGCGATCGTCGCGCATCAAATGGCGCTCGCGGGCAAGTCCGTGATCCTGCTCGAAGCCGGGCCGCGCATGCCGCGTTGGGAGATCGTCGAGCGCTTTCGCAATCAGCTCGACAAGTCGGATAACTCGGCGCCGTATCCGTCGAGCGCATGGGCGCCGCATCCGGAATACGGTCCGCCGAACAATTATCTGATCCTGAAGGGCGAGCACAAATTCAACTCGCAGTACATCCGCGCGGTGGGCGGCACGACGTGGCACTGGGCCGCGTCCGCCTGGCGCTTCATGCCGAACGACTTCCGCATGAAGACCACCTATGGCGTGGGCCGTGACTGGCCGATGGCATACGAAGAGCTGGAGCCGTATTACCAGCGTGCCGAAGAAGAACTCGGCGTGTGGGGTCCCACAGACGAAGAACTCGGTTCGCCACGCAGCCAGCCGTATCCGATGGCGCCACTGCCGCTGTCGTATAACGAGCAGACCATCAAGAGCAAGCTCAACGCATTCGACTCGGGTTATCACGTCGTGACTGAACCGGTCGCGCGTAACAGCCGTCCGTACGACGGCCGCCCAACCTGTTGCGGCAACAACAATTGCATGCCGATCTGCCCGATCGGCGCGATGTACAACGGCATCGTGCACGTCGAAAAGGCGGAGCAGGCCGGCGCGAAGCTGATCGACAACGCGGTCGTCTACAAGCTCGAAGTGGGTACGGACAAGCGCATTACCGCCGCGCTGTATAAGGACCCGCAGGGCAACGAGCATCGCGTGGAAGGCAAGTACTTCGTGCTCGCCGCGAACGGTATCGAAACGCCGAAGATCATGCTGATGTCCACCAGCCACGACTTCCCGAACGGGGTGGGCAATAGCTCCGACATGGTGGGCCGCAACCTGATGGACCACCCGGGCACGGGCGTCACGTTCTACGCGGACGAGAAACTCTGGCCCGGCCGCGGTCCGCAGGAAATGACCTCGCTGATCGGCTTTCGCGACGGCGCGTTCCGTGCGAACGAGGCCGCCAAGAAGATCCACTTGTCGAACCTGTCGCGCATCGATCAGGAAACGCAGAAGATTTTCAAGCAGGGCAAGCTGATCAAGCCGGCCGAACTGGACGCGCAGATTCGCGACCGTTCGGCGCGCTTTGTCGAATTCGACTGCTTCCACGAAATCCTGCCGCAGCCGCAAAACCGCATCGTGCCGAGCAAGACGGAAGTCGACGCGATCGGCATTCCGCGCCCGGAGATTACCTATGCGATCGACGATTACGTGAAGCGCGGCGCAGTCCATACGAAAGAGGTCTACGCGAACGCGGCGAAGGTGCTGGGCGGCACGGAGATCGAGTATCAGGACGAGTTCGCGCCGAACAACCACATCACGGGTGCGACGATCATGGGCAGCGACCCGCGCGATTCGGTGGTCGACAAGCATTGCCGGACCTTCGATCACCCGAACCTGTTCATCTCGAGCAGCGCGACGATGCCGACCGTCGGCACCGTCAACGTGACGCTGACCATTGCCGCACTGGCGCTCCGCATGGCCGACCAGTTGAAGAAGGAAGTTTGAACGTGCTGAAAAAGACCTTTTTCTGGCTGCTGGCCGGTGCGTTGACCTGGCCCGTGTTGGCGCCGGCCGACGATTCTGTTAGTTCGGTGAGTAGCAACGACACCGCGTTGATCAAACGCGGCGAATACCTCGCAACTGCGGGCGATTGCATGGCCTGCCATAGCACGGTCAAGGGCAAGCCGTTTGCCGGTGGCTTGCCGCTGAAAGTGCCGATGCTCGGCACGATCTATTCGAGCAACATCACGCCGGACCCGCAAACCGGTACCGGCACATGGACGCTCGCGGACTTCGATCGCGCGGTGCGCAAAGGCGTCTCGAAGGACGGCCACAATCTGTACCCAGCCATGCCGTACGTGTCCTACGCGAAGGTGAGCAATGACGACGTGAAGGCGTTGTACGCATACTTCCGTTATGGCGTCGCGCCGGTGAACGAGGTCACGCGCCAGAGCGACATTCCATGGCCGCTCAACATGCGCTGGCCGCTGACGGTATGGAACTGGCTGTTCCTGAAGAACGGCCCGTACGAAGCCAAGCCGAACCAGAGCGTTGCATGGAATCGCGGCGCGTATCTCGTGCAAGGCCTCGCGCATTGCAGCACCTGCCACACGCCACGCGGCTTCGCGATGCAGGAGAAGGCGCTCGACGAAACCGGCAGCGGCTTCCTCGGTGGCTCGGTGCTGGCGGGTTGGGATGGCTACAACATCACGTCGTCGGTCAATAGCGGCATTGGCGGGTGGAGCCACGCGCAGCTCGTGCAGTATCTGCAAACCGGCAGCGTGCCGGGCGTCGCGCAAGCGGCCGGTCCGATGGGCGAAGCCGTCGAGCACAGCTTCTCAAAGATGAGTGACGCGGATATCGACGCGATCGCCAATTACGTGCGCACGGTGCCGGCAGTGGACGGCGGCAGTTCGCAACCCCGTAGCGCATGGGGCAAGCCGTCGACTGAGGTCACGCGTTTGCGCGGCGTTGCACTGAGCGACGGCACGCTCGATCCGGCGCGCCTGTACCTCGGCAACTGTGCGACCTGCCACCAGGCGCAAGGCAAGGGCACGCCCGACGGTTACTATCCGCCGCTGCTGCACAACTCGACGGTGGGGGCGTCCAATCCGGGCAACCTCGTGCAGGTGATCCTGCACGGCGTGGCGCGTAAAACCGCGAGCAACGATGTCGGCATGCCGGCCTTCGCCACGCAGTTGAACGATGCGCAGGTCGTCACACTGACGAACTACGTGACGACGCAATTCGGTAATCCGGCGGCAACACGGGTGAGCGACAAGGACGTCGCGAAACTGCGTTAAGCGGATTGAAAGGACACGCTCTGATCGTCGGTACTGGTACAACGGGGCACTGGATGTAAAGCGCCGTGCAGTTTTGCGCGCATCGGCGCATCATCGATGGGCCTTGTGGTCCTCATGCGTTCTTTCCACGTTCTTCCACGCGAACACGGTTCGCCGGCCGCGCCGAACCAGCGCGTCCCGGCGACGTTCCAACCGCCGAACAAGGAGTGTCCCATGCAAAACGATCCCGCCCTCGACCAGCTGTGCATCAACACGATTCGCACACTATCGATGGACGCCGTGCAAAAGGCCAATTCCGGTCACCCCGGGACGCCGATGGCATTGGCGCCGGTTGCCTATCATCTGTGGCAAAACCACCTTCGCTATGATCCGGACGAGCCGCTGTGGCCGAACCGTGACCGTTTCGTGCTCTCGGTGGGGCATGCGTCGATGCTGTTGTACTCGCTGCTGCATCTGGCAAACGTGAAGGCCGTGGACGACGAGGGCAAGCTGACCGGCTCGCCCGCTGTCTCGCTCGACGATATCGAACATTTCCGCCAACTCGGCAGCAAGACGCCGGGGCACCCCGAGTACCGCCTGACCTCCGGTGTGGAAACGACCACCGGGCCGCTCGGCCAGGGGCTGGGCAATAGCGTCGGCATGGCGATGGCGGCGCGCTGGTACGAAAACCGCTTCAACAAGCCGGATGCGCCGCTGTTCGATTATCGCGTCTACGCGCTATGCGGCGACGGCGACATGATGGAAGGCATCTCGCATGAAGCGGCCTCGTTAGCCGGCCATCTGCAATTGTCTAATCTGATCTGGATCTACGACAGCAACCGCATCACCATTGAGGGCCACACCGACCTCGCTTATAGCGACGACGTGGAGAGCCGCTTCCGCGGTTACAACTGGCACACGCTGCACGTGAACGACGCGAACGATACCGCCGCGCTCGAAGCCGCGTTGGTGGAAGCGAAAAGCATCACGGACAGGCCGACGCTGATCGTGGTCCACAGCATCATCGCTTGGGGCGCGCCGCATAAGCAGGACACCTCCGCCGCGCATGGCGAAGCGCTCGGTGTCGAAGAAGTCGCGCTCACCAAGAAAGCCTATGGCTGGCCCGAGGACAAATTCTTCTACGTCCCGGCCGGCGTGCATGAACGTTTCGCGCAGGGCATCGGCGCGCGCGGCAAGGCGGCGCGAGAGGCGTGGCAGGCAAAGTACGAGGCGTACAACCAGCAGTACCCGGAACTGGCGCGCGAGTTCGCCCAGATGGAAGCGCATGAATTGCCCGCGGGCTGGGACAGCGACATCCCCACGTTCGATGCCGACCCGAAGGGCGTCGCCTCGCGCGATTCGTCGGGCAAGGTGCTGAACGCGATTGCCGCACGCGTGCCCTGGATGATCGGCGGTGCGGCCGATCTCGCGCCGTCCACCAAGACAAATCTGAAATTCGAAGGCGCCGGCAGCTTCGAACACGACAACTATGGCGGCCGCAACCTGCACTTCGGGATTCGCGAGCACGGAATGGGTGCCGCGGTGAACGGCCTCGCGTTGTCGAATATGCGGCCGTTCGGTTCGACCTTCCTGATTTTCAGCGACTACATGAAACCGCCGATTCGCCTGTCCGCGATCATGGAAGTGCCGGCCATCTACGTGTTCACGCACGATTCGATCGGCGTCGGCGAAGATGGTCCGACCCATCAGCCGATCGAGCAACTGGCGTCGCTGCGCGGCGTGCCGGGATTGACCGTGCTGCGTCCGGGCGATGCGAACGAAGTCGCGGAAGCGTGGCGCGTGGCGATGTCGCATCCGCGGCGGCCGTCGTGCATTGTCGTGTCGCGTCAGGCGTTACCGACCCTGGACCGCAGCCGCTATGCGTCAGCGAAAGGCGTGGAGAAGGGCGCGTATGTGCTCGCCGATGCGCCTGACGGGCAGAAGCCTGAGGTGATGTTGCTCGCCACGGGCAGCGAATTGTCGCTGTGTGTCGACGCCTACGAGAAGCTCAAGAGCGAAGGGATCGCGGCGCGGGTGGTGTCGATGCCGTCGTGGGACATCTTCGAGCAACAGGATGCGGCCTATCAGGACTCGGTGCTGCTGCCCGATGTGGAGGCGCGCGTCGCGGTCGAACAGGCGGCGGCGCTGGGTTGGGACCGCTATGTCGGGCGGCTCGGCGGGCTGGTGGTGATGCATTCGTTCGGCGCCTCCGCGCCGTTCGCCGACCTGAAGAAGAAGTTTGGCTTCACGTCCGAGCACGTGTATGAGGTGGCGAAGCAGCAGATCGCACGGGTGAAGGAAAAGGGCAGCAAGGCTTAGGCCGTGTTGGCAGACGTTCGCACCGGTATCACGGCTGAGCGAACGTCTGCCTCGCTGCAATTCCAGGCTTGCCGGCCGTGCCATCGCGCGTGTTGCGATGGCATCGCGCTGAGTTGCAACAGCGGGGCACGAGCGAGATACCCGCGGGGTAGCAGAGGAGTGACAGCCAGCTATCCCGCACAAACCCGATGAGCCACGGGCACTCAATCCTGTTGCTGGCTCAACACCCGCTGCAATTCTCGCGGATCGACCGGCTTGGTGAAGTGATGGTCGAAGCCGGCCTCTTCAGCGGTCTGCTTGTCCTGCTGCTGGCCCCAACCGGTGACGGCGATCAGCAGCATGCCGGCGTCGCGATGATCCTGGCGAATGCGCCGCGCCACTTCATAGCCGTTCAGGCTCGGCAAGCCGATATCGAGTATCACCGCCCGCGGCGCGAATTCGCCGATCAGTTGCAGCCCGGCAATGCCGTCACCGGCCGTGCGTACCTCGTGGCCTTCGAGTTCGAGCACCATGGCGAGGCTATCGGCGGCGTCCGTATTGTCGTCGACGATCACGACGCGCAACCCCGCCGTGTGCGGCACCTCGGACGGCGCACTATGCGACGGCTCCGGGGTCGCTTTCGATAGCGGCAGACGGATCACGAACTCGCTGCCGCTGCCCGGACCGTTGCTGAACGCGGCGACCGTACCGCCGTGAAGTTCGGCGAGGCCGCGCACCAACGCGAGGCCGATGCCGAGCCCGCCTTGCGAGCGCTCCAGCGCCGGGGCGAGTTGCGAAAACATTTCGAACACGCTGTCCAGATGCTCGCTCGGAATACCGATGCCGGAATCGCGCACGACGATCACGGCTTCGTCGCCTTCGCGCTCCGCGGTGAGCGAGATGTTGCCGCCAGGCGGCGTGTACTTGGCGGCGTTGTTCAGCAGGTTCAGGATCATCTGCGAGAGGCGTGTGGGATCGGCGTCGAGGTAGAGCGGCTCGCGCGGCAACGTCACGCTCAGATGATGTGCCGACGCCTGCACGGTGGGCCGCGCCGCTTCCATGGCGGATTGCATCGCGCGCGCGAGTTCGAGCCGCTGCTTGCGCAATTCGAGCTTGCCCTGCGTGATGCGCGACACTTCCAGCAGGTCGTCGACCAGATGCGTCATGTGTTGCAATTGCCGGTCGAACACGTCGCGAGACCAGCTCAGTTGCGGGTCGGCGAATTCCTTCAGACGCAGGATTTCGAGCACATTGCGCATCGGCGCGAGCGGGTTGCGCAACTCATGCGCGAGCGTGGCGAGAAATTCGTCCTTGCGGCGATCGGCCTTTGAGAGTTCCAGATTCAGACGCTGCAATTGCTGTTCGGCACGCCTGCGCCGGGTGATGTCGCGGCTCACGCTCACCGCGCCGTAGATGTCGCCGCGGGCGTTCGCGAGCGGCTTGACCACCGTTTCACAAACCCCGCGTGTGCCGTCGCGCCGCACGAAAGTCAATTCGCTGCGCCACGTGCCGTCGGCGGCGAGGGCGGCGAGCGCTTCCCGGCGGATGCGTAACGCATCTTCCGGCGGATGGAACATCGCGATCGGCTTGCCGAGAATTTCGCGCATGCGGTAACCCAGCATGCGCTCGCCACCGGCGTTGAAATCGGTGATGTTGCCTCTCAGGTCGGTGATGACGATCGCGTCGCTCAGGTGCTCAAAAATCGCTGCCTGGCGTAGCAGTACAGTTTGCGCGTCCTTGCGTTCGGTGACGTCGATGCCGAGGCCGTAGATCGTCAGCGGCTCGCCCTGGCGGTCGTAGGTGGCGCGACCGCGGCCTTCCATCCAGCACCAGTCTCCACTTGCATGCCGGAAGCGAAATTCGGCGACGTAGTCGTCGCCGCTTGCCACGGCATGGTCGACCGCCTCGTTGAGCGCAATCAGATCGCCGGGATGAATCAATTCGAAAAAACCGCCAGGCATTGTCGCAAAACGTCCTTCGGCATAGCCCGCGAGCGCTTCCAGTTCGCGGCTCCACCAGAATGCGCCTGACTTCGGCTCTTGCGACCACGCACCCATGCGTGCCCCGCGCATGGCGAGGCTCAGCACGTCACGGCTTTCCTGTAGTTCTTTCTGCGCAAGTTGATGCGCGGCGACAGAGGCTTCTGCGTTGCGGCGCGCTAGCAGCAGCTCCTGCTCGTACTTGTGACGATCCGCGACGATCAGCACCGCCACTTCGAGGTAGCTGCTTTCGCCGTTATCGCGACGCACCGCGTTGAGCAGCATCGGCACCATGTGGCCGTCCCGATGCAGCATGTTCAGTTTGACCTCGGCCACCGAACCCTGCATATCCAGCAGTGGCAATCCGTGCGTCTGATAGAACACCTTGCCGCCGGCGGTCAGCAGATCCTGAATGTGCATCGCCTCGGTGAGCTCCGCCGCCTGATAGCCGAGCCAGCCGCAGAAGGTTGCGTTCACGCGCAGGATCCGCCCGTCGGTAGCGGTCACGAGCAGGCCGCAGGCGGCGTGCTCGAACAAGGCATCGGAGGAGGGCAACGGACGGTGCGTGCTTTGCATCGTCTTACAGACTCATCGGCTCGAGAAAGGCGGCAAGGTTCGAGGACCCGCTGCCCGAATTTTTTATGTTGTTGCGCGTGCTGGTGCTCATTGTCGAGTCCTGTGGCCTGCCGGGCTATGCGACGAATACGCCAGGCCCGGTATCTATGGGAATGTTACCGCAGTATGAAGGTTTTTATCGAAAGCCGTGCGGGATAACCCGTAAGCAGGATTCCTTAACACGATACCGCTTTCCGACTAATTCCGTGTGTGCTTTAAACCGAAGTTGGCGTGTTTTCCCCAACTTGAAGTGACTATATTCGCCCGTATATAGCGGGCTGATGATGTCGAGGTGAACACGAAGTTATGCGCAATGCACGCAGCAAGGGCGGCATGCACGACGGAAGTGCGTTTCATCCATATTTCAACGCAACATCCCGTGTTTGCGCACGGTGTATGGGGATGAGTCAAGAGAGCATAAATCAGGAAGCGGCAGTTCGCCCAGTGAGCTATGGTGGTGAGGTAAAGCGTGTGCGGCGGTGCGTCGGGCGTAGCGTGGCGAAAACCGATGCGAATGCCTCGCGAGCGATAAGCGTTCGCGGCGCGGCGGGAGCGAATCTTGCGAGCATATTACTCAGTGCCCAAAGACGGCACTAAGAAGAAACCAGGGAGAATACGGTGACGTTCGACGACAGAATGGACGAGAACGATGACGTCGTGGTCTGGCGTCCTATTCAGTATGCGATGGCATCCAACCGTCGCGTGCTCGTGGTCGACGATTACCTTGAAGCGGCCGAAGCGCTACAGATGCTCCTGAATGCAGATGGCTTCGAGTGCCGCGCGCTGGAAGATCCATTCGCCGTGTGCGGCATGGCCTGTGAGTGGCAGCCGTTCGCCATTGTGCTCGACATCAAGATGCCCGGCCTCGACGGGCTTGAGCTGGCTCGCCGCCTGCGGGCCAACGCGTCGACGTCGGACATGCTGCTCGTGGCCTGTACGGCTTTTGCATCGCGCGAAGACCGGGCCCGTGCCAGGGCAGCGGGTTTCGACGCGCATTGTGCCAAACCCCTGACGCCGGAGCGCCTCTTACGCTTGCTCGAGTCGGCTGCCGCGATGCATGCCGTCGGGCCGCCGTAAACTTGGCGTCGTGGTTGAAAAAGCTTGAACCGTTTAAAAAATGTTTAATGACGCTTTCCCGTAGTTGCAGTCAATCGCGGCAAGCGATCGGATGCACACAATTCGCTACGGCGCACTCTTAAGCAAAAACCCCTGGCACAAAGCGCATTATCCGCGTCGTATGGCCACAACACGCGGCATACCCGGTGCGTCAATCGGCTGCGATATCCTCTCCGCTTAACCGGTCCAGCAGACGTACACTTGGCCCGCGTCATTCGTGTTCCCACTCATGTTCACGGCGAACGTATCGCGTGCAGTGCCTGCACGCGACGTCCGGGTGTTTCTCCCTATGGAGAACAGCGGAAGTGCGGTAAATTCCGGGGAGGGAAATAGCGCACGAACAACGCGGGGCCCGTTGTGACCTGCCACCCCGACCTATACCCCTCTTTCATGGAGATCGTGACCGTGCAACGTGCGGAGCGTGTCGCAGTCGATTTCCCCATGCCGTCGCGTAATTTCGCGGCGACGCGGCGCGTGCTTCTGATCGTGCTTGCCGTTTCGATTGTTTTTCCTTTGGCCTGCCTCGCGGGTTATGGGTATTTCGATTACCAGCGCCGCATTGCCGATTCGAACGACATGATCGACCGGCTCGCGCGCGTGACCGAGGAACAGGCCGTCAAGGTGCTGGACCTCAATCAGCAGATGGCCTCGCGCATTGTCGACCTGCTCGGCAACGACGACGACGCACAGATTCGCGCGCAGCAAGCCGGGTTGCACGACCGTCTGCGGCAAATCGGTGGCGATTTCCCGCAGGTCGCGTCGATATACCTGCTTGGCGCGAATGGCGATTTGCTGGTGTCGAGCCGCACGTATCCGGCGCCGGTCATGTCGACGCGTCGGCGCGACGACTTCGATGCCGCCAAGGCGATGCGGCCGCAGCCATTTTTCTCACAGTCCATGTTCGGGCCGCTGTCGCAAACCAATGTGTTCAACACGGCGATTGGCCGCTCGGGCGAGAATGGGCAATTTCTCGGTGTGGTGTCCGTCGCGCTGCGCACCGAGTACTTTTCGCGCTTCTACCGTGAGCTGACGAATGGCGATACATCGCTCTCGTTGGGGCTGTACCGCCAGGACGGCAGTCTGCTGGTGCGTTATCCGGTGTGGCCCGCGGGCGCCAAACCCACCCAGCAGAGCGCATTCACCGCGGCATTGCGCGACAAACAGGTATTCGGTCACATCCGTCTGACTTCCACAGTTGACGGTGTCGAACGGTTGCTGGCGTTTCGCCGGGTCGGCGACTATCCGCTCTATGTCATGAGCGCGTATGCGACGGCATCGATCGGCGACGCGTGGCGCGAGCACTTCATGGCAATCGCGGCGATCACGGCCGTGCCTTGCGTCGCGATCTGGCTGCTGGTGTTTTTCTCGTTGCGCCAGCTCGCCGGCGAGCGCCGCGCGTGGGAACGCTGGCAAGGCGAAGTGGCCATGCGTCTTTCCGCGGAGGCGTCGAGCCGGCAATTACAGCGCATGGGCGCGCTCGGCAATCTCGTCGCCAACGTCGCGCACGACTTCAACAACCTGCTGATGGTGGTGTCAGCCAACACTGAACTGGCGCGTTTGAAGCGCTATAACAACCTGGAAAAAGAAGTGCAAGCCGTTGAACGCGCTACCGCCACGGCGGAATCGCTCACGCGGCAGCTCCTGAGCGTGGCGAAGAAGCAGCCGCTCAAGCAGGAGCCGGTCAACCTCGCTACATGGCTGCCAAGCGCCGCGCCGCTGATCGACGCAGCGCTTGGCGACAACATTGAAATGGCCTTGAACATGGTCGATAACGTCTGGCAGGTGCTGGCCGATTCGACCGACCTCGAATTCGCGATCATGAATCTGGCGGTCAACGCGCGCGATGCGATGCCGCGCGGCGGCCGCTTCGTGATCCGTTGTCAGAACAACCGTCTGGTGGGCAGCGACACTTTACTGCCCGACGGTGAATACGTGCTGATCACCTGCTCCGACGACGGCGCGGGCATGCCTGAAGCCGTCGTTCGTCGCGCGTTCGAGCCGCTGTTCACCACCAAGCTGCGCGGCTCGGGTACCGGCCTCGGCCTCGCCCAGGTTCTCGCCATGTGCGAACAGGCGGGCGGCACGGCCAAAATCGACAGCGTGCCGGGAAGTGGCACGACGGTCAGACTTTATTTACCGCGCTATCGTGAGCGGCGGAAAGCATTGGTGCCCGACGTAGAAGCGGCGCACCAGCCGGCGCCGGCTTCAAAGGGCATCGTGCTGCTGGTGGAAGACAACGAAGACGTGGCGGCGGGCGTAGCCGCCGTGCTGGAAACCTTCGGCTGCGAAGTGCGCCACGAGCCGAACGCCGACCAGGCGCTCGACGTGCTGACCGGCGGCGCGAAGTTTGAACTGGTGCTGTCCGACATCCAGATGCCGGGCAAACTCAACGGCATCGACCTCGCGGAAAAGGTACGCAGCGCGTGGCCCGCGCAGAAAATCGCGCTGATGACCGGCTACGCCGACGAACTCGAACGGGCGCGCCGGCTCGGCGTAGCGATACTCGCCAAACCCTTCAACATCGACGAGCTTCACGCCCTGGTGGTTTGCGAACCCTGAAGCGCTCGCCGTAGTGGCTAGTTCTTTTCCTGCGCTGCGTCGTACTTGCCGAGCGCCGCCGCGCTGTTCAATATGTGCGTGACGCCCAGGTCAGAGCGAAGCGAAAGCCTCGGTGATCTCCGTGGCGTTAGCCGGGCGCACGATGCGTGTGACTTCGGCGCCATCGCGCATAAAGATCAGCGTGGGCCAGAGTTTGACCTTGAAGGAGCGGCCGAGCGGGCGGCCAGGGCCGTCTTCGACTTTGAGATGCCGGATGCCGGTATGGGGTTCGAAGGCTTTGGCAATCACCGCTTGCGCGCCTTGGCAGTAGCCGCACCAGTTCGTGCCGAATTCTATGACCGTGGTGCCCGGCAGGACGTCGACTTCGGCCCGCGACGGCGCTTGAGGGGAATAGGGTGTTTGGGTTGCCATGGGTGCTCCGGTGCCTTTTTACCGTCGCAGACAGGGTTTCCGCTTGCGCGGGGCCTCGCTGCGCGTGGATTGGGTAAAGAGTAGCAGCTATGGCCGAGATCGTCAGCGAGGAGGCAGGGGTGTTTTCCCATGCAGGATGGGCTTTCATCGATATCTGACCCGCAGCGGCTCAGCCCGAAGCGCAAGGCAAGCCAGTCATCTCGCGCATTGCTCAGCCGCCAACGCCAGCGCATCCTGCCCAGCGGAGTTCTGGAAAAAATCCTCGACACTGACGTGCTGCTCATCCGCCAGCGCTTGCAAGCAGTGCTCGTTATTACTGCGCACGGCAGCGGGTGCGCAAGCAATCGCGATGCCCAGCAGGATACAAAGCGACATCCCGATGGCGGCACCGAAAATCCAGTTCGCCGAACCCCGCGTACCGCCTGAAAATCTTCCCGTGGCCTTGCGGGTTGTCGCATTGCGCTGACTCACCAGATGGTCCATCCGATTCTCCCTTATATGATTAGCAAGACAACTATCGGATTAAAAAAACACCTTATCCAAGCGCTTTTCGCACGCCGTGCATTGACGTAACGGCCGCCTCAAACAACTCCGGCCCGATCCTGGCGCGTAGATTCTTCGCAATTTGCGCGCTGGCTTCGTTAATCGGCCGCTCGAGCGCTTTGCCCGCCCGTGTGGCATGCACACGCCATTCGCGGCCGTCGGTTTCGCCCTGGCGGCGCTCCACCAGTCCCTTGTCGCTCAGGTTATCGATCAGCCGCGTCGCAGTAGGGCGGGCAATGCCCAGCAGATCCGCCACCTGGCTACTCAGGCAACCGGGCGTGGCCAACACGACGCGCAGCACGAAACCCTGGGGTGGCGTCAGCCCGAATTCGGCGTACACGGCACCCCATTCGCGCTCGGCAAGCCGCGCCAATGCGGAAGAATTGAAGTAAAGGCAATGATCGAACATGGCCTCCATTGAAACGCAATATGGTTAGCAAGGCAACTAAAATTTAGTGCGCCGCGCCAGGAGATGCCGGCGGGTGCGTCGTCGCACAAATTTCACGCAAACGCATGTTCTTGCCAGCGTGACATGTTAAACGTCATGATTCGCATCTCGATGCATCATCGCGTTCAGGATCAGGAAAGGAAATGGCGGAAAGGATCTACCTTCAGCGGCCCGGCAAGGACGAAACCGTCGCGGTCGCCACGGGTTTCAGTTGGGGTGCATTGCTGTTGGGCTTCATCTGGGCAATGTCGAAGAGAATGTGGTTTGCCACTTTCGTCATGCTGGCAGTCAATACGCTGCTGTTTTTCTCGGGTTTGTGGGGTGAAACGATCGGCACGATCGGACTGATATTGTCCGTGCTGTTCGGCATCGGTTGTGGTGTCTATGGCAATCAGTGGCACCGCTGGACGCTCGAAAAGCGCGGATACGTTGTCGTGCACCCGGCGGGTGAGGGCAAGTAGCGTCGTCTATGCCGCCAGTTCGTCCGCAACGGCGCGCAATATAAATGTGGGATGCAGGGACGCAGGTTTACGGACCCGCAAGGTAGGCCGATAATGCCCCAGTTGTTCCGGCCACGAAGTCTGCGGTGCGCATCGTGCGTCGCAGGCTCGCTTTCCCTGACCCACCGCCCCCGTGTTGAAAACCGCCCGTTTTTTCGACCTGCTGCGCATCCCTGGCTTCAAGCCGCTGGCCGCCGCCACCCTCATGCTCGGTGTGGCGATGTCGTTCACCGCTCCCTATCTGTCGCTATTCGGCGTTGAACGCGCCGGCATGACACCGCTCAAGCTCGGCATCTTCATGACGCTGATCGCCGCCAGCGGGGTGCTCGCCAGCACCTTCGCCGGCCGTTGGAGCGATGCGAGCGGAAGGCACCGGCCGTTGTTGCTGGCGGCGCTGGTGGCCGCCGCACTCGGCTACCTCTGTCTATGCGTGGTGCGTGACTACCGGCTGTTGCTGGCGGTTGGCATTGTCTTTATCGGCGCGGGGGGCTCGGCCATCTCGATGGTGTTCTCGTTCAGCCGCGCGACGCTGCCGGTGCCGGACCCCGCGGAGCGCGCGTTCGCCAGCGCCACCTTGCGGACCATCCTGTCGGCGGCGTGGGTGTTCGGGCCATCGGTGGGCGCGCTGGTGCTCGCCGGCACCGGCTTCTATGGGCTCTTCCTGTTCGCGGCGGCGAGTTTCGCGGCCTGCGCGACCATTGTCTGGCGCATGCGGGAGCCGCAAGGCCATCTGGGCGATCACACCGTGGAAGACACAGCCTCGGAGCCTTCAGCCTCGATCACCGTGCCGCCGCTCACCGCACCCGGCGAAGAGGCGCACGAAGACCTGCCGGGCGTCGCCTCGCAAAACGACATCCGCCGCGCCGTGGCCGCGCTCACCTTGCTCGGTCTTGCTGCGAACGCCACCATGATCGTGCTGCCGCTTTACATCGTGCACGGCCTGAACGGCACGCATCTGGATGTGTCGATCATGCTCGGCTTCGGCGCCCTGGTGGAGATTCCGATGATGCTCGCGCTCGGCGCGAAGTCGTCGACGCTGCACAAGCCTAACTGGCTGGCCGCCTGCGCGGCGGTTCACGCCGTGTATTTCATCGCGATGTCGCTGGCGGGGAGCGTCCACGTGCTGATCCCGATGCAGATGCTCAATGCATTCGTGGTCGCGGTGACTTCGTGCCTCGGCATGACCTACGTGCAGGACCTGATGCCGCAGTCGCCGGGCCGCGCAACCGCGCTGTTCTTCAATGCCGCGCGGGTCGGCTCGATTCTCTCCGGCGTGTTGTCGGGTTTGCTGGTGCAGGCGTTCAGCTATCGCGGCACGTTCCTGTTCTGCAGTTTGCTGGCGCTTTGCGCGCTGGCGCTATTTGCCGTGCCGGGTTACCGCTATCCGCAGATGTGGCGCGCGGTGCGGCGTTTCGCGCGCACGCAATACGGGAAGGTTCAGGCACGGCGGCGATAGGCGCACGGTTTACACGCGGCACGCCCATTGGCCGCGCGAACCGATCCCCATGCCATTTGAAAGCGGCATTGGAAACGTCAGCCTGAGCCTGAGCCTGAGCAACGAGAAGTGTAAGACGGCAGTTAGCTGAATCGAAGCTTGCGTATGCGCTAAAGCTCGCACCGGCGCACGACCGGAACTTCCTGCTGCGCAAAAACTCTGCAAAGAAGCGTATCGTCATTTGTCGTCGGCGGAGATGCCCGATTCAACGCACAGACGATCCAAGACTGCTACCGTGTGTCTGTCGGATCACGTAAAACGCACCTACAGTTAGAAGCGCCACTTGCCGCAAGTGAAGCGCGCGGCACGGCTGTCGTACACCGAACCCTTTCGAGCAGCGCAACGAGACACTTTCCGGAGCGAGATATGCAGCTAGGCATGATTGGATTGGGACGCATGGGCGCGGACATGGTGCGACGCCTGACGAAGGGCGGTCAGCAATGTATCGCTTACGACGTGCAACCGGCAGCGGTGGACAAGCTGAAACAGGAAGGCATTGCGGGGGCGGCATCGCTCGACGACCTGGTCGCGAAACTGGAGAAGCCGCGCGCGGTGTGGCTGATGGTGCCCGCGGCGGTGGTCGACAAGACGCTCGACAGCCTCGTGCCCCTGCTGGAACCCGGCGACATAGTGATCGACGGCGGCAACTCCTACTACCACGACGACATTCGCCGCGGCGCCGATCTGGCCAAACATCAGCTGCACTACGTGGATGTCGGTACGAGCGGCGGCGTCGCGGGCCGCGAGCGCGGCTACTGCCTGATGATCGGCGGCGAGGCAGAGGTCGTGAAGCGGCTCGAACCGATTTTCTCGACGCTTGCGCCGGGCGCGGGCTCCGCGCCCGCCACACCGGGCCGCACCGCCAGCGCCAGCACGGCCGATCAGGGCTTCCTGCATTGCGGCCCGCAGGGGGCGGGGCACTTTGTGAAGATGGTCCACAACGGCATCGAATACGGAATGATGGCCGCGTATGCCGAAGGCCTGAACATTCTGCACCACGCCGACGCCGGCAAACACGCGCGCGAAGCCGATGCCGAAACGTCGCCGCTGCGCCGTCCCGAGCTTTACCAATACGAATTGAATCTCGCCGAGGTCACTGAGGTCTGGCGGCGCGGCAGCGTGATCGGTTCGTGGCTGCTGGACCTGATCGCAGGATCGCTCGTCAGCGACGCCGATCTGCAAAGCTATGCAGGGCGCGTATCGGATTCGGGCGAAGGGCGCTGGACGGTGGCGGCCGCGATCGACGAAGGCGTGCCGACGCCGGTGCTGAGCGCGGCGCTATTCGCGCGTTTCAGCTCACGGGGCGACGCGGATTTTGCGAACCGGGTGTTGTCGGCCATGCGGCACGACTTTGGCGGTCACGTCGAGAAAGCGGCCACGCCGGCCGATGGACACAAGGGCTAATTCATGGGAGCCGCGATGCAAGCCGCTAACGCCACGCCTCACGACGTCGTGTTTCTGTTCGATTGCGATAACACGTTACTGGACAACGATCATGTGCTGGCGGATTTACGTGCGCACATGATCCGCGAGTTCGGCGAGCAGAACAGCGCGCGGTACTGGGAAATTTTTGAAGACTTGCGCGCGGAGCTTGGCTATGCCGATTACCTTGGGGCGTTGCAGCGCTATCGGCTGGAGCAGCCTCGGGACACGCGCCTGTTGTTGATGTCGTCGTTTCTGATCGACTATCCGTTTGCGAACCGGCTGTATCCGGGGGCATTGGATGCGATCAAACATGTGTCCCAGTACGGGCCGGCGGTGATTTTGTCCGATGGCGATGTGGTGTTCCAACCGCGCAAGATCGCCCGCTCGGGCTTATGGGATGAGGTCGAGGGACGGGTTTTGATCTACATCCATAAGGAGCAGATGCTCGATCAGGTGATGGAGTGTTATCCGGCCCGGCAGTACGTGATGGTCGATGACAAGTTACGGATCTTGACGGCCATGAAGAAGGCCTGGGGGGAGAGGCTGACGACGGTTTTTCCTCGCCAGGGGCATTACGCTTTCGATCCCAAGGAGATCTCCAGCAATCCGCCCGCGGACGTGACGATTGAGCGGATTGGGGAACTGGCCGATCTCGACGTCAATATGCTTCTGAGCGGTGGGACGGTAGGGGGCGCTTAGGTTTTCTGCCTTTCGCAGCGCTGTTCCAGCCGCGTCCATTGCAGTCACGCCTCCACGGCGATGCGATAGCTCGCCAGCATCACGAGACTGTCGCCCTTGTCATTGCGCAGATTCGGCGGCACGCCTTTTTTGCCGCCGACGCCTGCCCAACGGCATGCTAGGCAAGGCCCGCCAGTTTGACCAGCAACCCGAACACGCCGACCAGAACGGCAACACCGGCGCACAACAGCACGAGCGAGAGAACAAGAATCAGGGGCGTCTTGAGGCGGCTGGGTGTCGACATGGTGACCGTTTGGATGATGGGCGAGCAGGGCAGGACGCGCCAGATGCGGTTCGCCGTAGCGCATTCAGCGCGAAGAGCTTAATCGCATTCGCTTAATGCTCGCTTAAAGTTTAGCGCAAGACTGGCAGCCTCTGCCGTGCCGACTGTCCAACAACGTACAGACATTCCTCCCAATTGAGCGCATGATCCTTGCTTAGCGTGTGGCGCGATCAGGCCTATTCAAAGCCAGCGCACGCGCAATCGGATGCCCACCTTCACGCCGCAGGCGATCAAACGCTGTGCGGCCGGCGGGCCAAAGGAAAATCATGACATCCGCAATCTGGGGCATCGTGGCCGGCATGGCGCTGATGTTTGGCGCTTCGATGTACCTGCGTCAGCTTCGTCTCCTACACCGCCCGGACCGCCGCTGGACAGGCAAGAAACGTTGATTCGCCCCACATCCTCGAAAAGGGAGGCTTCATGTCAGTACTACCTACTCAGCGACGTTCGCCGTCGCCGTTGCGTCAAGCCGATTCGCCAGCCGCCGTGCGCGACCGGCGCACCGAACTCGGCCGCGCCGATGAAGCGCGAGCCGAACAACGCGAACGCGACGACGCGCGCAACGACCCCAATGCCAGCAAATGGCGCTACCAGCCACCACAACGGAACGAGAAAGAGCCCGCGTAAGGCCTTCAACTGAAGACCAACGAACAAACGTCGAACAGTCGAACGGGCGCTAGCCAACGTTCGGGCCGGCAATCGCATCGGCCACGCCACACTCCACGCTTCCCGCGCCTACACAAAAGCGACGCATGCACGTCGCAAGATCAAGCTTTGAACGATCGCGTCGAACCATGACGCGCGCTTCACGGTCACACCCGTGACGATTCCCTGGTCCAATCCCCGAAAGCCTTGAGCAACGGACCTTCGCCGCTACGCCTGTGTTATGTCATGCGCATGACAGAAAGGCCGGCGTTGCTGGTTTTTCTCCACGGGCCGCGTCACGAACAACCGCTGCAGCACCCGCTAACCTGCCTGACAGTCCTTTTCAAGGAGTGACGCCATGGCCGAAGCAACCTCCCGTCTGACCCCGCCGAAAACACTAGAACCCGACACGTTGCGCAAGATGGACCGCTACTGGCGCGCCTGCAACTACCTCTCGGCCGGCATGATCTACTTGCGCGACAACCCGCTGTTGCGTGAACCCCTCAAACCCGAACACATCAAGAACCGCCTGCTGGGCCATTGGGGCTCGGACCCAGGGCAGAGCTTCCTGCTGGTGCATCTGAACCGGCTCATCAGGAAGCTCGATCTGAACGTGATCTATATCGCAGGCCCAGGCCATGGCGCGCCCGCCACGCTGGCCCACTGCTACCTCGAGGGCCATTACTCGGAAATTTATCCCGACCGCAGCGAAGACGAAGCCGGCATGCGCCGCTTCTTCCGGCAATTCTCGTTTCCCGGCGGTATCGGCTCGCATTGCACGCCCGAAACGCCGGGCTCGATTCACGAAGGCGGCGAACTCGGCTATAGCCTGTCGCACGGCTATGGCGCCGCGTTCGACAACCCCGATCTGATCGTCGCGGTGATGATCGGCGACGGCGAGGCGGAAACCGGACCGCTGGCCACCTCATGGCACTCGAACAAATTCCTCAACCCGATTCGCGATGGCGCGGTGCTGCCGGTTCTGCATCTGAACGGCTACAAGATCGCCAATCCGACGATCCTCGCGCGGATTCCCCGGGAGGAACTCGAAGCTTTGCTGACCGGCTACGGCCACAAACCGTATTTCGTCGAAGGCGACGATCCGGACACCATGCATCAACAGATGGCTGCGACGCTCGAACAATGCATCGGCGAAATCCGCGCGATCCAGCAGCATGCGCGCGAGGCCAATGATGCAACGCGGCCGCGCTGGCCGATGATTGTGCTGCGCTCGCCGAAGGGCTGGACCGGGCCGAAAGAAGTCGACGGTCATCAAGTGGAAGGCTCGTGGCGCGCGCACCAGGTGCCGGTGCTCGATCCGGTCACCAATAGCGAAAGCCTGAAGCTCGTAGAGAACTGGCTGCGCAGTTATGAGCCGGAGTCACTATTCGACGAAGCAGGACGTCTGGTCGAAGAACTGCGTGAACTGTCGCCCGTTGGCACGCGCCGCATCAGCGCCAATCCGCATGCGAATGGCGGTCTGCTGTGCAAAACGCTCGACCTGCCGGCGTTTCGCGACTACGCGGTGGCGGTGAAGAACCCCGGCGGCTCGTACACGTCACCCACTGAGGTGCTCGGCACGTTTCTGCGCGACGTGATGCGCAACAACATGACGAGCTTCCGCGTATTCGGCCCCGACGAAACCGCCAGCAACAAGCTGACGGCCATCTACGAGGCCTCGGAGAAAACCTGGCTGGCCGAAACGATGGCAAGCGACGCCGACGGCGGCGAACTCTCGGTGGATGGCCGCGTGATGGAGATGCTGAGCGAGCACACGCTTGAAGGCTGGTTCGAAGGTTACGTGCTGACCGGACGCCATGGGCTTTTCGCCACCTATGAAGCGTTCGTCCACGTGATTGATTCGATGTTCAACCAGCACGCCAAGTGGCTGGAAAAAGCGAAATGCGATCTTGGCTGGCGGCAACCGGTGCCGTCGATCAACCTGCTGATCACGTCGCTGGTGTGGCGCCAGGATCACAACGGTTTCACGCACCAGGACCCGGGTTTTCTCGATGTCGTCACCAATAAAAGCCCGAACGTGGTGCGCATTTACCTGCCGCCGGACGCCAACTGCCTGCTGAGCGTCGCCGATCATTGCTTGCGTTCGCGCGATTACGTGAATGTGATCGTCGCCGACAAGCAGCCGCATCTGCAGTACCTCGACATGGAATCGGCCATTACGCATTGCACCAAGGGCATCGGTATCTGGGATTGGGCGTCGACCGATCAGGGTGTCGAACCGGACGTGGTGATGGCTTGCGCCGGTGACATCGCGACGATGGAAGCGCTCGCCGCGGTCGAGATTCTGAAGGAGCGCTTTCCCGAGTTGAAGATCCGCTTCGTCAACGTGGTCGATCTGTTCCGCCTGATGCCTGAGCATGCGCATCCGCACGGCCTGTCCGACCGCGATTTCGATTCGCTGTTCACCGCCAGGAAGCCGGTGATTTTCAACTTCCATTCGTACGCGTCGCTGGTGCATAAGCTGACCTACAACCGCACCAATCACGACAATCTGCATGTGCACGGCTACCACGAGAAAGGCAACATCAACACGCCGCTTGAACTGGCGATCATCAACGAGGTTGACCGTTTCTCGCTGGCGATCGACGTGATCGATCGTGTGCCGGTGCTGCGCGGCGTCGGCGATCACGCGAAAGAGTGGCTGCGTGGGCAGATCATCGAGCATCTGGCTTATGCGCATGCCGAAGGCATCGATAAGGAAGATATCCGCAACTGGACGTGGAAAGGTTGAGCGTGCCATGGAGACTCATGAGAAGGCCGGCGAGCCGATGCAAGCACCGACGATTCTGGTGCTGAATAGTGGTTCGTCGTCGCTGAAATTCGGGCTCTTTACGCGTTCCGCGCACGCCGCGCATGCCGGCGGAGACGAAGCATTGTTACTGGAAGGCAGCGCTGAAGGTATTGGGCGCGGCGACGGCAGCTTGCGCATCAAGTCGCCTGACGGCCGCGTGCTGATGCAGCAGGAACATGTACTGGAGTCGCAGACCGACGCGTTGCAGATGCTCTCACGGGTCCTTGCGGAGCAGAAGCACGAGCGGCCTGCGGCGGTTGGGCATCGGGTGGTGCACGGCGGCCCGTATCTGCGAACACATCAGCGCTTGACGCCTGAAGTCCGGCAGCGCTTGCAGGACGCCGTGCACTTCGCGCCGTTGCATATCCCACCGGCGCTGGCATTGATTGACGAGGCGTCAAAGATCTTTGGCGACGCGCAGCATTTTGCCTGCTTCGACACCGCGTTTCATGCGACGCTGCCGCCGCGCGCGGCGCAGCTTGCGTTGCCGCGTCGTTACATGGAGGCTGGCGTGATTCGTTACGGCTTTCATGGGCTGTCGTATGAATCGCTGGTAACGCGACTTGGCGCCGATTTGCCGCCGCGAGCGGTGTTCGCGCATCTGGGCAACGGCGCGAGTCTATGTGCCTTGCAGGACGGCAAATCCGTCGATACATCGATGGAGTTGACGCCGACTGGTGGCGTGCCGATGGGCACGCGCAGCGGCGATCTCGACCCGGGCGTGCTGCTGTATCTGATGCGCGTGGAGAAGCTTGATGCCGACGCGCTTGAGACGCTGTTGAATCGCCAGAGCGGCCTGGCTGGTTTCGCCGATGGCGAGAGCGACATGCAGGCACTGGAAAAACGCGCGGCGGCGGGGGATGCGAATGCGTTGCTGGCGCTGGATGCGTTTGCTACGGCGGTGAAGAAAACGATAGGCGGCTACGCGGCTTTGCTGGGCGGGATCGATTTGCTGGTGTTCACGGGTGGGATCGGCGAACACAGTGAAGAGATTCGCAAGCGCGTGTGCGAGGGGCTTGCGTTTTTGGGGCTATCCGAAGGAGATCCAGCCGGGAAGGTGAGGGTGATTCATACCGAGGAGGAAAAGCAGATTGCGAGGCATTGCCGGGCGCTGTTGCGCGCGGAGGCGGGCTAGGACAATTTCGCTTTGATGATGGCGAGATCGGAAACGCCGGTAACACCGAACAGGCGGGAGACGTCTTCGAGCGCGGCGGCTCGTTGCTGGTCGAGTTGAAGTACGCCGAGCAGGGTGATGCGTCCGTGTGAGACCTTGACGTGCAGGGCGTTTGGGGGCACGGCGGCATCCCAGGCGAGGCGCCTTGTCGCTTCTGCGGCGATCTGTTCGTCAGTGAGGCGCGTGCTTGGGTCGTTGCGCGTGGCGGAGCGGGATCTGGTCATGGCGATACCCTGGAAAGTGGACCACAATTGGACAACACTAGCAGACGTAGCGGGTTTTGCCTTTGGGGACGCTTCGCCGGTAACTGTCAAATCAAGTCCAGGCTAATACCTAAGGGAACGGTAGAATCGAGCACGACGTGGCGGCGTAGTGCATAGAACAATCACAAACTAATACAAGATGCTGCACGGGGTATATTCACGCTCTCGGACACAGCTATGCGTTGCCAACGCAGTTACCGCACGATCTGCCCATGACCTACCATGCCACTACCGTCACGCTTGAAAACATCGGCGGGATAGTCGCCGAGAAAGACAAATATGGCAGGAGAACAATCAGTACAGCCTTTAACGTCACGGTTGCAGGCAAACGTCAGTACGCTGTACAAATGCGCGGCGCGCCTCGACTTGAAAACGGCATGGTCGTGACGGCGGTACTGCGCGATACGGATAACTGGCAGACACTCGTGGGATGGCTAAACCACGCCACCGGCGAGGTTTGCGGCGTCGGTTCGCCTGAGACTTCCTTCTGGTGGTTTGTGGCCGGTATCCTGATGTCAGCCCTGCTTTACCTTAAATGGATAAACGAAGCTCACAGCGGCGACGCCAGTACGCGCGTCGTAGTTTGGATTATCGCGGTCGTACCGATGAACGCCTGGACGCTATTCTCCTGGCGGAGGTCGGCCAAGGTCTACAGGTTGCTGAAACCCTAAAATGAGTGGCCGCATATAGTCCATAAAATCATAAAGGCTGCGAACCCGTAACCTGCAAGCGTACACCGCGACAGGTTTTAGTGAACAACCGCGACGGCGCGCGCAGCGCCGCCGGAAGAATGACTGCTTTGTCACTGACGCCGAATGAGCGAGAACACAGATTCCAGATGCACCACTGCCGCGACTGCGCGGGGGAACCCGCTTATGAGCTGGCGGTGTGAGCCGCTTTCTTTGCTTATCTTTCTTTGCGGCGGCAAAGAAAGCAAGTGCCGCCCCGCACAGGGGCGACGCTAATAGACCACTAAGAAATCAAGGAAAGGCCAACGCCGCACGCAAACAGACAAACAAAGCGCCGCGCAGGCAAACCAAGCCCTATTGAATAGCCCCCGCCAAAGCCTGCGCTGTAGCCGCCGACAACGTCCAGCCCAAATGCCCATGTCCGGTGTTATAAAAAACGCCGCGCCGTTTCCCGCGCCCGACCTTCGGCAACATGCTCGGCAGCATCGGCCTTAAACCAGCCCACGGGATGATCTTCGAAGTCGACACCTCCGGAAAATACCGCCGAGTCCAATCAACCAAAGGCGCAATCCGATCCGACCGAATATCCCGATTGAACCCATTGATCTCCGCCGTACCGGCAACCCGAAACCGATCCACTCCAAGCCGGCTGGTGACAATTTTCGCGCTATCGTCGAGCAGACTCACCCACGGCGCGCGCTGCTGGCTCACTTCATCATCAAGACAAACGGTAATCGAATACCCCTTAACCGGGTACACGTTCACATGATCGCCAAGCATGGCCGCGAAGTCGCGACTCTTCACGCCGGCGCACACCACGATCCGCTCAAAGGCAAACTGCTGCGACTCACCTTCCAGTTTCACGCTTAGCGAGAACCGCCCCTCAGCCGGCTGCTCGATGCCTGTAATCTCGGCATCGTAATGAAACTCGACGCCATGCCGCACGCAAGCCTGCGCCAACCCACGCGTGAACTTGTGAATATCGCCAGTCGAATCTGAAGGCGTAAAAAAACCACCGAAAAAATCACCCTGCAGCGTAGGCTCGATCGCGTGCAACTCGTTCGCCGTCACCGGATTCCGATCCAGCCCGCCTTCGCGCAGCAACGCATTCACCTTACTCGCCGCGTCGAATTCCTTCCGGGTCTTGTAGATGTGCAGAATGCCGCGCCGCTCCAGATCGAAATCGATCCCTTCACGCTCAGCAATCGAAAACAAATGCTCACGCGCCGCAATCGCAAGCCGCACCGTCTCGACGGTATTGGCCCGATAGTTCGGAATCTGCCGCAAAAACTCACCCATCCACGAATACTTATGCCACGTGGGCATCGGATTAAGCAGCAACGGCGCGTCGCGCGTAAGCATCCACCGCAAACCCTTCATCACAGTGGCCGCGCTGTTCCACACTTCAGCATTGCTGGCCGACAACTGGCCGCCGTTAGCGAACGAGGTCTCCATCGCCGCATAGCGATGACGTTCGAACACGGTAACGTGGTGGCCGCGCTGAGCCAGGGCGTGAGCAGTCGTGACGCCGGTAATACCGGCGCCGATAATGGCGATTCGTGACATGACATGGTCCAGAGTAGTTGAGCATCACCGGTGTCGATTTCGTGTCGAAACCGGCGTCGATGCCCCATCTGTCCATGTACCTGAGAGTTTCTTCCCGTGAGCCGACGAGCATTGATGCCAGCCGTATGCAGGGAATCCCCTTCGGTGGGCGCGCATGGCGCCGCTCTCCAGATGTTCCAGCTGCGCGGTCCTTTTGCCTGAGAGTTTCCGGGGCGGTTGCTCCGTCGGCGTCGTCACAACCTTCTGACGATCTCTCCCGCGCTGCATTGCAGAACGGCTCGACAATACCGGGCAAAAATCTTCACCGCAAGTGTTTCCTGCAGTGCAACGCCCGATCGGCCCTACCGGGAGCCGCGCACGGCGCGCCGAAAAGGCCCATCCACGTGAGCGCGCCCAACCCAGGCTCACGGTCGCGCTTGCGGCGCCTGGGTTCGAGGCGCCAGCATATTCACCGCGCGGCTTTCAATTCCTTCAGCCGTCACCGGACCGTGCTCACGGCCGCTCTTTCGGCTCGCGTGCCCGCTGCCCCGGCGTCGCCCCGGCGCGCAGGTACACCCCGGAGAACTCAGTAGAGGCGGTGCGGATCATCTCGATTAGCGTCGCAGCAACGGTGGTGGTCAGATCGATATCCCGGCAGATCAACCCGATCGTCATGTCCGGCAGCGGCTCGGTCAAACCGATCTTGCGCAGCAGTCCCTTGTACGGCGCCGTATGGAACGGCAGTTCCGACCACAGGCTGATGCGGTCGGTGGTGCTGGCCATCTCCAGGTAGAGCGACGTCGACGTGCAACGCAGCACGTTTTTCGGCGGCGCTATATCCTGGCTGCCGAACAGCGTGCCGATCAGGCTCGTCGAATCGTCGAGCGCATCCCAGCTAAGCCACGCCGCCTGGGCGAGCCCCTGCAGGGAATGCGTGCCACGCAGCGGATGGCCGGTGCGCACGCCCAGCGTCGTGGCGATGGTGTAGAGCGTCTCCCAGTAGAAACGCGTGTCGCTCGGCTGACCGATGCGCGAGACAAGGCCGAAATCGATCGAACCGTCCGCGAGGCCTTCCTGGATCTGTGGCGGACGCAATTCGAACACGTTGAGGGTGACCTGCGGATAAACCCGTGAAAACTCCCGCAACGCCTCAGCAAACGGTCCGGCAGACGTCACCGGCGTAACGCCCACCGTTACGGTGCCGCGCGCGATGCCGAGCAGCGTGGAGATGTCCTCGTGGGCGTGGCGCAGTTCCTGTTCGATCGCGCGCGCGTGGCGAATCAGGCTTTGCCCGTACGGCGTGAGCTGCGTGCCCTTGGCTGAGCGCACGAACATCGGCGCGCCGAGTTCCGCCTCCAGATCGGACAGCGCCTTGCTCACGGCCGGCTGCGTGACATGCAGCGCACGCGACGCCTCGTGGATGCTGCCGTTCTCCGCGACGGCGATCAATGAGCGCAATTGGTGAAGTTTCATCGTCGAATCCACTCGAAGGGTGCCTCGGCTGTGTGCGCCGCAGCCTCCAGTGTGGGGATAAATAAAAGTGATGGCTATAAAAACAAACGATTTGCGCTTGGAAATTGACGACCGCACTGTTCGGTTGACGTCGGCCGCAAAGCGACGCAGCCCTTTCCACCGGAATCATCGGAATTCTCATGGCAAATCTGCACACATCGCTGCAACCCGCGTCAGCCGACGCGGTGTCCCAGGGGCCGGTTCAGGGGCTCCCGCAGTTGTCAGCGCAGACGTCGGCTCAGCCGCGCGCCTCGAAGTTCGCGCTGATCGCCGCGACCACGCTGGGCAACGGCCTGGAGATGTTTGACTTCACGATCTACAGCTTCTTCGCGGTCCTGATCGGCAAGCTGTTTTTTCCGTCGCATACGGCTTTTGGCTCGCTGCTGATGGCGGTCGCGACCTTCGGCATCGGTTTCGTGATGCGGCCGCTGGGCGGCATCCTGATCGGCAACTACGCGGATCGGGCCGGCCGTAAGGCTGCGATGACGCTGACCATCGCGCTGATGGCGCTCGGCACGGCAACAATCGGCCTTGCGCCCACCTATGCGCAGATCGGCCTGTTCGCGCCGCTGCTGATCGTGCTCGGCCGATTGCTGCAAGGCTTCTCAGCCGGCGGCGAGATCGGCGCGTCGACCACGCTGCTAATGGAGTCGGGTGTGCAGTCCACACGCGGCTTTCTGGTTGGGTGGCAACTGGCGAGCCAGGGTGCGGCGGCGCTGGTCGGCGCGCTGAGCGGCTTTCTGCTGTCGCATTTTCTCGCGCCTGCCGATCTGGAAAGCTGGGGTTGGCGCATCCCGTTCCTTTGCGGTCTGCTGATCGGACCGGTCGGGCTTTATATCCGCCGCGCGCTGGATGAAACGCATCACGCCACGGCGCGTGAAAGCAGCGCGTTTCGTGAACTGATGGCGGGTCATCTGCGGCAAGTGTGCGTCGGCATTCTGATGATGGTCGGGGGCACGGCGTCGATGTACATCGTCGTGTTCTATATGCCGACCTATCTGATCCGCGTGCTGCATATGCCGCCGGCCACCGCGTTTCTGTCGGGTTGCGTGGCCGGCGCGGTCTTGCTGATCGGCTCGCCGCTCGCAGGGCTGCTGTCGGATCGCCTGCCGCGTCGCAAGCCGCTGGTCGTCGGCGCCACGCTGCTCGGCGCCGTATTGATCTATCCGGCGTTCTGGCTGCTCAACCACACGGCGCAACTCGGCGTCGCGCTGACGGTGATCGCCGCGCTGGTCGGCTGTCTCGCAGCCGGTTCCAGCTCGGTTTTTCTCATTCTCATGGAAGGTTTTCCGAAGCATGTGCGGGCCACGGGCTTCTCGGTGGTGTACAGCATCGGTGTGGCGGTGTTCGGCGGCTTCGCGCAATTCATCGTGACGTGGCTCATCAGCACGACCGGCAATCCCATGTCACCTGCCTGGTACATGGTCACGTGCAGCGCGGTGTCGCTCGTCGCATTGGCGGCGTTGAAAGAGCACCGCGCCGACTGAGCGCATCGGCCAGAGATTTCAGTTAATGCAGGGCAGCCCATCACCAGAGACGGCTGGCAGGACTAACAGAACCAACAGGAGAACATCGCATGTTTGAAGCACAAATCGTTGAAGCGGAACTGCAATCGGCCGGACTGATTGCGGACGTGGTTGCCGACGAACAGACCTTTGTCGATCTGCGCCGCCAGATCCACGCGCATCCGGAAACGGGCTTCGACGTCGTCAATACCGCGGCACTGGTGGCCGGTTTGCTGAAAGAGTGGGGTTACGACGTGCATACCGGCATCGGCGGCACGGGCGTGGTCGGGCAACTGAAACTGGGCAACGGTACACGCAAGATCGGCATTCGCGCGGACATGGATGCCTTGCCGATTCACGAGCAAACGCATCTGCCGTATGCAAGCCGGATTCCGGGCAAGATGCACGCCTGCGGCCACGACGGCCACACCGCGATCCTGCTCGCCGCCGCGAGGCATCTGGCGACGAGCCGCGGCTTCGACGGCACGCTCAACCTGATTTTCCAGCCTGACGAAGAAAACCTGTGCGGCGCGCGCCATATGATCGAAGAGGGCTTGTTCGAGCGCTTTCCTTGCGATGCGGTCTACGCGCTGCACAACGGCCCGGGCATTCCGGTTGGCCAGTTCGTCGTGAAGACGGGCGGCGTGACGGCAGCCTCGGACGTTGCCACGGTCACGCTGACGGGCGTGGGCGGTCACGGCGCGATGCCGGACAAGGCACGCGATCCGATCGTCGCGGCCGGCTCGCTGATCATGGCGTTGCAGACTATCGTCTCGCGCAATCTGCCGGCGTCTGAAGTTGGCGTGGTGAGCATCGGTGGAATTCATGCGGGCGCGACCCACAATGTGATCCCCGACACGGTGAAGCTCCTGCTGAACATGCGTTCGACCAACCCGGAGATGCGCGAGCGGATCGAAAAGCGCGTGCACGAAATCGTCACGCTGCAGGCGCAATGCTTCGGCGTCGAAGCCTCGATCGACTACAAACGGCTCGTGCCGGTGGTCGTCAATGCCGAGGCGCCGACCGCGCTGGCGCGTGATGTGATCACTGATCTGGTCGGCGCCGCGAACGTGCTGACCGACACCAAAGGCATGATGGGCAGCGAAGACTTCGCATGGATGTCCGACAAGGTGCCGGGCTGCTACGTGATAATCGGCAACGGCGTAGGCGAGTGGGGCGGTTGCATGGTGCATAACCCCAAGTACGACTTCAACGACCGCATCATCAGCCTGGGCGCAAGCTACTGGGTCAAGCTCGTGGAAACGTACCTGAACTGATCCGCCGTTGCCCGCATTACATTGTGATGAAGCGAGCGAAGCGAGCACGAAGGCGTCGAAGATATGAGCGCCATTCAACTGGCGATGCAAACTTTTCAAGCCCGGATTCAAGGCCCGAACCGGCGGCATCGGCTATATTGAGCGGCACTGCCCAACTTCAATTCACAAAGGAGACCTCCGTGCCCGCTGTCACAACGCTGCTCGCCTTCGCCCTGGTTTCGCTCGGCATGGTGCTCACACCCGGCCCGAACATGATTTACCTGATCTCGCGATCGCTCTGCCAGGGGCGGCGCGCGGGGCTCGTGTCGCTCGGCGGCGTCGCGGTCGGCTTTGTGTTCTACATGTTTTGCGCGGCGTTCGGTATCACCGCACTGCTGTTGACGGTGCCCTACGCGTACGACGCGTTGCGTTTCGGCGGCGCGCTGTATCTCCTGTATCTTGCGTGGCAAGCGGTTAAACCGGGCGGCCGCTCGCCGTTCCAGGTGCGCGACCTGCCGCACGACAGCCGCCGCAAACTGTTCACCATGGGGCTCGTCACGAATCTCGCGAATCCGAAGATCGCGGTGATGTATCTGTCGCTGCTGCCGCAATTCATTTCACCGGAGCACGGCAGCGTGCTCACGCAGTCGATCGCGCTGGGGTGCGTGCAAATCGTCGTCTCCGTCACGATCAATGCGTTGATTGCGAGCATGGCTGGTTCGATCGCCGGGTTTCTCAATGGGCGGCCGGTGTGGCTGCAGGTACAACGCTGGCTGATGGGCACCGTGCTCGCCGGTCTGGCCGTGCGGATCGCGTTCGATTCGCGCCGTTAAACCGGACGATGCAGACTCGCCTGAGTTTGCATCCCCGACTTCCTGCCTACGTCTCGCTCACCTTGAGCGTCCATCACAGGCGGCCTGCCCGTGTCTGGCTCACAGCGCCTTGTACATGATGGTGGTCGAGTCGAACCGCTCCGTCTGCGTATCGCGGCAAAACTGCGGGATCACGCCGGCCGTCTGATAACCCAATGCGGCATAGAGCGGCCCGGCCTTGTCGCCGGTGCGCGTATCGAGCGTCAGCAAGCTGCGCTGCAACTGGTGCGCCCGGCTTTCCAGTTCCGCCATCAGCGCTTTGGCGATACCTTGGCGGCGGAACGCAGGGTGGACCAGCAGCTTGCGCACCTCGGCGCGATGACGCTGGTTCGGCATCGTGTCGTAATCGAGTTGCACGGTGCCGGCGATCGACTCGCCATGGCGTGCGACGAACAGCACAAGCGCCCCCGCGCGCAGCGACGGCAGCACCTTGCCGCGCCAGAACGCCTCACTCTCCTCGACGCTGTACGGCAGGACAAAGCCGACGCTCGCACCGTCATGGACGCAGGCATGCAGCAGCGCGCCAAGTTTGGGTAGGTGGTGAACGAGGTCGTCGGCGGAAAAGATCGTGATGGTGGTCGCGCTCATGTTGCCTCGAACTCAGACGATGAAGAGGATGTAGCGGGCTGCGCTGTGCGCGGGTGTGACGAAAGCGCTGGGGCCGAACAACTGATAGCGCAGACAGTCGCCGGGGTGCAGATCGTGGCTTCGGCCGTCGACGGTGATCTGCAGTTGCCCTTCGAGCAAGATCAGATGATGTTCGAGGCCGGCTCTCGGCGACGCGTCGTAAGTAATGCGCACGCCGGCATCGAGTTCGCACTCCAGCGCCTCGCCGCTCAGCGCCTGGGCCGGTGGCGACACGGAGCGGCGCCGGAAGCCGACGCTCGCGTCGGTCCAGACCGCCTGCGCCTCGCGCGGCACCAGCGGCGCGAAGTCTTCTTCGACCATGTGCATGAGGCGCGACATCGGCAAGCCGTAGGCGACGCAGAGCTTACCCAGCACGCTCGCCGTCGGGCTCACGGCGGCGTTTTCGAGGCGCGACAGGGTGGCGCGGCTAACGTTGCTGAGCTTCGTCAGATCGTCGAGCGACCAGTTTCGCTCGGCGCGCAAGCCTCGCAGACGCTGGGCGATGCGGCGGTCGATGGCGTTGTCGTCAGAGTGTGCGTTTTCCATATTCGGGAAACTATCTCGAATATGGAACGACGTCAACGGAACAAAAATGCGCACAGACGGATGCGGACGCGTTCGGGGCGAGCCGGGTCATTGCGGAGATTCGTACACCGCGAGCGGCCGGGGCGTTTATCATAGTGCCCACAAACTAAAACCCGCCGCCCGGCTGTGCAACGGTAAGGCACACCATCCACGAGACCCGGCGGCGCATGCCGCGACATCCTTTCTATGAACTCCACTCCCGACGCTGTTTCCCGTCCCTTCATCCGCGCTTTGACCTTGCTTGAAGGGCGCGTACTCGGCGTGCTCGTCGAAAAGCAGCACACCGTGCCGGACAGTTATCCGCTTTCGCTGAACGCGCTGACCCTGGGCTGCAATCAGAAGACTGGCCGTGCGCCGGTGATGAATGCAACCGAGGCAGAGGTGCTGACTGCCATCGACGGGTTGAAGCGCCTGAGCCTGGTGATGGAGGGCAGCAGCAGCCGCGTGCCGCGCTTCGAGCACAACATGAATCGGGTGTTGGGGTTGCCGAGTCAGTCGGCTGCGTTACTGACTACGTTGTTGCTGCGCGGCCCGCAGACTGCCGCTGAGTTGCGCTTGAACAGCGCGCGGTTTCATGGGTTTGCCGACATCTCGTCGGTCGAGGCGTTTCTCGATGAGTTGGCTGCCAATGATCCACCGCGGGTGGTGAAGCTGGGCCGCACGCCGGGCGAACGCGAAAGTCGCTGGATGCATCTGCTATGCGGCGAAGTCAGCGCGAGTGAGTTTGCACAATCGGGTGGGGATGATGAGGTTGTGCCGCTGTCGGCGTTCGAGGCGGTAAAGGCTGAACAAAAGCGGCTTGCCGATGAGGTGAGCCGGCTTCAGGTGGTGGTGCGGCGCATGGCCGCCGAGTTGGGAATTGAAGTTGAAGAGCTTGGCACGGGGGATTGAAGCGATCCTGGCTTTTCGCGCTGGAGCGCGCGAAAAGCCAAAAGCCAAAAGCCAAAAACTAAAACTTGTAGTTCACCGAAGCGAGCGTATTGAGCTCGAATCTCTTTTCGGTAATCGGGCTATTCGCCGCGTCGTGCTCCAGTCGCCCGAACGTAGCGGAAACCGACCCATTCCAGTGCTTTGAAAAATCGTAAGTCACAATGGCGTTCATATGGATGTCCCGTATGCCGGCACTGGTGTTATACGTGGGCAACCCTGACGCGGCGCTCTGCTGCCCGGACACGCCGAAAAACGTCCGCGTATAGGTCGCATTCGCCCAGGTGAACCCAGGTCCGACCGAGAACAACCAGCCGCCAACCGGCGCGGAAGCCACGAAATCCGTCATGACCGTCGTCCCCTGGTGATTCCCGTCGATATCCTGGTACAACGCCACTGACCCAGTAAACGCCCACCACGTGTAGTCGGCGAAGAGCTTCAGTTTCGGTCCGCCATCCACATTGCCAAGTCCATGCAGCCGCGGGTCGTCGGACTCCTTGCGAGTCTGGAAATCGAAAGTGACAGCAACGCCCACGTGATAGGCGGGACCGCGCAGCACGTTGACGCCAAGCACGTCAGGGCCCTGCGAGAAAATCCGGTCGTCGTAAGAGATGTCCAGCGCAGGGAACGGGAAGACGGTCAACTGCCGCGATCCCGGGTACTTGGGCGTGATCACCACGCCAGGGCCCACGCCGATTTTCCATTTGCTGTCGGTGGCCGCGCCCGTGCTCGTGTCGGCGTTGCTTGTGCTTGTGCTCGTACTCGCGTCAGTCGTCGCGTCCGGACTTGCATCGTCCGCATACGCAGCACGCGCTGTGCAAAGGCCCAGCGCAGCGGCGAGCAGCAGTGACATATGGGTGGCTTTGCCGACCCTGAACGGGGTACGCAGCGACGCGCTTGCCGGTTTACCGGACCCGGACGTGATATGCGCCGTCATGCGCGCTCTTTGCCAAGCGCAGCGAGTTGCCTGAGGCGCCGCGCCAGGGCCTTCGAGACCACCTGTTGCTTGCCGCCGTCGTCGCCACTATGGGCAGCTTCGCTCTCGCGCAAAAACAGCGCGGTTTCGCGCGCGACGATTTCGCGCTCGTTGTCCGACGTAATCATGTGATACGAATCATCCAGCCAGATTGTGCGTAAAAAGGCAGCACCGATATTTGCAGCGACAAAGCGTGCATTGCGAGGGCTCGACGTCTCATCGTCGATCGCGTGAACAATCAGGCAATCGGTCTTGATGTCGCGCACCTGCGTGCGCAGGCTCGCGGCGAGGCGGCTCGCCTGGTGCAATGCCGGCAGTGAAATCGTCGACGGCCCGACTTCGCTGAAATCGCTGCGCTGCATGGCGCGGGCGATCTTTGCTCTGAGCGCTTCGTTGCGCAGGCCGAACGGTGCTTCCTCGCGGTAGCGCCAGCGTTTGCGCAGCGGTGTGAAGTACGCCCAGTTGAGCAGGAAACGATACCAGGGGATCGCCCAGCCGTCGTATGAGAGCGTGAGCGACAACAACACGAGCGACTGCGCCCCGGGACGGCGATGCGCCAGCGCCAGCGCTAACGCCGCACCGATCGATAGCCCGCAGATCGAGACGCGTGCAAAGCGCTCGGCCAGGGCGTCGTACTCGCGCACGGCGGCTTCGAGCCAACGTTCCATTGCAGCTTCTTCGGAGCCCGCGCTGTAGCCAGGCAAGACCGGCGCGCAAGCGGTGAAGCCCTCGGCGTTGAGAAAGCGTGCGAGAAAACGTAATTCGAGCGGCGAGCTCGACAGGCCGTGCAGCATCAGCACGGCGTGGTCGTCGCCGGGTAAGAAAAGACTTGTCGGTTCGCTCACGGATCAGGCTCCAATCCGCAGCACGAGGAACTCACCGGCGTGGGTGGTGAACCGTTCGCACACGCACTCGGTCAGCTTCAGCGGACCATCGCCGCTTCTCAGGCGCACCCGATGGCTGCCGGGCCACAGTGCCTTGCTAAGCCGCTGGATGTCGTCGGGATCGACGTCGGCAAAGCGCGGGCCGGGCGCAATCTCGTTCGGCAAGCGTGGCAGCACACCTTGCGGCTTGACGTCGTCCGCCTGTTGCAGCGCATTGCGCTCGAGCGCCTGGATGAAAATGAAGGTCTTGTGGTGATGCGACAGATGGCGCAGCAGCCGGTGCGTTTCGTCGACGGCACGGCGCGCGAGCATGCGTTCGTTGTCGTGACGCAGCAGCATTTCATAGCGCGACTGCGCAACCGATGCGATCAGTTCCGCACGAAACTGCGCGCGGCGCAGGCGTTCGATCAGCATGATGACGAGCAGCGTCACCAGCGGATACGAGATCAGCAGCGCGACGTCACCGCGATCGAATACGGCGATGGTGGCGTAGGGGGGGACGAACAGGTAGTCGGCGATACCCATGCCGAGCACCATGACCGTGAGCGCCGGGGCCAGCCCGCAGAAATACTCGACCAGCGCCGCGGCGATACAGAACGCGGTGCCCGGCATAATCGGTCCGAGAAGCGGATGGAGCAACATGCGCACTCCGCTCGCGATCGCCAATGCGGCGGCCGCGCCGAGCCAGACGCGTGTTCCCCGTGGTGCCCAACGGCGGGCGTTTTGGACTTCCATAATATTTTTTTTAGGGAGCGATTCCGCTTCCCGATTGAGTGTGGCAATGCGCTTTTAAGCGCAGGTCGGACAATACCATAATCGAGCAGAAGCAAAGGCCCGGAAAGGCGTAAAGACCGGAAGGCCGACAGGGAATTACGTGTTTCGCATGTCTGAGAGAAAAACATGCCTGTGATTAGGGGTATTCTCGCCAGCATGCATTGTGCAGGCAGTGAGCTTAAGTGATGCTTAAGTGGCTTTAATCGTGGCCTGTACCGGCCCTTCAAGCCGCTGGCCATGGCCCGTGGTCGAGCCCTGCTATCGAAACTGCATGGATAAAAGACACGCCCGCCAGATACTGCGCTTATACATCATGCGGTTGCGTTGCTTCAATTACAGTTAATCCCATTTACAAATGACACAGAACATTTACGACGACCCCAAATTTTTCGACAACTACAGCCAATTGGGCCGTTCGAAACAGGGTCTCGCCGGCGCCGCCGAATGGCCCGCATTGCGCGCCATGCTGCCGGAGATGCGCGGCCTGAACTGGCAGAAGAACGCGAGCGGCCGATGATGTTGCTGGTGTCCGCTACGCGGTAGTTTTCAGGCGAGCGTGGTGGCCGCCGCGTGGTGGCCGATCAGGTGTCACGGCTTCGTCGCGGGTCGTCGGCCAGGGTTCGCTGGGTGCGATAGAAAACGCGCGGCGGCACGTTCGGTGAATCTTCGGCGAGCCGGTCGAGTTCGTCGCGGATCGCGGTGAGATAGTGGCCGTCGCGTGCATCGGCGTCGCCTGCGAAGATGGCTTCCAGCCTGCGCCGCACAGCGCCATAGCGCGCACCCGCCGCGCGATGCTTTTCGGCGCGCTCTGCGTATCGGAAGAACGTTTGCAGCGCGGCGGAGACAGCAGCGGCAACGCTCACCAGGCCCAGGAAGATCCTGAGCGCCGGCGAGACGGCGGTCGAACTCAACGACGCGAACACGGCCGTACCCACAAAGGCCGTCAATGCGGTGACCAGCCAGCCGACGCCTCGGTCGCGCGCCGCCAGCAGGTCGGCCATGTCGTAGTGGCTCATCTGGGATTCACGCGCGCGCCGGATCCACTTCAGCAGAAGCTGGTTTTCGTCGACCGGGGGCTCGTACGCAGTCAGGTTCTTCATGTCGCTCGTCAGGGCTGTCCAGTATCGCAAGCGTGGCGCATGCGCTTGACGATACTGTGCCACATGAGCGCTAGGAACCGGACACACCAAACCGTTCGTTATGCGCCTTCCCATTCAGATAGAAGTCACCGATAGCGGCTTCGCGGATGATCGCCGGATTGTGCGACGCCAGCACGCGTGCGTTGCGCCAGTAGCGATCGAAGCGGCGCGTCTCGCTGGTTGCCGATGCGCCGCCCACTTCGAAGAGCAGGGTCGCCGCCTGCAGCGTCTGCTCGATGACGATCTGCTGCGCCTGGAACGTCTGGATGTCGAGGTGGATATAGGTTTGCTCATCGGTACGGCCTTCCTGCCGCGCCACGGAGACTGCATCGATCGCGCGGGCGAGCGATGTGCTGATGCTCTGTGTCGAATAAGCCAGGCTTGCGAGGCGGCCGACTACGCGATGCACCAGCGGATTGTCGCGCGGGCTCGATTCACCGGGAATGCCGAAGGTCCGGGTTTTGCCCTGCGTGAAGGCCACGGCGTCGCGCAGCGCTGCGCGGCTGATGCCTGCCAGGTTGGCGACATGGAGCGCCTGATAGTAGGCGGTGAGCAGGCTGTTGCGGCGCG
The DNA here is from genome assembly GCF_013177695.1 of Paraburkholderia solitsugae. Taxonomy (GTDB): domain Bacteria; phylum Pseudomonadota; class Gammaproteobacteria; order Burkholderiales; family Burkholderiaceae; genus Paraburkholderia; species Paraburkholderia solitsugae. The sequence continues at coordinate 760 of NZ_WOEY01000059.1, read as the reverse complement.
GTTCGGAGGCGTTATAGCGACGGTACAGGTTATCGTGCGAGACCGGTACACGTTCGAAACGCGCCGTCCCGCTGCCGGTGAGACGCTGTCCGAAGCCATCCCAATCGTCGATCCGGGCGAGACCGGGTGCGTCGCTTTTGACGAGCACGCGGACGTTGCTTTGTCCGTCATGGGCGGTGACGTCGACCCAGTCCGCGTAGAGCGTGCCGGTGGTGTAGTACTTCTCGCCGTCGAGATGCCATGCGCCGTTGGTTTGCGTGAGGCGCACGCTGTTGTTGGTGACGCTGGTGCGTTCGGATACGGCGCCGCCGATGATCTGGCCTTGGGCGATACGTGTGAGCCAGCGGTCACGTAGTGGCTCGTCGTCACTTTCCAGTAGGGATTCGATGAAGCCGCCGTGTACGCGGAGGATTTGTGGAAGGTTTGAGTCGGCTTCGCCGAGGCGCGAGACTAATGCGAGGAACGCTGTGAACGTGATGCCTTCGCCGCCGTAGCGTTTTGGTACGCGGAGTTTGGTGTAGCCGGCTTCGCGGAGCCATTCCACCGGAGCGTAGGCCAGTTCCCGCTTCTGTTCGCGGTCTACGGCGCCTTCGGCGATGCGGGTGAATACCGGCGCGAAACGGTTGGTTAGTTCGTCTTCGTCGAAGAGCTGAGCGGCGTCTGCCGTTGGGTGATTTGGGTTTTGGTGCGATTCGGATACTGGCATGAGTTCTCCAAAGCGGGGCGGGGCGCCGGGCGCAATCTGAGAACGGTACGGGAG